>NZ_JBFRDM010000009.1:0-541939 GCF_052113585.1 Allobosea sp. TAF32 | reverse complement strand
CGACACCTCTGCAACGGGGTAGCCCCGCTCGGTGATCTGCGCGACCGCATCACGCTTGAAATCGTCCGTAAAATGTCCGGGCCCCATCATGGCCTCCTTGCCTCAAAATTAGGGAAGAAGGCGTCCAGGAATCTAGGGGCTATTCAAACATCGCAAAGACCGCGATTATCTGAGGCAGGAACTCGAGCGGCAGCACGGCGGGCCCACTGTGGTCGTAACCCACCATGCGCCGCATCCAGGCTCGGTGCAGCCGCGACATCAGGGTGGATCACTGTCTCCGGCATTCGTGTCGAATCTCGGTTGGCTGATCGAGGCCACCAGGCCGGAGTTGTGGATCCATGGGCACGATCACGGCTCTCACGATTACCTAGTCGGGCAAACGCGGGTGTTTGCCAACCAGGCCGGTTACCCGCGCGATGGATTAAGAGAGAACCCGGGTTTCCGGATCGACTGTATCGTCGAGGTCTAGGTTCGGGCAATGATACTGGCCTTGGCCCGGCTAGGCCCGCGCCGCTCGGGGTTGTCTCTCTTACGCTAACGGGCGCCGTCGTCCTTATCCGAGAAAAGGAATTGTCGTGCCAGGTCAACATTTCCCTGTTTCATCTGCTGAATCGGGCGCGGTCGTCACCAAAGCCGCTATTCGGGCAGCGGACCAGCTCAAGATCAGCTCCGAGACGCTTGCCGCGATCATCGGCGTCAGTGAGGTTACAATCTCGCGCATCAGGCGCGGCGGCTCTGCACTTGAGCCTGGCACAAAGCCGTTCGAGCTTGCCGTCCTTTTCGTGCAGTTGTTTCGCTCGCTCGATGCAATTGTCGGCGGTGACGATGAGATCGCCGCAAGCTGGCTTGCCAGCGCGAACATCCCCCTCAATGCCCGGCCGATCGAGAAGCTGCAGACCGTGGCCGGGCTCGTTGATGTCATCGCCTATCTGGACGCACGTCGCGCTCTCAACTGAGCTTGGAGGGATCTTACCGCTGTAAAAAGGGCGGCCGAGGACATTGCCATCAACGGAGCAGTCATCCTCGCCTTCACGTCGGTCAGATCCACGCCCTCACTCAGGCTGAGCGCCGCAAGCGTAACCTGCTTCGCTCGGATCGCCGGTGGCGGCCAGAGCGCGGTGGCCTCACCCAGCTTCAAGCCGGTGATGGAATATCTTTGCGTCCCGAAACAGCGTGTTTTCGTCCTCGGGCTGCATTCGGCTGCCGCCTAACCTCATCCGCATCCGGATCGCGGCCGCAGTGGCCGGTCTTTGAGAGAGGGATGAGTCATGATGCTGGGAAAACGACTTCTGCTGATCGCCTGCCTTGTGGGGAGTGCCGGTCTCGCGCATGCGGAGGGCGACGCGGCAAAGGGAAAGACGTTGTTCTCCCGCTGCTCCGCCTGCCATGCGGCCGGGAGCCAGAACAAGATCGGACCCGGACTCGCCGGCGTCGTCGGTCGCCCGGCGGCGAGCGCTCCCGGTTTTCGTTACTCGAAGGCGATGACGGGCTCCGGCCTGACCTGGACCGAGGAGCAGCTCGACACCTATCTCGGGGGACCTGCGAAGGCGGTTCCCGGGACGACCATGGCGATCGCGGTCCCGAACACACAGGATCGCAGCGATATCATCGCATTCCTGAAGACGCTGCCTGCGCAGTAGGGGCGGGCCGCCCAAAAACACTCGGGCGCGCGCCGGTGAACATCACCGGCGCGCGCCCTTATCGATGTTCGCTATGCTTGATCTCGAACAGGGGCCGCGACGGCGAAGAGAGTTCTCTCCTCCGGCTCAGCTTCCGAATTTCGCCTTCGACAGAGGCAGGCTTCGGATGTGCCGGCCGGTCAGGGCGGCAACCGCGTTGACCACTGCCGGGGGAACGCCGGGCAGTCCAGGCTCCCCGACGCCGCCCATCGGCGCTCCGCTCTCGACGATCTCGACATGAACCTGAGGCATCGCGGCTCGGGACAGGATCGGATAGTCATCGAAATTGTGAGACTGGCGTAGGCCCCCATCATAGACGAGTTCCTCGAACAGCGTGGCGGAGAGCCCTAGCGCTGCCGCCGACTCGACCTGCGACTTCACGATCGCGGGGTTGACGATGCTGCCGGGATCGAATGCGATCCAGAGGTTGTGAACCTTGACCTCGCCCGCTTCGAGCGAGACCTCGGCGATCGTCGCTGTTTCCGAGCCGAAGGGCGAGGCCATGGCTACGCCGCGCGCCCGCTTGCCGCCCTCCGCATCATAGGGGCCGCGCTTCCAACCGCCCGAGATCGCGGCCACCGTCTCCAGCAGCTTCCGATGGCGTGGCTTGTCCTTCAGCAATTCCATGCGGAGCTGGAAGGGGTCCTGTTTCCCGGCATCGGCCATCTCGTCGAAGAAGCCCTCGTAGAAGTAATCGTTCATCGAGTGACCGACCGAACGCCAGAAGGCGATCGTCACGGGATGGGGGAAGCGGACATACTCCATGCTGCGGGACGCGATGGCATAGGGCTTCTCGACGATGCCCTCGACCGCGGAGCTGTCGACCCCGCCCTTCGCGCCGGCGCCGAAATAGCGTCCCAGCGGTCCTTCTCCAACGGTACGGACCTGGATGGCGGTCGGCTTTCCATCGGGGCCAATCGCGGCCCGGAAGCGGCTGAAGCTCAACGGGCGCAGCGCGTCGCGCTTGAACTCCTCCTCGCGGGACCAGAGCAGCTTGACCGGCTTGCCGGTTTCCTTCGCCAATAGGATCGCCTGCTGGAAGGGATTGCCGGGCCCATAGACGAAATGGCGCCCGAAGAACCCGCCGAGCATCGGCGAATGCAGGATCACCTTCTCCGGCGGCAGTCCGGCCGCCTGAGCCGCGACCGACTGGAACAGCTCGGGCATCTGGTTGGGAAGCCAGAGCTCCAGCGAACCATCCGCGTTGAAGCGCGCGATCGACGAGGGCGGTTCGAGCTGGCCATGAGCGAGGTATGGCGCATCGTACTCGGCCTCTACGGTCTTAACGGCCTTGGCGAAGGCTGCCGCAACATCGCCCTCCTTTTCGGCCGAGACGGCCTGGGCGGTGTTGCCTTTGAGCTTGGATAGCAGGCCCGCCGAAGAGTAGTCCGCCGCGACGGCGTCGAAGCCACTCGCAGGCGGCGCGGACCAGGTCACGTCCGCCGCCTCGACCGCCTTGCGAGCCCGGTACCAGCTGTTTGCGGTGACGGCGACCGCGCCGGGCAAGCGGTGCACGCCATGGACTCCCGGCATGGCCTTGAGCGTGTCTTCATTCGCGATCCCGGTCGGGTTCGTGCCGAGATGCGGCGCATGCTGCACGGCCGCGTAGAGCATGCCGTCGACTTTCTGGTCGATCGCGTAGATCGCTTTTCCGGTCGATTTCTCACGAACGTCGAGCCGGGGTACGGGCTTTCGCAGCCAGCGGAAGGTTGCGGGGTCGCGCAGCTTCACCTCGGCGGCGGGGGTGAGCTTCAAGGCCTCCTCGGCGAGTTCGCCATAGGCTACGCGCCGACGGGATGCCGCGTGAACGACATGGCCGTCTTCGGTCGTGAGACTGTCGGGCTTGACCTTCAGGCGCGCCGCGGCTGTCCGAATGAGCATTTCGCGCGCGCTGGCGCCGAGCCGGCGCATCGGCATGTAGCTTGAGCGCGTCGAGAAGCTGCCGCCCGTCATCCGCAATCCGTCGATGACGGCGTAGTCGGGTCCGGGTGGCGCGCATTCCACCTCGAAGCGGGCCGGGTTGACGTCGAGCTCCTCGCCGATCGTCTGCGCCATGCCGGTGTTGATGCCCTGACCGCCTTCGACGAAGGGGCTGAGGATCTTGAAGCTGTTGTCCTTGCCGATGACCAGGAAGGCGGCAACGCGTGTGCCCGGCTTGACCGCCTGAGCGGTCTGGGCGCGCGCTGGGATGGCGGGCAGCAGAGCGCCCAGCACCAGCGAGGCCGCGCCACCGAGAACGCCCCGGCGAGAGAGATTGGCGACGCCTTCGACGGGGATCAGCGCAGTTGCGTTGGTGGACTTGATCGCTGCGAGCATGTTCATGTCGATCCCTCCTCAACCAGCGGCCTGATGGATCGCCGCTGCGATCCGATTGTAGGTCCCGCAACGGCAGAGATTGGTCATGGCGTCCTGGATGTCCGCATCGCTCGGCTTCGGCGTCTGCTTGAGTAGCGCGGTCGCGGCCATGACCTGTCCCGACTGGCAATAGCCGCATTGCGGCACCTGCTGCGCCACCCATGCCTCGACGACCTTATGGCCGACAGGATCCTGCTCGATCGCCTCGATCGTGCGGATTTCCGCGGTGCCGACGCTGTCGAGCGGCATCTGGCAGGACCGGACGGCCTGACCGTCCATTAGTACAGTGCAGGCGCCGCATTGGGCGATGCCGCAGCCGTATTTCGTCCCGGTCAATCCCAACGTATCGCGCAGAACCCAAAGCAAGGGCGTCTCCGCTTCCGCATCGACCTCATATGCAGCCCCGTTGACCTTGATGCTTGTCATGACCGCTTCCCACTGCGCGAATGAAGCATGAACCTTAAAGGGGGCGGGGCCAGCGCGCAGGACGAAGACGAGGCGATTTCGGACAAATCCCTTCGAGAGCCACGAGCGCGTCTGTGGTGCAAAGACAGGCAATCGGGACGTCCCGCGCAGGGATGTTTCGCGCCCACGTCCCGAATTGCCTCGTCTTCGTCCTGCGGTCCTGCTGGGTTTGCCGCTAAGGTCCGCCATGTCCCGACCGGGCCGATGAGATGCGGAGATATTCCTCGCTCGCGGAGGCGCGCGTCTCATTAAGCCACCTAGCCGAACAACCCAAAGCCCAACCCGGATGGACAGATCCATGAGCAAACCCCTCGCCATCCCCGCCTCCTTCTTCGGCATGGTCCTGGGGCTGATCGGGTGGGGCAATAGCTGGCGGGCGGCGCATGAGGTCTGGGGGCTGCCGGCTGCGATCGGCGAGGCCCTGATGCTGGCAGGCGGTTTCGTCTGGGCCGTTCTCCTTGTCCTCTTCGCCGCCAAATGGCTGGCGGCTCGCAGCGAAGCCATCGGGGAGGCGAACCACCCGGTCCAGTGCTGCTTCATCGGGCTGGTCGGAGTTGCGACGATGCTGGTTGCGATTGCCGCCAACCCCTATTCCAGCCCCGTCGCGGTGGCGCTTTTTGCGGCGGGATTGACCTTCACTCTGGTCTTCGCCCTGTGGCGCACCGGCATCCTCTGGCAGGGCACGCGCGATCTGGCCGCGACGACGCCAGTCCTCTATCTGCCGACGGTCGCAGGTTCCTATGTCACCGCGATCGGCCTGACGACATTCGGGCTCGGAGACTGGGGCCGCCTCGCCTTCGGGGCTGGCCTCCTGAGCTGGTTGGCGATCGAATCCGTTCTGCTCCACAGGCTCTACACAGCGCCGGAGATGCCGCCGCCGCTGCGGCCGGTGCTGGGCATCCAGCTGGCTCCGCCTACGGTCGGCGCCGCGGCCTATCTAAGCGTCACGAGCGGCCCGCCTGATATCGTCGTCTACGGCCTGATCGGCTACGGCTTGCTGCAGCTCCTGCTGCTCGCGCGGCTGGCACGGTGGATCTTCGCTGCCGGTGTCACAGCCTCGGTCTGGGCTTTCACCTTCGGGCTCACCGCGCTGGCAACGGCGATGGTCAAACTCGTCGGCCGCGGCGATGCAGGTCCGGTCTCCGTCCTGGCGCCCGTCGTGTTTGCATTCGTCTCGATCGCGATGGGCGCGATCGTTCTGCGGACACTCTGGCTCCTAGTCAGGGGAAGGCTGCTGCCAGCCCCACCGGCTCCGTCGGCCACGCGCTGACCGCCGCGACGTCCTCCTCCAGATCAAACGCCCCGACGACGATGCAAAACTCAGCAGACCACATGATCTTGAGCCCGGTCGCAGAGGAGACGAACCCGGTCGAGCCGACTGGCCTGCTTGTCATCGCTCACCCGCGGCTCGACCGCAGCGTCGTGAACGCCCGCCTGGCGAAAACGGCGGCCGAGCAGCCCAGGATCGAGATCCACGATCTCTACCAAGCCTATCCAGACTATCAGATCGACGTCGCTGCGGAGCAGGAAAGGCTGCTGCGCCACAAGGTGATCGGGATCCAGTTCCCGCTGTTCTGGTATTCGGTGCCGGCTGTCCTCAAAGAGTGGTTCGACCTCGTCTGGCTTCACGGCTTCGCCTATGGCGGCAGCGCGCCGCGCCTTGCCGGCAAGACCTTGTTCTGTGCGGCCTCCACCGGCGGCGATGAGCGGAGCTACCGCGAGGACGGTCGCAACGGTTACAGGGTGGAGGAATTCCTGCGGCCGCTGGAGCGGACAGCGGCGCTCTGCCAGATGCACTGGGCCGCGCCCCATCTGCTCCATGACGCCCCTCGGTTGCGTGGAGAGCAGCTGGAGCAGGCAGCGCAGGGATATAGGCGCTATCTCGACAATCTGATGCGGGAGACCGTCATATGAGCACCGGCGAAATCCTGGTCCGGACCTTCGTCTATCTGCTTGCCGGCGTCATCGCCGTCCCTCTGGCCAAGCGTTTGGGGCTCGGATCCGTTCTCGGCTACATCATCGCAGGCGCCGTGATCGGCCCGGGCCTGCTCTCCTTGACGGGCGATATTGCCGCCGTCAGCCATGTCGCCGAATTCGGCATCGTCATCCTGTTGTTTCTCATCGGCATGGAGGTTCGCCCTGCGCTGCTGTGGCAGATGAAGGGACTAATCTTCGGGCTCGGCATGGCACAGATGCTCGCCGTGTCGGTGGTGATCACGCCCATAGCCATGATGCTGGGGCTCTCCTTCGCGGTCTCGGTGACGCTTTCTCTCATCCTCGCGATGAGTTCGACCGCGCTCGTCATGGCCACACTGGAAGAGAAGGGGCAGCGGTCGGGGACCATCGGCCGTGCCTGCTTCGGTGTGCTGCTGTTTCAGGATCTCTCCATCATCCCGCTGTTCCTCGTCGTTCCGCTGCTGGCGTCGAACGCATCTGCGGCAGCGGAGGGCAATCCGGCCGCCTGGCTGCGCGGCGCCGAGGCCTTGGTGGCAGTAGTCTTCGTCGTCCTCGCAGCCCGGTTCGCCGTCAGGCCTCTGTTCCGATTTATCGCGGCAACGCATTCGCGCGAGGTCTTCACCGCAGCGGCATTGATGCTCGTCGTCGGCGTGGCGGCTCTGATGACCGTCGTCGGTCTGTCGCCGGCTCTGGGTGCCTTCATCGCCGGGGTTGTCCTCAGCGAAACCGAGTTTCGGCAGGAAATCGAGAGCGACATCGATCCGTTTCGCGGCTTGCTGCTGGGGCTGTTCTTCATCACGGTCGGAGCGGGACTCGATCTCCAACTGCTGCGAAGCCAGCCGCTTTCCGTCATCGCGATCGCGGTGGGCCTGATGCTCGCCAAGACGCTCGCGATGTACGCGGCCTCCCGCGCCTTCCGTTTCCGTCCCATCGAGGCGATTTCGCTGGCTGTCCTGCTCGCGCAAGGCGGGGAGTTCATCTTCGTCTTCATCGGCTTCGCCAAGCAGTTTGCGCTGCTGCCCGAGCAGCTGTCGCGCCTGCTGCCTGCCGCCGTTGCCATCTCGATGCTGCTGTCGCCGCTGCTGATGCTCTTGCTGGACCGCATCATCCGTCGCCGGATCGCTCCGTCGCAGCAGGCCGCGCCAGACGTCCAATTCGAGGATCGCGTCGATGTCATCGTCGCCGGGTTCGGCCGTTTCGGGCAGATCGCGGGCCGGTTGCTGCAGGCCAACGGCCTGCGGATCTCGATCATGGACACGAGCCTGACCCAGATCGAAATCCTGCGCCGCTTCGATCAGCGCGTGAATTTCGGGGATGCAACCCGGCTCGACCTTCTTCGCGCCGCGGGAGCGGAAACGGCAAAGATCCTCATCGTCGCCATCGACGAGCGCGAGCAGATCAGCCATCTGGTCGAAACGGCTCGGACGTCGTTTCCGCACCTCGTGATCCTCTCGCGTGCGTGGGATCGGCGCCATGCCTACGAGCTGCTGCGCCTTGGAGCGGATCACGTCGAGAGCGAGACCTATGAATCCAGTCTTTCGATCGGGAAGGAAGCCTTGATCCGTTTCGGTTTTCGCGCTCACCGGGCGCATCGGTCTGCAGCCTTGTTTCGAATGCACGACCGCTCGCTCTTTGGTCGGAGCCGGCCATCGAGTGCAGACGAGAATGGGTTCCTGCAGGCGTCGAAGGCCGCCGCATCGACCCTGGCCCAGCTCCTTGCCGCAGATCTTGAAAATGAGCGCTCGCACCGGGGCCAGGAAGAGGACTGGGGCACGCGCGGGCTCTACGGGGAACTCACCGCCGACACACGGGAAGCCTCGGGCGGCGGTCAGACCTGACGATAGCCGCCCGTGACCCAGGCCGAAACGGCATCCATATAGCCCGCGGCATCATCCTCCCAGACGAAATGGCCGGCATGGAATACCCGGTGGGCGGCATGGGGAAGGTTTCGCGCCAGAAGCTCGCCGTTGGCCGGCGGCACGATGGGGTCGTCCTTGCCGGAGATCACGAGGACGGGCGTCGTCACCGTCGGCAAGAGGGCCTGGAGCCTCGGCAGATCGCGCGGATAGGCCCTGACATAGTCCGCGGCCTCGATCCAGCGCCGCCCCAGTGAGGACAGGCGGAAATCTTCCATAGCCTCGGCCGGTGGGGTCGCACGCGTCAATCGGGTGATCGTGCCGACGACCTGGGCGCCGCCGTCGGGCTCGCCATACGTCCCCGGCTTCGCCTCGATCACGCTCCGCAAGCCCTTGCCGAGCAGGCCCATGTCGACGCCGCCGCTGCCGACCACGAGGCTTTCGAACAGGTCGGGCCGGGTGGCCGCCGCGAACAGCATCGCCGAGGTGCCCACGTCGGGACCGATGGCATGCCACCGTGCGATGCCGAGCTCTGCGGCCAGGCGGATGACGAATTGCCCCATGGCTGCCGGCGACATCAGTTCGGAGCGATGATCCGAGCGCCCGAAGCCCGGGAGATCGACCGCAATGACGGGGCCGAGCTGCATCAGGTCGTCCCAGATCGCGTGAAATGCGTAGATGCTCTGCGGCCAGGGCGCAGTGATGAGGATCGGTAGGCCGAGCCCCGGGCTTCGCAGAATCCGAAGCTTATACCCCTCCACGGGGATGAACCCAGGCTTGAGAGGATCAAAAATGGCTTTGACCATGATGCCGCCTCGCTGATGCACCTTGCGGGATGTAGACGGATATTCGGCGGCTCGATCCGTCAAAGACACGCCGATTTGGGACAATCCGCGCGATCCGTCAGCCTTGTGTCTTGAAGCCTGCGCGCCGCTGGCTATGTCGCCCAATGGTGGCCGACTGGCGTGACGGCTTTCGAGCCCCGCTCTGCCGTGCATGAAATCATGCTATCAAGCGAAACCGGTGAGGTGGAGGTGCGGATGAGACATGTCGGCTTCATCATGGAAGACGGTTTCCAAGTCATGGGCTTGGCTGCCTTGTCTGCATTCGAGTTCGCCAACCTGCAGCTTGGCCGCCACGCCTACTCGGTCTCCGTCATGTCGGAGAGAGGCGGGGGCATCTTATCTACCTTGGGCATGAAGGTTGAAACCGTCCCGCTAGGGGAATTTCCCGACACCCTCATGGTTCTCGGCGAGTTGCGTCCGCGGCCCCTTACGACGGCGTTGCGCGATTACATCGCCGCTGCCGGCCAGCATTCCCGCCGTGTCGCTGGCGTCTGCACAGGCGCATTCGCGCTGGCGGAAGCAGGTCTGCTCGATGGGAAATCAGCCACGACGCACTGGGCCCATGCCAAGACGCTGCAGGAGCGTTACCCCGCCGTGCGGGTCGACGACGACCGCATCTTCATCAAGGACGGCAATGTCTGGACATCGGCAGGAATGAGCTCCGCGCTCGATCTAGCCCTGGCGCTGATCGAGGATGACTATGGCGCGGAGCTGGCCCGGGGAGTCGCGCGCCGGCTCGTCATCTATCATCGGCGGCCCGGTGGCCAGTCGCAGTTCTCGGCCTTGCTTGAACTTGAGCCGCGCTCCGATCGCGTGAAACGAGCGCTCGTCTATGCCAAAGAGAATCTCCGCAACGCCTTGACCGTCGAGGAACTCGCGGATGCGGCGAGCCTGAGCCCACGGCAGTTCACCCGCGTGTTTCGCGAAGAGACCGGGCAATCCCCGGCGAAGGCTGTCGAGCGGCTGCGCCTGGAGGCGGCGAAGGCGATGCTGGAGGATGGCAGGCATCCGATGGATATCGTCGCTCGCGATACCGGCTTTGCCGATCGCGATCGGATGCGCAGGGCTTTCCTGCGCTTCTTCGGGCACCCGCCGCAGACGCTGCGTCGCAATCTACGCCTGGCGGAAGCGCAGGAACAGGCAGGCGACGTGACATCTGGCATGGCCGAGGCTGGCGAGTAGTTCCCCGGCCAGCGAAGCCATCGCACCCAACTCGGTTCGCATAACGCGTCAGGTGCCGCTCCGGCAGCCAAAAGAAGACGCCATGGCGGCGGCCATGTCCGGAATTGCCGCCTTGTTGACTTAGGAGCGGACGACTGTGGGGCCTAGCTTGTCTCGACCGTCAAGGTCGAACGCCGGAGGCAAGCGTGGCCGTCAAATCCGAGATCAATGCGCTGGAAACATCCTTCGGGCGGTTGGCATGGCGTGAAGACGGACCGATCGGCGGTTTGCCGCTGGTCCTCCTTCAGCGCTTCCGCGGCACGATGGACGATTGGGACCCGGCCTTCATCGCGGCGATCTCACAAGACAGGCGGGTGATCCGCTTCGACAGCGTGGGCATAGGGCGCTCCGATGGGAGCGTGCCGGAGACGGTCGCGGGACTCGCCGCCGTCGCGGCCGAATTCATCCAGCGTCTCGGCTGCTCGCAGGTCGATCTGCTCGGCTGGTCGCTGGGTGGCGTGGTCAGCCAGCAATTCGCCCTCGATTTCCCGGCGCTCGTCCGCCGGCTCATCGTGGCGGGGTCGAGCCCGGGGCCGGTCGCCGACGGTCCGCAGCAGCATCCGCGAGTGCCGCAGATCATGACAAAGCCGGAAAACGACGCCGACGATTTCCTGTTCCTGTTCTATCCGGAGAGCGAAAGCGCGGTCGCTGCCGGCCGCAGCTCGCTCGCCCGCATCGCCACGGCGCCAGGTCGGGGGCCGCCGGTCAGCGCTGTGTCGTTCATGGGGCAGGTTAAGGCGGTGTCGAGCTGGCCTGGCGTACTGCACCGCGCCAAGGAGCTGAGGCTGCCGATGCTCGTCGCGAACGGCGCTCACGACGTGATGCTGCCGGCCTATCGTTCCTATGTGCTCTCGCAGCAGGCGCCAGATGCCAAGCTGGTGCTTTATCCGGACGCGGGACACGCCTTCCTGTTTCAGCACATCGACGACTTCGCGGCCGAGATCGATCGCTTTCTCGAAGGCTGAGCCCAGCCCGCAGACCGCGCGGCCGTCAACGTTCGGCGATAGCGAGATTTCGCGACGCAATGTCTCAAATCGACGCTTATGTGTCATTTGAGACATTGCGATTGTTTGCGATTGTCGGTCCATCGGCGGCGGGGAGTGCCCGGTCTGCCTCAACGAGAGATACCAGGTGACGCCATGCAGATGACCGGCAACACGATCTTCATCACCGGGGGGACCTCGGGCATTGGGCGGGGCCTGGCCGAGGCATTCCACAAGCTCGGCAACAAGGTGATCGTGGCGGGGCGCCGCCGGGCRCTGCTCGACGAGGTGACGACGGCCAATCCGGGCATCGATGGGATCGAACTCGACATCGCCGATGCCGCCGATATCGAACGGGTGGCTGGCCGCCTGACGCAGGCCTATCCGACCCTGAACGTGCTGATCAACAACGCCGGCATCATGCCCTTCGACGATGCGGGCGGCACGATCGACGATGCGACGTCGCGCAAGATCATCGACACCAATCTGCTCGGGCCGATCCGGCTGACATCGGCGCTGATTGGGCATCTGAAGGCCCAGCCACGTGCGACGGTGATCCACAACACCTCCATCCTGGCCTATGTGCCGCTGGCGACAACGGCTGTGTATTCGGCCACAAAGGCAGCCCTGCACTCCTATGCGCTGTCGCAGCGCTTCATGCTGCGCGAAACCGGCGTTTCGGTGCAGGAGATCGCGCCACCCTGGGTCGATACCGACCTCATCAAGAAGAGCGGCGACTCTCGCGCCATGCCGCTCGACATCTTCATCGAAAAAACGATGGCCGGTCTCGCCACCGAGGCGGCAGAGGTGATCGTCGACGAGATTAAGGCGCTGCGGGATAACCCAGGCAGCGGTGAGCACGCGCTGGTGCAGGGCTTCAATCTCGAACTGATCGCCAATCCCATTCCGGTCTGATCCGTAGAGGCGCCCCCATGTCGGTCCGGCAGGGGGAGCCTGCGGCGTTTGGAGCGCTCTCGATGATTCATGACAAGCCGCTATCCTCCGCGGCTAAGGCCCCCGCCGCCGTCGAAGCGATGGCGTCGAAGCCGGTTGAGGAAGGCTCTCTTCTGCCCCCGGCCTTTCTCGCGCTCGGCACCTTCGCCATCGGAACCGAAGGGTTCATGATCGCGCCGCTTCTGCCGACCATCGCCGACGACCTCGGGATGAGCCTCTCGGCGACGGCCACGCTGGTCGTCGTCTTCACGCTCGTCCTTGCCGTAAGCTCGCCGATCTCGACCGTCTTGACCGCGAGCTTGCGGCGGCGCGATACGCTGCTTCTCGCCATGGCGATCTTCACCGCCGGGAACCTCATCGCAGCGCACTCCTCGTCCTTCGCGGCGCTGATGCTCGCCCGCATCATGATGGCGGTCGCGTCGGGGCTCTACATTCCGGGAGCGAACTCGCTGGCGGGAGTCATCGTACCTGCGGGCAAGCGCGGACGTGCGCTCGCCATCGTCAGCGGCGGCATGACGATCGCCATCGCGCTCGGCCTGCCTCTCGGCGCCATCGTCGGCCATGCTTTCGGCTGGCGAACCACCTTTCTCGCCGTGGCTGCGATGGGACTCGTCGCGATCGTCGGAATCGGTCTCGGGATTCGCTCCGACGCCGGGTTCGGGATTGCGGTGGCGAGCCTGAAGCAACGGCTCGGGGTGGTCCGGCGCCCTGCGATCCTTCGCCTCCTCGCCGTAAGCCTGTTCTGGGCGATCGGCGCCTTCACGGCCTACCCCTACATCGCTCCCTATCTGAAGGCGGTGCTCGGTTTCGGTGCCACCGGAATCAGCGCGACGGTCTCGATGTGGGGCCTCGCCGCAGCGATCGGCGTCACGGTCGGCGGCACGCTGAACGACCGCTTCGGATCGAACCGGGTGGTGCGGAGCTCTCTCATCGCTCTTTCAATCTCCTTTGCAGCTCTCGCCGTTGCGACGTTGTTGGCGCCGGCAGGGGCTCTCGTAGTCGCGCTCCCTGCCATCGCGGCCTGGGGCTTCAGCGTGTGGTCGCTGTTTCCTGCCCAGATGGCGCGGCTGATCGCGGCCGGGCCAGTCTCGGAGGCATCCGTTGCGCTCGCGCTCAACACCTCGACCACGTATCTCGGCTTCTCCATCGGATCGGCGATCGGTGCCGGTATCATCGGTATCGGCGCGGTCTGGGCCATCGGCGCGATGGCGGCGCTGGCTGAACTGGTGGCGATGATGCTCGATCGACGCGGGGCAGCCCATGCGACGCGGTGACGACGCCTCTGCGCCGGGGGCGCCCGGCTCACTGCCCGGTTCCTCGGCCGAGCTCGCGAACCGCGCGGGGTCGGCTGTGCCCGTCGATCCGCGCACCAGACGCATGCTCGAAGCGCCCGTGCTGCCGCTGCTGGTCCGGATGGCCTGGCCGAACGTGCTCATCATGCTCGCCCAGGCATCGAGCGGGCTGATCGAGACCTGGTTCGTGGCCAAGCTCGGGACGGAGGCGCTGGCGGGCATGGCGCTCGTGTTCCCGACCGTCATGCTGATGACGATGCTCTCGAACGGCGCGATCGGCGGCGGCATTTCCTCGGCCGTGGCGCGTGCGCTCGGCTCCGGACAGCGCGCACGGGCTGACGCTCTCGTCCTGCACGCGATCGTCTTGAACCTCGCCCTCGGCCTCGGCTTCTCGGCCCTGTTCCTCATCTTCGGCCGGCCGATCTATCGTCTGCTCGGCGGCTCCGGCGGCGATCTCGAGGCGGCCTTGACCTATTCGGGCGTCGTCTTCGCCGGCAATGGCCTGATCTGGCTGATGAACGGGCTCGCCAGCGTGATCCGCGGCACGGGCAACATGGCATTCCCGGCCATCGTCAGCTGTGTCGGAGTCGCCCTGCTGATCCCGATCTCGCCCCTACTGATCTTCGGCTTCGGCCCCATTCCGGCTCTCGGCATCGCGGGAGGAGGGGTGGCGCTGCTCACCTTCTACGCCGGCGGAACGCTCGCCATGGCGTGGTACGTCCTCTCGGGGCGCAACCCGGCGCGGTTCCACTGGGTGCGCCTGCATTGGGAGCCGCTCGCCGGCATCCTGAAAGTCGGCGCGCTCTCGGCGCTGCAGTCGCTCCAGACCAACCTCATCGTCGCTGGCGCGACCGCGATCGTCGCCGCCGCGGCCGGGGTGGATGCGGTCGCGGGCTTCGGGACAGGCGTCCGGCTCGAATATCTGCTGGTCCCAGTGATCTTTGGCATCGGCGCGCCGATGGTCGCGCTCGTCGGCACCAATATCGGCGCGGGCCAGCGCGAGCGGGCACTGGAGATCGGGCTGAGCGGAGCGGGCCTGTCCTTCGCGATCACCGAAGTCATCGGTATCGTGGCCGCGCTGTTTCCCGCCGCCTGGCTCGGGCTGTTCAGCGCCGAGCCCGCGATGATCGCGACCGGCAGCGCCTATCTGCGGATCGTCGGCCCCTTCTACGGCTTTTTCGGGCTCGGACTGTCGCTCTACTTTGCCAGCCAGGGCGCGGGAAAGCTGCTCTGGCCGCTGGGCGCCGGCGCGCTTCGCCTCGTCGTCGCACTGCTCGGCGGCTGGCTTGTCTTGCGGCTCACGGGTTCGCTCGAAGCCTTCTTCGCCTCGCTGGCGCTCGCACTCCTGGCCTATGGGCTGGCGATGTTCGCTGCGGTGAAGGCGGGCGTCTGGTTCAAATAGCCCGGATCCGGAGTCGTGCACCGGAGTGGGCGAACCATTGGCGAGCGGATCATGCGCAGGGCCGCGGCATAGAGGCAGCGGCCCTGCTGCGGAATCAGGCCAGCCGGATGTCCGAAAGGTCGATCGAGACGACCAGCGGCTCGGCAAGCGAGGTTCCATCCGGCTGACGCGGGTAGATGCGCCGCTCGGTCGGGAAGCGGAGACCCTGCACCTCGACATAGCTGCCGATATAGTGTGCGCCCGGCGTGTTCCCGGCGATCTCGACATCGTAGTCGTGACGCTTCAGCAAGCCGGCATCGTCGACGTAGAGCGTCTGCACGGTGCTGTGCGTGGCGATGTCGGAGGGAAACGCCACTTCGAGCTTCTGCCAGGTCTCACCCTTCTCCCGCCACTCCCCGACGGATCGGCTGACGACGCCGGGCGCAGCCAGCAGGAACGGCATGTTGAGATAGGTCCACATCGCAATCCCGGCGAAATAGGCCAGTTGAGGCTCTGTCCATGGTGTTTCGAGCGTATGCCCGGCGAAGGAGGCGCGAGGCTCGTCCAGCTCCTCGACGATCTTCCCGGCGGCGTCCCTGATCTCGACGCGGCCCGGCTCGAAGCGGGTCACCTTGCCCTCCGGCCCGAACGGCGAATGAGAAGCCCACTCCCGCCCGAGCCCGACCGTGACGTTCGTCTCGTCTAGCTTGCCGCCATGCCCCTTGAGCGGCCAGAGCACGCCGCCCTGCCGAAGGTGGGCGGTCAAGGTGGTGAAATTCTTCCATCTGTCGAGCCCGCCATGGGCATCGATGATCTTCCGTGCCAGAGCGTCCATGTCGTCATCCTGTCGTTTGCTGTGTAGTTCAGGCGCCGAGAAAGGTCTCGACATGCGAAACGAATGTTTCCGGATACTGGAGCAGCGCGCCGTGGCCTGAATCCGGATAGATAATCAGCGTGGTGCTGCTCATGTTCTTGAACATCTCGTAGGCATTGATCGACGGGAACATCGTGTCGTCGCTGCCATGGACGATGAGCGTCGGCTGTCGGATCGCCCTGAGCGAGGCGTGATCCGGGTCCGGCTCCGCGCACCAGCGGATGATGGCCTGCGCCTGCGGGTTGCTGACGGCCTCGCCCCGGTCCGGATCACGGTCGCTCGTCCGGGCGCCGGCGCGGTCGATGAAGGCGGCGCCGGCGGCCTGGCTGGCTTCGGACGGCGTGAAGAAGAGGGGAAGCCTGACGTCGCGTGCGTTCCGGGCGAAGGCCTCTTCGACCACTTGCAGCAGATGCTCCTCGCCGCCGCGCGGAGCCGTACCGGCGAGGATCATCCGGCGGACATCGACCGCGCCGCGCGTCGCCATCACCTGGGCCAGAAAGCCGCCGAGCGAGAAGCCAAGGAGATCGACCTGCTTCAGGCCGAGCGCTGCGATGAAGGCTTCGGCATCGGTGACCTGCTGCTCGACGCTGTCAGGTGTTTCGCCGGAGGAGGTGCCGACGCCGGCATTGTTAAAGGCGATCACCGGCCGCCGCGCCGCCAGCGCATTGACCACCGCCGGATCCCACGCGTCCATTGTGCCGGTGAAGTGCTGCAGCAAAACGAGCGGAATACCCGCCTCCGGCCCGAGCCGGCGATAGGCGAAGCGCACACCGCCGCTATCGATATAGCGCGTCGGAGTCCGTTCGAGAGTATCAGGCATGGTCGGTTCCTTTCGCTTCGAATGAAGATGAGCCCTTCCGAAAGCGGTGGCGCCTGCGCAGCCGCTCGAAAGTTGTTCGGGTTTGTGTCGGCGGATGGACGCTCAGGGTGCCGGTGTCGGATCGTCGAGGCTGACCATGCCGCGTCCTTCGGCGTGAAGCGCGGCCTTGACCGAATGCCTCGTTCCGACCAGCCGAAGGAAAGCCGCCAGCCGGGGATAGGCGTCGAGCGCTATGCCGTAGAAGCGCGTCCAGCTGGCGATGACGAAGAGATAGGCGTCGGCAGCGGTGAAGGTTTCACCGGTGAGGAACGGGCCAACCATCCCTTGTTCGGCGAAGGCGAGACGTCCCCGGATGCGGGCGAGGACGAGCTCGCGCATCGGCGCGTCGATCTTCCAGTTGAGCGGGATGAAGCTCTTGTGCAGCTCGGCGGCGACGAAACTTTGCCACTCCATGACCCGGTAGCGCGCCATGGTGCCGGGAGCAGGCATGAGATCGCGTCGCTCCGCCCGATCGCAGATGAATTGCGCGATCACCATGTTCTCGGTCAGCCGCTCGCCACCGGGAAGCTCCAGCAGCGGCACCATGCCTCTGGGAGCCACGTCGCGATAATCCGAGCCGTCCGCCCGCTGCTTTGCCGTCACGTTGACGACCTCGAGATCGAAGGGCTCCCCGATCTCGCGCAATAGGATGTGCACCGAGAGCGAGCTCGCACCCGGATGGACATAAAGCTTCATGCAACAGCCCTCCTGGCAGGTGCCTCGGCACGAGTGCCGAGGCACCGCTTCATCAGGCCTTCACGAAGGCGAGCAGATCCGGATTGATCACGTCGGCATGGGTCGTGAGCATGCCGTGCGGATAGCCCTTGTAGAGCTTCAGCGTGCCGTTCTTCAGCAGCTTCACTGCCTTGAGGGCGGCATCCTCGTAGGGCACGACCTGGTCGTCGTCGCCGTGCATCACCAGCGTCGGCACGTTAATGGCCTTCAGGTCCTCGGTCTGGTCGGTCTCGGAGAACGCCTTGATGCCGTCGTAGTGGGCCTTGGCCGAACCCATCATGCCCTGGCGCCACCAGTTCTGGATCGTGCCCGGGATCGGCGTCACGCCCGGCCGGTTGAAGCCGTAGAACGGCCCGGTCGGCACATCGAGGAAGAACTGCGCGCGGTTGGCCGCGAGCGCGGAACGGAAGCCGTCGAACACCGCCATGGGCAGTCCTTCGGGATTCTTTTCGGTCTTCACCATGATCGGCGGGATAGCCGACACGAGAACCGCCTTGGCCACGCGGCCCTGCGGCTGACCGAACTTGGCGACATAGCGCGCGACCTCGCCGCCACCGGTCGAGTGGCCGATATGCACGGCATTGCGCAGATTCAGGTGCTCGGCCACCGCGGAGGCGTCCGCAGCATAATGGTCGATGTCGTGCCCTTCGCTGACTTGCGATGAGCGACCATGACCACGCCGGTCATGCGCCACCACGCGATAGCCGTTGTGAAGGAAGAATAGCATCTGCGCGTCCCAATCGTCCGATGACAGCGGCCAGCCATGGTGGAAGACGATGGGCTGGGCGTTCTTCGGTCCCCAATCCTTGTAGAAGATCTCCACGCCGTCCTTGGTGGTGACGTAAGCGGCGCTCATGGCATGTGTTCCTTTCGATGCTTGGACAGTGGAGAAGGGAGTAGCGAAGGCGGGAGCCGGAAGAATTGCGGCTGCCGCTATACCGACCGCTGCGGTCAGGACCGTGCGGCGGCTCTCGGTGGAACCTGGATAAGACATGACGGTGGCCTCGAAAAACTTGCTCCAAAGAGCAGTAAAGCCAATCCGGATTCACTGACGGACAAAGAAGCCTGAGATCGGGACATATCGACCTCTGCCGCTCGTAGGAGCCGACGATGCGTCGAGAGAGTGCGGGTGCGCCTGACGGGCTTCGCTCCGGAGGCGCTCACGCTGATGGGGGCCATGAACCTCGCGGCGCTCAATATCGCCAACGCCATCGGCGCCTGGGCGGGCAGCGTGACGATTGCGGCCGGCTACGGCCCGCTGTCCGCTGTATGGGCGAGCTTCGGGCCGACGCTCCTGGCCCTTCTGGTCTTCGCGCCCATCTTGCCGAAGGCGCCGCAGTTCGCGCCGGCGTGATTGCGGTCAAGCTCCTCATCTGGTCGGATGGCGTCGCGCGCGAGAAGTGGCATAGGCCCGATACGGAGGTCACCCCATGGCAATCGGCGATGCTCGGCGAGAGCAGATTTTTCCGACACTGTCCGCCCTTCAGATTGCGACGTCGCGTCGCTTCGCCAGCGGCGCACCGCGCCGCTTCGGTCCGCGTGAGGTCGTCTACGAGATCGGCGCCCGCGACGCCCCCTGCTGGCTGATTCTCGATGGCTCGGCTGACGCGATCCGACGCGGCGCGGCCGGCCGGTCGTCGCTGGTCACGACCTACGGTCCCGGCCAGTTCACCGGCGAGACCAATCAGCTCTCGGGCCGTCCATCCCTCATGTCGGTCGTGGCGGGGGATGCTGGTGCGGTCGCGATCCCTTTTGATGCGCCGCATCTCCGCGCGCTCGTCATCGGATCGGCGGATGTCGGTGAAACGATCATGCGCGCCTTCATCCTCCGGCGCGTCATGCTGATCGAGGAGGGGCAGACCGGCGGCGCAGGATCAATCCAGGTCGGACGCCGGGATGATCCGGGCATCGTCCGGTTGTCGGGTTTTCTCACCCGCAACGGCTACCCCCACACCGTCATTGCCGCGTGCGAGCCGGAGGGGCGCGAACTCGTCGAACGGCTCGGCGTCGCCCCCGAAGACCTGCCGCTGATGATCTGCCCGAACGGCACATTGCTCAGAAGCCCGAGCAATGCCGATGCCGCGACCTGTCTCGGCATCACGCCGGATCTCGATCCGAAGACTGTCCATGACGTGGCGGTCATCGGGGCCGGGCCAGCCGGGCTTGCCACTGCCGTCTATGGCGCATCCGAAGGGTTGTCGGTCCTGGTCCTGGACAGCCGCGCCTTCGGCGGCCAGGCGGGCGCGTCCGCCCGGATCGAAAACTATCTCGGCTTTCCGACCGGCATCTCCGGACAAGCCCTCGCGGGCCGGGCGTTCAATCAGGCGGCGAAGTTCGGCGCCGAGCTTGCCATTCCGCTGACCGTCGAATTGCTCCGCTGTCACGGAGCGGATGCGGAAGCCCCGTTCACCCTCGAGCTCAGCAATGGAGGCACCGCGCGGTCGCGCACCATCGTGATCGCCTCCGGAGCGCGTTACAGGCAGCCCGACATTCCCAACATCGAAGCGCTGGAAGGGGCGGGCGTTTCCTACTGGGCATCGCCCGTCGAGGCGCGGTTGTGTGCCGGCGAGGATGTCGTCCTGGTTGGCGGAGGAAACTCGGCGGGCCAGGCGGTTGCCTATCTCGCGCCGCAGGTCAGGCATCTGCACCTGGTGGTGCGCCGCCCCCTCGAGCAGACCATGTCCCGGTACCTGATCGATCGGATCGCGGCCTTGCCCAACGTCGAACTCCATGTGGACAGCGAAATCGTCGATTTGCACGGCGACCGGGCGACTGGCCTGACCGGGACGAGGTTTCGGGACCGCCGGACAGGTGCGATCCGGGAGTGCACATCACACCACCTCTTCCTGTTCATCGGCGCCGATCCCAATACGCACTGGCTCGACGGCTGTGTGGCGCTCGACGCAAAGGGCTTCGTTCTCACGGGGGAGCGCGCCGGCGACGGCGAGCGGCTGCCGCTCGAAACCAGTTGCCCAGGCATCTTCGCCGTCGGAGACGTGCGGGCCGGTTCGACCAAGCGGGTCGCCGCCGCCGTTGGCGAAGGCGCCGCCGTCATCGCCCAGATTCATTCCGTCCTGACACGGAACGTCGGGCCCGCATTGAATGCGGTGCGGCAAGCTTGATGGAGCGTGGCCTCTGCATCGCGTCACGGCCAGCGGAGTTGAGGTGCATGCCCGGTCCCAAGGAGTTTTGAAAGCCTCCGAGTGGCGGGACCGAAACGCGCCATAAGCGGAACTTGCAACTCTGCCAGAAAGCCGACATTCCGCGGTGCCGGTCGAGACAAAAGCTCGTCGAGCCGGTTCGCGTGTCAGCGCAGGGATCTCTGCCACAATTTTTCAGCAGCTTCATCAGGTCCAATCACGGTCAATCATCCGAATTGGCCGCGTCGAAGACCGCATCGAACCGGACCAGGGGCATAACCTCACGGAAGTAGTGCTCTTCGGCTTCATGCCATTGGCGCTCCCAGGGACCTATAATGCCCTCTCTCACAAGCAGTCTTGCTTTGCGGAAAGCGTCTGAAGCTGTCACGAGAACTTTCATGTCGATGAGGTCCGCGAGTTCCGGCCGAGCCGAATAGACGCCCTCGAGGATAACGACGGATCGCGGTGAAAGCTCAGACACGCTTGACTGCAACCTGCCGTCAAAAGCTTCCCAATCGAACGCGCGCCAACTGGCAGCGCGACCCTGCCGCAAGGCGCCCAGCACAGCGCGCTGGCGGGGCCAGTCGATACAGTCGGCAGCGCGGATGGCGGGGGCATCTGATCGCAACCCAGTGCCGCCGGCAAAGAAGTCGTCACCCTCAATGAGCGCCGCTCCCACCTTATCTGCTAGCAGCGCTGCCAGAGTCGACTTGCCCACGCCGCTGCGTCCGTCGAGCGCAATCACATAGGGCCCATCCGCCTTGGCCGCGTGCAAGTGGATCTGACGAGCGAATGTGCTGGTATCGGAGAAATGCATCAGCGTCTGGCTTCCTGGTAAGTCCGGCGCGATACGCCTCGGATGAAGAAGCTGCTGTCCCGCCATGCCGGTCAGCGTTCCCGTGCAACACTCTGCAAGCAGGTGGCTCTTTCCTCGTTTAGTTATAATCGACCCAGCTATTCTGCGGCGGGATCAATCTCCGCGAGGAACCATTCTCTGAAAGCGCGTATCGCACGGGCTTCCGGTCGCGATTTGAGGCGTGAAAGCCATTATGCATCGGTGGTACCTCCAATTATAGCGGTTGTCGCAGCGTGATCCATGCGCGGGCATCATCGTGGATCACGTTCGACTCGCATCCATCGTGCGCTATCAATGGGCATTCGACTTCCACCGACAACCGTTACCCCGACCTCAGTGGTTGCAGTTTGCCACGGAAAATATCGGCGAATGCTGACGACCGGCTCCCCTAGCGAGATGGAAGCCCGAATGCCTTCATGGCTTGACGCGTCGCATCCGCTACGACGGCATCAATGGCGCCCGGTGTTGCGTCTTGTGCGCCCGTGAAGAACACGCAGATCAGGATCGATGGTCCGCTTGGCGGCCAAATGATGCCGATATTGTTGTGCGTCCCCCGCGCGCCCGTGCCGGTCTTGTGGCCGACGGTGTAGCCGGCGGGGACGCCGGCCTTGATCCGGCCGGCCCCGGTGGGTGTCTCGGTGATCCAACGCGTAAGCAACTGCAGGTGCGCCGCTGAAAGCAAGTTGCCGCGCAAGACGCGGTCGAGGTTGGCCACATATTGCTCGGCCGTCGTGGTATCGCGCATATCGCCGGGCAAGGCGCTATTCAGCTCAATTTCCAGTCGATCCACGCGCGTGACGTGGTCGTCAATGCTGCCATACCACTGCTGGAAGGCAGCCAGTCCGCCCATTTCGCGGATCAGAATATTTGCCGCGGGGTTGTCACTAACCTCGACTGTCGCTTTGCACAGCTCTTCCAGCGTGAGCGTTCTGCCGATGGCCGGCTGCGTGACCGGCCCATGCGGCACCATGTCGGCAGCCGTGATCGGGACGTCTCGGTCTAGCCGATCGCGCCCCTGCTGCACGGTCTGCATCACATAAGCTGCGAGAAACAGTTTGAATGTCGAACAGAAAGCGAAGCGTTCGGTTGAGCGCCAGCCGACCCGCTGGCCGTCCCGCGTCGCGAAAAGCCCGAGACGGCCTCCATGGCGGGCTTCAAGAGACTTGAGATCGAGACTAGTCCCAGGAGCAGCCGCGGCATGCCCGGCGCCGACTAGAGTGGCGCCGGCGCCGATCAAGAATGAGCGCCGGTCCGCAAGGAAATCAATGGTGCGAGTTGTCATGTGCGTTGCGTCTCCAGAGGGAGGCGCAGAGGTAGCGAGGCCGCATGGCCCTAGCCAAATGATCGTTACTCAGATTTGATATGAATAAAATTGGGGCTTCTGGATGGATGTTTCGAGATTGCCGCTCATCGCGCTGCGCGCCTTTGAAGCGTCGGCGCGGCTCGGTAGCCTGACCAAGGCGGGGATGGAGCTGCGCGTGGGCCAGACCGCAATAAGCCATCAGATCAAGCTGCTTGAGAAAGATCTCGGCTTCACGCTGTTCGAGCGCTTGCCGCGTGGCATCGCTCTGACCGAGGAGGCGCAGGCGCTGCTGCCGGTGTTGACGGATGCGCTACGTCGGGTCAGCGACAAGGTGCACCAACTGCGTACCGGCGGCACGGCCGAGATTCTCACGATCGGCGTGGTCAGCAGCTTCGCCCTCGGGTGGCTCCTGCCGCGCCTGCAGGACTTCAACGCGCGGCACCCGCAGATCGAGGTGCGGATCAAGACGAACAACAACCGTGCCGACACGCTCCTCGACGGCCTCGATCTTTTCATTCGTTTCGGTGACGGTGCCTGGCACGGCACAGAGGCGGTCGAGCTGATGCAAGCCCCGCTCGCTCCGGTCTGCAGCCCTGGCCTCGCCATGTCAGTCCGCACTCCGGCTGACCTGCTGGCCCAGCACCTCCTGCGCTCATACCGCCAGGACGAATGGCCGCTCTGGTTCCTTACCGCGGGACTGACCCCGCCGGTCGCGCGGGGCTGGATTTTCGATAACTCGCTGGCCTTGGTCGAAGCGGCAGCGCAAGGTCTCGGTGTTGCGCTGGTCCCCGCCGCGATGTTCTCGCGCGATATCTCTTCCGGTCGGATTGTACAGCCTCTCGACGTCGGTATCGTTACCGGGGCCTACTGGATGACGCGATTGAGGTCACGGACCGAAACCGGCGCCATGGTGGCCTTTAAGAGGTGGATTGTCGCCGAGCTTTAAGCTGAGCATGGAGACGATTGTTTTCAAAGGCGTGCGCCAACAATGGACACTAGTGGTCAGTGTGAAAGCGGGCAGAGATCTGGACAACGCAACCGAAGAGCCGGCACTGACCTGAGAGAGAGGCACGGGCCCGGCCGCAAGCCGAACAGTGCCGAAGGAGTCGCCGCCACTGCTCATTGGGAAGGCTCCGACGCGGGAGATCTGCTGCGGTAAGTTTGCGGCTGACAGCGGCCCCGTGGGACAGCGCAATGTTTCTTTTCGACGGCCCCGACCAGGCCGACGTGACGATCCTCCTGGCGCATGGGGCCGAAGCTCCGATGGGCTCGCGATCAATGACGGCGTCCGCAAATGCCTTAGCCGGAGAGGGCTTTCGCGTTGCCCGCTTTGAGTTCGACTATATGGCGGCGGCGGACCGCAGTTGGGCGCATGCCGTCGGCCCGCGCTGAAAAGCTAAACCCGCGATATATCGCTGCCGTCGACGCGCTCGGCAGGGAGAGCTTGTTATCGGTGGCAAGTCGATGGGCGGGCGCGCCGCGAGCATGGTCGCGGACACGCTGTTAGAGAGTGGACGGATTCGTCGCCTTCTTTGCCTCCGTTATCCTTTCCATCCGCCCGGCAAGCCGGAGCAATTGCGCACCGGCCACCTTGTCGATCTGAAAAATCCCACCCTCATTGAGCGGCCGATCATCTCGTGACCATGTCCGACGCAACTCTTACCTGGGCCGGGCAGCTCAAACCCCCGGCAGGGTCGCGATATGAAGATGGACATCGGGAAACGCCACGAGCAGCGCCGGGAAAGAGCAAGTGATGACGCAGCACCGCATCTACAGAATGAGCTTTGCCAAGATTTATCCTCTTCTGGTCGCCAAGGCGGAGAGGAAGGGGCGCACGAAGGTGGAGGTCGACCAGATCATCCACTGGCTGACCGGCTACGGCCAAGAGGCACTTGCCTCTCAGCTGGCGAAAAACTCGGACTATGAGACCTTTTTCGCCCAGGCGCCGGCACTCAATCCCGCGCGCCTCAGCATAAGGGGAATTGTCTGCGGTGTCCGCGTCGAGGAAATCGCCGAGCCAGTGATGCGGGAAATCCGCTACTTGGACAAGCTCATCGATGAACTCGCCCGAGGGAAGGCGATCGACAAGATCTTATGCCGTCGACCATAGTCAGCGCGCTTGCCGGGGGGACGCCATTCTTAGATTTTGGACAAGGAACCGAACCTGTTCGCGTATAGCGACGCCCTTCAAGGGCGCGCGCTCCGGGTCACCAAATACGCTGCGTTAGACTGCGAAGGAGTGTTCGGAGGTGCGGCCAAGGCGACCGAATTCCACCGCGGCTCAATAGGGTGGGATGGATTGGCTCATCTGCTCACCCTGCCAGCGGAGGCTCGACGTGCCGCCAGAAACATGACGGCAGCGGCACCGGCGTTTGCGAGAGCGCTGACGGCAATGGGTATGACGTAGCTATGGCTGCGATCGTAGATGAAGCCTGCCGCGCCTGGGCCAACGAGCGTGCCTAGGGCAACGCTCGAATAGAGCACCCCGATGATGCGGCCGGCATGACGCGCACCGAACAGATCGGCGACCACTGCTGGCAAAATCGCGACCCACCCTCCGTAGAAGAGACCGAAGATCAACGCAAACAGTATGAGCTGGCTCAAGGAGCCACCAAGGATCCAGGTCGGAAGTGAGGCGGCCATGCCAATGTACATGGCGATCAGGAAGCTCTCGCGGCCCATCCTGTCCGCGATGCCGCCGAGGAAGAAGCGGCCGATCGTGCTGCCGATGCCGATGGCACCAAGCAGCCAGACTGCCGCCGAAGCGGGAACACCATGGTCGACCGCGTAGGGCGCGAGATGCACGAACGGTACGAAGACACCAAGCGCGCTCAGGAACGACGCAAGATAGAGCCCCGCAAATCGTCGCGTCCGGATTGCTTGGCCCACGGGCGTATCATTGCCCGCCTGCAGGGAGCCAACGACGATGGTACGTGTGATGCCGTCGGGCTGCAGGCCGCGGCGGCCAGGCTCGTCCTCCATGACGAACGCCGCTGCCAGGCCGACCACGATCGCGAGGACGCCGAGCGTGGTGTAGGCGTTCCGCCAGCCGATGTCCGCGATCAGCCAAAGCGCGAACGGCGGCATCACGAGCGTCCCGACGCCAATGCCGCTGACCGCCAACCCGGATGCGAGACCACGGCGCTTGACGAACCAGCGTTGCACAGCGCCAAGTGTGGGCACATAGGCACAGCCGACACCGACGCCGATACCGATGCTATAGGCCGCATAGACCTGGAGAATGGTTTGCGCCTGTCCGGCCAGAATGAGGCCGAGGCCGACTAGCGTCATTCCGATTGCGGAAAGCGCCTTCACGCCGATTCGATCCGCGAGCGGCGCGGAAACGATGCCGAGCGAGAAGTACATAAATCCGGCCAGCGAAAAAACCGCCGAGACCGAACCGCGCGATGCCGCGAACTCGTGCTGGAGCGAGTCCAGGAACGAGCTGAATGTGTATGCGCTCCCGAAGCCGACGAAGGTTATGACGAAGGCTGCGGCGACCACAAGCCAACCGTAAAAAATCGCCGATTGCCTTTCCAGGTTCATGATTATCCTCTGTTGGCGGGCCGAGCCGTCTCGGCGTGCGATATGCGGGCCGCTCCCAAGACCTTAGGATCGCTTCGGGCCACTGAGGCCCGGTTGACGACGATGCCAGGACGTTGCGCCCTGAAACGCTGCGCCGAGAGCAAGAAGCGCGCTTTCGTCGAACTCGGCAGCGATCAATTGCAGGCCGATGGGCATGCCTTCCACCGAGGCGCTCCCGGGGAAGGCCAGCGTTGGATGGCCGCTCATGTTGAAGGGGCAGGTGTAGCGTTGCAGCTTGGCGATCAGCTCCGGCTGCTCGCCAAGGGTTGCGATCGTCTTCAGCGTGAGCGGCGCGAAAGGATGGACGGGCGTCAGGATGGCGTCGACCGATGATAGCAGGGCCTCGACCTGGCCACGGAATGCCGCGCGGCGACGAAGGATTTCCTGATAGGCCATCCCCGAAACGGCCATTCCGTTCTCGATGACGGACGATAGGATGGCGCCATACTGTTCCTTATGGAGGGCATAGGGCGCTTGATGGGCAACTGCCGCTTCAACCGCGCAGTTCGGTGTCCAGTCCGCCACGATCTGGCGGACATCGGGAAATGACACCTCGGCGATCTCGGCGCCCAGGTTCGAGAATATCGCGCAGGCTTCCGTCAGTGCGGCCTGTGTCCAATCGTCGACGTCTTCGGAGTTCCAGTGCGGGTCGATCCCGATACGCTTGCCGCGTACATTCCCGCTTGCGTCGGCCAAGTAGTCGGGAACCGGACGAACGCTCGTCGTCGGGTCATTGAGGTCATGCCCGGCAATGACATTGAGGATCGCCGCGACGTCGATCACGTTCCGGGCAATCGGGCCGATATGGTCGAGCGAGGGAGCGAGGTCGAATGTCCCATAACGGCTGACGCGCCCCCAGGTCGGCTTCAGGCCGCTGACGCCGTTGGCGGCCGAGGGCCAACGGATCGACCCGCCCGTGTCGGACGCGATGGCGCCGAAGCACAGGCCGGCGGCGGTCGCGACCGCTGATCCGCTGGAGGAGATGCCCGCCCAATAGTCGCCGTTCCATGGGTTTTGCACTGGCGGAATCGATGGGTGGTAGTCGGAATACGCCCCCTCGGTGAGCTGGGTCTTGCCGATCAGCACTGCCCCTGCGTCGATGAGCTTTCGCACGACGGTCGCATCGCGCGCCGGCACATAGTCCTTATGGACCACGGTGCCGGCCGCCGTTGCGACGCCCCTGATCCAGCAAAGGTCCTTTACGGCTATGGGAACGCCATGGAGGGGGCCCCGGTGGATTCCCGCCTCGATCTCGCGGTCGGCAACCTCCGCCTGGCGGAGGGCGCTCTCGTCCAGGACGCTTGCATAAGCCTGCAATTCACCATCAAGACGCCGAATGCGCGAAAGGAGCGCCTCGGTGACATCCTTTGAGGCGATGGCGCGGCGAGAGATAAGCTCTCCGACCTCTGTGAGACCATAGAACTCCACGTTGAAAGACATCCGATCCAACCTCTCCAGCGGCCACGCACGACAGTCTATGATTTAGAATTCATGCGATTCTTGGCGGCTTGCTTGCAGCATTGACGCTTGATATCGGCGGGAATTATGCTGACGCTCGCTGCTTGGACAAACCAGAAGACTTAACCCTGATGAATCAGATTTTCTAATTCATGCCGAGTCGATTGCCTCCCCTTAACGCGCTGAAGGCATTCGAGGCCGCTGCCCGCCACCTCTCGATCAAACTGGCCGCGGAAGAATTGTGCGTGACGCCGGGGGCCGTCAGCCAGATGATCCGGGTTCTGGAGGAAAATCTCGGCGTGAAGCTCTTTGAGCGGGTGACGCGAGGGATTTTTCTGACTGACGCGGGCCGCGATTATCTGCCATCGATACGCAATGCATTCCGCCAGATCGCCGGTGCATCCGAGCGGATCGCAGCCCAGCTGGATTCTGGGCTGCTCACTGTCAGCACCACGCCCTTTTTTGCATCGGCATGGCTGGTGCCGCGATTGTCATCCTTTCGAACGGCGCAGCCCAGCATCGATCTGCAGATCGTCACCAGCAATGCACTGGTTGATTTTTCTCGCTCGGACACGGATGTTGCGATCCGCCATGGGATGGGCCGATATCCCGGACTTCGCAGCGACCGCGTCGTCACGGTCGAGATGATCGCCGTGGCCACCCCCGATCTGATCGACCGAGCCGGCCGTCCGAACCGGCCATCGGATCTCGTGCGTTGGCCGCAGGTTCACGATGCCGAACGAAAGGGCTGGAGCCTGTGGTTTGACACGCACGGCGTTGCTGAAAGGACGACTGCGCGTGGCCTCTCCTTCGATGACAGCGGCCTCTTGCTAAAAGCGGTGCTCGCCGGTCAAGGCGCGGGACTGCTCCCGGCTGCCCTGCTTGAGGATGAACTGCGCGACGAGCGTTTGATCCAGTTGTTTCCGCCCGCTCGAATGGAGGAGTTTGCCTATTATCTCGTCTGTCCGGACAACCGACAGCAGCAGCCCAAGATCGCAGCGTTCCGGGATTGGATCTTGAACACATGACGGCAAGAGGGGACGGAGTTACATCCTCAGGTACTGACTTCAGCAGAGAGTAGATATCCACGCTTCAACTGACCAAGGCCCCGTTAGGGTGGTGGGAAATTGCCATTGGCGACAGCGGGCTAGCGCCAAATGCTGACATTGGACTGACGCCCAAAAGCAGACCTTCTTTAGACTGGCGTTGGTCTCATGGAGGCAAGCGGCCGATCCGGGCGCGATAGGCTTTGGTTCGTTACCGTGAGTTGAACAGCTTGGGCTTAGCTCCTCCGGTGGCCCGATGCGTTCCTGCCTGAGGAACGCAGAAGTCCTCGTTACGAATCTAGTGTTCCTCGTTGAGAGCGGCGATTTTCTCCTTGTCCCCGGCAGAAGACATGAGGTCGGTGCTTGAGGACAGGGCGAGGCGCCTATGCCTTGCCACTTATCGAGACGGCGGAGAACGACCATGCACAAGAATGTTTACACTCCCGAGAATGCAGCGATGCTGCTGATCGATCATCAGGTCGGCACTATGTCGTGGACCCACTCCCACGACATCAATCTGGTCAAGGCCAATGCTGTGAAGTTGGCGAAGATCGCGGTCGGCGCCGATATCCCGGTGCTTCTGACCGTCAGCATGGAAGATCATGCGCAAGGGCCGCTCATTCCCGAGCTTCAGCAGATCCTGCCGGAGGCTTACGCGAAGCGCATCAAGCGGCCCGGTATCGTCAATGCGATGCATCACGACGGCTTCAACGCTGCGGTCAAGGCGCTTGGCCGCAAGAAGCTGATCGTCGCAGGGATCACGACCGAGATCTGTGTCCTCTTCCCGGTGCTGCAGATGTTGGACGAAGGTTACGAAGTGCAGGTGGCGGCAGATGCTTCGGCCTCCTACACCAAATATGGCGACGACCTCGCCTTGCGCCGGATGGAGCGTGCGGGCGCGGTGATCATAACGCATGACCAGTTGATTTCGGAGCTGGCCGTCGACTGGAGCACGCCACTGGGCCAGCGCCTGTCCGGCATCCTGGCTTATCACTGAGCGCTACTTGCCGCGCTCGTAAGCCCTTCCGGCCGAGAAGCGATGTCGTCGGCCCGCTTTCAGCTATGGCCATCCGGGCGGTATCGTACCTGCTCGTATGGCCATGGCGAAGACGATGGGCCTCTCTGGCGTTCGACCGAACCCTTCGCTCCCCCGTCATTTACCGCGCGGCGCCGCAACTCCTGAACGAAGGAACACCCCATGAAGGCGATGACCGTTGGTTCCCCGGCAACCCTGGAGACCCTGGGTTTCAGCGAAAAGCCGGACCCAGGCCAGCCCGGAGAAGGCGAGATCCGTGTCGCATTGCACGGTAGCTCACTGAACTTTCACGATTTGGGTGTGGTCACGGGACGCATGCCGGCGGAGGCTGGCCGTATCGCGCTAGCGGATGCCGGTGGAACGGTCGAGGCTGTCGGAAACGGTGTCACCGAGTTCGCAGTGGGAGACCGGGTGGTTTCCTGCTTCTTTCCCGACTGGCAAGACGGCGCGCCGACGATCGGCAATTTCGCGCGCACGCCCGGCGATGGGATCGACGGCTTCGCGACCGAGTTCGTTGTCACCCGCGCGACCGCCTTCACCCATGCGCCGCGCGACTATGATCATGTCGAGGCCGCGACGATAACGACGGCCGGTTTGACGGCATGGCGAGCCCTGATAGCCGATGGTGGTTTAAAGGCTGGCGATACCGTGCTGCTGCTCGGCACAGGCGGGGTCTCTATTTGGGCCTTGCAAATCGCAAAGGCGATGGGTGCGACCGCGATCGTCACGTCCTCGTCCGGCGAGAAGCTTGAGCGTGCACGCGACCTCGGCGCCGACCATGTCGTCAACTATCGGGAGGTGAAGGGTTGGGGCCGTGCTGTCGCGGATTGGACCGGTGGCCGGGGCGTCGACCACGTCCTTGAGCTGGGCGGTGCCGGCACTCTCGCCAACTCGATCGCGGCGGTCCGCGTAGGCGGGCACATCGCGCTTATCGGCACTGTAACAGGCGTCGCGGGCGACGTGCCGACCGCCGCACTGATGGCCAAGCAGGCGCGATTGCAAGGCTTGATCGTCGGATCGCGGCGGCAGCAGCAGGAGTTCGTGCGCGCCATCGATGTGACCGGAATCCGTCCGGTGGTGGACCGGCGTTTCCCGCTCGGCAAACTTGCGGAAGCCTTCCGCTTTCAGCAGTCCTCCGGCCATTTCGGCAAGATCGGCATCGAGTGGTAGGTCATTTCGCAGCCGGCCCGATCCTCTCGATGAGGATTTCCGTCAGCACCCTCACTTTGCGCGGGAGGTGCTGACCGGGCGGGCGCACGACGAAGATGCCAACCGATGGCAGCGACCACTCGATCATGATCGGCACCAGCCGGCCCGCCGCGACATAGCGCTCGGCAATCAACTGCGGCAGTGCCGCGATCCCGATGCCGGCCGCGGTCGCCTCGGCGATCGCCACGGCGCTGTCTGCCTTGAAGCGACCATGCGGGTGAATTTGCGTGACCGTGCCGTCGCGTTCGAATTTCCAGCTCTCCGTTCCGATCATCACCGCCGAATGACCGGCTACCTCCGCGGGAACCGATGGTGCCCCATGGGCGACCACATAGTCGGGGCTGGCAAAGAGCCTGACGGGCAGCGTGCCGATGCGTCTCGCCACCAGGTTTGAGTCCGGCAGATAGCCGACCCGGATACCGCAGTCGAAGCCCTCGCTGATGAGATCGACATAGCGGTCGTTGAACAGAGTGTGGACGTGCAGAAGCGGATGGCGCTTCGCCATCTCGGCAAGGACAGGCGCAAAATATTCGGGGCCGAAGGATGACGGTGCCGCCAATCGCAGCGGTCCGCGCAGTTCGCCCGAGGGCATGATCTCTTCGCGCGCGGCATCCAGCTCCGAACATATCCGAGCGGCGTGCTCCCGAAACGTCACTCCGGCCTCGGTCAGCGCCGCACCGCGGGTGGTTCGCGCCAGCAATTGTGCCCCCAGCTCTTCTTCCAGCCGCACCAGACGCCGGCTGACGATCGACTTGGCCAAGCCGAGACGCCTCGCGGCAGGCGATACCCCTCCGGCGTCAGCGACTTGAACGAAGGTCCTCAAATCGTCGACATCCATGGCGTTCCTCTTGCCGAAACTCAGCTGACCGTCAGACGTGGCTACTCGCCCGCATACAGCAACGCTACCTCTTCTGGCGAGAAGTCCATCCCGGACCTGAGGAGTGTCATCATGCAACCGACCAAAATCATGCCGTCGATCACACGGGGCGACTGGAAGCACGGCTTCGGCATCAAGGTGTTCTATCCGGGCTCCCTGTCGAACGAGGTCGACAGCGGCATCGGCGCGATCGGCCGGATTGACCGCGCTCAGATTCAGCCCGGACACATCATCGGAATGCATCCGCACAAGGATGACGAGATCTTCACCTACAAGAGGGCGGGCCGTATGCTTCATCTCGATACCGTCGGCAACCGCGAGGAGGTGACGCCCCGCCGTTTGATGATGATGAACGCCGGGCATAGCTTTCAGCACGAGGAACATGTCCTGGGCGACGAGCCCACGCAGGCGCTCCAGATCTTCCTGCGTCCGCGCGAGGGCGATCTGGAGCCGAAGGTTCAGTTCCACGAGATGGATGCGGAGCGCAGCGACGATGCCTGGCGGCTTCTCGTTGCCCCGCAGGGAGCGGCTTTCGAAGTTCGTTCGCAAGCGTGGGTTCGAGATGCGCATTTGCACGCCGGTCACACTCTGGCTTTGCCCGACGTCATAGCGCCCGGTTTCGTCAGTCTCCTCTTTGTCTTCTCAGGCAAGGTGCGCGTCGGCGACCTCGCGATCGATGCTGGAGAACTCTACCATCTTGGCGACAGCGAGGCTGGCATCGCGGCGGTTACCGACGCAGACATCGTTCTGTTTACCACTGATACCACGGCTCCGGTCTTCAAGGGCGGCATGTTCAGCGGGAACGTCGCGCAGGCATGATCGAGCGGCCGATATCGGGCCAATATTGGGCGTTTCGCCTGGATGGCCAGGCGCATGTGAATCGGCCATTCTTCCACGTCGCGTAACAATGAACTGCCGAGCTTGAGCATTCTGCAAGAGTGAAACCTGCGGCACCTTGGCGATGCGGATCGGGAACAGGCCCGTCCATCATCGCAGGAGTGAGCCGTGAAGCTCTATCATCATCCCCTTTCGGGCCATGCCCACCGCGCCCGTCTCTTCGCTTCTCTTCTGGGGCTGCCGCACGAACTCGTCGAGGTCGACCTCAAGGCCGGCGCGCACAAGAAGCCCGACTTCCTCCGGATAAACCCGTTCGGTCAGGTTCCCGCTCTAGAAGACGGCGAGGTCGCCATCGCCGACTCGAATGCCATTCTCGTCTACCTGGCCAAGAAGGCAGGACGGAACGATTGGCTTCCAGACGATGCAAAGGGCGCCGCCGCGGTCCAGCGCTGGCTGTCGGTCGCTGCAGGCGAGGTCGCCTACGGTCCGGCTGCCGCACGGCTCATCACGGTATTCGGGGCCAAGTACAACCCCGAGGAGGTCATCGCCCGCGCTCATGTGCTGCTGGCGAGGCTTGAGAGCCGGCTCGACGGTCGCGATTGGCTCGTCGGCGACGGCCCCACCATCGCGGACGTGGCGATCTACAGCTATGTTGCCCGCGCGCCGGAAGGCAATGTCGATCTGACCGGCTACCCGAATGTCAACGCGTTTCTGCGGCGCGTCGAGGCCCTGCCCGGGTTCGTACCCTTTGTGCAGACCCCCGTCGGCCTGGCTGCGTGACGATGTGCCGGAGCGCGCCCGCCGGCGCGCCCGGACCTTTCATTCGAAGGAGCGGGGACATGGATACGACACTCGCGAAGCTGCCTGTATGGCATGAGGGAGAACGGTATCTGCAGGAAAAGGCCGGCATGGCCGAACGCATGGCCGTCGCCGGGCAACGGGTGGTCCGTGACTTCATGCCGGACCAGCACCGCGAGTTCTATGCGCAGCTGCCCTTCATCGTGCTCGGCAGCGTCGATCCTGCCGGGGATGCCTGGGCAACGTTCATCGAGGGGCGGCCCGGCTTCATGTCGTCACCGTCGCCGACCGTTCTCGATATCGCAGCACATCCGGCCGCGGGCGATCCGGCGGCCGAGGGCATGGCGGATGGCGCTCCCATCGGGCTGCTCGGCATCGAAATGCATACCCGCCGCCGCAACCGCATGAACGGCTTCGTCTCGACGTCCGCCGCAGGCCTCAGCGTCGCGGTCGACCAGAGCTTCGGCAACTGCCCCCGCTATATACAGTTGCGGGATTTCTCGTTCAGCCGGGAGCCCGACATGCAGCCGGGGTTGATTGCCGAGAGCCTGGCGTCGCTGGACGATGCTGCGCGCGAGACGATACAGCGTGCGGACGCGTTCTTCGTTGCCTCCTATGCCGATCGAGGAGATCGCCGCCAGGTGGACGTCTCGCACCGCGGCGGCAAGGCCGGCTTCGTCCGCGTCGGCGAGGACGGAACGCTGACCATCCCGGATTTCGACGGCAACCTGTTCTTCGCCACCCTCGGCAACATTCATCTGAACGGTAAGGCCGGGCTGCTGTTCGTCGATTTCGAAACCGGCGATGTGCTCCAACTGACGGGAGACGCGGCGCTTGTTCTGGACTCGCCGGAGATCGCCGCCTTCCAGGGGGCCGAACGGCTCTGGACCTTCAAGGCGCGCCGGATCGTCCGACGCCGCGCCGCGCTCGCCCTGCGCTGGAACTTCCGGCAGAACGGCTGGTCTGCGAACTCGCTGATGACCGGCGATTGGGAGCAGGCCGCCGACCGGCTTCGGGCGGCGGAGCTGGCGACGCGCTGGAGGCCAGTGCGCATTGCGAGGATCGTCGACGAGAGCGCTTCGATCCGATCGTTTTATCTGCAGCCCACGGATGGAGCGGGACTGCTCGCTCACCTCGCCGGGCAGCACCTCCCGATCCGTCTGACGCCCAAAGGCGCCGAGCAGCCTGTGGTGAGAACCTACACCATGTCGGCAGCACCCTCAGATGGCGTCTACCGGATCAGCGTGCGACGCGACGGTCTGGTCTCGACCCATCTGCACGACAATCTGCGGGTGGGCGATACCATTGAGGCGCGCGCGCCTGCAGGCTCCTTCACCATCGACGCACGAGCGACACGTCCTGTCGTGATGCTGGCGGGTGGCGTCGGTATCACCCCGCTGCTCGCGATGCTCCGGCACATCGTCTACGAGGGGGTGCGCAAGCAGCGCATCCGGCCGGTCACCATATTCCAGGCCGCTCGTACCAAGAAGGATAGGGCATTCGACCACGAGCTTTCCGAGTTGGTCGCGGCTGCACAGGGTGCGGTCAAGCTGGTGCGCCTTCTCAGTGATACGACCGATGCAGAGCCAGAGCGTGATTACGACGTCTCGGGCCGGCTGGACGTGGCTGCGCTGAGTCGCTTCCTCCCCTTCGGCGATTACGACTTCTTCCTCTGCGGTCCGCCGTCCTTCACCCAGGCCCTGTATGATGGCCTGCGCGGCCTCAACATCGCAGACGACCGTATTCATGCCGAAGCCTTCGGACCGTCGTCACTCAAGCGCACGGCTCCGGCAGCCCCGATCGAGATCGCTGTCAGGCCACAGCCCGCGACGCAGGCGGTTCCTGTCGCCTTTACGGAATCGCTCAAGGAAGCCCGCTGGACGCCGGGCTCCGGCACGCTCCTGGAACTGGCCGAGGCGCGCGGGCTGGAGCCGGCATTCAGCTGCCGCGAGGGCCATTGCGGCACATGCCGGACCAAGCTCGTCAAAGGCCGTGTCGCTTATGTCCGGGAGCCTGCGGCCGCATTGGAAGAGGGCGAGATCCTGCTCTGCTCGACCGTTCCGGCCGAGCCGGAGGGGAGCGGCGACAACAGGATCCAGCTAGCGGTCTAATCTCATCCGCCGTCATTGCTGTCTGGCGCGCAATAATCCCTTCCGCCTTTCGAGCATTCAACACGATGGCCCAACCGATCATTCTTCAACTCAGACGAGAGCGGTTCTCTCGCCTTCAAAACAGGAGAAACATCATGTCCTACATCCCGACTCCCGCGACGATCGAAGAGGCGCCCGAAGGCTCGCAACCGATCCTCGAGACGATCCGCAAGCAGATCGGCACGGTGCCGAACATCTTCCGGCTGGTTTCGACCAGCACCGCCGCTCTGACGGGCCTCACCGGCTTCCAGGCCGCCTTGGGCAAGGGCAAGCTTGCACCGGCGACTCGCGAGCGGATCGCGCTGGCGATGGCCGGCGTCAACGGCTGCGATTACTGCCAGGCGGCGCACACCTATTTCGGCGGCAAGTTCGCCAAGCTCAGCGACGATGAGATTGCGGCCAATCTGGAGGGCACCTCCCAGGATCCCAAGGCGGCTGCGGCGGTCGCCTTCGCGCGGGCCCTGGTGGTCTCGCGGGGATCGGTCGGCCCGGCCGCGCTCGATCAGGTTCGGGCCGCCGGGTACAGCGATGCCGAGATCCTCGAAATCATCGGCCATGTCGCTGTCAACACCTTCACCAACTACGTCAACGAAGCGCTCGGCACCGAGGTCGATTTCCCCCTCGTCGAGCGTCTCGCGGCCTGAAGTCGACGGCCGGCGCGCTCGATGCGCCCGGCCGCCGCTTTCCACCCAATTCCAGGAGATTGAAAATGTCCCGCCCGCCGCTGCCGCCCTTCACTGAAGAGAGCGCCATCGAGAAAGTCCGCCTGGCTGAAGACGGCTGGAATACGCGCGATGCCGCCAAGGTCGCGCTCGCCTACACGCTCGACACGAAATGGCGGAACCGGGCGGAATTCTGCAACGGTCGCGATGAGGCCCAGGCCTTCCTGACCCGCAAGTGGAATCGGGAGCTCGGCTACCGCCTTATCAAGGAGCTCTGGGCCTTCCGCGGCAACCGGATCGCCGTGCGCTATGCCTACGAGTATCATGACGACAGCGGCCAGTGGTTCCGGGCTTATGGCAACGAAAACTGGGAGTTCGCCGAGGATGGGCTGATGCGGTCGCGCCATGCAAGCATCAACGAAATGCCGATCAGCGAGGCCGAGCGCAAGTTCCGCTGGCCTCTGGGCCGTCGCCCTGACGATCACCCCGGCCTCAGCCATTTCGGCTTTTGAAATCCTTCGTTCTTGCGGAGACGCGGCCGTGATTCCCGATCCAATCAACGAGCGCGTTCGCGTCTCGATTGAGCTTGCCTTGATTGAAGGCCCCGATGACCCGTCCGCATATTGGCAACAGTATGCGGACGCCAAGCGGCTCGGGATGAGTGAGGCTGAGATCGACATTGCAAGAGAGGGGCGGAGCTTCGATGTCCAGACCGCTACGGTTCAGGCGGTCGCGATCGCGGCACTGTCCGAAGATGAGGCGCTGCGAGCTGCCGCTCGCGCGAGGGCGGAGAGCCTCGGCCTGTGCGAGGACACATGCCGAAAGATCGAGACCTTCGCCAGACGCTTCATCGCGACATTCAAACAAGGCTCGGCCAGCAGGGCGTAAGCCCATGGCGGCCCAGTTTTGCGCAACCTCTTTGCGACCCGCTATAGGCTGCTGACAGCATTGCAGCGGGCAGACCGGCCGTAGGGGGCAATTGATGGATCGCTGGCAGGCCATGCGCATCTTCGTGAAGGTAGCGGAGACCGCGAGCTTTTCGGAAAGCGCGCGCCAATTGCATATGAGCGCGCCTGCCGTGACGCGCTCCGTGGCTGCCCTGGAAGACGCCATCGGCGCGCGCTTGTTCGTGCGCACGACCCGATCCGTAAAGCTCACCGAAGCCGGCGACCGCTACTTCGACGATTGCCGCCGAATCCTCTCGGACATCCTGGAGGCGGAAGCTGCGGCTGCAGGGTCCTATGCGACGCCCTCAGGAACGCTCGCGGTCACCGCGTCGCTCCTGTTCGGCCAGATGTACGTCCTGCCGATCGTCACGGATTATCTTGACGCCTATCCGACCATGGCGGCAAGGACCCTGTTCCTGGACCGCCAGGTCAATATCGTCGAGGAAGGTATCGATGTCGCGGTCCGGATAGGGCATCTCGCAGATTCCGGCTTCACCGCAGTGAAGGTCGGCTCGGTTCGGCGGGTTGTCTGCGGCGCCCCGTCCTATTTCGAGAAGCATGGTGTCCCAACGACCCCCCAGCAGCTCAAGGACCATCGGATCGCGGCCTCGACGAGTGCCTGGGCTTCGCCGGAGTGGCGGTTCGCTCGCGACCAGCGGGTCACCGTCCATCCCTCGCTTCAGTGTAATACCAACGACGCGGTCATTGCGGCCGCCATTGCTGGGTGGGGGTTGACCCGCGTCCTGCATTATCAAATCGGTCCGGCATTGTTGGATGGACGCCTCCAGGTCGTGCTCAGCGACGACGAAGAACCGCCCTTGCCGATCCACGTCGTGTATACGGAAGGTCGCCAAGCCCCGGCCAAGGTACGCACATTTGTGGACGCCGCCGTGACGGCGCTCCGCGCCAACCGTCTCCTGAACTGATCCCCTGCCAGGAAGGCCAGTTCGGCCCGTTCATTGCCGTCCGGGCCCCGTGCGCCAACCCTCACCCCAAAATGGAGCGCGGTTCCAGGAATGCCTCCAGTCCGAATGAGCCGTACTCGCGTCCGATACCCGACTGCTTGAAGCCGCCGAAGGGCGCGTGCGGTTCGTGTTTCGCTCCATTGATGACGACGCGGCCCGAATGCAGCTGCGACGCAATGCGCCGGCAACGCTCTGGGTCGGTACCGATGACATAATTCTGAAGGCCGTAGTCCGTGTCGTTTGCGATGCTAATCGCGTGGTCCTCGTCACGATAGGGCAGAACGCAAAGCACCGGTCCGAATATCTCCTCCCGTGCGATCCGCATGCTGTTATCGACCTCGCCAAAAAGCGTCGGTTTGACGAACCAACCGCTATTCAGGCCGTCGGGCCTGCCTTCGCCACCCGCGAGAACGCGAGCCCCCTCTTGTGGGCCGAGCGCGATGTAAGACTGGACGCGCTCCCACTGCCTGGCGCTGACCATCGGGCCTATGCGCGAAGCCGGATCATTGCCGGGTCCGACCGACCAGTTCGCCAAGCCTGCCACCAAGCGCTCTTGCATCGTCGTCAGCTTGTGTTCCGGGACCAGAATGCGCGTTCCTGCGATACAGGCCTGCCCGCTATTGATGAAGCCGTTGGCGAGCACTTGAGCCGCGGCAGCGTCTGGATCGGCATCGTCGAGAACGATCTGCGCGCCTTTTCCGCCTAGTTCGAGCGTGACCCGCTTCATTGTATCCGATGCTGCGCGAAGGATCGCCCGCCCGGTCTCAGTCGACCCGGTGAATGTAATTTTGGCGATGTCGCGATGACGGGTCAGAGCGTCCCCGGCCAATGCTCCAGTCCCGTTGATGATGTTGTAGACGCCGTTCGGCAGTTCGGCCTCATCGAGCGCCTCCGCGAGCACCTGCGTCTGCCAGGCGCTCATCTCCGAAGGCTTGATCACGATCGAGGTGCCCGCCGCGATGGCTGTGGCGAGCTTCGAGCAGATGAAGCCGAGATTGCTGTTCCAGGGCGTGACAGCGGCGGCCACGCCAACCGGGCGCATCTCGACCAGTGCCGATCCGATTTGGCGCTGCCAAGGATAGGCCTCGACCGTTCGTGCCATGTCGAGGAAGACCTGTCCTGCCCGGCTGGCGCTGGCCTCCACGAATGGCGCGGGTGCGCCGTATTCTTCGCTCATGGCCTCGGCGAGATACGCGCTGCGTCGCGAGACGACATCCGATAGCCGATGCAGCATCGCGACGCGCTTGCTGTTCGACATCGTCGAAATCTCCGCATAAGCGGCCACAGCCGCTCGAACCGCTGCATCAACATCCGCGGCATTCGACAAATGGACCGTGCCGATCTGCTCCTCCGTCGCGGGGTTGAACAGCGGCCCTAGGTCAGTGCCTTGCACCGGCACGAAGCGGCCATCGATATAGTTCTGATTGATTGTTCGCATCGAAAGCTCCTGTGTCTGGCTTTCGATATGCAGGGCGACGTGCGATGAAAGAAGCCACGTCAATCTCATCGGATCAATGAGAAGAATCGAGCAATGAAGCTGAGCTTTGCGGAGGCCGAGGCGGTTATCGCCGTGGCGCGCCATGGAGGATTCCGCGCGGCCGGGCGCTCGCTCGGGCAGACCTCGTCTGCGCTGAGCCATGCCGTCGCTGGTTTGGAGAACCGGCTGGCGGTCAAGCTGTTCAATCGCACGACCCGGAGCGTCTCGCTGACGGCAGCCGGTGAGCAATTCGTCAACGGCATCGGTCCGGCCCTCCAGTCGATCGGTCATACGATTGACGAACTCGGCGCGGAGGCGAGCGAGCCGTCGGGGACGTTGCGCATCACCACATCCTTGGGCGCAGCGCGCATGATGCTGGAGCCGATCCTGCTCGCCTATTCGACACGCTACCCCAAGGTGACGCTGGAGATCGCGACCGATGCGGCCTTTGTCGATCTTGCGGACGGATCGTTCGATGCCGGTGCACGGCTGGCCGACGCAGTGCCCCCTGATATGGTCGCCGTGCCGATCTTTCCCTGGCTCAGGATGATCGTCGTCGGTGCGCCCAACTATTTTGCAGAGCGCCAAAGGCCTTCATCCCCGCTCGACGTGGCGAAGCATCAGTGCATCCATCATCGGATGGCCAACGGTCGCCTTTATCGGTGGGAGTTCGAGCGCCGTGGCGAAGCAATGACTGTCGATGTACCAGGCGTGCTCATCTTCGACGCCACAGAACTCGCTCTATCCGCTGCTCTGGCAGGCGTCGGTCTCGCCTACGTCGAGGAGACTTCGGCCCGCCCGCATGTCGAAGCTGGCCGGCTCATCGAGGTGCTTAGCGAGTGGACGCCGCCTTTTCCGGGCTTGTCGCTGTATTTCTCTGGGCGCCGGAACATCCCGCTGAAGCTTCGCGCGCTCATTGATCTGATCAGAGAGGGAGGCCGATAGCTTACGGCACATTAACAGAGTGGGATGAACGAGAAGCGCCAGGAGCCGACTCTGGCCACTTGCCTAAAAACGGACTTTCCTGCCCGAGTGCGGCGGGCTGCTCATTCCAGCGTGGAATCACTTCGCACACGGCGGTCCATCGCCCAATCAAGCCTATGGGTCGCATTTTCAAGTCGTTCTCGCAGTGGTCCTACGTCGCTGGTATCCAGCATTTATAGCGGGAGGATCGCATGCCGGGCCGCATAGTCGACTACGTCACACCTACGCAGCTTTATCGCTATCGAAGCTTCCGACGCTTCGACGACGATACCGTTGAGGTTCAGCGCCGCGAACTGGCGGCTATCCAGGAGGGGTATATTTGGGCCGCGGCGTACCATCAGATGAACGATCCGATGGAAGGCACATTCTTCGCTCGCCGCCACGGTCCGGGCGATCTCTACTTCCAGACCATTCTCGAATCGATTCGCGAGGGCAAGCAGCGGACCGGGATCGCCTGCTTCAGCGAGACGCCAACTAATGAGCTCATGTGGGCGCACTATGCCGACGAGTTCCGCGGCATTTGCATCGCATACGATTTCTCAGACCTGCGCGATTCCCTTGAGGGAAACGCTGCGTTCTCGCGGCTCTTCTACACCGAGAGCCCACCGAACCTTGATCTCGGAGAGAACGATCTCGAAACCGATGTCCGTAGAGTGCTGTCTTCGAAGAGCCAGAAGTGGGGTTACGAACGTGAGTGGCGCATGTTCACGCAGCGGCTGGGCCGGATCGGCTATCGCAACCCAGCCACTGTCCGCACGATCTACTTCGGTCATCGGATCGACCCGGACATCCGCCACACCATCGAAAGGCTGGCGCGGCAACAAAACATCGATTGCTCTGAGATGCAGCTCAATGGCTATCGACTAAGCTTCGACAACACTGAAGCTCGCATGCGGCGCCGCTGATCAGAAATGAGGTCCATTAACCTGCCGACGTCGACGCTAGAAATACCCTTGATCACTGGCCTGACGAGATGGTGGCGTGGAAGCGAGCAATTTCTCGAAACATCGTAGGCTAACCAGGATTGACGCGGCTTGGGCATAACGCGGGCTAGGACGTTGCCTGAGAGATGCCTTGGCCCTTTAGTGAGTGTTCCCTCCAACAATCGCGAGCGGTCATGTCCGACTGGATGACCCCACACCAGCGTCTGCAATGGCAGATGTCCCTTGAGCTCAAGCTGCGCCGAATTCACGGAGACGGCTTCCAGGAGTTCTTTTCCGAAGTGATGGAGCGGCTCCATGGCGCCGACTTCGTTCCGGCAAGAGCGATGGGCAGCCTCGGTGACAAGGGCTGCGACGGTTACCTGCGAGGTTCGGGGTTCGTCTTCCAGTGTTACGGCAAGCGCCACGACACGCCGGTGAGCGCCGCCACAGTGACGAAGAAGATGAAGGACGACTACGCCGCCGCGGCGTCGAAGCTGCCATCAATCATGAAGGAATGGCACTTCGTCCATAACCTGTTCGACGGCGTACCCGTCGATGTCATCGAGTTGATCGAGGCTTTCGGCCGCCAGTACTCGAAGCACCGTTTTGGACTGATCGGGCCGCCGGCGTTCAGCGACCGCGTCCTCGGCCTGTCAGAGAACGACATCGTGTACCTTCTCGGCCCGGTCGCCTCGGCCGAGGACAGCATGAACATGCAGGTGGAGGAGGTCGCGACGCTGATGGCCGGCGTCATCAAGGGCATGGACGAGGCGCCCTTCGCCGATGCCAAACCCAACCAGCCGCCCGTGAATAAGCTTGAGATCAACCGGATCCAAGGACACTGGCGGCGGACCTTGATCGGCGCGAGTGGCAATGCGACCGTCGTGGCGACCTATGTCGACCAGCATCCCGATCCGGAACTCGGGAAACAGGTAGCCAAGGTATTCTCGCAACGCTATGCCGACCTCGACGCCCAGAACCTGCCTCCGCACGCGATCCTGACAGCGCTCTACGAAGGCATCACTGGGATCGGCAGCGTCCCGCCGGAGCGGCAAGTCGCCGCGCAGGCGCTTCTCGCCTACCTCTTTGAGGCCTGCGATATCTTTAAGGATGATCCGTCCAAGGCCGCCGCATGATCCTTCCCGGGAAACATCTATCACCGCATCGCGCCATCGTCGGCGTTGGCGCGGAGATCCTTGCCCAGCTCGACCGTCCCCGGGACGTTTCCGAGCTCTGGGAACGCGTGCGCGCGTCACGAGCGGCGCTTCAGGAGGCCAGCCCGATCTCGTTCGACTGGTTCGTCCTCGCTCTGACCTTCCTTTATGCGATCAAGGCCATCGATGAGACAGGCGGGCTGATGCGGCCGGCGGAGCCGGCATGATCATCTCGATCAACAGCGACCTGAAGACGTTCAAGCCCGTGCGCTTCCATGGCGGGCTCAACGTCCTGCTGTCTGATAAGTCGTCGAAGGAGGACGACGCCAAGACGCGCAACAGCGCTGGGAAGTCGAGCCTCATCGAGATCATTCACTTCCTGCTTGGGGCCAAGGCAGATCCGGATAGCCTCCTACGCCACAAGGCCCTGATCGAGAACACCTTCCGCGGGACCTTCCGCGTGGCGGGCCGCGACGTCGAGGTCGAGAGGAGCGGATCGAAGCCGAGCCGCATCTACATCGACGCGGCGAGCGTCGAGCACTTCAAGCTGACGGCGAAGAAGGACAAGGCGGGCGTCGGCTCGGCCTCGAATATCGGCGGGCTGTCGATATCCAACGAGGAATGGAAGGACTTCCTCGCCCATCACATGTTCGAATTCCCGTCCGTGATGAAGGGCTCGGCGTTCGAGGAGAGCTTCTCTCCAAGCTTCCGGTCGCTGATCGGCTACTTCGCCCGCCGTCAGGGCTCGCGCGGCTACTCCTACGTTGAGCGCCAGGCCGAGGCCCAGCAGCGCCCGGATTGGCAGGTGAGCCTCTCCTACCTGCTCGGCCTGGACTGGCGAATTCCCAGGGCGCTTCAGTCCATTCGGAAGCGCGAGAAGCAGCTCGAAGAGCTGAAGAAGGCGGTTGAAGACGGCGCGTTCGGACAGGTGATCGGGAGCGTCGGCGAGCTACGATCGGCGCTCGCCGAGGCTGAGGCGAGGGCTATCAAGCTCAAGGAGGAACTGGGCCGGTTCCAGGTCCACGAAGCCTATCGCGAGATGATGGACCAGGCCACCAGGGCCAAGGTGGAGATGCAGGCGATTTCGCGACGTGCGGTGCCGCTTCGCGAGACCGTCGCGCACCTACGCAACGCCATCGAGGTGGAACGCGTTCCCGAGCGAAGCGACGTCGGCCGGCTGTACGCTGCCGTGGGCATCGAATTGCCGGACGTGGCCATTCGGCGATTCGACGATGTTGCCCGCTTCCATAAGAGCGTGATCGATAACAGGCGCACCCACCTCAGTGAGGAGGTCGATGAGACCGAGCGGCAGATCAAGAAGGGCGAGGACCGGTTCGCGATCCTGGACGCCGAGCGGAGCGAGATCCTGCAACTGCTGGAAGGGCGTGGGGCTCTTGAGGATTTCGTCGGCTTGCAGAAGCGGCTGGCCGATGCCGAGGCCGAGGCCGCCTCGCTGCGCGATCGCTTCCAGTCGGCAACGGTCCTTGCCAGCGAGGGCACGGAGCTCACCATCGAGCGAGCGAGCATCAAGCAACGGCTCCAGCTCGATCACCAGAACCGACACGAGCGGCTGAACGAGGCCATCCTCCTCGTCGGAGCGGCGATCAAAAAGCTCTACGAGGACAGGAAGGGCAAGTTCGAGGTCGAGGCCACGGAGAACGGTCCAGAGTTCCGGATCACGATCCAGGGCGACCGTGGCGGGGGCATCTCAAGCATGGAGATCTTCTGCCTAGACTACGCCTTGTTCTGCATCTGGTCGAAGCGAGGGAACGGACCAGGCTTTCTTATCCACGACAGCCACCTCTTCGACGGTGTCGATCCCCGGCAGGTTGCGCGTGCCATAGGTCTGGGTGCCGCTGCCGCCAGAGATTACGGGCGGCAGTACATCGTCACGATGAACAGCGACATCTACGATTCACTGAAGCTCGAAGACGGCATCGACCGTGAGGCCGCGATCATAGAACCGAGGCTATCGGATCGGGACGAGACGACCGGGCTCTTCGGCTTCCGATTCGACTGATCGCGCCGGCAGCATCCCGCGAACGATCTCTATCTAGAGGTCCGCCTCGTCGGACAGGTGTTCCAGATAGCCGGGACCGGGACGCAAGCAGCGCTTATCGACGAAGATCGCCCGGCGCTTGGGCGCGCCGGGATCGGAGAGCTTGGGCGTGAGCGAGATGATCGCCACTTTCCAATCGGCGGATCCCGGGATTGGCGCGTCGGCGATGCCGACGAGAACCGTGACGCCGCGGCGGCGCAGATCGGCAACCGCGGCCAGGATGCCGTCGCAGAGTGCCCGCCGACGGATCGGCCTGCCCCCGTCGACGGGGGCAGGCCCCAGTGCGAAGGACGCCAAGTCTAGCCACTCCCGCAGGCCCGCTACCTGCTCGTCGTAGGCGGCCCCTACCTCGGGGCGGTGGATGTAACAGGCCTGGGTGGCTGCGATCATTCTAATCTGGCGGTGGGTTTCGAACGGGCGCACCTCGACCTGCTGGAGATTTCCGAGCTGATCGACCATCTGCGTGGCCGCCTCTTCCTTGGGGATTGGCAGGCGGGGCGCTGAGAAGGCGCCGGGTTCGTAACCGAGTGCCTGAGCGATTCGGTCGAGGCTTTCGATACTGACCGGCTCAGCGCGCTCGACGCGCTCGACCGTGGACATGCTGACGCGCGCGAAGTCGGCGAGCGTGTCTTGCTTCCACTGTCTTAGCCCGCGGGCCATGCGGACGACCATCGCGACGACCTCTGCGGGTGGCGTGGCGGCGACGCCCTGAGCCGGCGGCGGCATTGAGACGATACGGTCGATGAGTTCTTTCGGGTTCATGGCCACTCCCTGCGTTGGACGACTATGAGAGTGACGCCATTCGCTCGATTAAAAGAGGCCGGAAAACCCTTCAGCTCTCAACAGGCGAGCCCCATCATTTACGCTAGGGTGTAAACAATCGGCATGCCCGAAAGCGGACATTGCCAGCGTCAGCAATGGGCCGGTTCCGGCTGAGCGACTGTCGGCCACCTTGGAGAGGCCGAAGTAGGCATTTCGGCCAACGGAGCCCGTATATCGACGTGAAGTCACGAACTATCGCCCTCGCGTTCGTACTGGGCTAGCTCGGCGTTAGGCTCTTCGAAGAGTTCATCCGACATGCTCTCGAGCGTCCCAACGTTCAGTGCATTGTCATGAAGCTGTAGTCGTTCGTCGTCTCGAAGCCCGCCATTCTTGTCGACGCTGAGGAGCGCGCCAGATGGTTGCTTGGTAACATTCCAATGAGGAGCAGCCTCAATGCCCGCGGCCAGCCTCCACGCATGCTTCAGCCTCTCGGCAACTCTGCCTTGACGTTTGCGGCGCTTACGCATGGCGGTCATCGATGCGGTGACCATTTCCCGCGTCGGCGCTGCTGGAACGAGCCGCCACTGGGCGGCATCAAGGTCCTCGAGTAGGAAGCGTGCCAACCGAGCGGTGTCTTCATCGGAAATCTTATGATTGAGCTGCTGAAGGTTGTCGCGGAGGCGGTTTTTCACCATTGCGAGGATGGTGTTGTTCGTCATCGCCCGGCCCTTCATGTCCCTTTGCCGCTCTTGTTTCAGAGTGGCTGACATGCACGAGTCAGTGATGAAGCTTCTCGTCTGGCTTGAGGAACGTCATCAGCGCCGTGAGCACGGTGACGCCAGACGACATCAATCCTGCGGAGACAGCGTAATCCTGGAAGAAGGCGCCCCCCGCTAGCGCGCTCAGCCCTACGGAGGGAATGCCGAAGATATAGTTCCACCTCGTCCAGCGGGTCGCGGCGTTGAAATGAGCCTTGCCGGAGTGGGTGCAATCCTCCTCCATCCGCAGCAGCTCGGCCACGACCTTATCAGATATTGCAACAGACACGGGCACGCTCGCAAGCTTCCTTTAGATATTCGTCGCGAGGCTAGGATGAAACCGGAAGGAGCAATACTCGGCGAGAGCGACATCTGGTAGTTGTCCACCTCAAACTGGGCCGAGGAACTCGGATCCCTAAAGAACACTTGGGATTAATCGCGGAGTTGCCGCTGGTGGAGGAGCTCGCGACGCGATCTAATGGTGTTGCCTGGGAGATTCGCGAATGGCCGGCCATCATCCTGGCGCTGCGTGGCGGCGCGTCGACCTGCAATGCCGTACGCCACGGGACGTGGCTCGGGATTTCCCTGCCAAGTCGGTTGGTGAGCGATCCCAATGACCACGGTCACCAGACATGCTCTGAGAGTATACGCCGCCCTTTCGGGGTTGAAGGTGAACCAGGACGGCGACGTGCTCGACGCCCTCATCCCGTTCCTCGAACCGGTCCTGGCCGCGATGAACGGCACCATCTTCGACGGCGGCCTTCTCTCGCTAGGCGTCCAGAAGATCTATGGGTGGAGGTTCAACAAGGATGTCGCCGAGAGCTTTACAGGCCGCCTGCTTGCGAAAGGTTATCTGAAGCGACAGGCTGGCGCCGTCTTCACGGTCTCGTTCCAGCCTGCGGCTGACGATGACGAGAACCAGATCGAGATTGTTCAGGTCCTGGATCGGATTGTGGACGATTTCGAAAAGTTCCCACCGAAGGTCACTGACCTGTTCCAGTTCTCCCTGGATCGCGAGAGCTTGAAGGACATTCTGATACGCTTCCTGGTTTCCTTCGACGCGTTCACGGAGGAGGCGTTCGCCCTGCATGTCGAGCGCATCCGATTGGGGATGGCGAACCAGGCTGTCCTCGATCGGCTTGAGGAGGGCGGACGGACGCTGAGCCGCGAGGAGCAGTACCTGTGCGCCCGCTTTGTTCACGACTTGGTCAAGAACAAGAGCGAATTCGTTCCTCACCTCGCCAGGTTGGCCTCGATCGGATTGCTCACCGAGGTCGTCGAGGATTTCGTCAAGCCGACCGGGGAGACCAAGAAGTCCGACCTCACGCTGATCCTCGATACCCCGGTTGCGCTCGATCTTTTGGGATTGTCGGGGAAGGAGGCCTGCGAGGACATCGCCAACGTCGTGACCTCGCTGCGCGGCATCGGTTGCAACGTCATCGTCCTTCCGGTCAGCGTGGAGGAGATGTCGAGAAACCTGCAGAGCATGCTCTCCCAGCCGCTCTCCGCCCGCCATGGGCCGACGCACTCGGCCCTGATGAAAAACGAGATCAACGAGGATTTCGTTAGGTCGGTGATCCGGGATCCCGAGCGCGCTCTCCAGCAGGTCGGTGTTACGGTGCGTCCGATCGACCTGACCACGACGCCCTCCCAGACGAAGTTCTTCGACAAGGCGACCTATGACGACTTTTTCGCCGGTATCCGCTGGAAGGTCGATTCCGTCGACGCCCGGGAGCACGATGCAACCTGCGCAGCGCTCACCATGCGGCTGAGGGCGGGGCACAAGAGCGCCGACCCGTTGACCTCCAGGTTCGTCTTCGTCACCACGAACCCGATCTTCGTGGACTACGCCCGCGACTTCTGCCGCAAGAACCGGATGATCAACGATCGGCAAACACCGCCCGTCATCATCAAGCGCGAGCTCGCGATGACGGCCTGGCTTCGGACCGGCCTCGTCAGGGACGATGCTAAGGCCAAGCAGGTCGACATTCCGCGCGGGCATCTCATCGCCTCCTGCGAACGCGTCCTCAGGCCGCGTAAGGAAGTGCTGAAGGCCGTCCACGACAAGCTGAAGGAGTTTGACCCCGAACGCGCCCAGCAGTTCGAGCTGCTGCTCTCCGACCAGCGCAGTGTCGAACGGCTGATGGACGAGACGCTCGGCCTCGAACGCCTAGCGACCACCGCCAATCCCCAGATGCTCCTGGAAGAGATGCGCAACGCGACCGCCAACGAGGTCCGCAGCGAATATGAGAGGAAGGCCCGGGTGGCCGCGCAGCGTCACGGGCAGGAAAAGCGGGAGCTCAAAGAGGCCCATGAGGCAGATGTCGCCGAGGCGAAACGAGCTTTGGGGCAACGAGACGCTGAGCTGGAAGCGTTGCGCGCGGAGCGCAAGCGACTCCACGGGATCGCCTTGGCGGCCAGACAGGGCGAGATCGACAGAGTTGACACATTGATCTCGGGATCGAACAGGTTCATCGGTCGCCTCGAAACAGGACTGACTTGGTCGACGGTTGTCATCCTTTCGGCCGGAGCTGCTGGATCGGTGGTCGGACTGCCTCAGTCCGCTGCAGTCGCGACCGCCGGCATCTTGGGTCTCACCGGCCTTTACCATACGGTCCGCGAGTTGCAGCAGAAGCCGAAGATCGGGTTCCAAAACCTGCTGGACGGTGTGGCCCGTTTCCGGCTGCGACGGGGTCTGAAGACGCTCGGCCTCGATCGCGCCAAGTTCGAAGACGCGGTCGAGCTCCGGTACGGCAGGATTTCCTGGGTTACGGAAAAACGGGCCGGCCTGCTGCCGACGAATGATCGCAAGTTGGTCGCGGCGGCCCCACCGCGCGATCTGGAAGAGGCGTAGGGGCTCAAACGGGCATTCGCCATTCCGGCGCATCGTGCGCTGGGGGAGTGGAGGGTATCGACCGTGCCGACGCGTGAGCAGGTGTTTTTCGTCGCGGACAGAATAACCCATAGCTCTACGTACAGCGCTACGCGGAATCGTAGCCATCGGGGGCTGGGTCGTGCAGGTCCATGTCCATCGACGGCAGAACGTCGAGGAAGTGGACGTGCATCGCCTGTAGGCGCGCCATGACGGCGCCGAGCAGCGATTTGTTGAGAATCTTGGCCTGCTGGACGCGCTGGTAGTCCAGCATGATCCCCTCGTTGAACCTTGGCGGGAACAGGGTTGTGAAAGGCTCGCCAGCGCCGTCGCGGCCCTTCATCACCACGGGGGCTCTGTACGCGACCTGGCTGGCGTCGCTGTGAGCGAAGATGGTGTTCCGCTTGCTGATGAGGTCGTCGTGCAAGGCGCGGGTGAATGGCGAGAGCTTGATCCCTAGGGCGCCGTAGGAGAGGGAGGGAATGTCTCCCCTCGATTCCGAGAAGGGTCGGCAATAGGAGACGATCAAGGTCGTTTCGTAGCAGAGGAACTTCCTCACGGCCGCGAGGGGATATCGTCCATCGTGGTCCACCTCCTCCTCGATGAAGGCGATCGCGCTTCCGGCGTGCGACAGGTCCCTGACGCTCAGCACCAGGCGCTTGAATAGGCCCCGGTCCTTCAGCAGATTTTCGGGCATCCGATCCAATCGAGGTTGGTCGAATGCACGGACACCCCCGCTTCCTGAGCGGTCGTCGATGCGTTCGTAGTAGAACCACTCGTCGGGAAAGCCGTACTGCTGCTTGAGGAGTGCCTCATAGGCTTGCGTCGCCTCATTCCCATCCGACATTTGCATCACACCTCGGGAAAATGGTCGATCCGATCGTAGCGGAGCGCTCGGCAAGAGCGAAGCGAGCTCCCATCCTCGGGACCATCGTCATCGGATTGCGGTGCTCAGCGACGGGTGGATCGGCCGACGCCGAGAGGCGCCGCTGCCTCTTGTCACCATTGCTAGGATGGTGTTGTTCGTCATCACTCAGTCCTTCATGTCCCTTTGCCACTCCTGTTGATCAGAGGGGCTGACATGCACGAGTCAGTGATGAAGCTCGTCGTCTTCGACCTCACGTTTAGTTCAGGCCTGACGGATGCTGGCCGACGCGCCGTGTTCCAGGCCGTTGGAAGCTAGCGGCCCCGAATGCCCGATCTGATTGGCTGAAAAGCAAAGCGCCGCCCGGCTTGATGGCCGCGCGGCGCAAATCTGTTTGCGGAACTTTTCCTAAAATCGAGGCAACATTATGCCTCTCTTTTCAACAATCAGGCACCCCGGAATAATCAACTACAGCCTGTCGTGGATCCGCAGGTGTTGCACTTCAGGCAGGTTCCGTTCCGCACCAGCGTGAAGTTGCCGCATTCGCCGCAGCTGTCGCCGACATAGCCCTTCATGATCGCCTCGGCGCGGCGCTCGGACTGGGTGGGCTGGGCAGTTGGCGCCGCGAAGCCCAGCTTGGCCATCTCCGCCTCGCCATAGGTCTCCGTTTCCTCCTTCAGCGCGGTCGCGCCGGCCGTGGCCAGCGCCGTCACGGACGAGGCCGAGCGGGCGACCGCATCGTTCGCCGCCCCGCCGCCCTGGATGGCGAGCAGGTTGATCGGCTTGCCGCGGCGGAAGCCGGTGGAGGCGAGGGGGGTCGAGGTGATCGGAGCCGCAGCATCCGGCGCCTTGTCCTGGCCGACGCCGCCGCCGATCACGTCATGGCCGATCTCGCTCGGGTCGACATGGGCGAGGTCGTTGCGGCCGAGATAGGAGATCGCGAGCTCGCGGAAGACGTAGTCGAGAATCGAGGTCGCGTTCTTGATCGACTGGTTGCCGGCAACGAAGCCCGAAGGCTCGAAGCGGGTGAAGGTGAAGGCCTCGACATACTCTTCCAGTGGCACGCCATATTGCAGGCCGAGCGAGACCGCGATGGCGAAGTTGTTCATCATCGCCCGGAAGGCGGCGCCTTCCTTGTGCATATCGATGAAGATCTCGCCCAGGCGCCCGTCCGAATACTCGCCGGTGTGGACATAGACCTTGTGGCCGCCGACCACCGCCTTCTGGATGTAGCCGGTACGGCGATCGGGCAGCTTCTCGCGCTCGCGCTTGCGCTCGATGCGCTCGACGATGCGTTCGACGATCTTCTCCGAGATCTGCGTGGCACGTGCCGCCATCGGCGCCGCCACCAGGGTCTCGACGGCGTCATCGGTTTCGTCGTCATCGTCCGAGATCAGCGCGGAGTTCAGCGGCTGCGAGAGCTTGGAGCCGTCGCGGTAGAGGGCGTTCGCCTTCAGCGCCAGCTTCCAGGAGAGCATATAGGCGCTCTTGCAGTCCTCGACCGTCGCGTCGTTGGGCATGTTGATGGTCTTCGAGATCGCCCCCGAGATGAAGGGCTGCGCCGCCGCCATCATGCGGATATGGCTCTCGACCGAGAGATAGCGCTTGCCGATGCGGCCGCAGGGATTGGCGCAATCGAAGACGTTGTAGTGCTCGGTCTTGAGATGCGGGGCGCCTTCCAGCGTCATCGCGCCGCAGACATGGACGTTGGCGGCCTCGATCTCGGCCTTGGTGAAGCCGAGGAAGGGCAGGAGCTCGAACGACATGTCGTTCAGCTTCTCGGCCGGGACCTTGAGCGTGCCGGTGAGGAAATCCTCGCCCAGCGTCCACTTGTTGAAGACGAACTTGATGTCGAAGGCGCTCTTCAGCCCCTTCTCGACCGCCTCGATCTTCTCGTCGGTGAAGCCCTTGGCGCGCAGCGTCGAGGGGTTGATGCCCGGCGCCTGCTTCATCGAGCCGTGGCCGACGGCATAGGCCTCGATCTCGGCGATATCGGCCTCGCGGTAGCCCAGCGCGCGGAGCGCATCGGGAACGGCGCGGTTGATGATCTTGAAGTAGCCGCCGCCGGCGAGCTTCTTGAACTTCACCAGCGCGAAGTCGGGCTCGATGCCGGTGGTGTCGCAATCCATGACGAGGCCGATCGTGCCGGTCGGCGCGATCACGGTCGCCTGGGCGTTGCGATAGCCGTAGCGCTTGCCCTGCTCCAGAGCCTCGTCCCAGACGATGCGCGAGCGCTCCGCCATGGTCACAGCCGAGCCGCCGAGGCGGGCCAGCGTCGCATGGTCGAGCGGCACCGGGGTGACGCTCAGGCCCTCATAGCCGTCGGCGAGGCCATGGGCCGCCGTGCGGTGGTTGCGGATGACGCGCAGCATGTGGCTGGCGTTCTTCTTATAGCCGGGGAAGGGGCCGAGCTCGCCCGCCATCTCGGCAGAGGTCGCATAGGCGACGCCGGTCATGATCGCGGTGAGGGCACCAGCTAAAGCGCGGCCCTCGTCCGAGTCGTAGCCGAGGCCCATGGTCATCAGCAGGCCGCCGATATTGGCGTAGCCGAGGCCGAGCGTGCGGTACTCGTAGGAAAGCTCGGCGATCTCGCGGCTCGGGAACTGCGCCATCGTCACCGAGATCTCGAGCACGACGGTCCAGAGCCGGCAGAGATGCTCATAGGCCGCGACGTCGAAGGACTTGGTCTGCGTGTCGTAGAACTGCAGCAGGTTGGCCGAGGCCAGGTTGCAGGCGGTGTCGTCGAGGAACATGTACTCGGAGCACGGGTTGGACGCCCGGATCCGGCCGGAAGCCGGGCAGGTGTGCCAGTCGTTCATCGTCGAGTTGAAGTGCAGCCCGGGATCGGCCGAGGCCCAGGCGGCGTAGCCGATCTTCTCCCAGAGGTCGCGCGCCTTCAGCGTCTTGTGGACCTTGCCGGTGGTGCGGGCGGTCAGATTCCAGTCGTTGTCGTTCTCGACGGCGCGGAGGAAGTCGTCGGTCAGCGAGACCGAGTTGTTCGAGTTCTGGCCGGAGACGGTGAGATAGGCGTCGGAATCCCAGTCGGTGTCATAGGTGTCGAAGGAGATGTCCTTGTAGCCCTGCTTGGCGAACTGGATGACGCGCTTGATGTAATTGTCCGGCACCAGCGCCTTGCGGGCGAGCTTGACCTCGCGCTTCAGCGCCGGGTTCTTCTCCGGGTCGAAGCAGGAATCGGCGTCGCCCTCGCAGTTCACGCAGGCCTTGAGCACGGCCTTCATGTGCTTCTTGACGGTCTTGGAGCCGGTGACGAGGGCGGCGACCTTCTGCTCCTCCTTCACCTTCCAGTCGATATAGGCCTCGATATCGGGATGGTCGGCATCGACCACGACCATCTTGGCGGCGCGGCGGGTGGTGCCGCCCGACTTGATGGCGCCGGCGGCGCGGTCGCCGATCTTGAGGAAGGACATCAGGCCCGAGGACTTGCCGCCGCCGGCGAGCTTCTCGCCTTCGCCGCGCAGCATCGAGAAGTTCGAGCCGGTGCCGGAGCCATACTTAAACAGGCGGGCCTCACGGACCCAGAGGTCCATGATGCCGCCCTCGTTGACGAGATCGTCCTGCACGCCCTGGATGAAGCAGGCATGCGGCTGCGGATGCTCGTAGCTCGACTTCGACTTCACCAGCTTGCCGGTCTTGAAGTCGACGTAGAAATGGCCCTGGCTGGGGCCGTCGATGCCATAGGCCCAGTGCAGGCCGGTGTTGAACCATTGCGGCGAGTTCGGCGCGACGCGCTGGGTCGCGAGCATGAAGCGCAATTCGTCATGGAAGGCGGCAGCATCCTCCTCGGAGGAGAAATAGCCACCCTTCCAGCCCCAATAAGTCCAGCAGCCGGCGAGGCGATCGAAGACCTGCTTGGAGGAAATCTCGGAGCCGTAGCGCTCGCCTTCCGGCAGCTCGGCAAGCGCGGCCTCGTCGGCAACGGAACGCCAGAGGAAGGAGGGGACGCCGTTTTCCTCGACCTTCTTCATGCGCGCGGGCACGCCGGCCTTGCGGAAATACTTCTGAGCGAGCACGTCGCTCGCGACCTGGGACCAATCCTCGGGAACCTCGATGCCTTCGAGCCGGAAGACGACGGAGCCGTCCGGGTTCTTGATCTCGCTGACGGCCGATCGGAACGGGATCGCGGCGTAGGGCGACTGTCCGGCGGAGGTATAGCGGCGCTCGATGCGCATGATCTTCGTCCTTGCATGCCGCGGGTGGATACCCCGCGCGGCCGGTTGATCGCCGGCTCCTGATGTCAGTCCAAACTCGGTTCGATGCCTCGTGGGTCCTTGGCGGTGTCGCCCCGCTTGCAGGCCCGGACGCGCCCAAAATGCCCGTGCAAATCCGTTCGCTTCCGCTGATGTCGGCGGATGCGGCGGCAGGCCCGTAAGCACTCTGGAAAACTAGGGTTCGCAGTCATCCAGAGGGGGTGCCGCCGGCCGTCATGCGATGGTCAAAATCTAGCGCCGTTCGCGCTGCTCCGTCAAGGAATAGTGGAGCGCCATCCTTGTGGATACGACATGTGGTAGGGATGTGTGGGTTGTGGGGATAAGTTTCAAGGCCCTGGCTAAGCCTTGGAAATGGCGAAGAGAATCGCTGCCCCGCGGCAACATTGCCACAGCCCTGTGCGAAGCGCAGTTCCTAAAATCCCCACTATTCACGGTAAATGAAGTGTGAGCCTCGGGTGACGAGCGCGGGTTTGCAGATAGCGGTTGCGGGGAGCGCTCCAAGTACTTGAAGTCGGTGCGCTTCGGCGCTGAATCATGGCGGCGAGCGAGCCTAATCGCGGCGAAATTCCGGCGGAGCGTGGGCGGGAATCAGCAGCCGATCGCAGGAGGAATCAGGCCGCGCGCTGCGCGGTCTGGGCGACGACCCGCTGGACCATCGTTTTGCACGCTCTTGTGGATATTGTTGGAGACCATCCAGCGCCGCCGGCGCGGCGAAGCGACCCGGCGGCAGCGTTCCGGACTGGACAGAGCAGGGCCCTGCCGCCATAAGTCGGGCCAAGACGCGCCGGCCTCTCCGCACGGCGCTGCAAGCGCATGGACTGAAGGCAATGAAGGACTGGCTGCTGCAGATCTTCACCTGGTGGAACGGCCAAACCATCGGCACGCGCTTCCACACCTGGCGCTTCGGCGAGAAGGTGGGCGAGGACGAGTTCGGCAATGTCTATTACCGCACCGCAGGCGGGGTGAAGGACAAGGCGCTCGGCTTCCAGCGCCGCTGGGTGATCTACAAGGGCGAGGCCGAGGCCTCCAAGGTTCCGCCCGGCTGGAATGGTTGGCTGCACCACACCGTCGACGTCGCCCCCTCGGAGGAGAGCTACCAGCCGCGCGAGTGGCAGGAGCCGCACCAGCAGAACTGGACCGGCACGGCGCTGGCCTATCGCCCGCAGGGCTCGACGCTGGCGGAGGGCGAGCGCCCGGCCGCGACCGGCGACTACCAGGCCTGGACACCGGGCCGCTGAGGCAAGGCCGCAAGGCAGGTTGCGAGATATCGGGGCCGCTCCTTTCGGGGCGGCCTTTTTGCTGGGTGGCAACGCAGCGGCGGCCGCTGCTGAAATGGCCGTTTCGGGCGCGACGCCCTTTTTCCGCTGCCTTTGCCGTGTTACTGCGCCCCGTCGCGGTCTTTCCGCGCTGTGGAAGAGATTCGCGCCAGCATGCCGTCCTTGTTCCGCCTTTCGACCCTGGCAGGCCTCGCCACGAGCGCGGCCGCGTTGCTTGCTGCGATGGGGCCGGCGCAGGCCGACCGCATCCGCAATCCGACGGCGGTCTTTGCGGGGCTCGACAAGATCACCGGCCGCATCATCTCGTTTGAAGTGGCGGTGGACGAGACGGTGCAGTTCGGCGCGCTGCAGCTGACCCCGCGCGTCTGCTGGAGCAGGCCACCGACGGAAGCACCGCAGACGGATGCCTTCGTCGAAGTCGACGAGGTGACGTTCAAGAACGAGTATCGGCGCATCTTCACCGGCTGGATGTATGCGGCGAGCCCCGGCCTGCACGGCGTCGAACACGCGATCTACGATGTCTGGCTGACCGAGTGCAAAGGCGGCACCGAGCTCGTCGTCGATCCCAAGGAGCCCGAGCCACCGCCGGCGCCGGAGGATCCGCGCCGCCCGCGCACGCCGCCGCGCGATCCGAACCTGCTGCCGCCCTTGCAGCAGCCTGTGACGCCGCCCGGCGGACGCATCGATGTCGAGCCGCCACGCGGCGTGCCGGTGCAGCCGCAGCGGCCGAGCCAGCGCTTCTTCCCGACCAATCCGGGACAGGGCCGCGACCCGACCGGCGGCGGCTGACCCGTGCCGCCCGACGGCGCTGACAAGGGAGCCGGGCGCGAAACGACGCGCATCAGGCGCCTGCGCCGTCACCTCGCCGATCTGCGCAAGCGGAGTCCCGCCGGGCGGCGCTTCCGCGACGGCCTCGAACACGCGCTGATGTCGAGCGCGGCGGCGTTCGCTGCCTATCTGCCGACGCAGGCGCTGGGGCTGCGCGAGGGTTTCTGGGCCGCCATCACCGCGATTGCCGTGGTTCAGACCGAGTTCGGCGCGACGCGGACGACGGCGCGCGACCAGTTCGTCGGGGCTGCCATCGGCGGCGCGATCGGCGTCGCGGTCGTGCTCATCGCCGGCCAGACCATCGTGAGCTATCTGCTGGCGGCGGCGCTCTCCGTCCTGGCAGCCTGGATGCTGAACGTCGCCAGCGCCGCGCGCCTCGCCGGCATCACTGCGACGATCATCCTGCTGGTACCCCATCCCGGAACGAGCGCGCAGCAGATGATGCTCTCCCGCGTCTTCGAGGTCGGCTGGGGCGTCAGCGTCGCGATCGCCGTCGTCTGGCTGGCCGAGCGCCTCGATCCACGCCGGCCGACCTCAGACTAGAGTTCGGCGAGCGCCTGCCTGCCGCTCACGACCGGCTCCCTTGGCCAAGCTTCCCAATTGCCCTGGTGGCGCAACGCATCGTCGAGCCTGAGCCGATAGGCATCGCGCGGGATCTCGACGGTGCCGAACTGTGCGAGATGGCCGGTCTGGAACTGGGTGTCGAGCAGGCGGTAGCCGCCCCGCCGCAGCCGTGCGACGAGATGGACGAGCGCGACCTTGGAGGCGTCGGTCTCTCGGTGGAACATGCTTTCGCCGAAGAATGCGGCGCCGAGCGACAATCCATAGAGCCCGCCGACGAGACGGCCCTCGCGCCAGCATTCCACCGTATGGACGTGGCCGAGCGCGAAAAGCTCGCCGAAGATCGCGCGGATGCGAGTGTTGATCCAGGTTTCCGGCCGGTCGGGCCGGGCCTCGCCGCAGGCTTCGATCACCGCTTCGAAATCGCTGTCGACACGGATCTCAAAGTGGTCCGAGCGGACCGTGCGCGCGAGGCGCGATGAGAGATGGAAGCCGTCGAGCGGGATAACGCCGCGCAGCTCCGGCTCCACCCAGAACAGGCCGGGGTCATCGGCGCTTTCCGCCATCGGAAAGATGCCGGCGGCATAGGCGCGCAGCATGATCTCCGGCGTGATCGCGGGCGAGCGGACGGGCACGGAACGAGCCTTCATGGACGCATGGGAGCGCGGGGGGCGTTGCGAGTCAAACGAGGTCGCGCGTCATGCCCGGGCTCGACCCGAGCATCTCGTGAAGGAGAGGCGCTGCTTCCCGCCAGAGATTCTCGAGCCTACGTTTCGCGCCGCCGGGGAATGACGGGCATCGTCAGCGCCGAGCAGGCAGCGAGGCCAGAGCTCAGAGGTAAGCTGAGAAACTGGCCGTAAAGGGCTGACGAATCAGCCTTCCGCCTGCTCCTCGCCGGGAGCCTCGTCGCCGGCCTCCTCGCCATTCTCGCCGTCATCGTTGATGCACTCGACCGAGACGACCTTCTCGTCCTTGGCGGTGTTGAACACCGTCACTCCCTGGGTCGAGCGACCGGCGATGCGGATGCGGTTGTCCGGCCCGGCATCGACCGGCACGCGAATGACCTGACCGCCATCGGTGACGAGCATCAACTGGTCGGTATCGACAGCTGGGAAGGAGGCGACGAGCTTGCCGTTCCTGTCATTGACCACCATGGCGACGATGCCCTTGCCGCCGCGGCCGGTGACCCGATACTCGAAGGACGATGTCCGCTTGCCGTAGCCGCGTTCCGAGATCGTCAGGATGAACTGCTCGGCCGCACCCATGGCGGTGTACTTATCGAGCCCAAGCTCAATGTCGCCGGCGCTCTCCTCGGCATCGGCCTCGACTGCGGGGGCAGCGTCCGCACCCTCGTCGGCCTCGCCGGTCAGGGCGCGGCGCGCCGCGGCGGCCCGCTTGAGATAGGCGGCGCGCTCGTCGGGCGTGGCGTCGAGATGGTGCAGGATCGCGAGCGAGATGACCTTATCGTCCTTCGCCAGATTGATGCCGCGCACGCCGGTCGAATCGCGGCCCTTGAAGACGCGCACCTCGGGCACCGCGAAGCGAATGCACTGCCCGTCCGCGGTGGTCAGCAGCACGTCGTCGTTCTCGGTGCAGATCTGCACGTCGACGATGTGGTCGCCCTCGTCGAGCTTCATCGCGATCTTGCCGGCGCGGTTGACGTTGACGAAGTCGGAGAGCTTGTTGCGCCGCACCCCGCCCGAGGCGGTGGCGAACATCACGTCGAGCGTCTCCCAGCTCGCCTCGTCCTCAGGCAGCGGCATGATCGTGGTGATGCGCTCGCCCTGTTCGATCGGCAGCATGTTGACCAGCGCCTTGCCGCGCGCGTTCGGCGCCGCCAGCGGCAGGCGCCAGACCTTCTCCTTGTAGACCTGGCCTTCGGAGGAGAAGAACAGCACCGGGGTATGCGTGTTGGCCACGAACAGCCGCGCGACGAAATCCTCGTCCTTGGTCGCCATGCCGGAGCGGCCCTTGCCGCCGCGGCGCTGCGCCCGATAGGTCGAGAGCGGCACGCGCTTGATGTAGCCGCCATGGGACACGGTCACGACCATGTCCTCGCGGGCGATCAAATCCTCGTCGTCGAGGTCGGAACCCCAGTCCTGGATCTCGGTCCGGCGCGGCGTGGCGAAGGCGGCCTTCACCTCGGCGAGCTCGGTCTTGACGATCGACTGGATGCGGGCGCGCGAGCGCAGGATGTCGAGATAATCAGCGATTTCGGTGGCGAGCTTCTGCAACTCGTCGCCGATCTCGTCACGGCCGAGAGCCGTGAGGCGGGCGAGGCGCAGCTCGAGGATCGCCTTGGCCTGCGCATCCGACAGGCGGTAGGTGCCATCGGCGTTCATCGGATGGCGGGGATCGTCGACCAGCGCGATCAGCGGAGCGATGTCTTCGGCAGGCCAGTCGCGGGCCATCAGCGCTTCATGCGCCGCGGCCGGGGTCGGCGCAGTGCGGATCAGGCGGATGACCTCGTCGATATTCGCGACCGCCGTGGCGAGGCCGCAGAGCACATGGGCGCGCTCGCGGGCCTTGTTGAGCAGGTAGCGCGTGCGCCGGGAGACGACTTCCTCGCGGAACTCGACGAAGGCCGAGATGAAGTCCTTGAGGTTCAAGACCTCCGGGCGGCCGCCGGTCAGCGCCACCATGTTGGCGCCGAAGGAGGTCTGCAGCGGCGTGAAGCGGTAGAGCTGGTTCAGCACGACATCGGCGACGGCATCGCGCTTGACCTCGATGACGACGCGCACGCCCTCGCGGCTCGACTCGTCGCGCAGGTCCGAGATGCCCTCGATGCGCTTCTCGCGCACGAGATCGGCGATCTTCTCGACCATCGTCGCCTTGTTCACCTGATAGGGAACCTCGGTGACGATGATCGCCTCGCGCTCCTTGCGCAGCTCCTCGATATGCGTCTTCGAGCGCATCACGATCGAGCCGCGCCCGGTGTGATAGGCCGAATGGAGGCCGCTGCGGCCCATGATCGAGGCACCGGTCGGGAAATCCGGGCCGGGCACGATCTCGATCAGCTCGTCGATCGAGATCTCGGGATTGTCGATATAGGCGACGCAGGCGTCGATGACCTCGCCGAGATTGTGCGGCGGGATATTGGTCGCCATGCCGACCGCGATGCCGCCGGCGCCGTTGACGAGCAGGTTCGGATAGCGCGCCGGCAGGACCGTCGGCTCGTGCTCCTTGCCGTCGTAGTTCGGCTGGAAGTCGACAGTGTCGAGGTCGAGGTCCTCGAGCAGCGGCATCGCCGCCTTGTCGAGGCGCGCCTCGGTGTAACGATCGGCGGCGGCGGAATCGCCGTCCATCGAGCCGAAATTGCCCTGGCCGTCGATCAGCGGCAGGCGCAGGGAGAAATCCTGCGCCATGCGCACCAGTGCGTCATAGACCGCGAGATTGCCGTGCGGATGGTATTTACCCATCGTGTCGCCGACGATGCGGGCGCATTTGGTGTAGGGCCGCTCGGGCAGGTTCTTGTTCTCGTGCATCGAGAACAGGATGCGGCGGTGCACAGGCTTCAGGCCGTCGCGGACATCGGGCAGAGCGCGACTCACGATCACGCTCATGGCGTAATCGAGATAGCTCTTCTTCATCTCGTCGGTGATCGCGATCGGCTTGATGTCGCCGCCGAAATCCGGGGCGTCGTCACGCCTGTCGTCGGTATCGTCGCTCAAGGAGAAATGTCCCGATTCCTAGTATTTTTCAGGCTTCTGGCTACCCGATTCCGGCCTTTCGCGCCAGCAAAAGCGGGCGCTGTCCAAGTAAAAAATATCCAAGCGATATCAATATGTTGTCGGCTATTTCTGCGGGCGTCCACAGCAGCTGCCACAATCCCGCCTTTCTTCGCGGGTGACGGCAGCCGCAAGGCGTGGTGAAGTCGCCTCCGCATGTTCATCGAATTCGTCACATCCGCCCTCGTCACGATGCTGGTGACGCTCGACCCGCCGGGTCTGGCGCCGATCTTCCTGTCGCTGACGCGCGGAATGTCGGAAAGCGAGCGGAAACAGGTCGCGATCCGCGCCTCGATCATCGCCTTCTGCATCATGGCTTTCTTCGCCGTGGCGGGCGATGTCGTGCTGAAGGCGCTCGGCGTCTCGCTGCCGGCCTTCCGCATCGCCGGCGGGCTCCTGCTGTTCTGGATCGCCTTCGAGATGGTGTTCGAGCGCCGGACCGAGCGCAAGCAGCAGACGGCCGAGACCGCGATCACGCTGGATCATATCCGCAATGTCGCGGCCTTTCCGCTGGCGATCCCGCTGATGGCGGGGCCGGGGGCGCTGACCGCGATGATCCTTCTCGCTGGCCGCGCCGGCGGCGATCCGCTGCTGCTGGTCGCGCTGGCTGTGATCTGCGGGCTGGTGATCCTGAGCTGCCTTGCCGTGTTCCTGGCCGCGACGCCGATCGCGAAGCTCCTCGGCGTCACCGGCAATGTCGTGCTGACGCGGCTGCTCGGCGTGATCCTGGCGGCGCTCGCCGTGCAGTTCGTGATCGACGGGTTGAAGGCCGCTCTGGCGGGGTAGGGCGGTCAAAGAGAAGCGTGTTTGCTGTTTGCCGTGGGCGTTCGACCCAAGGGGGACGTGGCAATGGAAATCGCGACGATCATCGCCGAGCGCAGCATTCTGGCCTTCGCCATCTGCCTCTTCCTGGCTCATCTCGTCTTCTATGAGCTGGGCTACCGCACCGGTCGGCGGCTCCACGACAGGACGGGCAATGCACCCGAGGCGGTCGGCGTCGTCGTCGGCGGCATGCTCGCGCTCCTGGCCTTCGTCCTGGCGCTGACGCTGAGCTTCGCGAGCGCTCGCTTTGCCGAGCGGCGCATGGGCGGCCTGTCCGAAGCCAACGCCATCGGGACGGCGTGGCTGCGGGCGAAGGCGATCGGGACGCCGCGCGGCGACGAGATCGCCACGCTCCTCGAACAATACACAGCCATCCGGGCCGATTTCGTCAGGGCGGGCCGCGATTCCGAAGCGGTCGAGAATCTCAACGGCCGGACGAGCGCGTTGCAGTCGCGGATCTGGGGCCATCTTTCGGCCATCGTCCGCGAGCGTCCGGACGCCATCTCCGGCGCGTTGATGGCTTCGCTCAACGAGGCCTTCGATGCCAGCACCAACGAACGCTTCGCCTTCGAGACGCGGCTGCCGATGCAGCTCTTCTGGCTGCTCGTCGGCATCACGCTCATCACGCTGGCATGCCTCGGCTACCAGTTCGGTCTCAGGGCCAAGCCGCTACGTATCCTCATCGCCTTGCTGACGCTGATGTGGACGTCGGTCATCGTCGACATCCTCGATCTCGCCTCCGGGCGCCTCGGCAAGTTTCGGACGGGAACGGCGGCCTATGAATGGGCCTTGAAAGGCTACGAGGGTGGAATAACCATACCGCCGCTGCCCGCGCCGCAGTGATCCGCCCGGGCAGGCGCTGTAACCGTTACAGCTTCGACGGAACTTGACAGAAGCTGCCCTGTGGGCAGCGGCGAGGCACCCGTTGCGATGCCCCGCCGGCCCATGCAGGTCAACGTGGCGCGAGACGCTCCAGCTCATTGAGGCGTTTCAGGGCCGCCTGCTGCTGCAGCAGGCCGTAGTTGATGCCGGCGGCGTTCAGCGAATTGCCCGTTTGGTAGGGGAACTGCTCGAAGTCGGAGAAGAACTCCTTCACCTTCCCCTGGATCGGGACAAGCAGCCATATCTGCCTGGCGTAGAAGTCCATCGCGTTTCCGCCTTCCTTGGCCCCGCGCTCATAAGGGTCCATTCGCAGGTTGGTGATGCCGGCCCATGACGTCACCTCGCGCGTGGCCGTCGCGATGTTGCCTTCGCTGGCAATGGCGAAGCTGACCTTCCAGTCGTTCCAGCGTATGGCGTTGAGATTGCCGCCCTGGTCGAAGTAGTAGATCGCGTCGCGCGGAGGGCTTTTGTCGTCGCCCTTCAGATAGGGCATGAAGTTGTAGCCATCGAGATGCACCTTGAAGGTCTTGGTGCCGCTCTGGAAGCCGGTTTTCATCTTCTCCTTGATATCGCCAAGGCCGGCCGCGGCGCAGAAGGTCGGGAACCAGTCGATCAGGGCGATCATTTCGTTCACCTGGGTTCCGGGCTTCACCACTCCCGGCCAGCGCACCATCATCGGGATGCGGAAGCCGCCTTCCCAGGTGGTGCCCTTTTCGCCGCGGAACGGCGTCATCGCCCCGTCCGGCCAGAGCGCGAGTTCGGCGCCGTTATCGGTGGTGTAGAGCACGATGGTGTTCTCGGTGATGCCGAGATCGTCGAGTTGCTTCAGTAGCTGTCCGATATGGCCGTCATGCTCGACCATGCCGTCGGCATGGATGCCCTTGCCGGTCTTGCCAAGTGATTCCGGCTTGAGATGCGTGAAGACATGCATGCGGGTCGAGTTGAACCAGCAGAAGAACGGCTTTTGCGCCTTGACCTGCCGGTCGATGAAGTCTTTGGCACCAGCCAGGAATTCCTCGTCGACGGTCGGCATGCGCTTGGTGTTGAGCGGTCCGGTATCCTCGACCTTGCCGTCCGCGCTGGATTTGATGACGCCGCGCGGGCCGAACTGGCGCCGGAAATTCGGATCCTTCGGATAGAAATAGCCCTCGGGCTCCTCCTCGGCATTGAGGTGGTAGAGATTGCCGAAGAACTCGTCGAAGCCGTGCCGCGTCGGCAGGTGCTCGTCGCGGTCGCCGAGATGGTTCTTGCCGAACTGACCGGTGGCGTAGCCCGCCGTCTTCAGCGCGTCGGCGATCGTCGGCATCCAATCCTGGATGCCATGGGGGTCGCCGGGCATGCCGATCGTCAGCAGGCCGGTCCGGAACGGCTCCTGGCCGAGGATGAAGGAGGCGCGGCCGGCGGTGCAGCTCTGCTGGCCATAGGCGTCCGTGAAGATCGCGCCCTCGCTGGCGATGCGGTCGATATTGGGCGTGCGGTAGCCCATCATTCCCATCGTGTAGGCGCTGACCTGGGGAATGCCGATGTCGTCGCCGAAGATGACGAGGATATTGGGCTTCCTGCCGCCGGCCGGCGCGGGCGCGGGCTGCTGGGCCTGCGCGGTCTGGACGGGCGCACTCGCGAGATAGCTCCCCGTCGCCGCGAGAACGGTTCCGCCGAGAAGCATTGAGCGTCGATTGAGGGCAGCCTTCTGCGAAGAAACTTCATGCTTGGGTTCCACGACACGTCCTCCAGCATATCCTTCAGGGGCGGCGTCTATGCCTGCGCCTTGCGCCCGAGGAGCGTAGGATGCCGTCGTCTGCCGCGCAGCCTTGTTACGGTTACGGAAGCCGCACCGGGAGCCGGAGCTCAGTTCCGCAGCAGGATTGCCTCTCGCTCCGCGCGGGACGCGGCCATGCGGCGGCGGGCCTCGGTCACGGTGGCCTGCGTCGCTTCCTCCGGTGTGCCGGATCGGAACGGCGGCGAGGGGGCGTATTCCAGCGAGAGCTGGATCGTCTCGGCTTCGGCCTGGCTGGTCAGCGCCGCCACGACCGTGAGGCCGAAATCGATGCCGGAGGTGACGCCCCCGGCCGTGATGAGGTTGCCGTCCTGCACGACGCGCTCTTTGACCGGGATTGCGCCGAGATGGCCGAGGAAGTCATGCGCGTTCCAATGCGTGGTGGCGCGCTTGCCGGATAGCAGGCCGGCGGCGCCGAGCACCAAAGAGCCTGTGCAGACCGAGGTGAGGTAGCGCACGAGCGGCGCCTGGCGGCGCAGGAAGTCGAGCACCGCTTCGTCTGTGAGGAGCGCGTTGACGCCGCCTCCGCCGGGAACGCAGAGCACATCGAGGGGCGGGCACTCCGCCAGCGTGATCGTCGGCGTGAAGGGAAGCCCGGTTGCAGACCGGACGGGCGCGAGCGTCTTCCAGATGAGATCGACACGGGCTCCCGGCAGCGAGGCGAAGACCTCATACGGCCCGGTGAGATCAAGCTGCTGAACGCCGGGGAAAACGAGAAGGCCGAAATGAAACGACATGGAGCGGCTCCTGATTGACAGGCCCACGATAGCGGACCAGCCTTTGGCTGTTCTGTCAAACACCCCTCGTTTCATGCCAAAGACGCCGCGTCGTATCGAGATCCTCACCTTTCCGAAGGGGCAGGTCCTGGACGTAACAGGACCGTTGCAGGTCTTCGCCACGGCCAACGATCTCGCCGCCATGGCGAGAACTGACGTGCCCTATGAGGTGCGGGTGGTGGCGGCCGAGCCCAATGTGATGACCTCGGCGGGACTTGCGCTGCTGACGGAGCCGCTTTCCGGGCCGGACCAACCCGTCGATACGCTGGTCGTCGCCGGCGGCTACGGCATCCAGGCCGCATGCGACAGCCCGGCCCTTGTCGCATGGCTACGCGAACGGGCCGGTGCGGCACGGCGTGTGGCCTCCGTCTGCAGTGGCGCATTCCTGCTGGCGACCGCCGGATTTCTGGACGGCAGGCGTGCCGTCACCCATTGGGGGCGTTGTGCCGAGTTCGCCGCGCGCTTTCCCGAGGTCCGGCTTGATCCGGACCCGATCTTCATCCGCGACGGCAAGGTCTGGACCTCGGCCGGGGTGACGGCGGGGATCGACCTCGCCCTCGCATTGGTCGAAGCCGATCTCGGCCGCGAGACGGCATTGGCCGTGGCGCGCCAGCTCGTCGTCTTCCTGAAACGGCCGGGCGGGCAGTCGCAGTTCAGCACCACGCTCGCGTTGCAGGGGCGGGATGAGCGCTTCGACGGCCTGCACGCCTGGATCGTCGAGAACCTCCGCAGCGACTTGTCGCTCGAGCGGTTGGCGGCGCGGGCCAATATGAGCCTGCGCAGCTTTGCCCGCCATTACCAGAGGGCGACGGGCCGCACCCCGGCCCGCGCCGTTGAGGAGATCAGGATCGAGACGGCGCGCCACCTGCTGGATCAGGGGCATCCCGTCTCCCGCGTCGCCGGCCGCTGCGGCTTCGGTTCGGAGGAAACGCTGCGGCGCGCGTTCCTCAGGCGGCTCGGCACGACCCCGCAAGCCTATCGCGAGCGGTTCGCGGGATAAGCCGGAGCCGCGTACAGCCTGGACGAAACAGGTTCTATTTCGCCAGGAACGCCCGGATGGCGCCTTCCGCCTGCTTCATCGACATCACGCCGTCGAGATGGCCGCGGGCGCCGTCGATGGTGACATGGGTGATGTCGCGCCCGGCGTCCTTCGCCGCTTTCACCGTGCGCTCCACCGCGTCAGGGGTGAAGACCAGATCCTTCGGCTGCGTCACCAGCAACATCGGCGCCCTGGTCTTCGCCATGCCCTCGGCCAGCGAGTTGCCGCCGGCCGCGAAGAGCTGGTTGGCCTTGACGAGATAGAGGAAGTGATTGGCGTCGGAGACTTTGGCGCGGGCTGCGCCGGCATTGTCGAGCACGCTCTGGACCTGGAACTTGTTGGCGAGCGCCTTGGCCGGATCTTCACCTTCCTTGGCGGGGCGGCGGCCGAAGGTGGCGTTCGCCCAATCCTGATGGTTTGCCTGCAGCGTCACCGCGGTCAGCGCCTTGGCGAGGCCGGCAAGCGGCGGCGTCCTGCCGTAATAATCGCCGTTGTTCCAGTTGGGGTCCACCAGGATCGGCGCGGCCCAGACGTCGAGCCAGCCGATCAGCATCGCGTCGGCCTCGGCCGCGCCGATCACCGGCATCGCCTTGGCCACCATCTCGGGATGGCTCGCAGCCCATTCGAAAGTCTGGAGCGAACCCATGGAGGGGCCGGCGACCAGTGCGAGCTTCTTGATTCCAAGGCTTTCGACGAGAGCCTTCTGCACCTCGACGAAGTCGCGGACGGTGACGATCGGGAAGTCCAGCGCATAGGGCTTGCCGGTATCGGGATTGATCGAGGCCGGGCCGGTGGTGGTGGTCTTCGGGTCGCCGGTGTTGAGGTTCACCAGCGTGTCCGACGAGATGACGAAATACTTGTCGGTGTCGATCGCCTTGCCCGGCCCGATGATCGCGTCCCAGTAGCCGGACTGCGCGTCCTTGGCGTCATATTTGCCGGCGGCGTGCGAGTTACCCGAGAAAAAATGGCAGATCAGCACGGCATTGGATTTGTCGGCGTTGAGCGTGCCGTAGCTCTCCCAGCCGGTGCGGACCTGCTTCAGCGTGCGTCCCGATTGGGTCGTGAAGCTCGGCAGCTCGAAGACCTTCTTTTCGGTCATCAGATCCTGTGCGTCCGCCATTCCCGCTGCAACCCATCCTGCAAGGGCGAGAACGCCCGTGATCCATTGCCTCATCACCACTTCCTCCCTCCAGCCGTCAGGCGGCCTTCGCCGCATCAGAGCGGATTTCCACGCGCGGCGGAAGCGCCTTCGCTCAGCGCAGAGGACCAAAGGGGGGAATTCGCTTTTCGGACAGATCCGATGCCTTTGGCCGAGGGAGGATCGCCACCACCCGTCCGTCAGGACGCATGGCGATCAGCGCGTCAGGAGAGACGGGAAGGGCGTGCCGCTGGCCGGGCTCAGGAAGGCCTCGGTCTCGAGCTCGAAGAGCGGGGCGTCCACCGGCCCCTTGAGGCTGAAGGGCAGCTTCAGCGCGCTGGTCGTGGACGCCAGCGAGGCCGCCATATCGAGGATGCGGGTGCGCAGCGAGGCGTTGCCGCTCAGGTTGAAGCGAAAGGCCTGTCCGCTCATCTGGGCGTCGGTCAGCACCAGTAGCCCGCCGGCGATGCCGGCATTGGCCGTCAGGTTCTCGAACGGCGTCTTGCCCTGGTGCCAGTCTCGCCAGGCCTGGGAGGGATTCCGCTCGGCGCGGCGCAGCATGTCGACGAAGGCGACGCCGGCGAGCTCGCCCTGTTTGACGGAGAGATTGGCCCGTCCGGCCAGCGAGCCGAGGAGCTCGTCAAAGGTCCGGCCGACACCGTCGAGCGCAAGCTGGAAAGTGCCATTGCCCGAGAGGCGCGACAGCTGCGGCAGGTCGCTCGACGCTTGCCCGAAATTCACGCGCTCGAGGCCGGCCTGGAGTTTCACATCGACCCCCGCGGGAGCGCTGACTGCCAGGAGCCGCGTCTTGACGCTGCCGCCATAGGCGCTGGCCCGGACCAGCCCGGTCTCGAATCGTCCCTTCTTGATCAGCAGGTAGCTGGCGACGTCGTTGAGCCGGGCGCCGTTCAGCTTGGCGGCGTCGACCGAGATTCTGAGATCGACCTCGCGCCCTGTCCAGCCGTCGAGATCGAACGGGCCGGGATCGCCGGCATCGATGGCCGGGATCGGCAAGCGGTTGACGAGGCGGCCGATATCGAGCGTCGCCCCTGCCAGCGTCCCCGAGAGCGCGAAGCGTCCGGCCCCGGTTTCGGACAGCGTGAGGACGCCGTCGAGGCGCTCGCCGTCGAGGCTGGCGATCGCATTATTGAAGGAGGCTTCATGCGGCTTGAGCTGCAGATCGGCCGACAGCGTCAACGCGCCGAGGGCCGCCGCCAGGCGCGAATCCTCGCCGAACCAGCGCAAGAGCTGTGGCACGGACGGGGTGGACAGGGCGAGAAGGCCATTGAGGACCGGCTCGTCCGGTCCGGACCGCGTGCCGTCGAACCGGAGCTTCAAAAGCGGCGAATTGGCCGAGAGCGCGGCCTTGGCGTTGCGGCCGTCCATTGGCCAGAGCAGGCTCACTTCGGTCGGGACGCCGCGCCAGGTCAGGGAGCCGGACAGTTCCAGCGGCTCGTTCTGGCTGCGTTCGTCGATGACCAGACGGACGTCGCGGACCACGCTCTGGATCGCGCCGTTCGCGCGCAGGAAGAGCGAACCGCCCTGGATGACGATCTTGCTCTGGTTGCGCAGCCGCTCGAGCTCGGCCATTGGCGTCGCAAGCCACTCCGCCACGCCGTCGCTGCCGGGCGCGACCGCCACGTCGATCTGCGGCGCGACGAGATCGATCCTGTCGAAGCTGAGCGTGCCGACCAGCAAGGGCAGGAGGCGTAGATGCGCCCGCACGCGAACAGCCTGGCCCGAAAGCGCGCCATCGCGCTGGCTGAAACTAACCTGGGACAGGCTGATTCGCGGCAGCGGCAGGAGCGCGATCTCGGCGCGCTCGACGGTCTCGACGACGAAGCCCGTCTTCTTGGCGATTGCGGCGACGACGCTCCGCTGCACCCGCCCGAGCGCAAGGTCCCACGGCTGCAATCCAAGCAGGCCGATCAGGACGACAAGGCTGAAAGCGAGGATCGCTACGCGTCTGGTCATGGACTTCCGAATCGGCGCCGGCCGAAGTCAGCCAGCCCCCTGGCGGCGGATGGTGTATGCCGATGTTGATGGCTTGTCGAGGCGGGGAAACCCGCTATCCCGCACGATCCGTGCCGGTTTTAGCCAGAAGCATGGCAGGATAGAGGCCGGCGAGGATGATCAGCAGGGCAGCGAGTGCCCCGTCCTCGAAGACGCCGCGCGAGGCGTGGCCATAGACCACGGTCGCCAGCGTTTCGAGATTGAGAGGGCGCAGCAGCAGCGTCGCGGGCAGCTCCTTCAGGCAGTCGACGAAGACGAGCAGCGCGGCGGCTGCCACCGCCGGGCGCATCAGCGGCCAGTGGATCCGGCGCAGGATCTCGGGCTGGCCGGCGCCGAGCGCACGCGCGGCATCGTCGATCCGCGGCGAAACACGGCTCAGGCCGCTCTCCACGCCGGCGATGCCGATGGTCAGGAAGCGCACGACATAGGCGATCACCAGCGCCGCGCCGGAGCCGATCAGCAGCAGGCCGGGCTTGATGCCGGACAGGGACGTGATCGCGCTAGCCAGCACATTGTCGAGCGCGGCGATCGGGATCAGCAGCCCAAGCGCGAGAACGGTGCCGGGCACGGCGTAGCCGAGCGAAGCGAGGCGGGCGAGGGGCTTCAGCCAGGTTTCGCGGCCGGCACGGCTCGCCGTGGCGATGCCTAGCCCCAGCAGCAGCACGATTGCGGCGGCAATGCCGGCGAGCAGGAGAACATTGGCGAGCAGCCGCAGCAGCGCAGCGTCGAGTTGCATGAGCAATCCGCGTCGCAGGATCTCTGCGGCGAGATAGCCGACCGGCAGGATGGCGCCGAACAGGACGGGGAGAGAGCAGGCGATCGCGGCCAGGAGGGCCGCGCGTGGCCGCAGGGCCCTGCGGCCGAGGGGGCGAGGCTGGCGCACCGGGAGGGCGAAGCGGCGCTGGCCGCGCAGGCGAGCCTCCGTCCAGATCAAGAGGAAGACGACGACCAGCATCACGCAGGCAATCTGCGCTGCCCCGGGCAGCGAGCCCCGGTTGATCCAGGTGGTGTAGATCGAGAGGGTGAGCGAACGGACGCCGAGATATTCGGTCGCGCCGATGTCGTTGAGCGTTTCGAGCAGGACGAGCGTCAACCCGGCCGCGAGTGCGGGCCGGGCGAGCGGCAGGCCGATGCGCCAGAACAGCCGGCCTGGCGTCGCGCCGAGATTGCGGGCCGCCTCGACGATGGTCGCGCCCTGGATGCTGAAGAGGGCGCGCGTGCTGAGGTAGACGTATGGGTAGAGCACGATCGCCATGATCGCGATCGCACCGGGCAGGCTGCGCGGATCGGGAAACCAGTAATCCCGCAAGGAGCGCCACCCGGTCAGCGCTCTCAGCACACTCTGCAATGGCCCCTGGAAGCCGAGAAATTCGACGTAGATATAGGCCATCAGATAGGTCGGCAGCGCCAGCGGCAGCACCAGAAGCCAGTCGAAATGGCGCCGGCCGGGAAATTCGAACTGCGTCACCAGCCAGGCCGTCCCCACACCGAGAACGGCACTGAGGAGGCCGACACCGGCCAGCAGGAGCCCGGTCTGGACCAGCGCTGTCGGCAGCACATTGGCGGCGAGATGCGGCCAGATCTCCGCGGCCTGCGAGGACGACAGCGCCGTCGCGAGGAGCGCGAGCAGCGGCGTCAGCACGAGCGCCGCCCCGATCAGCGAGGCCAGCGCAAAACGCGTCGACGGCCGCCACGTGAATGGCGGCCGTCGCGAGGCGGTGAGCGGAGCGCTCAGGCTCAATTGTCGAAACCGACCTTGTCGACGAGATCGGCGGCGGGCTTGCGCTGCTTGGCGACCTCGGAGAGCGGCAGCTTGTCCGGCGTGACCGCGCCGAGCAGCTTCACTGCGGCCGAGTCGGTGACGGCGGTGTTGACCGGGAACTCGAAATTGCCGTTGGCGTAGAGCGCCTGCGCCTTGTCGCCGAGCATGTATTCGATCAGCTTGACCGCGTTGTCCTTGTTCGGTGCGTTCTTGGCCAGCGCCGCGGCCGAGACGTTCACATGGGTGCCGCCATCGGCGAAGGTCGTCTTGAGCGGCTTGATCGCGTCGTACCAGCCCTTCTGCTCGTTCTTCGCCTGGCTCATCAGGCCGATATAATAGGTGTTGATCACGGCGACGTCGCAGAGGCCGGACTGGATGTCGCGCGCAACGTCGCGATCGCCGCCGCCGGGCCTGCGGGCGGCGTTCGCGCGCAGGGCCTTCAGGAAGGTCTCGGTCTTATCCGGGCCGTTATGGGCGATATAGGCGGCGAAGAGCGCGTTGTTGTAAGGGTGCTGGCCGGCGCGGATGCAGAACTTGCCCTTCCACTTCGGATCCGCGAGCTCCTCATAGGTGATCGCATCCTGCGCAACGCGCTCCTTCGAGGCGACGACGATGCGGGCGCGCTTGGTCAGCGTGACCCAGTTGTTGTCGGGGCGCAGCTGCGTCGGGACGATCTTGTCCACGGTCGGCGAATGGATCGGCTGCGTGACGCCGGCAGCGACCGCGGCATTGATCTCGCCGACATCGACCACCAGCATGACGTCGGCCGGGCTGTTGGCCCCCTCGGCGCGGATGCGCTCCTGCAGGCCGTCCTTCAGGAAGACCGCATTGACCTTGATGCCGGTGTCCTTGCTGAAGGCTTCAAGCGCCGGGTTGAGCAATGTGGGCTCGCGCGTCGTGTAGAGATTGACCTCCTGGGCGAGGGCCGGCGCGGCGAGCAGGCAGGACGACAGCGTCAGGGCCTGGAGGTGCTTCTTCTTGATCATTGCTTCGCTCCGTCGGTTCAGGGCGCCAAAGCGCGACGGGCGACGGTTAAAGGGCGGCGGACACTGCTGTCAACGGAATCATCCTTTAGAATCAGCGTCTTGGACGATTTCCAGACTGGTTCTTATTTTGATGAATTCTAATATCTGAGCCATGATGTTGGAATGGCGGGACGATTCCGCACCATGCAAGTCGTACGACTTCAGTCTAGGTCATTCCGCGGCGTCAGCGTGACGCAGCCGTGATCGGGATCAGGCGCACGGCAACGCGCGTCTCGGGATCGATCGAGCCACGCAGCACGGCGTCGCTGGCCACGGTCTCATCTTGCAGATGCGCCTCCCGCACCAGCATCTGCCGCCGCAGGCTGCGCGCCTCCGCCTCCATGCGTGAAACGCCGACCCGTTCGTCGATCTGCTGGCGCTGGCCCGTGCTCAGCTCCGGCGCCGTGCGAAAATCACGGAAATCGCGCCGGCTATAGGGCCAGCTCGATCCGCCGGTGAAGGTCGAAACCTTGCCGTCGAGGACGACGCTGTCGCCGGGGCGGAGCGTGATGTCCCGCAGGAGCGAGATGCGCCGCTCGCCGACCTGGACGATGGCCGGCCGGCAGGCCGGGTCGGCTGCCTTCTCGTGGCTATAGGCCATCGGCAGCGCCGCATAGCGCTGGCCGTCGGCTGCGACGGCGGCGTCGATGCTGGTCGAGCCGGCGGCCGCACGAAAGACCTTGACGGGAATGCCGGGGTTCATCGCCTTGCAGAGAGCCTCATGGGCGCTGAGATCGCTGGCCGACCGCAGATGGCCGATCGGGGCATGGAAGCCGTCGCAGAGCCGCACGCAGAAAGTCTGCGCATTATTGGCGGAAACCAAGGCGGCGCTGCCTTCGACCGGCCTGTGCGGGCGGGCCGCGACCTTTTTCGGGATTCGCTTGAAGGGGTTGAGCTCGATCGCCGGGTGAGCGATGCGTCCGTTCGGCCGTATCTGCATCAGGGGCAGGCGCCAGCCATTCGTCGCCGGTGCATAGGCGGTCGGGCGGGTCGACGTATAGGCAGCGCTCTGCGCCGGAGCGCGTGCAGCCCTGCGCGCCGCCTCCTCGAGGAAGAACGAGCGGATGCCTGCATCGTCGTCAGCCTGGACCAGCGAAGCCGTCAGCACCATGCCGCCGCAGCCGACGGCAATGCCGAGGATGGTCGCCGCAGCCCAGCGACCGGCACGCGAGCGGGCCGGGGCCTTGCTCACAGAGCCGGCGTAACCGGTCACGCCGCTGCGGGGCAATGCCCGCACGGGGATCTCACGGACACGCAACATCGCGTCACTCCAACCTGCGCTTGTTCACCGTCCGCCGCAGGTTGGGTGTAGTTTACGTTTCGTTAAGATTCAACGTTTTCGCTGCGCCTCGCTCCGCAAACGCCTGAAATGCTTAACGACAGGCGGCAAGGCGGCGGGCGAGGGCGCTCAGACGACGGCGAGCAGGACGCCGATCCACATGCCGACCAGGGCGAGGGCGCCGATGCCGTAGACCGCTCCGCGCACGGGCAGCTTGTTGGGGCCGATATGGATGAGCGTGTGGATGACGCGGGTCGCGACGTAGAGCCAGGCCAGCACCGCCATCGCATAGCTGGTGGCGCCCACTTCCATCGCGAGCATGATGAGCGCGAAATAGATGACCGGCGTCTCGAACTGGTTCGAGAAGTTCGCCGAGGCGAGCCGGGCGGAGACGGGGTAACGCTCGGCCGAAACCTGGACGTCTTCGTGCCGCACGGCGCCGGAGGTGAAGGCGTCCTTCCGGCGCAGAATCAGGATGACGCCGACGATGAAGATCCAGAGGATCAGGGCCAGCGTGGGATAGACGAGCTTCAGGGTCACGGTCGCGGTCGCCTCGTGTCAGCGCAGGCCAGGATGGTCCCGGCCAGTGCTGCACGAAGCCTGCGCCGACTCAAGACCGGGTCGGATAGTTCGGGCTCTCGCGCACGATCGTCACGTCATGGACATGGCTCTCGCGCAGGCCGGCGCTGGTGATGCGGATGAAGCGGGCCTTGTTGCGATAATCCTCGAGGTTGCGGCCGCCGACATACCCCATCGCGGCGCGCAGGCCGCCGGCGAGCTGGTGGAGCACGGTGGAAACCGGGCCCTTATAGGCGACCTGGCCCTCGATGCCCTCCGGCACGAGCTTCAGCGCGTCCTTGATGTCCTGCTGGAAGTAGCGGTCGGCCGAGCCGCGGGCCATGGCGCCGACCGAACCCATGCCGCGATAGGCCTTGTAGGAGCGACCCTGGTAAAGGAAGGTTTCGCCCGGCGTCTCGTCGGTGCCGGCCAGCAGCGAGCCGACCATGGCGCAGGAGGCACCGGCGGCAAGTGCCTTGGCGAGGTCGCCCGAATACTTGATGCCGCCGTCGGCGATGACCGGCACGCCTGCCTTCGACGCCGCCGAGGCCGCGTCCATGATCGCTGTGAGCTGGGGCACGCCGACGCCCGCGACGATGCGGGTCGTGCAGATCGAGCCCGGGCCGATGCCGATCTTGACCGCGTCGGCGCCGGCATCAATCAGGGCCTGCGCCCCGCCGGCGGTGGCGACGTTGCCGGCGATGACCTGGACCGCGTTGGAGAGCTTCTTCACCCGGCTGACCGCTTCGAGCACCTTGGACGAGTGGCCATGCGCCGTATCGACGACGATGAGGTCGACGCCGGCGTCGATCAGCATCTCCGAACGCTCGAAGCCCTGGTCGCCGGTCGTGGTTGCTGCAGCGACGAGCAGGCGCCCTTGCGCGTCTTTCGCCGCGTTGGGGTGAGCTACCTGCTTTTCCATGTCCTTGACGGTGATCAGGCCGATGCAGCGATAGTGGTCATCGACGACGAGCAGCTTCTCGATGCGGAACTGGTGCAGCAGGCGCCGCGCCTCCTCCTGGCTCACGCCCTCGCGCACCGTGATCAGCCGCTCCTTGGTCATCAGCTCCGAGACGGGCTGGGCCGGGTTGGCGGCGAAGCGCACGTCGCGGTTGGTCACGATGCCGACCAGTTTGCCCTTGTGGCCCTGCGGTCCGCGCTCGACGACGGGGATGCCGGAGATGCCGTTGTTCTTCATCAGCGCCAGCGCATCGGCCAGCGTCTCGTCGGGATGGATCGTGATCGGGTTGGCGATCATCCCTGATTCGAATTTCTTGACGAGGCGCACCTGCGCCGCCTGCTGGTCGATATCCAGGTTGCGGTGGATGACGCCGAGGCCTCCGGCCTGCGCCATGGCGATCGCCATGCGCGCCTCCGTCACCGTGTCCATCGCCGAGGCGATGATCGGCAGGTTGAGCGAGATCGACTTGGTGAGCCTGGTGCGGATGTCGACATCCGCGGGCATGACCTCGGACGGGCCGGGCTCAAGCAGCACGTCGTCGAAGGTGAAACCGTCGCGAATCAGACCGTCGAGAGAAAGCGTCATCGTCAACTCCGACGCCGGGCGGAACCGGCTTTCCAGGGGAGGCAGGGCAAGAGGCCCGATGCCGAGTTGACGAGGCCCGTTAGCATGCGCCCGGCGCCTTCGCTAGTCCGGCGGGCGGGATTCTTTTGCAGTGCGACAACGGTCCCCGGCGCATGGCTGCTCCGGGGACCGTCCGCAAAAAGCCGGTTCGCGTCAGTAGCGCGACCGCGCAGGGGCGGCCGAGGCATCCGGCATCACGCCGAAACAGCCCATGGCCATCGTCATATGCCCCATCTGGTTCGCCAGGCGCTCGCAATCCCGCTGCCGCACGCAGTTGTTGTAGCGAATGCTTTCGCCATAACCCTGAGGCGCGGCCTTGTCCTGGCAGGCCATCTGCCAGTCGGTCATGGCGGCGGAAGCAGGCGTGGCGGCTGCGCCGTAGCTCAGCCCGGCCACCAGTGCCAGGCCTGCCAGCCGCACGCCGACGGGAATACGGCGCGCAAGCGCCGAAATTGTTGAAACAGGGGTCATGTCAGCTCTCCGGAGGTTACGACGCGCGCCCCTCGCGCCGATCCGGACCCAGGCCGGATGGAAGAAAGATGGTGACTTCCCAATGCGTGTAGGAGTGCGGCGGACGCATGGCGGATTTGTGTTTGATGATGGGGCAGAAGGTGCGTGCATGGCAGGAGCGCGTGGCGATCGCGTGAAATGGCCGGAAAAAGCAACTTCGCCTCTCGTCACGTCGTGGTGCTCGCATTAATAACCTAGCTTATGAATTCAACACGCGCTCACACAACAGCGTGAGCGTGGAAGGTTACCGCCTTGCAACGCGCCAGACTGCTTCCTCTCATCGTCGCTTGTGCTCTCTTCATGGAGAACACCGACTCGACCGTGATCGCGACCTCGTTGCCGGTCATCGCCAGGTCGCTGGGGGAGGACCCGATCGCGCTGAAGCTCGCTCTGACCTCCTATCTCGTCAGCCTCGCCGTCTTTATCCCGATCTCGGGCTGGATGGCCGACCGGTTCGGCGCCCGCACGATCTTCCGCTCTGCGCTGTGCGTCTTCATGCTCGGCTCGATCCTCTGTGCCGTATCGAACTCGCTCGGCGCCTTCGTCGGCGCGCGCTTCGTTCAGGGCATGGGCGGAGCGATGATGGTTCCGGTCGGGCGCCTCGTCATTCTGCGCAGCGTCAGCAAATCCGAGATCGTCGGCGCGCTGGCCTATCTGACGGTCCCGGCGCTGGTCGGACCCGTGGTCGGGCCGCCGCTCGGCGGCTTCATCACCACCTATTTCGACTGGCGCTGGATCTTCTTCATCAACATCCCCATCGGCTTCGTCGGCATCGTGCTGTCGAGCCTGTTCTTCGAGGATATCCGCGAGGAGGATGTCGCTCCTCTGGATGTGAAGGGCTTTCTGCTGTCCTCCTTCGGCTTCGCCAGCCTGATGCTCGGCCTGGCGACCGGGGGGCGGCACCTCGTCCCTGTCTACGTTTCCTATGGCTGCGTGCTGGCCGGGGCGGCGGCGCTTGCGGCCTATTGGTTCCACGCCCGGCGCGTGCCCTATCCGGTACTCAACCTGTCGCTGTTCCGGATACCGACCTTCCGGATCGGCGTCGTCGGCGGCTCGATCTTCCGCACCGGCATCGGAGCGATCCCCTTCCTGCTGCCTTTGATGCTCCAGCTCGGATTCGGGCTCGACGCCTTGCAGTCGGGCCTGATCACCTTCGTTTCGGCAGCCGGCGCGCTGATCATGAAGACGTTGGCGAGGACGATCCTGGCGCGCTTCGGCTTTCGCAGCGTGCTGGCCATCAATGCCGTGATCGGCGCCGCCTTTCTCGCCGCGTCGGGCCTGTTCACCCCGACCACGCCGCATGCGATCATGCTCGCCGTGCTGCTGATCGGCGGTTGCTTCCGCTCGCTGCAGTTCACCGGCATCAACGCGCTGAGCTATGCCGACGTCTCCAACCGCGACATGTCGAGCGCTACAAGCCTCTCGAGCGTCGCCCAGCAGCTCTCGCTCAGCATGGGCGTGACCATCGGCGCCTTCGCGCTGGAGGCCGCCAACACCTTCAACGGCGGCAAGGCTCTGGCAGCCGGCGATTTCTGGCCGGCCTTCGCGATCGTCGGGCTGATCTCGGCATCCTCGGCGCTCTGGATGGTGCAGCTGGCTCCCGATGCCGGCACGGAAGTCTCAGGCCACGTTCCGGTGAGCGCGCGCAAGGTCACGGCCGAGGCGCTCGCCGACCAGAAGCCGCTGGAGTGAGCGCACCGACGCCCTGAAATCGCGCCCCTCAGGCGTCGGCGCTTTCGTCGGCCGTCTTCCGTCGATAGCCGGTCGCCAGCACATAGAGTTCGGAGGAGTCGGCGCGGCTCGCGGCTGGCTTGACGTTCCGCACGGTGGTGAAGTCGCGCTTCAGCGCGGTGAGGAGGTCGGCGCTGTCGCCGCCCTGGAACAACTTGGCGAGGAAGAAGCCGCCCGGCGCCAGCACGCTGTGCGCGAACTCGACCGCGGCTTCGGCCAGCGCGATGATCTTGAGATGGTCGGTCTTCTTGTGGCCGGTGGTGTTGGCTGCCATGTCGGACATGACGCCGTCGGCTTGGCCGCCGAGGCGCTCGGTCAGCAGGGCCGGGGCCTCTTCGGCCATGAAGTCGAGTTGGATCAGTTCGACGCCGGGGATCGGATCGACCGGCAGCAGATCGATGCCGATGACGCATCCCTTGCCGCGCTCAAGCCCGATTCGCTTGGCCGCGACCTGGCACCAGCCGCCGGGCGCGCAGCCGAGGTCGACGAGGCGCTGGCCGGGCTTCAGGAACTTGTAGCGGTCGTCCATCTCCTCGAGCTTGAAGGCGGCGCGGGAGCGATAGCCCAGTTCCTTCGCCCGCTTCACATAGGGGTCGTTGAGCTGGCGCTCGAGCCAGAGCTGCGACGAATGCTTGAGCTTGCCGGCCTTTTTCACCTTGACGCGCATGTCGCGCGCGCCGGCGGAGCCTTTGCCGCTGCCGGCCTTGCCGCCCGATTTTTCGGTGCTCATCGCCTCAACCTATTTCCGTCGCCACCAGGCACGGTCCTCGTGCATCATGCGCAGCAAGATGCCCTCGCGCAGCCCGCGATCGGCGATGCGGACGCGCTCGCTCGGGAAGGCGCGATGGATCGCCTCGAAGATCGCGCAGCCGGCCAGCACCAGATCCGCGCGCTCGCGGCCGATGCAGGCATTGGCCGCCCGGGCGGCATAGTCCATATCGATCAAGCGGTCGATGACGGCTGCGACATCGTGCTGGTGCATCCACAGCCCGTCGACCTCGCGGCGATCATAGCGAGGCAGGTCGAGATGGATGCCGGCGACGGTCGTGACCGTGCCGGACGTGCCGAGCAGATGGAAGCCCTTGGAGCCGCAGGCGGCCGCAGCCTTTTTTGCAAAAGGTTCAAGCGCTTGCGTGCAGTCATCAACCATTTGCTCGAAGAGCTCGCGGCCGACCTCGATGCCGCCATAGCGTTCAGCCACGGTAACGACGCCGATCGGCAGGGAGGCCCATTCGCGGATACGGGCAGCGGGGTCGCGCGCCTCGCTGCGCCCGCCGAGCCAGATGATCTCGGTCGAGCCGCCGCCGATGTCGAAGACGATGACGCTCTCGGCCGCCGGGTCCGTCAGCGCTGCACAGCCGGAGACGGCGAGCGCCGCCTCGGTGCGCTGATCGATGATTTCGAGCGCGAGCTCGGCCTCTGCAGCGACACGGCGGATGAAGTCCAGTCCGTTGGTCGCCGCGCGGCAGGCTTCGGTAGTGACGAGGCGGGCGCGGGTGACGCCGCGATTCGCCATCTTGCCGCGGCAGATCTTCAGCGCCTCGACAGCCCGGTCCATCGCCGCATCGGCCAGGCGGCTGCTGGCAGCGAGCCCTTCGCCGAGGCGGACGATGCGGGAAAACGCATCGACCACCCGAAAGCCATGCTGCGCCGGGCGCGCGATCAGGAGGCGGCAGTTGTTGGTGCCGAGATCCAGCGCCGCATAGGTCGCGCTGGGCTGCTGATGGATCAATGCCGGGTTGCAGCTCTTGAAGGCATCGGAAACCAACGCGCCACCGGCCCGTTGCGGATCGGTGGTATGCCTATGCGGCGGCGCCACATGCGTGACGTCCCGTTGCTGCCGGTCCTCGACCGCCACCGTTTTCCAATCCCTCGACCTGTCAGCACAAGGCCGGACAGGGGCCGCAGCGTCGCGCGGCCGGTTGCTTCGTCGTCAAGGTAACTGCACGGCAAGCCCCGTGCCAAGCGGAACCTTGCAGGGATACCGGCCGGCCTTGCATCCGCGGCGGCTGATCGGCCAGTGTCCGCCGGCCGGCCTGCCGGCCAGGACGCATGAAGGGCAAGGGATTCGCCATGGCTGCCAGACACATCCTCGCAATCGACCAGGGCACGACATCCTCGCGGGCGATCTTGTTCGATGCCTCGCTCGCGGTCGTCGCGTCGGCCCAGCAGGAGTTTCCGCAGCATTTCCCCGCATCCGGCTGGGTGGAGCATGAGCCTGAGGATATCTGGGAAAGCGTGCTGGCGACGGCCCGGGCAGCGATCGGCAAGGCGGGGCTGAATGCGGGCGACATCGCCGGTATCGGAATCACCAACCAGCGCGAGACGACGCTGATCTGGGACCGGCGGACAGGCAAGGCGATTCACCGCGCCATCGTGTGGCAGGACCGGCGCACGGCGCAGGCCTGTGCCGATCTCGCGGCCGCCGGCCACGAAAACCTCGTGGCCCAGCGTACCGGGCTGCGCATCGACCCCTATTTCTCCGCGACCAAGATCGCCTGGTTGCTGGACAATGTGCCCGGCGCGCGGCGGCGGGCCGAAGCGGGCGAACTCGCCTTCGGCACCGTCGATTCCTTCCTGCTGTGGCGGCTGACGGGCGGGGCGGTACATGCCACCGATGCCACCAATGCGGCGCGCACCATGCTGTTCGACATCGGCCGTGGCATCTGGGACCCCGAACTGCTCGGCCTCTTCGACATTCCGGCGGCGATCCTCCCGGAGGTGCGCGACTGTGCCGCGCATTTCGGCGACACGGTGCCGGAGCTCTTCGGAAAGTCGATCCCGGTGCGCGGTATCGCGGGGGACCAGCAGGCGGCGACCATCGGCCAGGCCTGCTTCACGCCGGGCATGGTGAAGTCGACCTACGGCACCGGCTGCTTCGCGCTGCTCAACACCGGCGACACGCCGGTCCGCTCGAAGCATCGCCTGCTCAGCACGGTCGCCTATCAGCTCGGCGGCAAGCGGACCTACGCGCTCGAAGGCTCGATCTTCATCGCGGGTGCTGCGGTGCAATGGCTGCGCGACGGCCTCGGCATCATCGAGAAGGCCAGCGACACCGGCCCGCTGGCGGAGGCGGCCGATCCCGAGCACGACGTCTATCTGGTGCCGGCCTTCGTCGGCCTCGGGGCACCGCACTGGGACGCCCATGCCCGTGGCGCGATGTTCGGGCTGACCCGCAATTCCGGCCCGCGCGAATTCGCCCGCGCCACCCTCGAAAGCGTCTGCTACCAGACGCTCGACCTGATCGAGGCGATGCATGCCGACTGGCCGGAGGCCGGGCAGGGCGGTCGCTCGGTGCTCAGGGTCGATGGCGGCATGGTCGCGTCGGACTGGACGATGCAGCGCCTCGCCGACATCCTCGATCTGCCGGTCGACCGGCCGACAGTGCTCGAGACGACGGCGCTGGGCGCAGCCTATCTCGCCGGGCTCGACGCCGGGCTCCTCCCGGAGCCCGGACGCTTTGCCGACCAATGGCGGCTGGAGCGCCGCTTCTCGCCGGCCATGGCGGCCAGCCAGCGCGAGCGCAAGGTCAGGGGCTGGCAGGACGCGGTGCGGCGCACACTGAGCGCGGGATAGGCGCGTCTTGCGGCGCCTGTCGCCATCCGCAGGCGCAGCCGCTTGAATGGCGCTGTTGGTGGAGGGGCAACTGGCGATCGCCGCTCTTTCGCAGATGTCTTCGGCGCGCATGTCCGAGTTTGTACTCCATTGGCCGCGATGCTCCAAAATTTGATGGTGACCTCAATTTTGTGAGGAATCCACCGGTTGGATGGGCAAGAAAGCCTAATCAAATCAATGCATTGCGTGATGGCACGACGCTTGCCATTGGCAGCTCCGCGAAACGGGAGCTTCCGCGCAGATGCAATGGCAGGCCATCGTCGATTTCGACGGGACGATTTCAGAGAAGGACACGACGGATTGTGTCCTGGCCCGCTTCGCCGAGCCCGGTTGGGAAGCGATCGAGGATGACTGGGTCGCCGGACTCATCGGTTCGCGGGAGTGCATGGAGCGGCAGGTCGGGCTGCTGCGCGCCTCGCCCGATGCTTTCGACGGCTTCGTTGAAAGCTTCGCGATCGACTGGGGCTTTGCCTTCTTCGTCCGGGTCTGCCAGCGCCACGGCGTGCCCGTTACCGTGGTTTCGGACGGGCTCGACCGCACGATTCATACCGTGCTTCGTCGGGCCGGGCTCGCCGGGCTGCCGGTTATCGCCAATCACCTCGAACCGGTCGGAGTGGATCGCTGGCGCCTGACTTCGCCGCATGCGTCCCGCGATGGAAGCTGCAACAGCGGCACCTGCAAATGCAGCGTGGCTACCAGCCTGGGGCGGCCTGCCACCATCCTCGTCGGCGACGGCCGGTCCGATTTCTGCCTGGCCGAGCGCGCTGACATCGTCTTCGCCAAGAACGGCCTGATCGCCCATTGCGACCAGGCTGGGGTGGAACACCGCCCATTCTCCCGGCTCGCGGAAGCGGCGCGTGCCCTCGACGACATGCTGACTGGCGTCGTCCCGGCCGCAGCGAGCCATCACATCAAGGACTTGATCAATGGATGACGGATTTCCCCAGCACGGCCGTTCTGCAGCCGCTCCTGCTGCGGTGAACTTGGCCTCGGTCACCGCCGAGGAGGCCCGCCTGCTCGCACTCGAGGCGGAGTTCTGCTCGCATGGCGATACCGTGCACTACACACAGTTCCCGAAGATCTTCTCGGGCTGCGAGGGCTCCTTCATGCTCGATGCGGCGGGCAACCGCTTCCTCGACCTGCAGATGTGGTACTCGGCCGTCAATTTCGGCTACGCCAATCCGCGCCTCAACAACGCGCTGAAACGCCAGATCGACAAGCTGCCGCAGGTCGCCAGCCAATATCTCCACCGCGAGAAGATCGAGCTCGCGGCGATGATCGCCAAGGATGCCCAGCGCAAGTTCGGCACCAAGGGGCGCGTCCATTTCAATGTCGGCGGCGCGCAGGCGGTCGAGGATTCGCTCAAGCTCGTGCGCAACGCCTCGAACGGCAAGAGCCTGATGTTCGCCTTCGAGGGTGGCTATCACGGCCGCACGCTCGGCGCCTCCGCCATCACCTCGTCCTACCGTTATCGCCGCCGCTTCGGCCATTTCGGCGAGCGCGCCCACTTCATCCCGTTCCCCTACCATTTCCGCGGGCCGAAGGGCATGAGCAAGGAAGAGTATGGCGAACACTGCGTGCAGCAGTTCGCCCGGCTCTTCGAGAGCGAATACAACGGCGTCTGGGATCCCAAGGCCGGCCAGGCCGAATATGCGGCCTTCTATGTCGAGCCGCTGCAAGGCACGGGCGGCTACGTCATTCCGCCACCCAACTTCTTCACCGGCTTGAAGAAGGTGCTCGACGACCACGGCATCCTGCTCGTCGTCGACGAGATCCAGATGGGCTTCTACCGGACGGGCAAGCTCTGGTCGATCGAGCATTTCGGCGTCCAGCCCGACGTGATCGTCTTCGGCAAGGCCGTCACCAATGGGCTGAACCCGCTCTCCGGCGTCTGGGCCAAGGAAGCGCTGATCAACCCGACCGTCTTCCCGCCGGGCTCCACGCATTCGACCTTCAACGCCAACCCGCTCGGCACGGCCGTCGCGCTCGAGGCGATGAAGATGATGCAGGAGGAGGATTACGAGACCATGGTCATGGCCAAGGGCGCGTATTTCCTCGATGGGCTGAAGGACCTTCAGAAGCGTCACAAGATCGTCGGCGAGGTCGACGGCCTCGGCATGGCCCTGCGCATCGAGATCTGCGAGCCGCATGACAGCTATACGCCGTCGAAGCGGTTGGTCGACCTGATGTGCGACGAGGGCATGAAGGCCGATCTGGAGCTCGATGGCCGGCGCTACGGCCTCGTGCTCGATATCGGCGGCTACTACAAGAACGTCATCACGCTCGCGCCGGCCCTGACCATGAGCTACGAGGAGATCGATCTGGCGATCGCCCTCCTGGACCAGCTCTTCGCCCGCGTGGCTGGCGCCTGATCCGACTGGAGAAGGCTGTTGCGCCTGCAGGTGATCGATCTCGATGGCAGCGTCGCGCGCCAGGAGCCGCTGCGCCGCCGCATCGACGCGGGAGAAGCTTCCCGCATCGATGCGGCGCATCTTGCCGCGCGCCTGCGCATCGTGGCGAGCCGCGGCGCGCGCGCGCGGCTGCTCGAGCAACTGGCGGCAGAGGACAGCGGCGGGAGCGGACCACCTGTCTACTTCTACGGTTCCGGGGATTTCCATCACCTCGCGGCGCTGCTGATTGCAGGAGTCTCCGAGCCGGTGACGGTCGTCCATTTCGACAACCATCCCGACTGGGTGCAGTTTCCGGCGACGGTCAATTGCGGCGCCTGGGTCAACCGGGCGCTGGAGCTGCCCCAGGTCCGCAAGGTCATCACCATCGGTCCCTGCAGCGGCGATCTCGTGCGCCCAGAATGGCAATTCGCCAATCTCAGGGCGGTCGCGGAGGAGCGGATCTCGCTCTATCCCTGGCGGCACGCGCCTTCGCGCGTCTGGGGTCGATACGGAACGGTTGCGAGTTTCCGGCAGGAGGGAAACCATCTGCATTGGCGCAATCTGGCCGATGAGGACTGGGCTCATTTCCTCGACGACCTCGTCGCCACGATCCCGACCAGGGATATCTGGCTCAGCATCGACAAGGACGTCCTCGGGCGGGACGAGGCGCTGACCAACTGGGACCAGGGCGATCTGCCGCTGACTCATCTGCTGGGCGCGATCGAGCGCCTGGCGGGCGCGCGTCGCATCGTCGGGGTGGATGTCTGCGGCGACTGGTCCGAGCCGCGCTTCTCCGACCCGTTCCGCGCGGCGCTCGCCTATTTCGATCATCCGCGGCCGCTGCGGCCTTCTTCGGAAGAGCTCGCCGTCAATGCCCGGGTGAACGCCGAACTCATCGACTGCTTTGCGCGGGTGCTGCCGTGACCGTGAACATCGTCCTCTGGTTCATCCTGTCGATCGTCTGCGACGTCGTCGGCCAGCTCTGCCTCAAGCTCGGTGCCGACAGGTTGCCGCAGGGTGCGGGGCTGCGCGAACTCACGGTCGCGCTCGGCCGCTCCGGCTGGGCGATGGCCGGCGTGCTGACCTATGTGGCGGAATTCTTCATCTGGCTGCGGATCCTCGCTGAGGTGCCGCTCTCGATCGCCTTTCCCATTGCCAGCCTCAATTTCCTCGCCATCACCTTCGCCAGCGCGGTTCTGCTCGGCGAGCGTGTCGGTTCCCGGCAATGGTTTGGTGCTGTCCTCATCACCTGCGGCGTGGTCATCGTCGCTCGAACAGTCTGACGGAACGAGACGTGACGACGCGCGATTTCAGCCTTCGCTATGCCGGTGGCCGGACCGGCTTCCTTCTGATCCACGGTTTGGGCGGAACCCCGACCGAGATGCGCCTCGTAGCGCGCGCGCTCAACCAGGCCGGCCATACGGTGCACTGCCCGCAACTCGCCGGCCACTGCGCCGGAGAAAGCGAGCTTCTGGCGACGGGCTGGCGCGATTGGGCCCAGAGCGTCATCGACGAACTCGACCGGATGCACCTGATCTGCGATCGCGTCATCGTCGGCGGTCTTTCGATGGGTGCCGTCCTGGCGATGCATGTCGCTGCCGCGCGGCCCGAAGCCGTTGACGGGCTTGCGCTCTACGCGCCGACCCTCTGGTACGATGGCTGGTCGATCCCGCGCTATGCCTTCCTGTTGAAGTGGCTGATCAACACGCCCTTCGGCCGCCGCTACAGCTTCGTCGAGCGCGAGCCTTATGGCGTCAAGGATCTGCGCACGCGCGCGCTGATCACCGCCGCGATCACGCGCGGCGACAGTTCCGAGGCAGGTTTGCTCGGCACGCCGTCCGGCGCACTCCAGCAAATGTGGGCGCTGATCGACCAGACGCGGCGCGAGATGCCGACGATCACCTGTCCGGCGCTGCTCGTGCATGCCCGCGAGGACGATGTCGCCAGCCTGTCGAACGCGTTCTACATCCAGCGCCGGCTGGGCGGCCTCGTCGATGCCGTGATCCTCGACGACAGCTATCACCTCGTCACGATCGACCAGCAGCGGGGCATTGTCGTCGAGCGTTCGCTTGCGCTCGCGGCGCGGCTGGCGAAGCGGGAGGTCCGGGAGAAGGCGGCGGGACTGCGCGTCGTCGCAGCCGAATGAGCCGGCTTGCCGCCCGGATCGTCGCAAGCGTGGCCGCAATCGAGCCCGCGGCCTGGGATGCGTGCTTGCCCGGCGAGGCGGAGTGCCACGCCTACTACAGCGCCTGCGAGGCGGCGGCGGCCGCTTCCGGGGTCGGGCTGCGCATGGCGGCGATCGTCTTCGAGGCGCAAGGCGAGGTGATCGGGGTCGCGCCGTTCTTCCGGCTGAACTACCGACTCGATACACCGCTTCAGGGCCCGCTGCGCGGGCTTGGCGAGGCGCTGTTCCGCCATGTGCCCGGCCTTGTCACCCTCAAGGCCCTCTGCGTCGGCTCTCCCTATGGCGAGCGCTGCCATCTCGGCTTTTCGCCGCGGCTGGATTCGGCTGGCCGGGCCGCTGCCTTTCGGCAAATGGCTGAAACCCTCCAGCAGCAGGCCGTGGCCGAAGGCGCGCATCTGGTCGTCTGGAAGGATCTGGCGCCCGAGCAGGAACGGGAGGCCGGCGCCTTCCTGGGCGGGGCAGGCTTTGCGCGCCTGGCCAGCCTGCCGGTCGCCGTGCTCGACCTGCCTTTCCCGGACGAGGCCGCCTATCTGGCGTCGCTGTCGGCGGCGACGCGCAAGGACGTCAGGCGCAAGCTCGCGAAGGCAGGCGATGTCCGGATCGAGTTCCGCACCGACATCTCCGGGTTCGAGCAGGAGATCGACGCCCTCTACGAATCCACGCGCGCGCAAAGCGGCCTGGACTATGGCGAGCTCGAGCTGCTGCCGCCCGGTTATTTCGCCGGAATTTCGCGGGCCTTGGGCGAGCAGGCCGTTTTCGTGCTCTACTGGATCGGAGGCGAGCTTGCGGCGTTCAACCTGCTGCTGGTCGAGGCCAATCGCGTCATCGATAAGTTCCTGGGCATGCGCTACCCGCTCGCGCGTGAGCACAATCTCTATGTGGTGAGCTGGATGGCGAATGTGCGCTTCTGTCTTGAACGCGGCATCCGCCTGTTCCAGAGCGGCCAGACCGCCTACGCGTCCAAGCTTCGCTTTGGCAGCCGGCTCGTTGCCTCCACCATCCATGTCCGCCATCGCCGTGCGCCCCTGCAATGGGCGCTGCGTCGCTTGAGCCCATGGCTCGGCTTCGACCGCTTCGATCCCGATCTTGCCGAACACGCCGGAAAGAAAGCTGCATGACTGCCTTCACACCCGCCGAAGCGCCGTCGCGCTGGCGCCAGCTTGCGATCTGGCTGGCTTTCATCGGGCTCGACACCGGCACGCAGCTCGCCTTCAAATGGGGCGCGGATGGGCTTGGCGACATGGATTTCGGCCTCGCGATGCTGACGCGATCCATGGAGCTTCCCGGCGTCTGGCTCGCTATCGTCGGCTATCTCGGAACTTTCGTGGTGTGGATGGCGATCTTGCGCGACATGCCGCTTAGCCGTGCCTTCCCGATGACGGGATTGGTCTATATCACCGTGCCCTTGTTCGCCTGGGCGGCTTTCGGCGAGCGGATCGATCTCCTGCGCGCCGTCGGCATCGCCCTGATCATTGCCGGAGTGATCCTGCTCGGTGGGGAGCATGAAAATGAGCACCCGTAGTTTGCGGATTGCGCTCGCCGTTGCCGCGCTCCTGGGGGCCCTGCCGGCCGGCGCCGGCCCTGCAACGGATGTCGTCGGGCGCTGGCGCGATTCCGACGGGGAGTCGGAAATCGCGATCGCCCGCTGCGGGGCAGCGCTGTGTGGCCGCATCGTCTGGCTGAAGGAGCCGCGTTTCGACCAGTTCAATCCCGATGCCAGACTGCGCGCGCGCTCGCTTCTCGGCATCCAGGTTCTGAGCGGGTTCACTCCGGGCGGGGACGGAAAGCTCGTGGGCGACGGCTACAATCCCGCCGATGGCAAGAGCTACCGCACGACGATGGAGCTCGCGGCGCCCGGCACATTGGTGGTGCGCGGCTGCGTCCTAGGGGGCCTGATCTGCGACGACGACACCTGGACGAAGCAGCCGTGAACGACGCGAGATCGCGTACCGCAGAACGGGGAGGCGGCCCGCCGCCGTTGCGGGGCTCGTCGTGACCACCCGCATGACCACGCTCAGGCTCAGGCTGGTGATCGGATTCCTGCTGGTGATCGTGCCGGCGATGCTGGCCTCGGCCTTTGTCGCTGCGAAGCTGATTTCCAATGCGTTCGAGGACAATGTCGGTCATTGGCTGGGCGAGACGTCGCGCTTCTTCGGGCTGGAGGTCTCGGAAGCCGCACAGGAGGCGCAGCGCGTCGCCGGGGTCATCGGCAGCCGGCTGGAGCGGAGCCCGAGCGACGTCAAGATGCAGCATACGGTCGAGCGCGAATTCGGCGTGCTGAGCTCGGTCGGCTACGATCTCATCGCGGTCTATCGCCCCGGCGGCGAAATCATCTTCTCCTCGCGCCGTTTCTCCGCCGTCGGGTCTCTGCCCGAGAAGACGGGGCAGGGATTGTTCAGGATCGTTGCGGACGGCCAGCGCTGGATCATGGCGGGAGCCGTCCAGTCCATCCAGATCAACGGGCAGTCCGCCAATCTTCTCGTGGGCTCATGGCTCGACGACAACTACCTGGGCGGGATCAAGGTCGTCACGTCGCTGGAAGTGCGGTTGTTCTCCGACTTCGACGGCGAGCTCGAACCGATCGTGCAGACGCATAGCGATCGGAAGGTCGTCGTGCCGAAGGCGATCCTGGCGCGGCTTGATGCCGGCGAGGAGGAAATCTTCGATGCGGACGCCGAAGGGGGCGCCTACCGCGCCGTCTATACCGGCTTTCGCGGCATCGACGGCAAGCTGGTGGCGATCAGCTTTATCGGCCTGCGCAGCGAAGCGGGGTTCTTCGAGCAGCTCGGCCGCGAGCGGCTGTTCCTCGGCATATTCCTCTTCGGAAGCTGCATCGCGATTATCGTCGGCATAATGATGTCGGAGGTGCTCGTGCGGCCGTTGCGCGCCCTGACCCGCGGCGTCCGGGCGATTGCAGCGGGTGATTTCGGTCAACGCGTCACCGCCGGCGGCGGGCGCGAGATCGCGCAGCTCGCCGCGGGATTCAATGGAATGGCCGAGCAGCTGGGCAAGCTGCATGATCTCGAAATGGAATTGCGCCGCCGCGACAGGCTTTCCGCGCTGGGGCAGGCGGCGATGGTGATTGCGCACGAGGTTCGCAATCCGCTCGGCATCATCAAGACGTCGACGGAGGTGGTGCGCAATCGCTCCAAGCTCGGCGCAACCGAGAGCAAGATGCTCGGCTATGTCATCGACGAAGTCCGCCGGATCGAGACCCTGATGCGCGACTTTCTCGACTTCGCCCAGCCGAGGCCGCTCGTGCACAGCCGATTCCCGTTGCGCAATGTCATCGAGCGGGTCGCAGCCATTGCGGCTCCCGAGCTTGCCCGGCGCGGCATCACCCTTCAGATCGACGACCGAAGCAAGGGCGCCCTGATCAGCGGGGACCCCGACCAGCTCCACCAAGCCTGCCTTAATCTGGTTCTCAATGCCATGGATGCCATGCCTTCGGGCGGCGCCATTCACGCCAGCCTGGCGGTGAATTCAGACACAGTGTCGCTGACGATCCGCGACGAAGGGCCTGGCGTTCCCGAAGCGATCCGGGGCGAGGTCTTCAATCCGTTCTTTACCACCAAGGCGAAAGGTACGGGGCTGGGGCTCGCTAAGGTGCAAAGCGTGGCGGCGGCGCATGGCGGAACGGTCGCTTGCGAATGCATGGCGGGCCAGGGCGCGGCCTTTACGCTCGCATTGCCGCGGGTCAAGACGGGAGAGGACGTGTGAGCCACACCATCCTGGTGGTCGATGACGAGGAGCGTCTGGCGGACGTGCTGGCCGCCGCGCTGGAGGATCTCGGTTATCGCACGACCGCGGTGACGAGCGTGCAGGCGGCCCTCGTGGCACTGGACCAGTCGCGCTTCGACCTCGTGCTCACCGATCTGCGGCTGCCGGTGATGGATGGGCGCGACCTGCTGCGTGAGGTGCGCAGCCGCTGGCCGGATATTCCCGTCATCATCCTGACGGCCTTCGCCGCCGTGCGCGATGCGGTCGAGCTCATCAAGGAGGGGGCCTTCGACTACATCGCCAAGCCCTTCGAGATGGAGGATGTCGCGGCGACGATCAGGCGCGCGCTGCGCCTTGCCGATGTTGTGCGGGACAATGAGCGCCTGCGCAGCGAGCTGGAAGGGCGCCACAGCTTCGATACGCTCATCGGCAACAGCGCGTCGTTCCGCCGCGTGATCGAGCAGGTCACCGAGGTCTGCGAGACCCGGGCGACCGTCATGCTGAATGGGGAGAGCGGCACGGGCAAGGAACTGGTCGCCCGCGCGATCCATTTCAACAGCCCGCGCCGGGGGCGGCCCTTCATCGCCGTCAATTGCGCCGCCATTCCGGAAACTCTGCTGGAGAGCGAGCTCTTTGGCCACGTCAAGGGCGCCTTCACCGGCGCGCTGGCCAATCGGGTCGGCCGTTTCGCCGCGGCCGAGGGCGGCACGCTCTTCCTCGACGAGATCGGTGACATGCCGCTTGCGATCCAGGCCAAGCTGTTGCGTGTCGTCCAGGAGCGCAGCTTCGAGCCGGTCGGCGCGAATCGCAGCCAGAGCGTCGATGTCCGTCTGATCGCGGCGACGCACAAGGACATGCGCGAAGCGGTCGCCGCGGGCAGCTTCCGGGAAGATCTGTTCTATCGCCTCAATGTCTTTCCGATCCAGCTGCCTGCATTGCGCGAGCGCCCTGAAGACATTCCGCTTCTGGCGACGCATTTTCTGGCGACGCTCTCGGAAACGATCGGCAAGCGGGTTGCCGGCTTCTCGCCCGCCGCGCTCGCAGCCATGGCGGGACATGACTGGCCGGGCAATATCCGCGAGCTGCACAATTGCGTCGAGCGGGCGCTCATCGTTGCCAAGACTTCACAGATCGATGTCCAGGATCTCCCGCGCGATCTGTTCGAGGGGCCGCGCCGGGCCGGCCGCGACGCGCTGCCGCGCGATCTCGACGCCGAACTGGAACGGATCGAACGGGATTTCATCGTCGAGGCGCTGCGCCGGAGCGAGGGCGTGCAGGTGAAAGCGGCAAGGATGCTGGGCATTGCCGAACGCAGCCTCTGGCATAGAATCAAGAAGCTCGATATTCGGGTTGGTCGGACGGTAATCGAATGATTGGCGGGCATGTAGCGGCACTGTCGCGAAAGCGCGCCAGAATGATGTTTGGCGCGTTTGCCGCGCATGGAGGAACCGTGTCGCGTATCGGTTTTGGACAGATTGGCTGCCTCGTTCTGCTGTCGGCGACGTCCGCGGCGGCTGCCGAGCCGAGCCCGGCTTTGACGGACGCAACGCCAGCCAAGGGCTGGATCGTGACGCTCGGCGGATCGTTCCAGATGGGTCCCAAATACGAGGGGGCGAATGCCGTGGGCCCGTCCTTCATGCCCTCGCTCAGCTGGCGCCGCGTCGGCGAGCCGGAAGGCTTCAGCGCGCCCGACGACAGTCTCGATTTCGCGCTCTATGAAACCAACCGCTTCAGCTTCGGCGTGGCGGGGAGCTGGAAAAGCGGGCGCTATTCGTCGTCGAGCCCGAAGCTTTTCGGCATGCGAGACGTTCCGTGGGCGATCGAGGCCGGCGTTTTCGCCGAGTTCTGGCCGATACTCGATCGCCTGCGCACGCGCATCGAGGTTCGCCAGGGCTTCAACGGGCACCACGGCATCGTTGCCGACCTCTCGGCCGACTGGGTCGAGCGCCTGGGGCGCTTCACGCTGTCGGCGGGCCCGCGGCTCTCGCTGGGTAACGCGTCCTACATGCGCACCAATTTCGGCGTGACGGCGCCGGAAGCGCTGATCAACGGCTATCTGACGCCATATCGGCCCTCAGGCGGCGCCAAGAGCCTGGGCGTCGCGACGGCACTCGAATACACTTGGTCCGAGCAATGGTCGACGACGCTGTTCGCGCGCTATGACCGGATGATCGACGAGGCCGCGCGCTCGCCGCTTGTCCGCACGATCGGCCAGCGTGACCAGTTCACGGTCGGGCTTGGCGCCAGCTACTCGTTCAGAATGGACCTCTGATCCGACGACTCGATTCCGAGGTTGCCAGACGGCAGCCTCGGATTCCGGGCGTTATCAGGCATCGGACGTCGCTGGATCAAATCCGGGCTATCGGCGTGACCTGTTCGGATCCAGGATTGCCTGCTCGCGCCCTCGGCGCCAACGCTTGCCACTTAAAAGTGGCTGGGGGACTAGGATTCGAACCTAGACAACCAGAGTCAGAGTCTGGGGTCCTACCGTTAGACGATCCCCCAACGATGGGGCGCTTCGGGGCGCCGCGTTGGTGAGCCGGGGTCTAATCAATGCGGTCCGGCTTGGCAAGAGCTGAATTCACGTTGCCTGCGAAACAGTTCACAGGAAGATGTCGTGCGCTCTGGCAGCGCGGGGATCGCCCGCGATCGCGGCGGGGCCGCCTTGCCTGCGCATAGCTATGCTGTTGGTCCGCAGCATGCCAAACATGCGCTGCCTCCCTCCGAAGGGCAGGCTGCCTGCTCCTCGATATCCTCCGCCTCGACCTGGTCCCGACAACATCATGGCTCGCACCCTTTCCGTCCTTGCCGATGATCTCGCCTCCGGCCGGACCACCTCGCTTGCCCTCGTGCGCGAGGCGCTCTCCCGGATCGACGCGCCGCAGGGAGAGGGAACGCTCGCCTTTATCAAGGTCCATCGCGAGGCGGCGCTCGCCGCGGCCGAGGCGATGGATAAACTGCGGACGGCCGGGCTCGCGCCGTCGCCCTTCGCAGGCATCCCGATCTCGGTGAAGGATCTGTTCGACCTCGCCGGCGAGCCGACCACGGCCGGCTCGACCGTGCTGGCCGATGCGGTCCCGGCCGAGCGCGACGCGCCGGCGATCGCGCGGCTGCGGCGCGCCGGCTTCATCGTGATGGGGCGGACCAACATGACCGAGTTCGCCTTCTCGGGGCTCGGCCTCAACCCGCATTACGGCACGCCGGCCTCGCCCTATGACCGCGCGACGCGCCGCATTCCCGGCGGCTCCTCCTCGGGGGCCGCCGTGTCGGTCGCGGACGGCATGGCCTATGCCGGAATCGGCTCGGACACCGGCGGCTCCTGCCGCATCCCCGCGGCGTTCTGCGGCATCGTCGGCTACAAGCCGACGGCCGCGAGCGTGCCGCGCGAGGGCGCCTTCCCGCTGTCGCAGACGCTCGATTCGATCGGCCCGCTCGCCAACAGCGTCGAATGCTGCCGTATCCTGCACGAGGTCATGAGCGGAGCGGAGCTGCCGAAGGACGTCCCGGCCAGCCTCGAGGGCCTGCGCATCGGCGTGCCGCAGACGATCGCGCTCGACGGGCTCGACGCGCATGTCGCGGCAAGCTTCGACCGGGCGCTGGAGCTGCTTGCGAAGGCCGGCGCCGCCGTGATCGATGCGCCCCTCGAACGCTTCGCCGAGGTTGCGCGACTCAACGCCAAGGGTGGCTTTGCCGCCTCGGAGGCCTACGCCCATCACCGCGCCCTGATCGAGGCGAAGGGCGATGGCTACGACCCGCGCGTGCGGACGCGGGTGCTGCGCGGCCGCAATCAGGATTGCGCCGACTATATCGAGCTCACCCATGCGCGGGCCGCCTTCGTCGCGGCGATGCGCGAGGATATTTCGGGCTTCGACGTGCTGGCGATGCCGACCGTGCCGACCGTCGCGCCGGCCATCGCCGAACTCGTGGAAGACGACGAGGCCTTCACCCGCATCAACCTGCTGATGCTGCGCAACCCGACGCTGATCAACATGATGGATGGCTGCGCGATCTCGCTGCCGATGCATCGTGGGGGCGAGGCGCCGGCCGGGCTGATGCTGGCGCGGGCCGGCGGCGGCGATGCGGCGCTGTTTGCGATCGCAGCGGCGGCTGAAGCCGCCCTGGCGGGACGCTGAGCCGCGCCGGGTGCCAGCAGGAGATGGCCTTCCGGGCCACCGCATCTTTGGAGAAAATGCCCCCATGAATCAGAACGATGCCGTCGCCGCGCTCTCCGTCTGGGTCGCGCTCGAGAGCCCTACGAGCCATCCCGCCGGGCTGAACGGCATGATGGACCTCGTCCAGAAGGATGTGGAAGGGCTGCCGATCGCGGTCGAGCGCATCCCGGGTCGTGACGGGCTCGGCGACATGGTCATGCTGCGCGCGGGCCTCGACAACGGCCAGCCGGCCGTCGCGGTGATGTCGCATCTCGACACGGTGCATCCGGTCGGCACGAGCGCCAAGGAGCTGCCGGTCAGGATCGAGGGCGACCGGCTCTATGGTCCCGGCGTCTACGACATGAAGGGCGGCGCCTGGCTTGCCTTGCAGGCCTTCAAGCAGGTCGCATCCGCCGGCAGCGCCAAACGGCCGCTGGTCTTCCTGTTCACGCCTGACGAGGAGATCGGCTCGCCGACCAGCCGCGGGCTGATCGAGGAGATCGGCCGGAAATCGGCAGCGGTGCTCGTCACCGAGCCGGCGCGGCAAGGCGGCAGGATCGTCACGGCGCGCAAGGGCGTCGGCCGCTTCGATGTCAGGCTCGAAGGCCGGCCGGCCCATTCCGGCTCGCGCCATGCCGATGGGCGCAGCGCCATCCGCGAGGCGGCGCACCAGATCCTCGCCGTCGAGGGCATGACCGACTATGCCCGCGGCATTACGACGAGCGTCGCGTTGGTCGGCGGCGGCACGGCCGCGAACGTCATCCCGCAGCACGCCTGGTTCAGCGTCGATTGCCGCGTGACCACGCTCGCCGATGGCGTGATGATGGAGAACCGCATCCTCAGCCTCAAGCCGCACGATCCCGATGTGAAGCTGCGCATCACCGGCGGCATGAACAGGCCGCCCTATGAAAAATCGGCGATGGTGGCGGAGCTGTTCGGACAGGCGCAGAAGGTCGCGGCCGGCATCGGATTCGACCTGCAGGACTGCCCGATGACGGGCGGCGGCTCGGACGGCAACTTCACCGCAGCGCTCGGCGTGCCGACCCTCGACGGTCTCGGCATTGACGGCGACGGCGCGCACACGCTGCAGGAATACGCGCTGATCTCCTCGATCGCTCCGCGGCAGGCGCTGATGAAGGGCCTGCTGGAGACGATCTGAGCGACGTTTGAGAATCGAGCCCTCATCCTGAGGAACTGCGGAACGCGGCGTCTCGAAGATGTTCCAGATGTCTCGCGCCCCCCGGCAACATCCTTCGAGACGCGCCTGTGGCGCTCCTCAGGATGAGGGCTCGGGGACTTCCCGGGCTCAGGCCTTTGGCCCGCCCGGGAATGTCGTTGCGGTTCCGCTGAGGAGTGCGTGATCGTCAAAACAAAAGCCCCTCGCGATGCGAGGGGCTTTGTCGTTTCCGGAGCTGCCGGCGCTCTCAGGCTTCCGGTTCGCCCATGCCACCGGCGGCGAGGAATTTCTCGAGCCAGTGGATGTTGTAGTCGCCGTTGAGGATGTCCGGGTTGCGGACCAGCGTGCGGAACAGCGGCAGCGTGGTGTCGACGCCGTCGACGACGAACTCGTCGAGCGAGCGGCGCAGGCGCATCAGGCATTCGTCGCGGTTCCGGCCGTGGACGATCAGCTTGCCGACCAGCGAGTCGTAGTGCGGCGGGATGGCATAGCCCTGGTAGGCGGCGGAATCGACGCGCACACCGAGGCCGCCCGGCGTGTGGAACGATGCAATCTTGCCGGGCGAGGGCCGGAAGGTCGCCGGATGCTCGGCATTGACCCGGCACTCGATGGCGTGGCCCTCAATGACGATGTCCGACTGCTTGAGCGAGAGCGGCGCGCCGGCGGCGATGCGGATCTGCTCGTTGACGAGGTCGATGCCGGTGATCATCTCGGTGACGGGATGCTCGACCTGGATGCGGGTGTTCATCTCGATGAAGTAGAACTTCCCGTCCTCGTAGAGGAACTCGATCGTCCCGGCGCCGAGATAGCCGAGCTCGGACATCGCCTTGGCGCAGACATCGCCGATCCGGTCGCGCTCGCCGGCATTGAGGGCAGGCGAGGGGCCTTCCTCCCAGACCTTCTGGTGGCGGCGCTGCAGCGAGCAGTCACGCTCGCCGAGATGGATGGCGTTGCCCCGGCCGTCGCCGAGCACCTGGATCTCGATATGGCGCGGCTTTTCCAGGTATTTCTCGATATAGACCGCGTCGTCGCCGAAGGCGGCCTTGGCCTCGGTGCGGGCGGTCTGGAGCGCGACGAGGATTTCCTCCTCGCTGCGCGCGACCTTCATGCCGCGCCCGCCGCCGCCGGCCGCGGCCTTGATGATGACCGGGAAGCCGATCTCCTTGGCGATGCGCAGCGCATCGCCATCATCGCTGACGCCGCCTTCCGAGCCGGGAACGCAGGGGATGCCGAGGCGCTTCGCGGTGCGCTTGGCCTCGATCTTGTCGCCCATCACGCGGATATGCTCGGCCTTGGGGCCGATGAAGGTGATGTTGTGCTGGTCCAGGATCTCGGCGAAGCGGGCGTTCTCGGACAGGAAGCCGTAGCCGGGATGGACCGCGTCGGCGCCGGTGATCTCGCAGGCGGCGATCAGGGCGGGGACGTTGAGGTAGCTCTCGCGCGCCGGCGGCGGGCCGATACAGACACTCTCGTCGGCAAGGCGCACATGCATGGCGTTGGCGTCGGCCGTGGAGTGAACCGCGACGGTGGCGATTCCGAGCTCCTTGGCGGCGCGCAGGACGCGCAGCGCGATCTCTCCACGGTTGGCGATCAGAATCTTGTCGAACATCTTGAAACCCAAATCCGACCGGGCGGCGAGCGGCGCCACGCTCACTCGATCACCAGCAGCGGCTCGCCGTATTCCACGGGCTGGCCGTCCTCGACGAAGATGGCCGTGACCTTGCCGGCGCGCGGCGCGACGATGTCGTTGAAGGTCTTCATCGCCTCGACCAGCAGGATGCGCTCGCCCTGCTTCACGATGCTGCCGATCTCGACGAACGGCTTCGCCTCGGGCGAGGGGCGGCGATAGGCGGTTCCGACCATCGGCGAGTTGACCGCACCCGGATGGGCGGCGGTCGGCTTGCTTTCGACGGCGGCTGCCGCGACGGGGGCGGCTGCGACCGCCAGGGGCGCCGCGGCCGGGACCTGCACGGTCGTGGTGATGCTGCGGGCGACGCGAACGCGCAGATCGCCCTTCTCGACTTCGATCTCGGTGAGATCGGTCTGGTTCAGGAGCTCGGCGAGCTCGCGGACAAGTTCGGGATCGATCGGGCTCTTGGTCGCCATGGCGGGTGTCACCGTCTTCTTTAGATTCTCGGATGGGCCGCGGCCTGCGCCGCGAGCCCGTTCATTCGGATTCAGATGGCCTTCGCCGCCCACCCGTCCGGCAGCAGAGCCATGGCGTCGAACACGGGTTCAGCGTGCCCGCCGCCGCAGCTAGCCGTCCCGCGTGGTGCAGGCGGATTGGGGTGGGGTCCGTTCAGGACGCGGACGGAGACCATGTAAGGGCGTTGATTCCGGCGCCGCTCGCAGACGGCAGGAGCCGCCCTCATAAACGTTGCGGGCCGGCAGGGGAAGCCTGAACGGCGCCTGCCAGCCCGGCATGTCTCATTGCAGGGGGGCGGTGACCGGCCTCAGCCGGCGCATTCGGTCTTGCCGCAGCGGCGCACGGAGTCGATCTTCTGCTTGAGAGCGGCCTGTCCGACGGCGCCGAAGACGATCTCGTCGCCGACGATGAAGGCCGGCGTTCCGGTCAGGCCGAGCCTGTCGCCGAGCGCGACGGTATCTTCGATCGCGGCCTTGGTGGCGGGCGCCTCCATATCCTTCTTCAGTTGCGCGACATCGGCACCGATCTCCTTGGCGATGTCGAGCGCCTTGGCACCGTTGACCTTGCCCTTCACGGCCATCAGCTTGTTGTGGAAATCGAAGTACTTCTGGCCCTGGAGCTGGTTCTTGGCGGCGACGGCGACGCGGCTCGCCTCGACCGAATCCGGTCCGAGGATCGGGAAGTCCTTCAGCACGACGCGCAGCTTCGGATCGCTCTTGGCGAGAGCCGTCACATCCTCCATCGCCCTTTTGCAGAAGCCGCAGTTGTAGTCCATGAACTCGACGAGGGTGATGTCGCCCTCGGGATTGCCGATGATGACGGAGGTCGCCGGATCGCTGATCCGCGCCTTCTCGGCGGCGACGGCACCGCGCTGCGCCTCGGCCTGGGCAACGGTGTTGCGGCGCTCGAGCTCGATCAGAGCATCCTGGATGATCTCGGGGTTCTTCAGCAGCGTCTCGCGGATCAGGTCCGTCACCGCCTTGCGCTGCTCGGGCGAGAGAGGCTGGCCCTGCGCCATGGCGGGCGCGGCGGAGGCCGCGAGCCAGAGGCCAAGCGCGAGGCCGGCAGGCCGCAGGCAGGCGCGCGCCAGGCTGGTGAGGGTCCGGAAAGCCATCTGGTTGTCCTTTCAAAGCCGCTGGGCGCAGAACGATCCAACGGAACAAAGCACTCGTATGCGCGAGCTTGTGTGTGTTCGCCGCCCGAAGGTCAAATCACAGCTCTGCCAGCAGGGTGGCGGTTGCGGGCCGGCGCTGCCTCGGCTACGCGGGCTCGGCCCCTCGATGAACCGGACAAGTCGATGCAGAAGCCCCCGTTTTCGCCCGCTGCGCTGCCTGCGCTCGCCGAGCGCGCCGAGCGTGTAGCCCCCTTCATCGTCATGGACGTGATGAACCAGGCGGCCGCGATCGAGCGTCGCGGCGGCTCGGTGGTGCATATGGAGGTCGGCCAGCCCTCGGCGCCGACTCCGGCCTCGATCCGCGCCGCCGCGGCGCGGGCGCTCGAGGATGGGCGGATCGGATACACGCAGGCGCTCGGCACGGATTCGCTGAGGGATCGCATCGCACGCCATTATCGCGAAGCTTATGGCGTCGACGTGGCGGCCGAACGTGTCGTGGTGACGACGGGCTCCTCCGGCGGCTTCATTCTCGCCTTCCTCGCCTGCTTCCAGCCGGGCTCGCGGATCGCGATCACGGCGCCAGGCTACCCGGCCTATCGCAATATCCTGATCGCGCTCGGGCTTGAGCCGGTCGCGATCGAGGTTGGGCCCGAGACGCGCTTTGCGCTGACGCCCGAGCTGATCGAGCGATCCCATCGCGAGAAGCCGCTCGCCGGCGTGCTGACGATGAGCCCGGCCAACCCGACCGGCGTGGTGATGGCGCCGGACGCGATCGCCGAGGTCGCGGCCTGCTGCCGCAAGCTCGGGCTCTGGTACATCTCGGATGAGATCTATCACGGGCTGACTTATGACGCGCCCGCCACGACGGCGCTCGCGGCCGATCAGGACGCGATCGTCGTCAACTCGTTCTCGAAATACTATTGCATGACCGGCTGGCGCGTCGGCTGGCTCATCGTGCCCGAGCGGCTTGTGCGCACCATCGAGCGGCTCCAGCAGAATTTGTCGATCTCGGTGCCCTATCTCAGCCAGGTGGCGGGAGAGGCGGCCTTCGATGCGACGCAGGAATGCGAGGCGATCAAGGCGGGCTATGCACAAAACCGCGCCTTCCTGCTCAAGGCCCTGCCCGAGATCGGGCTCGGCGACTTCCTGCCGGTCGACGGCGCCTTCTACATCTATCTCGATATCGGCCGATATTCGAACGATTCCATGGCCTTCTGCCGCAGTGTCCTCGAAGAGGCCGGCGTCGCGATCACGCCGGGGCTCGACTTCGACGAAGGGCGCGGCGCCCGCACGGTGCGGCTCTCCTTCGCAGGCTCATTGGCGGAATGCAAAGAGGCGGTCTCTCGCATCGGTGGCTGGCTCAAGAATCGCTGAGGCATAGTGCCTCGTCCCCCTTGCCAGAATCCGCAGAAGCTCCGCATTCTCCGCTTCGGAGAAGGGGGAGATTGGCCATGGACGTCGCTGCAGCCGGCAGGGCTTCTGCGAGGCGCCTTTCAGCGCTCTCCTCAGCGATCCTGATCTGTGCGCTCGTTTCGCTCGTTCTTCTGCTCGGCTTCGGCTTGGCGGGAACGGCGCGCGCCGAAACCCAGGCCCCGGTCGTCCTCAATCTTCGCGGCGACGAGACGCCCGAAACGATCCGCAGGATGGTCGATGCGCTGTCGGGTCGGCCCGTGGAGATCCGGGTCGGCGGCGTGCCGGCCGCGGCGCCGCCGCCCGCGCCCGCGCCGACCGCTAAAACCAAGCCAGCTGCGGCAGCTCCCGCACCGGCCATCTCGATGGCGGATGAGGAGGGTTTCCAGGCCGAGGCCAGTGCGCTCGTCGACCGTTTCGTCGACGGCGTCGAATATAGTGGCGCCTCCATTCCCTCGGTCACCGAGCTGCCTGCCGACTGGGAACGCTCCTGGCAGCGCAATCTCAACGGCCGCGACGGGCCCACCGCCGGTTGGCGGATCGTCGGGATCGTCTGCCTCGCGCTCGCCATCGCCTTCGCGTTCCGGATCGCGACCGCCCGTTGGTTCGCGCGCAAGCGTCGGCCTTTGGGGCCGGAGTTCACTCCGCGCCTCATCGCCTCCTCATGGGGGCTACTCCAGGATGTCGCGACGATCCTGCTGGCACTCGCCGTGGCGAGAACGGCCCGCAACGCCTGGCTGCCGGCGGACGACCTCGCCATGCAGGCCCTGACGACGGCCGCAAACGGCGCCGCGATCGGCGCGCTCTATATTGCCGTCGGCCGGTTCCTGATTTCGCCCGATGCTCCCGAACGCCGTATCATGCCACTGCCGCGTGCCGAGCGGCATTTCCGCCGGCTGGTTGTCTATTCTGTTCTGACGCCGTTGATCGTGACAGGGATTCTGCTGGCCAACCAGGTCAGCTCCGGGCCGCGGCCCGTGACGGGGCTCATCGCGCTGACAGGGCTCGCCATCACGCTCTTCAAGATCTGGTGGTTCTATGACGGCCGGCATGATCTCGCGGTGCTGGTCCTGTCCGGCTCCCCCGAGCCCGGCCCGATCCGGCGGCTGATCGCGGCCGGGACAGCGTGGTTCTATATCGCGACGACGGTCCTGTTGTGGATGGTCAGCAGCGCCGCGGCGATGATGTCGAATGGCGGGCGCTGGGCGGAGGCCTCGGCGCTGACCCAGGTGGCGATCGTGATCATCCCCATCGTTGCCGTCGGGCTTGCTAGCTGGCTTCGGTGCCGTGCGGCCCGGCGCGAGGCAAAGCACGGTGTCACACCGATCCTGAGCGCCGGCAGTGCCGCTGTCCGGGCCGCCGCTCTGGGGGTGATCTGGGCGGCCGGCTTCTACATTATCGCACGGCTTTGGGCCGGACTTCTTCTTGGCGTCAGCTCTGCGCAGTTCGCTGCCGTCATGCGGCAAACGGTCGGCGTCGCCGTGTTCGCCTTCGCCGGCTGGGTCGCGCTCGTCTTCCTCCACGCCTTCTTCGACGCCTACACGCCGCAGCGCCGTGTCGTCGGCCCCGCCGACGAGGACGTAGCCCATGATGAGGGAGTGCCGAGCCGGCTTGCGACGGTGCTGCCGGTGCTGCGCGGCGTCGTCCTGGGCGCAGTGCTCGGCCTCACCATCCTGGTGGTGCTGTCGCGTCTCGGCGTCGACATCGGCCCACTGCTGGCGGGTTTCGGAATTCTCGGCCTTGCGATTTCCTTCGGCTCGCAGGCCCTGGTGCGCGACATCGTATCCGGCGTGTTCTTCATGCTCGAGGATGCTTTCCGCGTCGGCGAGTATGTCGATACCGGCCGGCTCAAGGGAACTGTCGAGAAGATCTCGTTGCGCTCGATGCAACTGCGTCATCAGAGCGGCCAGATCCACACCGTGCCCTTCGGCCAGGTGCAGTCGCTGACCAATGCCAGCCGCGACTGGGCGACGGTGAAGTTCAACGTTCGCCTCGATCACTCCGCCGATATCGAGCAGGCCCGCAAGGCCATCAAGAAGGTCGGCCTCGCGCTGCTGGAAGACCCGGAATACGGGCCGCACTTCATCGCGCCGCTCAAGATGCAAGGCGTGGCTGATATCACCGACCAGGCGATCGTGGTCCGGCTGAAGTTCACCGGGAAGCCCAATCAGGCGTCGATGCTGCAGCGCGAGGCCTTGAAGCGCGTCTATCGTTCGCTGAACGAGGCCCACATTCCCTTCGCGTCCAACGCGGTCACGGTGCGCGGCGGCGAGGGCGGGGCGCAATCCAGCGCGGCAGCGGCGATCGCGACGGTGCCGCCTCCGACACCGCTCGCACCAGCGGCGAGCTGAGCGGGTCTCGCTTCTAAAGCAGGAAGAACAGGCCGAAACCGATAACCGTCAACCCGCCGCCGAACAGGCTGGCGAGGCGCGCGGCACGGGCGAGGGCGCCACGTTCGGCACTGCGATGCGCGCGCTCGGCGTGGTGCAAGCCCGCCTCGGAGCGATACTGTTCGGCGTGGAGATCGGGCGTCATTTGCGGGCCGATCGGCCGATTGCCTTCGAGCTCGATCCTGACGGCGAGGAAGGCGACGAGGAGCCCGACGAGCCCGACGCCGAACCAGCCTACTGCGCGCCAGGCGAGATAGGCCAGACCGATCAGCCCCACCGCGCACAGGAGGAGCAGAACGTCACGTTCCCTGTTTCGAGGCGGCGGCATCTGCTTCCTCCCGTCCCGGCGATCAGCCGGCGACCACAATGCCGGGTCGAGACGCGGCCGCCAAGCGCCCCCGAAAAACAAAGCCCGCCGCTGGTGGCGGCGGGCTTTGCATCGATCGTTTCGGAAGCGAGCGCTCAGGAGCGGCCGGCGAGCCTGTTCCACCAGCCGCCGCGCTTCGGGCGGTTCGGGTCCGGCTCCGTCAGCACGACCGCAACGGGCTCTTCCGCGGGGGCCCGAGCGGGAGCCGGCTCAGGCGCCGGAGTGGGCTCGGCCGGGGCTGCAACGGGCTCGGGCACTGCGGCCGGGGCCTCAGGCTGCGCCTCGGCAGCGGCCGGAGCGGTCTCGGCAGCGGCTTCCCCGCCTTCGGTGATCGGCACGACCTTCTTGCGCGAGCGGCTGCGCTTGGGCTTCTCCGCCGGCGCGGCTTCGGCCGTGGCCGTCTCCGTCTTGGCTTCAACCTCCTTGGCCTCGGCCTTCGGCTTGCGGGCGCGGCTGCGCTTCGGCTTTGCCGGCTCCGCAGGCGCCGCCTCTTCGGCAGCCGGTTCCGGCGCGGCCTCAGTGGCAGGAGCCTCGATCACGGCCTCGGCAACGACCTCGACATCCGTGCCCTCGGCCGCGTCGTCTCCGTCCTCGCCCTCATCGCCCTCGGCGTCCTCGCCGTGACCCGCTTCGAGCTGCTGGCCCTGGTCGTCGCGCTCTCCGCCACGCCGACGACGGCGGCGACGGCGGCGGCGGCGATTCTCGCGGTCGCCTTCGCCGCGTTCGTCCTGGGCTTCGCTGGCAGTCGTCTCGTTGTCGCCGGTCTCGGCATCGAGCGCGGCAGCCTCGGCCGCAGCATCCAGCGCCTCGTCATCGACATCGGAGGCGATGGCTTCGGCCTTGAAGCTGGTCGGGATCACCCGGCCTTCATTGCCGACGAACTCGCCGCGCTCGACCTCGAAGTAGCGGGTGCCGAGCAGGTTCGGATCGGTCGAGACCGTGATCGCGATAGCGAACCGGTTCTCGAGATCGGCCAGATGCGCGCGCTTCTGGTTGAGGACGTAGAGCGCGACCTCCGGCCGGGTGCGGACGGTGAGGTTGTGCGAGGCGCTTTTGATCAGGGTCTCCTCCAGCGCACGCAGGATCTGCAGCGAGACGGACGACGTCGAACGGATCATGCCGGCGCCGGCGCAATGCGGGCACGGGACAGAGGAGCTTTCGAGCACGCCGGTGCGGATGCGCTGGCGCGACATCTCCAGCAGGCCGAAGGCCGAGATGCGGCCGACCTGGATGCGGGCGCGGTCGTCCTTGAGGCACTCCTTCAGCTTCTTCTCGACCGCCCGATTGTTCCGGTTTTCCTCCATGTCGATGAAATCGATCACGATGAGGCCGGCGAGGTCGCGCAGGCGGAGCTGGCGAGAGATTTCCTCTGCAGCTTCGAGATTGGTCTTGAGGGCGGTGTCCTCGATATTGTGCTCGCGGGTCGAGCGACCCGAGTTGATGTCGATCGCGACCAGCGCTTCCGTCTGGTTGATCACGAGATAGCCGCCGGACCTGAGCGTGACGGTGTTCGAGAACATCGCGTCGAGCTGGCTCTCGACGCCGAAGCTGGCGAATAGCGGGGTCTGCTCGCGATAGGGCTTCACGCTCTTGGCATGGCTCGGCATGAGCATGCGCATGAAGTCCTTGGCCTCGCGATAAGCCTCCTCGCCGGCGACGTGAACCTCGTCGATATCCTTGTTATAGAGGTCGCGGATCGAGCGCTTGACGAGGTTGCCCTCCTCATAGACCAGCGCCGGGGCGACAGAGGCCAGCGTCAGCTCGCGCACGCTCTCCCACATCCGCATCAGATACTCGTAGTCGCGCCGGATCTCGACCTTGGTGCGCGAGGCGCCGGCCGTGCGCAGGATGAGGCCCATCCCCTCGGGAACCTCGAGCTCCTGGGCGATCTCCTTGAGGCGCTTGCGGTCCTCGGCGTTGGTGATCTTGCGCGAGATGCCGCCGCCCTTGCCGGTGTTCGGCATCAGCACCGAATAGCGGCCGGCGAGCGAGAGATAGGTGGTGAGCGCCGCGCCCTTGTTGCCGCGCTCTTCCTTGACGACCTGGACCAGGATGATCTGGCGGCGCTTGATCACCTCCTGGATCTTGTACTGGCGGCGCGACTGCCGGTGCGGGCGCTCCGGCATGTCGTCGAGGGCGTCGCCGCCGCCGAGCTGCTCGGGAGCCTCTTCGGCCTCCTCGCCGTTCTCCTCGTCGTCGCCATCCTCGGAGCCTTCGTCCTCGGACGGCTTGCGGGCCTCGACTTCCGAAGCCTCGGCGTCTTCCACGGAAGCCGAGTCCTCATTCGCCGAGGCGGTCGCCTCGACCGTCTCGAAAGTCAGCGGGGCGGCATTCTCGGCGGCGTCCTCGGTCGTCGATTCGGCAACTGCCGGGGCGAAGTACTCGCCGAAGGCCGGCGCGCCCTCGTTGACCATGGCGGCTTCCTTGCCGTCGGTCTCGACGCGGTCCTCGCCATTCGCCTCGACCTCGGCCGAGACGGTCTCGTCGGCCGCGGCCTTCTTGGCGCGGTGGTCACGGTCGCCACGGCGCCCGCGATCGCGGCGGCCGCGCTTCTCGCGGCGCTCCTCGTCGCGCTCCTCGTCGCGTTCGGCACGCGCCTCGTCCTCGATGAGCGCCTGCCGGTCGGCGACGGGGATCTGATAGTAGTCCGGGTGGATTTCGGAGAAGGCGAGGAATCCGTGCCGATTGCCGCCATACTCCACGAACGCCGCCTGAAGCGACGGCTCAACGCGCGTCACCTTGGCGAGATAGATATTCCCCCGCAGCGGCTTGCGGCTGGCGGATTCGAAATCAAACTCTTCGACGCGGGATCCGCGGACCACCACGACCCGGGTCTCCTCCGGGTGGGTGGCATCGATAAGCATCTTGTTGGCCATATGAAACTTCCATTGGCGCGGTCGCCTGTGCAGGCGCGGCTACGGATGAGAATCCGCCGCCGCGGCCAGGGGCGCCGCGCTGAGGCCGGAACGAGCCGGCATGTTGCAGGAGGTGGGAAAGACTAGCCTGGACAGGAATACGGCTCGGGAGCGCTGCTCGGGCTTGAAGCCCGGCGCGGTCCCGCAGGTTCGGACGGTTCACCTCAGGTGCTAGCGTCGTCTTTTGCCCCGTCATCTGTCCTGACCTGCGATGCGTCTGCCTGGCGGCCGGCCCATCGCGTTTGCACGCTCGCGAGACAAGGTGGGGCGCAGAACACTCGCAATCCCCGTACCAACCGTCTGCGGACGATCCGTTGTGGCTACCCGCCGCCGCTCCCGAGGGAGAAGGTGGCACAGCCTGACCGGACGCCGACGGATCGCTCGATCCGGGTGTGTCCCATGGGCAGGCTGACGGGCAGCCAATTCCATTACAGACAGGTGATGGTGATTTGCAAGTCACATGACAGCCGCATTTCGCCGACCCGGTCCCCGAGCGGTTCACGCCCTCCTTGAGAGGTGGTAACCGCCTCTTAAGATTTCACCCCCGTTATGGTTAAGCCTTGGTAATATCGAACGGGATTTTCCAGCTGTTTTCGCGCATGCGCCACGCTGTTCAGGGTCCGGAAGGTCGATCGTCCCGCAATATCCTGCGGGGTGCCGCCTTCATCGCCTTGGCCTGCGGGCTCATATTCGCCTCCGTGCCGGCGCGCAGCGAGAGCAAGCCGCAGAACGAGTATCCGGTCGCGACCGATGCGCGCCTCGAGCAGAGCGGCGACAGCGTGCGCCTGACCATGACGATGTCTTCGATGGTCGAGATCGAGGCTTGGGTGCAAGCCTCGCCGGACCGCGTCATCGTCGAGATGCCGTCGACCAACTTCCAGATCCAGGGCAGTGCGAAAAAGGCTGCCGGCTTCGTCAGCGCCTATCGCTACGGCCTCTTCACCGCCGACAGGGCCCGAATCATCATCGATCTTTCGCAGCCGGCCACGATCGCCAGGACCGAGGTGAAACCCGTGCGCGGCGGCTTCGGCGAGCTCACGATCGAGCTGAAGAAGGCTGCGCGTGCCGATTTCCTGGCCGAGGCGGCCAAGGCAAAGAAAGTGCAGGAAGCGCCTGCGCCGGCGCTTCCCGCCGCCAAGCCCCGCGGCGAGACGCGCCGCGTCGTCGTCATCGATCCCGGCCATGGCGGTATCGACCCCGGCACCATGGTTGCTTCCATCTCCGAGAAATCGGTCGTGCTCGCCTTCGGCAAGGCGCTCAAGGAGCAGTTGGAAGCCTCCGGCCGCTATCGCGTCGTGATGACCCGCGACGACGACCGTTTCGTCTCGCTTTCGGACCGGGTGCAGACGGGCCGCGACGAGCAGGCCGACCTGTTCATCTCGATCCATGCCGATTCGCTGATGCAGGCGCAGGATGTGCGTGGCGCCACCGTCTATACCCGCTCCGAGCGGGCGACCGACGCCGAAGCAGCCAAGCTCGCCGCCAAGGAAAACGAGGCGGATGCGGCAGCAGGCCTGGAGACGCGCGAGGAGGTTCAGGATGTCGCGGGCATCCTGATGGATCTGGCACGCCGCGAGACGCGGACCTTCACCGGCGTGTTCGCCCGCAACCTCGTCGACAAGCTCGGTGGCTCGATCAAGATGCACAAGATTCCGCTGCGCTCGGCTCGTTTCTGGGTGCTGAGCGCGCCGGACGTGCCCTCGGTGCTGATCGAGCTCGGCTACATGTCGAGCCCAAAGGACGCCGAACTGCTGAATTCGCCCGAATGGCGCGGCAAGGCGGTGACGGCGGTCTCGGCTGCGGTGGAAGACTATTTCGCCAGGGAGCGCGCCTCCGTCGGCAAGGCAGCGGAGAATCGCAACTAGAGCATCTTCGAGCGAGGCGAATACTGGTCACGCGAAGAAAATGCGACCAAACAGGGAGATGGAGCGTCGCGGCGATTCGGAGAAGCCGCGCTGGATGCTCCGGTATCGCGGTGGTGCCGCTGCGTTCCGACCCAGTGTCGGATCATGCCGAATGTGGTCGCAAGGCCACGGTTCCGCCATCTACGTCATGTTATAGCTCTGATTTGCGACGCGCCCCGATTTGGCGCCCGTCGGGTGGCAGAGATGGGGTCCAAGGCCTGAGATGCGGTTCATTCTGCGAATCTTCGGATGGTTGTTCGCCGCCGGCGCGATCGCCTTCGTGATCGTTGCTGCCTTGGCCGGCGGCCTGATCTGGCATTATTCGCAGGACCTGCCCGACTACGCCCAGCTTCGGAATTACGAGCCGCCGGTGATGACGCGCGTCCATGCGGGCGACGGCAGTCTGATCGCCGAATATGCCCGCGAGCGGCGTCTGTACCTGCCGATCCAGGCTGTGCCGAAGCTCGTCGTCGACGCCTATATCTCGGCCGAGGACAAGAATTTCTACAAGCATATGGGCGTCGACCCCGAAGGTCTCGTCCGCGCCGCGATCTCCAACTATCGCAACCGCAGCGCCAACCGCCGGCCGCAGGGCGCCTCGACCATCACCCAGCAGGTCGCGAAAAACTTCTTCCTGAGCCCCGAGCAGTCGATTGAGCGCAAGATCCGCGAGGCGCTCGTCGCGCTGAAGCTCGAATCGACCTATTCGAAGGACAAGATTCTCGAGCTCTATCTGAACGAGATCTATCTCGGCGCGCCGGCCCCGGGGCAGGGCAGCTATGGCATAGCCGCCGCCGCGCTGAACTATTTCGGCAAATCGGTCCACGAGCTCAACCTTCAGGAAGCGGCCTATCTCGCCGCCCTGCCGAAGGCGCCCTCCGATCTGCATCCCTTCCGCAACCGCGACCGTGCGATCGAGCGCCGCAACTACGTCATCGACCGCATGGTCGAGAACGGCTACGTCAAGCGCGAGGTCGGCGAGGAAGCGAAGAAGCAACCGCTCGGCGTCAATCCGCGCGCGGTTTCGCCGAACCAGATCGCGGCCGGCTATTTCGCCGAGGAGATCCGGCGCGAGCTTCAGGACCGCTACGGCGAGAAGAAGCTGCTTGAGGGCGGCCTGTCTGTCCGCGCCACCGTCGATCCCAAGACTCAGCTGATGGCGCGCAAGGCGCTTGTCGATGGCCTCGTGCGCTTCGACGAGGCGCGTGGCTGGCGCGGCGCGATCCAGAAGCTCGACACCGGCAAGGACTGGGGCGGCGCCATCGGCGAACTGCCTGTCCTCGGCGACGTCGCGCCCTGGCGGCTTGCGGTCGTGCTCGAGTCCAATGGCGACAGCGCCAAGCTCGGCCTGCATCCGCTGCGCGACAATGCCGGCCACCTCAACAAGGAGCGCCAGACCGTCACGCTTGCCGCCGACGGCATCAAGTGGACGCGCCGGGCGCGTGTCTCGCAGGCGGTTTCGGTTGGCGATGTCGTCTATGTCGAGCCGATGGAAAGCCGGCCCGGCTTTGCGCGCCTGCGCCAGCTGCCCGAGGTCAATGGCGCCATCGTTGTGATGGACCCGTTCTCGGGCCGCGTGCTCGCCATGGTCGGCGGCTTCTCGCACGACCAGTCGGAATTCAATCGCGCGACGCAGGCGCTGCGCCAGCCGGGCTCCTCCTTCAAGCCATTCGTCTATGCGACGGCGCTCGACAACGGCTACACCCCGTCGAGCATCGTGCTCGACGCCCCGATCGAGATCGACCAGGGCCCGGGCCTCGGCATGTGGCGCCCGGAGAACTACGACGGCAAGTTCACCGGCCCGCGCACGCTGCGCTACGGCATTCAGTTCTCGAAGAACCTGATGACGGTGCGCCTCGCCAAGGATGTCGGCATGCCGCTGATCGCGGAATATGCCCGCCGCTTCGGCGTCTATGACGATCTGCAGCCCGTCCTCTCGATGGCGCTCGGCGCTGGCGAGACCACGGTCATGCGTATGACGGCGGGCTATTCGATGCTCGTCAATGGCGGCCGGCGCATCCGCCCGACGCTGATCGACCGCATCCAGGACCGCACGGGCACGACCATCTATCGCCATGACCAGCGCGTCTGCGAAGGCTGCAACGCCGACAAGTGGGCGAACCAGTCGGAGCCGCGCCTGATCGATAACCGCGAGCAGGTGCTCGATCCGCTGACCGCCTACCAGATGGTCTCGATCCTCGAAGGCGTGGTCAACGCCGGTACGGCGACGGTGGTCAAGTCGGTCGGCAAGCCGCTCGCCGGCAAGACCGGCACGACCAACGACGCCAAGGACGTCTGGTTCGTCGGCTTCTCGCCGGACCTCGCGGTGGGCGTCTATATGGGCTTCGACAAGCCGAAGTCGCTCGGCACCTCCGCCACCGCCGGCCAGTATGCCGCGCCGATCTTCCGCGACTTCATGACGGTCGCGCTGAAGGACAAGCCGGCTACGCCGTTCCGCGTGCCGGCCGGCATCAAGCTGATCCGCGTCGATCCGAAGACCGGTATGCGGGCTGGCGGCGAGGGCGGCATTCTCGAAGCCTTCAAGCCGGGTACCGCGCCGCCGGACAGCTATTCCGTGATCGGTGCGGCGGGTGACGGCAGCGCGCCGCTCTCCGTCGGCCCCGGCGCCGGTGGCCGCGCCATCGGTTCGGGAACCGGCGGCCTCTACTGAGCGGACGACCGTTTTGCGGTGCCCGGAGTTCTGCTCCGGGCATTTTGCTATTCGAGATTGCATTCGCCCTCGCAGGTTCAGGCCAAGGCGGGCGTTTACAGCCGCGGCTTTCACCCCTATCTCAACGCTCGAACACAGAGCTCACAAGGACGTTTCGACGGAATCATGCGCCCCGAAATCCAGACGCAACTCGATAACGCCAAGCAGTCGATCGGACTGCTGAGGAGGCATCTTTGACTGGGATCAAGCCCAGCGCCGCCTAGCGGAACTCAACGCCCTCTCGGAGGGACCCGATTTCTGGAACGATGCCGAAGCCGCGCAGAAGCTGATGCGCGAGCGAACCTCGCTGGAAACCCAGATCGAGGGCATCACCAAGCTCGAACGCGAGCTCGACGACGCGCTCACGCTGATCGAGCTTGGCGAGATGGAGGAGGACGAGGCAACCGTCACCGAGGGCGAGCAGGCGATCAAGGCCATTCAGGACGAAGCGGCGCGCCTTCAGGTCGAGACGCTGCTCTCCGGCGAAGCGGATATGCTCGACACCTATATCGAGATCCATCCCGGCGCGGGCGGTACCGAGAGCCAGGACTGGGCCGAGATGCTGCTGCGCATGTATCGGCGCTGGGGCGAGCGGCGGAAGTTCAAGGTCGAGACGCTCGAATATCAGGACGGCGACACCGCCGGCATCAAGTCGGCGACACTCCAGTTCAAGGGGCATAACGCCTATGGCTGGCTGAAGACCGAATCCGGCGTGCATCGGCTGGTGCGCATCTCGCCCTTTGATTCGAACGCGCGGCGTCAGACTTCCTTTGCCTCGGTCTGGGTCTATCCGGTTGTCGACGACCGCATCGTCATCGATGTGAAGGAGTCGGACTGCCGGATCGACACTTATCGCGCGCAGGGCGCGGGCGGGCAGCACATCAACACGACCGATTCGGCCGTGCGTATCACGCATCTTCCGACGGGGATCGCGGTCTCCTGCCAGCAGGAGCGCTCGCAGCACAAGAACCGGGCCAAGGCCTGGGACATGCTGCGCGCACGGCTTTACGAGGTCGAGCTGAAGAAGCGCGAAGAGAAGGCCAATGCCGAGCAGGCCTCGAAGACCGATATCGGCTGGGGCCATCAGATTCGATCCTATGTGCTGCAGCCCTATCAGCTCGTGAAGGATCTGCGCACTGGAGTGGCCTCGACAGACCCTTCCGCGGTGCTCGACGGCGATCTCGACCCGTTCATGGAGGCATCGCTGGCCCAGCGCGTCTACGGAACCGAGGTCGAGGTCGAGGACATCGACTGAGCGATCCACCGCTTCCACACAGAAAAGCCGCGCGACCTGCGCGGCTTTTTTCGTTTTGGCCGAGGCTCAGAGCGCGTTGGCGAGGAGCTTGCCGCCGGCGCGCAGGAAGCGCGTGGGATCGACCGGCTCGTCGTTGATGCGGGTCTCGTAGTGCAGATGCGGGCCGGTCGAGCGGCCGGTCGAACCGACGCGGCCGAGAACCGAGCCGGTCTTCACGATTTGGCCGACAGAGACCGAGATCGCCGACATATGGGCGTAGCGCGTGCTCAGACCATTGGCGTGCTCGACTTCGACCATGTTGCCGTAGCCGCCATTGTACTCGGCGGCGACAACCTTGCCGGGCGCGGTGGCGAGGATCGAGGCTCCCGTCTCGGCCCGGAAATCCACGCCGGTATGCAGGGCGAGCCCGCGGGTGAAGGGGTCGGTCCGGTATCCGAAATTCGACGTGAAATCGTGGTCGCCGGCCATCGGCCGGGCGAGGGGGAGCTGATCGATCACACCGCGCAGGCGCATGACCGAGGCCATGCGCGGCTGCAATGCGGTCAGCGTCGCCTCGAACGGGCCGGCGGCGGGGTCGAGCTTGACCGGGACGAAGGGGCCGCCGACACCACCTGCATTGCCCGGGGGCGAGAGGCGCTCGGCGTCGAGGCCGGTTTCCGCCAACGCGGTGCGGAGCCGCTTCTGGGTCGCGGCCAGCGTTTCGTCCATGTCCTTCAGCGCGGCGATCTGGGCTTCGGTCGTGCTCGCCATCGCCTTGTCGAGCCGGGTCAGCGTGGCTTCGACGCGCTTGGCGGGCGGCTCGGCCGGCGCCTCGCCCGATTGCCAGCCCTCGGCGGCATTGGCCTCGGCGCCGCGCAGCGGCGGCGCTTCCGGGGCCGGCATCGGCTTGGTCGGCATGATCGGCGCGAAACTCGTGACGCCGGAAGCGCGGATCGGCTCGGCCGGCTTGATGACGTTCGCGCGCAGCGGCAGCTTCGCGGCCGGCGCGAGGCCGTTCGATTGCAGGGAATCGGCGAGGGCGGTGACGAGAGACTGGCGCGATTCGAGTTCGGCCTGCCGGGTTGCGAGTTCGTCGACTCGTGATTCGACGCCGTCCTGGTCGAGCAGGGCACGGCTGGCATAACGGTCGATATCGGCGCGCAATGCCGCGATCCGGTCTTCATAGGCGTATTGGCGGGTGGTTTCGCGGGCTATCAGCCGGGCGGCGAGGTCGTCCCGGCTGAGGATGTACCAGGCGGCGCCGCCAGAGCAGGCCGTGGTGAGGGCGAGCCAGGCGAGCCCGGCGAGCATCGTCGAGCGGCGGATCGTGTAGGTCTTGTGGGTGACCAGGCCGACGGCCGAGAGAGCGGGGCCCGTTTGTGACTGATGATGCATACGCGGAACCGGAAAGAACGCTGCCGATGCCGCAATTAGAGATCGTTAGGGTTAATCTTTCGCAAATTCTGACGCGCCGGCTTACAAGTCCTGCGCTGCAGCCAGCACGTCCTCGGCATGGCCGGCGACCTTGACCTTGCGCCAGATCCGGGCAAGGCGGCCCTCGGCGTCGATCAGGAAGGTCGACCGTTCGATCCCCATGAATTTGAGGCCATATAGGCTCTTCTCGACCCAGATGCCGTAGGCGGAAGCGAGCTTCTGCTCCTCGTCGGCCAGCAGAGCGAAGTCCAGCTCATATTTGCGCTTGAAATTGCCGTGACGCTTCACGGAATCCGGCGACACGCCGATAATCTCTGTCCCGCAATCCGCGAAGGCCTGTCGCAGGCGGTTGAAGGCGATCGCCTCCTGCGTGCAGGCCGGGGTGTTGTCTTTCGGATAGGCGTAGAGCACGACCTTCCGGCCGCGCAGCTCCGACAGGCTGATCTCGCCGCCACCGTCCCGCGGCAGCCTGAAATCGGGGGCCGGATTACCTTCCTGCAATGTCATGGCCGTCGCCTTCCTTTTGTCGCCTTCTCGCTGCATGGACCGCCGAACACGATAAGGCAGGCCGGCGATACTATCGGCCAGCGAAGCAAGTGGCATGTCCTTTCCGGATTGCCGAATCGCTTCGTCTGGCCTCATCGACATGCATGCCGTCTGGCGGGATTGCGGCAAGAGGCGAACAGACGCACTCTGCGGCAGGCCGATGCCCGGCGCCGAAAAGGACCACGCGCATCTTGGCGGATGAGGAAGTAGGGGCCACGGCTTCGCGGCGTGCTGAAACGCAGGCCGAACGCGAAGCCTGTGAGGTCGAGATCGTGAAGCGCGGCGCGAAAGCCGGGCTGGCGACGATCTGCGTCGCGATCACGGTGGCCATCCTGGTTCTGGCGGGCGCAGCGGTCACGCTTCTGGCGACCGGGATCATCCCGCTGTCGGGGCTGGAGGGGCGCATCTCCGCGGCGATCGAGGAGCGGCTGGGGCCGGGCTGGACGGTCGAGGCTGCATCGGCGGAGCTCAGCCGGACGGACGGCCATTCCCAGCTCAAGGTTCGCCAGGTCCTGTTCCGGCATGCCAGTGGCGCGATCATCCGCGCGCCTGAGGCCGTTCTCGGCTATGAGCCGCTCGCGCTGCTCAAGGGCGATATCCGGCTGGTTTCCGTCGATCTGCGCGGCGTCAATGTCCGCCTCGGCGTCAACAAGGAAGGCGTTCTCGTCGTCAACGCCGACGCGGCGCCCGCCGAGACGCCGCCAACGCCGTCGCTGCCGGATGCCGCGCAATGGAACGCCTTCACCGGTATCATGGGGGCGATCTCGATGCTGGCGCGCGGCGACGGGCTGCTCGGCTCGCTGGAGACCGCCGGCATGAATGGTGCCCGGCTGGCGCTCGTCGATCCCGACGGTCGTCAGAAGGCGGGCCTCGAGGATGTCGAGATCAGGCTCACCCGCACCGGCGAGCGCGGAACCCGGCTGACCATGAAGGGGCGCACCGGCCAGCGCTGGAAGGACATCGCCGTCGATCTGTCGACCGAGGCCGACGGCACGCAGCGAGCCGACATCGACATCCTGCGCTTCGAGCCGGCCGAGATCGTGGCGCTGGCCCTGGGCACCGGGGTGAGCCTGGAAGGCCTGCCGCTCCAGGGCAAGGCGACGCTCCGCCAGACGCCGGACGGACGCAAGTCGATTACCGCGCAGATCGATATCAGCGCCGGCCAGGTGCGTTTCCCGGATGGCCCGATGCCGCCGATGGCGGTCGATTCCGTCCATCTCGAACTGGCGAGCGGCGCCGACCTCACGCAGCTCGACATCCGCAAGGCCGAGTTCAGGGCCGGTACGACGCAGTTGATCGGGACCGGCTCGCTCCGCGCCGACAACGGGGCCTGGGTCGCTGCGATCGATGCCGGGGGCCAGCTCGCTGGCCTCGATGCCACGGACCCTGCCGTTCGCATCGACAGCCTGAAGGCAGCGCTGAAAATCGACCCGGCGAACGCCACGGTGACGATCGAGCAGGCGGCGATCCGCGGACCTGCCGCGACCGTCGACATGACCGCCTTTGTCCAGAAGCAGGGCGAATCCCCGCAGCAGCGCTTCACGATCAAGGCGCGTGATTCCGACGTGCGGGCGCTCCTCGCGATCTGGCCTGAATTCACCTCAACCCATGTGCATCAGACCTTGCACCATCAGCTCGCAGCCGGCCGGATGAAGTCGCTGTCGGTCGATCTCGATCTGCCGGCGGCCGATCATGCCCGCCTGATCCGCGGCCATGGTCTGCCGGACGGCGCCCTTTCGGTCCTGATCGATGCCGATCAGGTGCGCTATCTGCCCGATCCCGGCCTGCCGCCGCTGGCGGATGCGACCGTCACCGGCAAGGTGACGGGACGGACCGTGCAACTGGCGATCGGCAATGCCACCGCCGAGCTTGGCAACGGACGGCAGCTGCTGCTCAGCGAAGGCAGCTTCGCCATGCCCGACTACGCGGTGCACCGGGCCCCGGCCCGGATCGGCTTCCGGTCGCAGGGCTCGATGGATTCGCTGGCCGCGCTGTTCGCCTTTCCGTCCCTGAAGGATTTCAATCTGGGCCAGATCGACCCTGGCGCCATCAAGGGCACCAGCGACCTCAAGGTCACCATCGGCCTGCCGCTCGCAAATGATCTGAAGCCGGACGAGATTACGGTGGCCGCGACAGGGACGCTGACGAATGTCAGCTCGGATACGCTCCTGGGCAGCGAGAGGCTCGAAGGCGGCAATCTTTCCGTCAATGTCGATCGCAACGGTCTGGCCCTGAAGGGCGATGCGCGCATCGGCGGCGACAAGGCCACCATCGAGCTGAAGCAGAGCGGCAAGGGGCAGGGCGAAGCCACCCTCCAGCTCAACCTCGACGCAGCAGCCCGGCAGAGGCGTGGCTTCGGCGCGGATTCCGGCATTTCGGGAACGCTCCCCGTGAAGGTCACGAAGGTTCTCGGCAAGGGCGGCGATGGACCGCCGCGCGTCGAGATCGATCTGACCAAGGTCGCGCTCGATGGCGTCGTTCCCGGCCTGAGCAAGCCGGCCGGCCGCGCGGGCAAGCTCAGCTTCCTCTATGTCAACGACGCTGACGGGCCGGATCTGGAGGATTTTACGCTCGATGCGGCGCCCGCCCTGATCAAGGGGCGCGTCGAGCTGAACAGACAGAACGGCCTCGACGCCGCCAGCCTGTCGCAGTTCCGTATCTCTCCCGGCGACAATCTGAAGCTCGACCTGAGGCGGGACGGCAACGTCACCAAACTCTCGGTGCGCGGCGCCGTCGCGGATCTGCGCCCCTTCATCAAGGATATCCAGGGCGCAGCCCCATCGCCCAAAGGCGGGGACAAGGCGGGAGCCAGGGATGGCGACTACGATGTCGACCTCGACGTGCCGATCCTGACCGGCTTCAACAACGAGGCCATCACCAACGGCACGCTCAAGCTTTCCAGGCGGGGCGGCGAGATCCGGACGGCAAACTTCCAGGGCCGGATCGGCAAGGCCGATGTGACGGCGCGCCAGGGCCGACAGGGTGAGCGCCTTGTCGTGCAATCCGAGAATGGCGGCTCGCTGCTGCGCTTCCTCGATCTCTACAACAGGGCCCATGGCGGTGATCTCGTCCTGACCATGGGGGCGGGACCAAGCCAGAGCGGCGATCTGATGTTCCGGAATTTCATCGTGCGCGACGAGCCGGCCCTGCGCCGCGTGGTCGGGGCCCAATCCGCAAGCGCTTTCTCGGGGGACCGCGCCGAGGAGCAGCGTATCGACACCTCCGAGGTCGCCTTCACCAAGCTCAAGGCCGAATTCACTCGCTCGACCAGCCGGCTCGACGTTTCCGAGATGGTGATCTGGGGCCAGCAGGTCGGCTTCACCTTGCAGGGCCATGTCGACTACGGGCGTGACCGCGTCGATATCGGCGGCACCTTCGTGCCGGGTTATGCCTTCAACAACGCCTTCGCCCAGGTGCCGGTGGTCGGCGCCTTGCTCGGCGGCGGCAGCCAGTATGGCGGCCTCTTCGCGGTGAACTTCCGGATTTCGGGCCCGGCCAGCGCGCCGACCATGACCATCAACCCGCTCTCGGCGATCGCACCGGGCATCCTGCGTCGCTTCGTCGATCCGCTCGGCGGCGCGCCGGCTCAACGCCCGGTCCAGCCGGGGCAGGCGCCGCCGCGCTGAGCGGAGTGCTGCCGAGGCTTATTCGGGCCGCAGCAGGATGTGCTTCTTCTTGCCGAAGGAGAGCTTGATCGCGCCATCCGCGGACAGATCGCCGAGGCCGAGCGTCGCGCGCTCATCGGACACCACCGCATCGTTGACGCGCAGGCCGCCGGCCTTCACCTGGCGGCGGGCCTCGCCTGTCGAAGGCACGAGCCCAGCCTTGACGAAGGCCGTCAGCACGCCCAGTCCCGGCTCGATCTCGCCGCGCGGGATCGCCACGCTCGGCAAGTCGGCGGCGGTTTCGCCTTCCTCGAAGGTCCTGCGCGCCGTCTCGGCAGCGGCTTCGGCGGCCTCGCGACCGTGAACGATGGCGGTGATCTCGGTGGCGAGGATCTTCTTCGCTTCGTTGAGCTCGGCGCCGCCGAGCGCGGCCAGCTTGGCGATCTCGTCCATCGGCAGCCGCGTGAACACCTTGAGGAAGCGGCCGACATCGGCGTCCTCGGTGTTGCGGAAATACTGCCAGAAATCATAGGGGCTGAAGACGTCGGCATTGAGCCAGACCGCGCCATTGGCGGTCTTGCCCATCTTGGCGCCGGAAGACGTCGTCAGCAGCGGCGTCGTCAGGCAATAGAGCTGCGGGCCGCCCATCCGGTGCGAGAGATCGACGCCGTTGATGATGTTGCCCCACTGGTCGGAGCCGCCCATCTGCAGGCGGCAGCCATAGCGGCGGTTGAGCTCGACGAAGTCGTAGCCCTGCATGATCATGTAGTTGAATTCGAGGAAGGACAGCGACTGCTCGCGGTCGAGCCTGAGCTTCACCGAGTCGAATGAGAGCATGCGGTTGACCGAGAAATGCCGGCCGACATCGCGCAGGAACTCGACATAGTTCAGCTTCAGCAGCCAGTCGGCATTGTTGGCCATCATCGCGTCGGTCGGCCCGTCGCCATAACGCAGGATGCGGCCGAAGACGCGCTTGATGCTTTCGATATTGGTCGCGATCTCCTCGACCGTCAGCAACTTGCGCTGGTCGTCGCGGAAAGAGGGGTCGCCGACCATCGAGGTGCCGCCGCCCATCAGCGTGATCGGGCGGTGGCCGGTCTCTTGGAACCAGTAGAGCATCGTCAGCGAGATCAGGTTGCCGATATGAATGCTGGTCGCGGTCGCGTCATAGCCGACATAGGCCGTCTGCGTTCCCTGCCGGCACAGAGCATCAAGGCCCTCCGCATTGGAGACCTGATGGATGAGGCCGCGCTCGTCGAGCACGCGCAGGAAATCGGACTTGTAGGTGGTCATGGCGGCTTGCGATCTGATGGAGGTCGTTCCGCCGTCGTCTAGAGCATCGGGCGGAAAAGTGGAAATCGCTTTTGCTGGGAATGCGCTCCCGACCTTATCCCGGAATGCGATTGAGCCACGGATCGATGGCGTCTCGGGGATGGGGCGGTTCCACGACATCACGCGGAAGGCCGAGCTCACGGAGCGCGCGATCGTCGAGTGCCGCCAGGCGGTGCTGCGCGCGGATGCCGGCCGCGTGGCGCTGCCAGAGCGTGAACAGGCCGTGCAGAAGGGACGAGCCGCCGGACGTCTCCAGCGGCGCCGCAGGGGAGGCGCAGGTCATGATGTGATCCTCTCGGAGGCGAGCGCTCCCGCCCGCTTTGTGCGGATGAAACTGGGCCAGACAGAGCGCGGCGACAAAGCGGAAGATTGTCACCTGCCATAAAGACAGCTTATGCTTCAATATGCCCGTGCAACCGCCACCGCCGAAGCTTCCGCCCCTTGCCGCGGTCCGCGTCTTCGAGGCTGCGGCGCGCCACCAGAACTTTACCCGTGCGGCCGAGGAACTCGGGATGACGCAGGCTGCGGTGAGCTATCAGATCCGGCTGCTGGAGGATCGTGTCGGCGCGCCGCTGTTCGTGCGTCAGCCGCGCCAGGTCGTGCTGACCGCGATCGGCCAGCGGCTCGCTGGGCCAGTAGGCAAGGCGCTCGCCGATATCGGAACGGTGTTCCGCGACATCTGCGAGCAGAACCAGACCGTCCTGACGATTTCCTCGCTGCAGACCATGGCGATCACCTGGCTGTCGCCGCGCCTGGCCCAGTTCCAGGTCGAGAATCCGCAATTTGAGGTGCGGGTAGGAACGACAGAGCACCTCGTCAATTTTGCGACGGAATCGGTTGATGTCGCGCTGCGCTACGGGCTGGGGGAATGGCCCGGCCTCGTGGCGGAAAGGCTGTTTGCCTGTCATTACGCGCCGCTATGCACGCCGGAGCTGCGCGAGCAATTGCAGCTGCGCGAGCCTCGGGACCTGCTGCGGGCGCCGATGCTGAGTCCGATGGATATCTGCTGGAAGAGCTGGTTCGCCGATGTCGGCGTCGATGTGCCCAAGCTCGGAGGGCGCGCGACGATGGCGCTGCAGATGCAGGCGATGAGCATTCAGGCGGCGCTGCGCGGGCATGGTGTCGCGATGGCGATACCGGAACTCTTCGCCTACGACATCGCAGCCGGGCGACTGGTCTTCGCCATCAACCATGCCGTTCGCGACGAGCGTTCCTATTGGGTCGTCTACCCGCAGGAGCGCCAGCGCGAGCGCAAGATCAGGCTGTTCCGCGACTGGGTTCTCGGGGAAGCCCGGGCAGCTTGCATGAAGCTGCCCGTTCTCGCCGGAAGCCGGGGCGTTGCCGTCCCGGCCGTCTGAGCGTCCAGGTCAGGCCTGTTCCTGCTCGGATTTGAGGATCTCGGGGCCGACCTTGCGGTCGAGATAGACGCCGACCTGCTCCATCAGCTGCTCGACGCGGCCGTCGAAGAAGTGGTTGGCGCCGTCGACCACGGCATGCTCGATCTGGATGCCCTTCTGGGTCTTCACCTTCTCGATCACCGCCATGACTTCCTTGACCGGGGCGACGCGATCCTCCGAGCCATGGACGAACAGGCCCGAGGACGGGCAGGGCGCGAGGAACGAGAAGTCGTAGCGGTTCGCCATCGCCGCGATCGAGAGGAATCCCTCGATCTCCGGGCGGCGCATCAGCAGCTGCATGCCGATCCAGGCGCCGAAGGAGACGCCGGCGATCCAGCAGCTCTTGGCCTCCGGGTTGAGCGCCTGCATCCAGTCGAGCGCGGCGGCGGCGTCCGAAAGCTCGCCGGCACCGTGGTCGAACTGGCCCTGGCTGCGGCCGACGCCGCGGAAGTTGAAGCGCAGCGCCGAGAAGCCGCGGTTCACGAAGGTGTAGAACAGGTTGTAGACGATCTGGTTGTTCATCGTCCCGCCGAATTGCGGGTGCGGGTGCAGGATGATCGCCAGCGGCGCGCCGCGCTTCTTGGCGGGCTGGTAGCGGCCCTCGATCCGACCTGCCGGCCCGTTGAAAATCACCTCTGGCATCGTCTCACCGCTTCCTGTCGGGGACGCCGGCGCAGGCGGGCAGAAAGCGGGCGCATGCCCGCTCGAAACCCGGCCACCCTTGACGGCGCCACCATGCGCGCCCTAGATGAAGAGCGCTTAGAATAGTTCTAACAGCCGTGAACAAGTCGAGAACAAAACGGTGGATCGCCCATGCGAACCGCGCTTCGACCGTTCCGGCCAGTTCGGATGGGCGGCTATAGCACGGCGCACAGGTGCAATTTCAAGCATTTCGTATCGGCGAGCCGAGCATTGACGAAGATGGAGCAAGCAGGATCGTGACGGCGGGACGCGCCTATCTCGACCACAACGCCACAACCCCGGTCCGGCCGGAGGTGGTGGAGGCGGTTGCGCATGCGCTTTCGCTGCCCGGCAATCCGTCTTCCGTCCATGGCGAAGGCCGCGCCGCACGCGGCGCGCTGGAGCATGCGCGCGAGCAGGTCGCGGCGCTCATCGGTGCCAAGGCCTCGAACGTCGTGTTCACGAGCGGCGGCACCGAGGCCAATGTCACGGTGCTTTCGCCTGGCCTGATGGATTGTGACGGCGGCCGCGATTGCATTCGCACGCCCGCTTCCCTGCTGCTCCACAGCGCGACGGAGCACGCCTGCGTGCGCGAGGGGCACCGTTTCGCCACTGGGGCAGTCGAGGCGATCCCGGTCGACGGGAACGGTCTGGTCGATCTCGCCTGGCTCGACGAACGGCTCGCCCGCTTCGTGGCGGATCATCCCGGCGCGCGCGCGCTCGTCTCGATCCATCTCGCCAACAACGAAACTGGCGTCATCCAGCCGATCGCTCAGGCAGCCGAGATCGTGCATCGTCATGGCGGCCTGTTGCACAACGACGCCGTGCAGGCGGCGGGCAAGATCGCTATCGACATCGCGACGCTTGGCACCGATGTGCTGACGCTCTCGGCACACAAGATCGGCGGGCCGAAGGGTGTCGGCGCGATCGTCTTCCGCACCGGCGCGCTCGAACTTGCCGACAAGCCGATGCGCGGTGGCGGGCAAGAGCGAGGCTGGCGCGCGGGAACTGAAAACCTGCCGGGAATCATTGGCTTCGGCGCAGCGGCTGATGTCGCGCGCAAGCTTCTGACCGAGGAGGCGGAGCGGCTCGCGCAACTGCGCGACCGGCTGGAAGAGGGGCTTTCGGCTCTCTCGCCGGAGACGGCGATCTTCGGCCAGGCGGCACCACGCCTGCCCAATACCAGCGCCTTCGCGACGCCGGGCCTCAAGGCAGAGACGCTGCTGATCAAGCTCGATCTTGCGGGGGCAGCGCTATCCTCCGGTTCGGCCTGCTCCTCGGGCAAGGTCAAGCGCTCGCATGTGCTCGACGCGATGAAAGTCGACCTCGCCATGAGCGCCGGGGCCTTGCGGGCCTCGCTCGGATGGACCACCTGCGAGGCGGATATCGATCTTTTCCTCGCGGCCTACGGCAAGCTCGTGGCCGCGGACACCAATCGGAGCGCCCGGGCTGCCGCCTGAGCGTTCCGCAACACGAAGACTGAACCGGCGGGCCCTTGAACCCGCACTGGAGACTGAACATGGCAGCGGTCCAGGAGACCATCGATCAGGTCAAGTCGATTGACGTGACCGAGTACAAATACGGCTTCGTCACGGAGCTCGAGGTCGAAAAGCCGGCCAAGGGCCTCACCGAGGACACCGTCCGCTACATCTCGGCCCGCAAGAACGAGCCGGAATGGATGCTCGAATGGCGGCTGGACGCCTTCCGCCGCTGGAAGACCATGACCGAGCCGGTCTGGTCGCGCGTGCAGTACCCGCCGATCGATTATCAGGATCTCTATTACTATGCCGCGCCGAAGAAGGGCGCTTCGCCGAAGTCGCTCGACGAGGTCGATCCGGCGATTCTGGATGCCTATAAGAAGCTCGGCATTCCGCTCCGGGAGCAGGAGATCTTGGCCGGCGTCGCGCCGGAGAACCGCGTCGCGGTCGATGCTGTCTTCGATTCCGTTTCGGTGGTGACGACCTTCAAGGCGGAGCTCGCCAAGGCCGGCGTGATCTTCTGCTCGATCTCGGAGGCGATCCAGGAGCATCCCGAGCTGGTGAGGAAGTACCTCGCGACGGTCGTGCCGGTGACGGACAACTATTTCGCGACGCTCAACAGCGCTGTCTTCACTGACGGTTCCTTCGTCTACATTCCCAAGGGCGTGCGCTGCCCGATGGAGCTGTCGACCTATTTCCGCATCAACGAGCAGAACACAGGCCAGTTCGAGCGCACGCTGATCATCGCCGACGAAGGCGCCTATGTGAGCTATCTCGAAGGCTGCACGGCGCCGAAGCGCGACGAGAACCAGCTCCACGCTGCCGTTGTCGAGCTGATCGCGCTTGATGATGCCGAGATCAAGTACTCAACCGTGCAGAACTGGTATCCGGGCGATGCCGAGGGCAAGGGCGGCATCTACAACTTCGTGACCAAGCGCGGCGACTGCCGCGGCAAGAACTCGAAGATCTCCTGGACGCAGGTCGAGACGGGATCGGCGATCACCTGGAAATATCCGTCCTGCATCCTGCGCGGCGACGGCTCGCGCGGCGAGTTCTACTCGATCGCCGTATCGAACGGGGCACAGCAGGTCGATAGCGGCACCAAGATGCTGCATCTCGGCAAGAACACGACCTCCAAGATCATCGCCAAGGGCATCGCGGCCGGCAAGTCGGACTCGACCTATCGCGGCATGGTCTCGGCCCACCGCAAGGCGACCGGCGCGCGCAATTTCACCAATTGCGACTCGCTGCTGATCGGCGACCAGTGCGGCGCGCACACCATCCCCTATATCGAGGCCAAGACCGCGACCGCGATCTTCGAGCATGAGGCGACCACCTCGAAGATCGGCGAGGACCAGATGTTCTACTGCCAGCAGCGCGGTCTCTCCGAGGAGGAGGCGGTGGCGCTCATCGTCAACGGCTTCGTCAAGGAGGTGCTGCAGCAGCTCCCGATGGAATTCGCCGTCGAGGCGCAGAAGCTGATCACCATTTCCCTTGAAGGCTCCGTGGGCTGACGCCCGATCGTTTCCGAGATGCCCGGGTCAAGCCCGGGCATGACGCCAGGATGAAGCGCGTCATGGCCGGGCTTGACCCCACCATCTCCTGCAGAATGGAACTCTGAAGATGCTCGAAATTCGCAATCTGGTCGTCAAGATCGCCGACGAGGACAAGCAGATCCTCAATGGCCTCAACCTCACCGTGAATGACGGCGAGGTCGCCGCCATCATGGGGCCGAACGGCTCCGGCAAGTCGACCCTGTCTTATGTCATCGCTGGCAAGGAGGACTATGAGGTTCTCGACGGCGAGATCCTGCTCAACGGCCAGAACGTGCTGGAGATGGAGGCCGATGCCCGCGCCGCTGCCGGCATCTTCCTCGCCTTCCAGTACCCGCTGGAGATCCCCGGCGTCGCCACCATGACCTTCCTGAAGGCGGCGATGAACGCCCAGCGCAAGGCGCGCGGGCAGGACGAGCTGCTGACCCCGGACTTCATCAAGCAGGTGAACGCCGCCGCCGACAAGCTCGGCATTGCCAAGGACATGCTGCGCCGGCCGCTCAATGTCGGCTTCTCCGGTGGTGAGAAGAAGCGCATGGAAATCCTTCAGATGGCTCTGCTTTCGCCGTCCATGTGCATCCTCGACGAGACCGATTCCGGCCTCGACATCGACGCGCTGCGCATCGTCGCCGAGGGCGTCAACGCGCTCCGCGACAAGAGCCGCGGTTTCCTCGTCATCACTCATTATCAGCGCCTGCTCGACCATATCGTGCCGGACACCGTCCACGTCATGTCGCAGGGCAAGATCGTGAGGACCGGCGGCAAGGAGCTGGCGCTGGAGCTCGAGAAGAGCGGCTATGCCTCCTATGGGGAGGCGGCGTAATGGCCATCGTCACCCCGCTGAAGACGGCGGCCGAGCAGACGCTGATCCAGCAATATGCGGACAGCAAGGCTGAGTTGCCGGGCGGCCCGGCCGTGCGCAAGCTGCGCGAGGATGCCTTCACCGGCTTCGAGGCCAAGGGCCTGCCGCATCGCCGGCTCGAATCCTGGCGCTATACCGACCTCCGCACGCTGCTGCGCGAGGCGCGTCCGCTCGCTGACGGCGCGGTCGCTACCGAGGCGGTCAAGGCGCGGCTGGCCGCGCTGAAGCTCGGCGGCCTGCGCCTCGTGCTGGTCGACGGTACCTTTGCGCCGGAGCTGTCCACGCTCGACGCGATCCCCGAAGGCGTCTCGGTGCAGTCGCTTGCCGATGCGCTAGTTTCGCCGCGTGAGGACCTGACCGGCATTCTGGCCGGCCCCTCGGTCGGCAATGACGACACCGGCCTGATGCTCAACACTGCGCTGATGCGCGATGGCGTCTTCGTCGAGCTGGCCGATGGCGTCGAGCTCGAGCAGCCCGTCGTGATCGTCTCGCTCGCCTCGGGCGAGGAGGAGCGGGCCGTGTTCCACCGCTCGGTCGTCCTCGCCGGCAAGGGCGCCAAGGGCACGATCGTCGAAGTCAGCGAAGCCGCGGGTTCCGCCGCACAGCAGATCAACGGCGCCATCGTCTTCGAGACCGGCGACAAGAGCGAGATCCAGCATGTCCGCGTCGTGACGCGGCAATCGGCGGCAAGCGTGCAGGTGCAGAGCCTGCTCGCGACCGTCGGCGCTCATGCCAAGTTCGATTCCTTCGCGTTCGTCGCCAAGGCGGGCACGCTGCGCCAGCAGCATTTCGTCCGCTATGCCGGCGAGCACAGCGAGATCGGCCTGCGCGGCGTCAACCTGCTCCGCGGTTCCGAGCATGCCGATGTCACGCTGATCGTCGACCACGAAGTGCCTCACGGCACCAGCCGCGAATTGTTCAAGACGATCGCGAGCGGCGAGTCGACCGGCGTCTTCCAGGGCAAGGTCATCGTGCGCCAGCATGCGCAGAAGACCGATGGCAGCATGAAGAGCAACGCGCTGCTGCTAAATGACGGCGCGACGATGTTCAACAAGCCGGAGCTTGAGATCTTCGCCGACGACGTGGTCTGCGGCCATGGCGCGACGGTCGCGCAGATCGACGGCGAGCAGCTCTTCTACCTGATGGCGCGCGGCCTGCCGCGGCCGCAGGCCGAGGCGCTGGTGCTGCAGGCCTTCGCCGGCGAGGCGGCCGAATTCATCGCCGACGAGAACGTGCGCGATCTGGTGATGGTCGAGATCGAATCCTGGCTCAAGGCCCGCGAGGCCGCTTCCGAGGTGAGCACCGTCTGATGCCCTACATCAACCTCCAGATCACCAAGGGCGCGACGCGGGAGCAGAAGGCGCAGATCGTCAAGGAGTTCACCGAGACGCTCGTGAAGGTTCTCGGCAAGAACCCGCAGAACACCCATATTGTGATCCAGGAGATTGAGCGGGAGGATTGGGGGCATGCCGGCGCGCTCGTCGCCGACCGGCAGCCCGGTTCCGGAAAGGCGTGAGGATGAACGCGGTTACCGGCCAGCCCATGCTGAAGCCCTATGACGTCGAGACCATCAGGCGGGATTTCCCGATCCTGTCGCGCGAGGTCTATGGCAAGCCGCTCGTCTATCTCGACAATGCCGCCTCGGCGCAGAAGCCCGAGGTGGTGATCGAGGCGATGACAAAGCTGATGCGCGAGGACTATTCCAATGTTCATCGCGGGCTGCACTATCTCGCGAACGCTTCGACCGAAGCCTATGAGGCAGCTCGCGAAAGTGCCCGTCGCTTCCTCAATGCCAGGCATCTCGAAGAGATCGTCTTCACGCGCTCCTCGACCGGGGCACTCAACACGGTCGCATCCTCGCTCGGGCGCCATCTGGACCTCGGCGAAGGCGACGAGATCATCGTCTCGATCCTCGAGCACCATTCCAACATCGTGCCCTGGCACTACTGGCGCGAGCGCCACGGCGCCGTGTTGAAATGGGCACCGATCGACGAGGACGGCAATTTCCTCATCGAGGAATTCGAGAAGCTGATCTCGCCGCGCACCAAGGTGGTGGCGCTGACGCATATGTCGAACGCGACCGGGACCATCGTGCCGATCGCCGAGGTCGCGAAGATCTGCCGGGCGCATGGCATTCCGCTCGTCGTCGACGGCAGCCAGGGCGCGGTTCATCTGCCGGTCGACGTGCAGGCCCTGGGCTGCGACTTCTACGCCTTCACCGGCCACAAGACCTATGGGCCGACTGGCTCCGGCATCCTCTGGGGCCGCAAGGAATGGCTCGACAAGCTGCCGCCCTATGAAGGCGGCGGCGAGATGATCGTCACCGTCACCGAGGATGCGGTGACCTATAACGACCCACCGCATCGCTTCGAGGCCGGCACGCCGGCGATCGTCGAGGCTGTGGGGCTGGGCGCTGCGCTCGACTACATGATGGCGCTCGGCCGCGAGAACATCGCGGCGCATGAGGCCAGACTCGGCGCCTATGCGATGGAACGTCTCGGCGAGATGAACTCCATCCGCATCTTCGGCAAGGCGCGGGAGAAGGGCGCGATCGTCGCCTTCGAGATGAAGGGCGCCCACGCCCATGACGTCGCGACGGTGATCGACCGCGCTGGTGTCGCAGTTCGCGCCGGCACCCATTGCGCCATGCCGCTTTTGGCACGATATGGGGTGACATCGACCTGCCGCGCCTCCTTCGGCCTCTACAACACGCTGGAAGAGGTCGACAAGCTGGTGGAAGCCCTGCGGAAGGCGGAGAGCCTTTTTGCCTGATAATCGAGGATTTTGAGCCTTGGCCACCTCCGAGCCCATCGCGTTGAAGGAAGACGGCTTGAAGCCGAACGAGCCGCAGGTCGGCTCCGGCACGTCGCTTCCGCCCGAGGAGATCGACCGCCTGACCGACGACATCGTCGCGGCGCTGAAGACGGTCTACGATCCCGAGATCCCGGCCGACATCTACGAACTCGGCCTGATCTATCGCGTCGACATCGCCGATGACCGCCAGGTCACCATCGACATGACGCTGACAGCGCCGGGCTGCCCCGTCGCCGGCGAAATGCCGGGCTGGGTCGAGAACGCTGTCAGTACCGTGCAGGGGATCGCGGGCGTGACGGTCAACATGACGTTCGATCCACCTTGGGATCAGTCGCGCATGTCCGACGAGGCCCGCGTCGCGCTCGATATGTGGTGAGAGGCGCCGGCCGCATGCCGGCGTGATGGATCGCATTCCATCGCTTCATTGGCATTCCGCGCGCTGCACTGGCAGGAAGGGCTGAAGCATCGGGCCGAAAAGTGGAATCCACTTTTCGGAGGACATTCGATGCTTAACAAGGGACTGGATCGCCACTTCGCGTCCGATAGGACGCCCGGCGATCTGGAGCCTGAGCCGCCTTCCGGAGCCCGCCATGCCCAGCTATCCCTACGAGACCGTCGACGTCTTCACCGACCGCCCCTTCGGCGGCAACCAGCTCGCCGTCTTCACCGATGCGCGTGGTCTCTCCGACACCCAGATGCAGGCGCTGGCGGCGGAGATGAACTACAGCGAGGCGACCTTCGTTCTGCCGCCGGACGATCCGGCCAACGACGCCAGGGTCCGGATCTTCACGCGTACGCATGAGATGCCTTTTGCCGGACATCCGAATGTCGGCACGGCGTTCGTGCTCGCGCGCCACGGGCGAGACCGCGGCGGTGTGCTGCGCTTCGAGGAAGTTGCCGGGCTAGTCGAGGTCAAGGTCGCACGCGATGCTTCCGGTGCCGTCACCGGCGCGACGATCGCCGCGCCGCAGCCCCTGACGAAAAGCATCGAGCTTCCGGCCGACGCGATCGCGGCCTGCGCAGGTCTCGCGCCGTCGGATATCGTGGTGACGAACCACCAGCCGCTTCGTGCGTCGGTCGGCGTCTTCTTCGTCCTCGCCGAAGTGACCGTGGAAGCGCTTTCCCGCGCCACGCCGGACCTGAGCCGGTTCCGGGCGGTTCGCGACAGCACGCCCGGGCTGGAGGGGCGCTTCTCGCTGTTCCTCTATGCCCGGGACGGCGTCGCCGATATCCGCGCCCGGATGTTCGCGCCGATCAGCGGCACATGGGAGGATCCCGCTACCGGCAGCGCCAGCGCCACGGTCGCGGCCCTGTTGCTCTCTCTCAATAGCCAGGACGATGCGAGCTTCAAGCTGACGCAGGGCGTCGAGATGGGCCGCCCGAGCCTGCTGCACCTGACCGCGCGCCGCGGCGAGGACGGTATCCGCGCCACCGTCGGCGGCTCCTGCGCGCAGATGTTCCGGGGCGAAGCGTTCCTATAGGCCCAGCTCGGCGCGCACCCGCTTCGTCAGCCCGGCGGCGGCGAGGCGGTGGCTCTCGCGCAGATAGTCCTGCAAGGCGTCGTCCGGCATGCTTTCACCGGTGAGCCACTGGATCCACTTCATGCCGCGCGAGGCGAGATAGGGCGCGGGCCTGAGGCCCGGCTGCTCCCTGAGGATGTCGAAGGCCATCGGCGAGCATTTGAAGCTCACGGCCATCTCGCCGTCCTCCTGTTGCCGGGCGATGGCGAAAACCTTCTCGCCGACCTTCCAGACATCGGCGCCGCCCCACTGAACGACGTGGCTCGTCGCCGGAAGCGCGGCGCAGAAGGCGTTGTAGGAGTCGGGCGACATCGTGGCCTCAGTAGCTCTCGGCGTCGATGCCGTGGCGCGCCGCTGCGGCCTTGATCTGCGACCAGGTCTCCTCGTCGAGCGGGATGCCCGCGGCGCCGCGCTCAGCCCGGACCCTGCGCTCCTTATCGCCCGGCGCCAGCACCGGATTGGCAGGGTCCTGCGGCTTCGCCGCGCGCACGAAGGCGAGGTAGCTTTCGGTGCGGCTCCTGCGCAGCTCGGCGTCCGGCTCCAGCCGGGCCGGGTCGATGATTACACCGAAGAGCGAGTTGATGATCCAGGTCTTCTGCGGCTTCTGGTCGATGCGCGCCGCGCCCATCAGCCCGGCCGAGAGCAATTCGGCGATGAGCGAGAGGCCGGCGCCCTTGTGGTCGCCGAAGGGCAGCAGCGCGCCGAGCGGGTGGTCCGGGCTGATGAAGACATGGGCCGGGTCGGTCGTCGGGCGTCCCTCGCCATCGATGATGTAGCCGGGTGGCACCTGCTCGCCCTTGTTGAGGGCGACGCGGGCCTTGCCATGGGCCATGCGGCTCGTCGCGAAATCGAGGATGAGCGGCTCGCCTCCGGGCACTGGAATGCCGATCGCATGCGGATTCGTGCCGAAACGCGCCTCCTTGGCGGCATAGGGCGCGACGATCGGCGGCCGGCCGGCGACATTGACCCAGAAGAACGAGATCAGACCGGCGGCGGCGGCGACCTCGGCATAGTGGCCGATCCGGCCGATATGATGCGAATCGAGCAGGTTGACGATGGCGACGCCGCCGGCCCTGGCCATCTCGGCGGCGCGGTCCACGGCCTTGCGCGCATTCGGCTGGCCGAGCGCGACCGCTCCGTCGATGATCAGGAAGGGCGCGGCGTCGACCCGGGCCTGTGGCTGCGATTTCGGATCGAGATTGCCGTCCGCCAGTGACTGGAAATAGAGCGGGATCATGCCGACGCCATGGCTGTCATGCCCGCTCAGATTGGCGAGCACGAGATGCTCGGCGGTTTCCTGCGCCTCCGCTTCCGTCCAGCCGGCCTTCACCACCATGTCGAGGACGAGGGCGCGCAGCGATTCGGGGCGATGCAGGCGATGAGGCATGGTTCTTCCGGGAGTTTGGCGGACAGATCGGATGAGGAAGCCAGAGTGCATGCCCCGGCCCGATGCGCAATGCATCTGGCGATGGGCGCGAGGCCGGAGATTGCATGGCTGCCATCGGACCGAAAAGTGGACTCCACTTTTCGGAGAAATCCAATGTCGGACAAAGGCAGAGATCGCACCTTGCGTCCGAAAGGACGCACGGCGATCCAGGCGCATCCATCTCGACGCGAGCCGCCGCGATCCCTATGTTAGGGCAGCAATCTTGCTTCACCGGGCCTTGAACCCGGTCGAGGAGGGACGAGGAATGTTTTCGATACCGGGCCTCAAGGTCATCTCGCTGACCGACGCCGCGGCTGCACGCATCCGTGAGATCATGGCGCAGTCGGCCGATGGCGATGCGCCGGCGCTCGGCTTGCGCGTCGGCGTCAAGAAGGGTGGCTGCGCCGGGATGGAGTACACCTTCGAGATCGCGCGGGCGGTCAACAAGGGCGATGACGTCGTGACCGAGAAGGGCGCGACCGTGGTTGTCGACGCCAAGGCGGTGCTGTTCCTGCTGGGCACCGAGCTCGACTTCAAGACCGACCGCTTCTCCTCGACCTTCGTCTTCAACAATCCCAATCAGGTTTCGGCCTGTGGCTGCGGCGAGTCGGTCGAGATCAAGCCGCGCAGCGAGAGCGCACTCACGGCTTCCTGAGCGGTGGAAGAGGCCGCGGTCAGGCGGTTCTTGCGCCAGTCATCAGAGTCCGGACACGCAGCATGTTCGGCGGCGTCGGCAACGATGCCGATGACGGGCCGATCTTCGCCTTGCTGCTCGACGGCACGGTCTATCTGAAGACGGCCGCATCGAGCATCCCGCTTTTCGAGGGCGCTGGAAGCGAGCCCTTCAGCGACGAGGCCAAGGGCATGCCGCGCCGGACGAGCTATTGGTCGCTGCCGGACGACGCGCGCGAGAGCGGCGAAGCCCTCCCGGACTGGACCGGGTGCGCTCTGGAGGCAGCCCGCGAGGCCGCCGCCTGAAAGCTCAGGCCACCCGGCTCGTCGTCTCCAGCACGTCCTCGGTGACGGTACGGTTGCGGCCGTCGCGCTTGGCCTGCATCAGCGCCTGATCGGCCCGGTCGACCAGCGAACCTGCGGTGTCGCCGCGTCGATAGGTCGATACGCCGAGCGAGATGGTGATGCGGCCGAGATTTTCGTTGGTCGAGCGCTTGATCAGCTCGCGGGTCAACAAGGCCTGCCGCACCGTTTCGGCGCCGAACTTGCCGGCGATCAGGTCGGCCTCCGGCAGGATGATCGCGAATTCCTCGCCGCCGAACCGGCTGATGACCGCCTTTTCCTTGAACTTGTCCTTCATCGTGCGGGCGACCAGCCGCAGGACCTGATCGCCGGTGAGATGGCCATGGGCATCGTTGAAGCGCTTGAAGAAGTCGATATCGGCCATCACCAGAGCGAAAGGCTCGCGCCGCAGCGTCGCCTGATCGATCGACTTCTGCAGCATCTCCTCGAAATGGCGGCGATTGGCGAGCCCGGTCAGCGGGTCGGTCAAGGCTTCCGCACGGGTCGATTCCAGCGCCTCGCGGAGGTTGCGGATCTCGTTGGAGCTGTTGCGCAACTCGGCTTCGAGCTGGGCCTTGCGCGTCACCTCTTCGCGGGTCGAGAGCACGAGCGCCTCGACCCATTCGCGCAGCTTCTGCCGGTCGGTCATCGGCGGCACGTCTTCCGACATCGCCGTCAGGCGGCCGTGAAAAAGTTCGCTCGACCCCAGCGCCTTGTCGACCAGCTCCATCATGGCGTCGATCTCGCCGAGGACCTGCAGGCTGGTGCGCTCGGCCTGACGGGAAAAGCGTTCCGTGCTGATGAAGCGCTCGTACAGGCTGTCGATGTCGGCAGCGGTGACATTGCCCTCATTGCCGGCGATGATGGCGTTCATCGCCATGCTGACGGCGGGCATCTCGCCGCTCAGATGCGCGTACCAGACCTCGAAAGCGCGAGGATAGCTCGGCGAGCCGTGGTGCCGCATGGCGGCGACGACGCGCTCGGCGAGATCGTTGGTGCGGGCGGAAACCGAAGCTTCGTCGTCCATGCCTTCGCCATTCCGGTATGAAGCCGGGTCGTGGCTTTCGGCCACGTCAGCTTCGATTGATCCAATCGAAGCGGGACATCCTGTCCGTCTATACGGCGGCATGCGCCCGTCCGCCGCTGCGGTGTTCCCGCAGCAGCGACGACCAACTTAGCCAGACGACGTTAAAATCGGGTTGATGACGCAAGGTTATCCGACGCGGGCCGGGCGGAGCAGAAAGGCCGGCACGTGATCGCCCAACCCCTTGACCTGAGGCCCTTCATCGTCGTCGCGCGAGCGAGAATTCCGGCCGCGGCGCGCGCTGTCCTGCTCGCGATGAGCGACCGGCGCAGCTGCAATCTCGGCGTCCGGCCTGACGGGCTGGCGGCGACCGGCATTGCGCGGGCTGTCCTCGGCCTTCTCGGCCGCTTGAGGGCGGGGGGCCGGTTCGGTGGCAGCGCGTGGCCCGCGTTCCGGCCGCCCGCGTCCGCGCGCTGGGCGCTTGTCGTCGCGGCGACCGCGCCGTTCCTCGCGCGGCTCGCCGGGAGGCAGGTCGGCGACGCTGCCGCCTTCGAAGGCGATCGTCTGGCCGGTCAGCTTCTCGATCGCCGCGACGAGCTTGTCGTCATGGCGGGTGACGATGGTGAAGGAGGCGCCTTCGCGCCCGGCGCGGCCGGTACGGCCGATGCGGTGGACATAGTCCTCGGCATGGGTCGGCACGTCGAAATTGAAGACGTGGCTGACGGCCGGGATGTCGAGGCCGCGCGCGGCGACGTCGCTGGCGACGAGGATCGGATTCTCGCCGGTGCGGAAGGATTCCAGTGCCGCCATGCGGGCGTACTGGTCCATATCGCCATGCAGGGCGACCGCCGGGAAGCCGTGGCGCAACAGCGATTTGTGCAGCGTGGCGACGTCGCGCTTGCGGTTGCAGAAGACGATCGCGTTCTGCAGGTCGGTCGCGCCCTTGATGAGACGGCGCAGCGTCTCGCGCTTCTCGAAGTCCTGCGAATTGGAGGCGATCAGGCGCTGGGTGATCGTCGTTGCCGCCGTTGCCGGGCGCGAAACCTCGACACGGACCGGATTATGCAGGAACTGCTCGGAGATGCGGGTGATCTCGGGCGGCATCGTCGCGGTGAAGAACAAGGTCTGCCGCGTGAAGGGAACAAGTTTGCAGATCCGCTCGATGTCCGGGATGAAGCCCATGTCGAGCATGCGGTCGGCTTCGTCGATGACGAGGAGCTCGACGCCGGTCAGCAGGAGCTTGCCGCGCTCGACATGGTCGAGCAGGCGGCCGGGCGTCGCGATCAGTACATCGACGCCGCGGGTGATCTTGGCATCCTGATCGCCGAAGGAGACGCCGCCGATCAGCAGCGCCACCGAAAGCTTCTGGTTGACGCCATAGCGGACGAAGTTCTCCTCGACCTGCGCGGCGAGTTCGCGCGTCGGTTCGAGGATCAGCGTGCGCGGCATCCGGGCGCGGGCGCGCCCGTTCTCCAGGATGGTGAGCATCGGCAGCGTGAAGGCTGCGGTCTTGCCCGTGCCCGTCTGGGCGATGCCCAGAACGTCCTTGCGGGCAAGAACATGCGGAATGGCCTGGGCCTGGATGGGGGTCGGCGTGCTATAGCCTGCGGCCGTGACAGCCGTCAGGACCTTTTCGCTCAAGCCGAGTTCGGCAAATGACATCGCGTATGGCGCTTCTTCAGGGTCGGTGAAACGCGGTGGGACGACCTGCTCGACCACCGCGTTGGCGCGACAACACTTCCTGCGCGCCTTCGGACCCGTGTGGAATGCAAAGAAAACGCGGCAAAGTCAATCATCTAACCTTGAAGGGACTGCTTTGGCCTCATGAAGGAACCGCTTGTCCTCGTTCCCGGGCTGAGCGCCAACGCCGCGCTCTACGCTCCGCAATGGCCCGCGCTTGCCGATGGTCGCCCGATCCTGGTCGCCGAGCACAGTCTGGACGATGCGCTTTCAGGCATCGCGCAGCGCCTACTGGCGGCTGCGCCGCCCCGCTTCGCGCTCTGTGGGCTGTCGATGGGCGGCTATGTCGCTTTCGAGGTCTTGCGACAGGCCCCGGAGCGGGTGACGCGCCTTGCCTTGCTCGGCACCACCGCCAAGCCGGCAACGCCTGAGACCAACGTTCCGCGCGAACAGATGATCGCATTGGCGGAGAAGGGCGCCTTCGACAACGTCACGACCCTGCTCTGGCAGAAGCTCGTGGCGCCGGCGCGGCTCGCCGACGAGCCGCTGCGGCTCCTCGTGCGGCAGATGGCGGAGGATGTCGGGGCGGACGGTTTCATTCGCCAGCAGCGGGCGATCATGCAACGGCCGGACTCGCGGCCGACGCTGGCCAGCTCGACCTGCCCGGTGCTGGTTCTCGTTGGCGAGGAGGATGAGATCACGCCGCTCTCCGAGGCCCGCGAAATGGCCGCATTGGTCCACGGGCGCGGGCGACTGGCCGTTATCCCGGGCAGCGGCCACCTCTCGACGCTGGAAGCGCCCGATGGGGTCACCGCGGAGCTGCTGCGCTGGCTCGATTGAGTTCAGCGGGGCAGGGCGCAGGGATCGAGCCGGGTGTCGCCGGCCGCCTTCGTGATCGAGCCCGTGGTCAGCGGATCGACCGGCTGGCGCTTGGAGGCGGCGAGACTGACGGCCGCCATGCGCTCCCTGTCCAGCGGCTCGATGCGGCTCGACATGAAGTTGGCGGCGATCACCGACAGGAAAGCGATGGCCGCGCCGGCCTTGGCGACATCGGCGACCACCGTGCCGCGGTCGTTCTTCCAGAACAGTTCGATCAGGCGCATGGCGCACTCTCCGCGTCTCGTGACCTCACGAGAACCGCAGACGACCTTACGGAAGAGCCGTAAAAGCTTGGTTAGCCGGTTCTTGCCGGGAACCGCTCGATTTGAGTGATCCCCACCGGCTTGATCGTATCGCCCGCCAGGAGCGATCGCTGCTCGCGGAAAAGCTTGCGCAGCGCGCCGAGGACGGCGACGACGCCGGGCCGGCTGCGCGAGATCTCATGCGAGACCAGATAGATGTCGTCGCCGGTCCGCTCCGGCGGCGGCTCCAGCCGGCGCAGTGTCGAATCCGCATCGCCCATGAAGCAGGGCGCCATCGACAGGGCGCCGGCGGAACGGATGCTTTCGTAGCGCGCCGCCGAGTCGCCGACGCGCGCTGCGATCGGCCGGCCCGCGGCATAGGTCATGATATAGTCGTCGATCCGGGACGAAGTCTCGCGGTTGACCGAGATGATCGGGGCCGTGGCCGGATCGACGTCCTGTCGGATATAGAGCGCCTGCATCAACCGGCCGAGCTTCTGGGCGTAGTGGCCCGGCTCGGTCGGCGGCTTGCTCATGCGCAGCGCGATATCGGCCTCGCCGCGGGCAAGGTCGAGCCTGCTGCGCGTGCTGATGATGACGATCTCGACGCCGCCGGCCGCGGCCGAGATCGCGGTCGCATGCATGGTCAGGAGGAGGCTGATCGACGTCGTCGCGGTCACGCGCACCGGAGCATTGGCGAGCGGCTTCGCAGCCTCTGCGCGGATCGCGAAGCGGCGGGCGGCAGCCTCGATCTCGCCGGCTTCAGCGGCAAGCCCCTGTCCGATCGCCGTCGGGGCGAGGCGATTGGCTTCGCGCGTGAAAAGCTGAAGGCCGAGGTCGCGTTCGAGCGCCTTGAGCCGGCGCGCGACGGTGGCTTCGCTCAGCCCGAGCTGCGCCGCCGCCACGGCCATCGACCCGCCGACGGCGATGGCGTGAAAGATCCGGATATCGTCCCAGGAGGCGCTCCCGGCGGCTGCCGCCAGATCGCCGTCGCGTCGAGATGGAGGTGGAGAAGGCTCGGCCATAGGGTCAGCGGCCAGTCGCCCGGCGCGGTCCGGTGCTTGCGGTCATGGCATTCGGTAGGGTGAGGCGGGTTCGGCATGCGCGAACCCTGCCTGCAACGGCCGCGTCGGACAGCCCGGCGGCCGTGAAGCCCAGCCCCCCAGAGTTGGTGGGCTCGCTCCTCACAGGTCGATCAGCTCCCCGGCGAAGGCAGCGCGTTCCTGGATGAAGGTGAAGCGTGCTTCCGGCTTGTTGCCCATCAGCCGCTCGACCGTATCGGAGGTTTCTTCCTTCGCCTCGTGGTCCACCATGACCTTGAGCAGGATGCGCTTGCTCGGATCCATGGTGGTTTCCTTGAGCTGGGCCGGCATCATCTCGCCGAGGCCCTTGAATCGCGAGATCTCCGGCTTTTTGCCTTTGAACGCCGTCTCCAGCAGTTCGTCCTTATGAGCATCGTTGCGGGCATAGATGCTCTTGCCGCCATGCTGGAGCCGGTAGAGCGGCGGGACGGCGAGGTAGAGATGGCCCTTCTCGATCAGGCGCGGCATCTGGCGCCAGAAGAAGGTGACGAGCAGCGAGGCGATATGGGCGCCGTCGACGTCCGCGTCCGTCATCACGATGACCTTCTCGTAGCGAAGATCGTCCTCGCGGAATTGCGTGCCGATACCGCATCCCAGCGCCAGGATCAGGTCGGCGAGTTGCTGGTTTGCGTGAAGCTTCTCGCGCGTCGCATTGGCAACGTTGAGGATTTTGCCGCGCAGCGGCAGGATCGCCTGGTTGGAACGGTTGCGCGCCTGCTTGGCGGAGCCGCCGGCCGAGTCGCCCTCGACGATGAAGAGTTCGGAACCAGCCGCGCCGGCATTGGAGCAGTCGGCGAGCTTGCCGGGCAGGCGGAGCTTCCGCGTCGCGGTCTTGCGCGAGACCTCTTTTTCGAGGCGCCGGCGCAGCCGCTCCTCGGCGCGGTCCACCGACCAGTCCAGCAGGCGCAGCGCCTGCTGCGGCGCGGCCGCAAGCCAGTGGTCGAAAGCGTCGCGAACGGCGCCCTCTACGATGCGGGAGGCTTCCTGCGTCGCCAGCTTATCCTTGGTCTGGCCCTGGAATTCCGGCTCGCGGATGAAGACCGAAAGCATGGCCGCGCAGGTCGCCATCACGTCGTCGGAGGTGACCTGCGCCATGCGCTTGGACTGGCCGATGCGCTCGGCATGGTCCCGCAGTCCGCGCAGCAAGGCGATGCGCAGGCCCTGCTCATGGGTGCCGCCTTCGGGCGTCGGGATCGTGTTGCAATAGGAGGAGGAGAAGCCGTCCTCGCCGGTCGCGAGCCAGGCCACCGCCCATTCAAGCGAGCCGTGGCCGCCTTCCTTGGTGATCTTGCCGGAGAAAATCGGCTCGGCGACGAGGTCCTTGCCCTCGATCTCGCGGCCGAGATAGTCGCGCAGGCCCCCGGGGAAACGGAACACGGCCTCCGCCGCGACATCGCCTTCCGGCTTCAGCAGCGACGGCGCGCAGGTCCAGCGGATCTCGACGCCTCCGAAGAGATAGGCTTTGGAACGCGCCATGCGGAACAGGCGGGCCGGCGAGAAATGCGCGCCCTCGCCGAAGATCTGAGGATCGGGATGGAAGCGCACCTTGGTGCCGCGCCGGTTGGCGACGGCGCCGACCGTCTCCAGCGGCCCCTGCGGCAGGCCACGCGAGAAGATCTGGCGGTAGAGCGTCTTGCCGCGCGCGACCTCGACCTCGAGCCGGTCGGACAAGGCATTAACGACGGAGACGCCGACGCCGTGCAGGCCGCCCGAAGTCTCATAGGCCTTGGAATCGAATTTTCCGCCGGCATGCAGTATCGTCATGATGACTTCGAGCGCGGACTTGCCCGGGAATTTCGGATGAGGATCGACCGGGATGCCGCGGCCATTGTCCGTCACCGCGATGGAGCCGTCCTCGAACAGCTCGACATCGATGAAGGTGGCGTGTCCCGCCACCGCCTCGTCCATGGCGTTGTCGATCACCTCGGCGAAGAGGTGGTGCAGGGCGCGCTCATCGGTGCCGCCGATATACATGCCGGGCCGGCGCCGGACGGGCTCCAGCCCCTCGAGCACTTCGATTGCGGAAGCGTCATAGCCGGTCTCGGAAAGAGTGCCGTTGCGCGCGCCGTTTCCTGCGGGCGCGGGCGCCTTCGGAGCCGCGGCCGGCGAGCGCGCTTCCGGCTTGGGATCAGCCGCGCGAGGCCGCTCCGGCTCCCCACCGAAAAGATCGCCGTTCTCGTCCATCACTGCCTAACGTTTCCTGATTCGTTCCGTCCAATTCTAGTGCATGAAGGACGGATTTTGCGATGTGCTTGTTTCATCCGGAGTTCGATCCGGCTCGGCAGCGGCGTCGGGCGTCGCGCCTCGTCGCTCCGCTTATAGACAGTCCCCCGAGACATCGGAACTCTCTCGTTGGAACGGTGCACCGGTCGTCATCGGCATGTGACGTTGCCCTGGCACAAGGGGCATCGGAACTGGACGCGTTCAGTCTGCGTTAACCATCGCCGTCGAGGATCGGAAACAGATCGGGCCTATGCGGACAGCCGCAATGAGCTATGATCGGGGCAGGGGGAAGAAATGGCCGTGGTGTCGCGTCGCTCAGTGCCGGTTACGGGAATCGCAGGGCTGCAGCGTGCCGCGCGGCTTGCGGGTGAGAGCTTCGGGCATGAGGACGTCATCGGCGCGCCGCTGACCCAGGCCGAAAGCCATGCGGGCCGCTGGTTGTGGTGGCTCGCGGCGATTGCTGCATCGGCCGGCCTGACGGCCCTTCATTTCTACTGATCCTTCAGGCGGACAGCGCGGAAGTATCAACCTTTTTGCCCTAAGGCCTTTGGCCGGAGGGTAGAATTTCCATGGCTTCCGGTATCGGTTTCGGCGGGACTCAAGATGGCTCCGCCGCGCGCATCGCAGGCGGAGTGGCCGCCTGATGGCCAAGATCACCGCATTGGGCGCGTATTTCTATCAATCGCTCCTGGCTTTCGGCCTCCTCATCGTCGTCTCCAATCTGCTGCCGGCGTCGGACTACGCTGCCTACTCGCTCTTCGCCTCCATCGTGCAGTTTGCCGATATCGCGTTTTTCCACTGGATCCGCGCCGCCTCCAGCCGCTTCTATCCGGGCCCGGACAAGACCAGCGAACAGGCCGAGCGCGGAGTCATCATGGTCGAGCTCGCGGGAAGCGCGGGCCTCTGCCTGCTCGCAGCCTTCCTTGCCCCGCTCCTCGGCGCTCCGGTCTGGCTGGGATTGCTCGGCGCGATGGCGGCGATCCTGCAGGGTGCGGGCGAACTGCACCTGACCATGCTGCGTTTCCGGCAGGAGTTCAGGCTGTTCTCCTGGCTCCAGGGTGCACGCGCGACGATCCTGGCCGCGGCAACGATCGCCGGCGCTGCGATCAGCCCCGATTTCGCCCATGTGCTGGCCGGGGTGCTGGCCGGAAACATCATCTACTGCGTCATCGCCTGGGCCCGGTCGCGCCGGGTGATGCCTCTTGCCATGCATTGGCAGGCCGATATCGCCACGCGGCATCTGGTCTATGGCGGGATCACGGCCGGCGCCGGCGTCGCGACCCTGCTCATGCCGCTCGCTCTCAAGACCGTCTTGCTCGGCTCGCTCGGCCAGGCCGCTGCGGGGCCCATGTTGGCGCTCGATCTGTTGCAGCGGCCCTTCATCATGATCACCTCGTCGCTTCAGGCGATCCGCTTTCCCGAACTGGTCGCCCAGTTCGATCGCAAGGGCGATCCCAAGGCGATGCAGGCCGAACTGGGCCGCTATTACGCGCTGCTGGTGGGCCTCTCGCTGATCGGAGCCGCTGGAATCATCGCCGTGCTCGGCCTCGCCACCCAGCTCGTCATTCCCGTGGGGCTGCGCGAGGCCTTCCTGCGGACCGCGCCTTTCGTCATGCTGATGGCGATGCTGCGGGCACTCGCCCAGACCGTGCTGCCGGCGCCCGTGCATCTGCAACGCCGCTTGACCGCCATCCTGGGGCTCGCAGCTCTCGACTGCGTTTTGACCTGTGCGGGCGCGCTCGGCGTGGCGTGGTTCCTTGCCGGCACCGACACGGCGATCGTTGCCGGCGCTGCCGCCGGCGCCGCCGCGGCGCTGGCGCTCGGATGGTTCATGCTGCGCCGGGAGTCCTTCGCCATGCCTTGGCCGCCGATCGCCCTGTCGGGCACCGCGCTCGCACTGTCCTGGCTCTGCACGATCTGGTTCGCGGGCAACCTCATGCTCGCGACCTGTGCCGCGCTCGCCATCGCGCTCGTCATGAGCGCCTACCCCTTGCTCATCCTTGTCCGCTGGATCGCTCGTTGAGACCGCCTGGCCGGACAAGCCTGCTCGCGCCACGCCGAGGCTCCCGCCATCCTTGCCGCTGGAATGATCTCTGGAGTTCTTCATGCGCGTGGTCATCGTCAGCGATTTCGGCTGGATCAACGGCGGCGCCGCCAAGGTGGCAATCGAGAGCGCCCGCGGCTTGGCCGAGGCCGGCGTCGAAGTCGTCTTCGCCTACGCGATCGGTCCGGTTTCAGACCGTCTCGATCACCCGCTGATCGATGTCGCGCATTTCGCCGGTGAGGAGGTCTGGCAGGTCGGCAGCAAGGTCGCAGCCGCGCGCCAGGGCATCTGGAACGCCCGGGCGCATGCCTTCCTGAGCGAATTGCTTGCGAAGCAGCCCCGCGGCGAGACTCTCGTCCATCTCCACCAATGGACCAAGGCCTTCAGCCCGGCTGCCATCGCCGCTGCGGGCGAGAGCGGGATGCCGGTCGCGATCACGATGCATGACTACTTCTCGTTCTGTCCGGTCGGCGGCTATTTCGACTTCAAGGCCGGAGCGCCCTGTCGGAGGAGGCCGATGTCGATCGGTTGCGTCACCGCCAATTGCGATCGCGCCTCCTATATCCACAAGCTGGTCCGCGTCGCCCGGCAATGGCGTTCGGACAAGGCGCTGCGGGGTTTGCAAAGGCCGCTCTTCATTCATGTCAGCGCGTTTGCTCGCGACGTCGCCGAGCCGTTCCTGCCACGCACGGCACGGCATGTTGTGATCGAAAACATGATGAACGCGACGCCGCACGCGCCTGCGGACGTGGCCAAAAGCCGTCATGCCACCTTCGTCGGCCGGCTTACCCAGGAGAAGGGCATTCTGGTCCTGGCGCAGGCGGCTCGCGAAGCCGGCGTTGCCTTACGGTTCGTGGGTGATGGGGACGATGAGATCAAGGCTGCGGTCGCTGGCCTCAACCCGGATGCCGAGATCACCGGTTGGCTCGATTCCTATGCGGTCCTCGCCGAACTCCGCGCCGCCCGCTGCCTGGTGGTGCCATCGCTCTGGTATGAGACAGGGCCGCTGACCGTGGGCGAGGCGATGGCGCAGGGTGTCCCGCCCATCGTGCCGCGCACGATCGGCGCCGCCGGTCGTGTGCGTGATGGAATCGACGGCCTTGTTCTCCCCGCCGTCGAAGCCGGAGCGTTGACCGAAGCTCTCATTGCCTTGCGCGACGACGCTTTCGCGTCACGTCTCGGGCGAGCGGCTCATCAGGCCTTCTGGGCAGAGCCGCCGGTGCTCGGTCGTCATGTCGAGGCGCTGCGCGCCAGCTATCGGGCTGCCTTTGCTGCGACGGCGTAGGCTTGTTTCAGGTCAATGGCCGTGCGGCCGCAAGCAGATTGGCGGAAAAGGCAGGAGGGGCGTCGATAGGTTCGATCCGGCACTCGTGCCCCTGGAATAGCCGCACGAACTCTCGCGTGAGCGGCGAGGCCGTGTGAGCGGTATGCCTGAGCATGTAGAGGCGGTCGTACCCAAGGCTGCGCAGGACGTTCCAGCTCGACGCGCCGAGCTCTGCCGAATTGCTTTCGAAGGCGATCACGGGCCGATGCCGCGCAAGGGTTTCGGACAAGCCCTGGAAGACTGAGTGCTCGAAGCCCTCGACGTCGCATTTCACGAAGGTGATCGCGCGCCCATCCAGGCCAAGCTCCGTGACAAGGCGGTCTCCGTGGCGCACAGGCAAGCTCCTGTCGCCGTTCCCCTTCGCGAAGGTGCCGGTGCCGTCATTGCCTTCCTCGTGGAAGGAGAAAGGGAGTTCGGCGTCTTCCGGCCCCAGCCCAACCTCGGCCACCTGGACATTGGTGCAATGGTTGAGGGCCAGGTTCGCGCGCAGGACAGCGCTCATCTGCGGGTTGGGTTCGAAGCAGACGACGCTGTCGAAGAGACCTGACCAGACCACTGCATGATTGCCGATATTGGCGCCGATATCGAGGCAGATGCCTTCGCCCAGAGCAAGGTTCCGGATCAGTTCCGTCAGGCAGGCGAGCTCCTCGCGCTCGTACAGGCCGTTGGTGAGGACGGCAAGCCCGACATGTTCATGCGGGATGACCGCAAGCCGGGGAGAATGACGGCGCAGCTCACCCCATTGCCGCCGCACGAGGGCCTTGATCGCCAGATCCCGGATTCGAAACAGCGCACCCATGACTTATCCCGCCCCTTCCGGCACCCGTATACCGACGCGTCCACCAAACACTTCGACAGCGAGGCACAACACACGCCAGGATATCGCGCCTTCAGCGATGTCGTCGTCGCGACCCAACAACTCTACCGTTCAGTCAGCTTCACCGGCGCATCGATCGGTGATCCAATCGATGCCGTACCCTGTCGCCGGCAGGCCGCTGCGGCTTCAACCGGGCGGCTATAGCCTCTCCAACGTTGACATACTCACAACGAACGGGGGCGGCTCGCCATTCTCCAACAAAAAACCGGGGCGTCGCCGCCCCGGTTCGTCATCTGGATCGCGAGACAGATCGCGGTCAGGAGAAGATCTCCCCTGAGCCGCGCTCAATACGAATAGTACATCGCGAATTCGACCGGGTGCGGCGTCATCTCGAAGCGCGCCACATCCTGCATCTTGAGCTCGATATAGCTCTCGATGAAATCGTCGTTGAAGACGCCGCCGGCCTTGAGATAGGCGTTGTCCTTCTTGAGGGACTCCAGCGCCTCGCGCAGCGAACCGCAGACGGTCGGGATCTTCTTCAGCTCGCGCGGCGGCAGGTCGTAGAGGTCCTTGTCCATCGCCGGGCCGGGATCGATCTTGTTCACGATGCCGTCCAGGCCGGCCATCAGCATGGCCGCGAAGGCGAGATAGGGGTTCGCCATCGGATCGGGGAAGCGGACCTCGACGCGCTTGGCCTTCGGCGAGGTCGTCCACGGAATACGGCAGGAAGCCGAGCGGTTGCGCGCCGAATAGGCGAGCAGCACCGGAGCCTCATAGCCCGGGACGAGGCGCTTGTAGGAGTTGGTCGAGGGGTTCGTGAAAGCGTTCAGCGACTTGGCATGCTTGATGATGCCGCCGATGTACCACAGGCACTCCTGCGACAGGTCGGCATATTTGTTGCCGGCGAAGACCGGCTTGCCGTTCTTCCAGATCGACTGGTGGACATGCATGCCCGAGCCGTTGTCGCCATAGATCGGCTTCGGCATGAAGGTCGCGGTCTTGCCGTAGCTCTGGGCCACGTTGTGGATCGCGTACTTGTAGATCTGCATGAGATCAGCGGTGTGCGTCAGCGTGTCGAACTTCATGCCGAGCTCGTGCTGGGCCGAAGCGACCTCGTGGTGGTGCTTCTCGACGACCACGCCCATCGACTGCATGGCGGCCAGCATCTCGCCGCGCATGTCCTGAGCGGAATCCTGCGGCGGGACCGGGAAGTAGCCGCCCTTGGTGGCGATGCGGTGGCCGAGATTGCCGCCCTCGTAATCGGCATAGCCGTTGGTCGGCAGCTCGACATTATCGAGCTTGAAGCCGGTATGGTACGGATCGGCGGCGATCTTGACGTCATCGAAGACGAAGAACTCGGCCTCGGGGCCGACATAGACGGTGTCGCCGATGCCCGTCGACTTCAGATAGGCCTCGGCCTTCTTGGCGATGCCGCGCGGGTCGCGGCCATAGGGCTCGCCGGTGCCGGGCTCGAGCACGTCGCAGTTGATGACCATCGTGGCGGCCGAGAAGAACGGATCCATCGTCGCGGTCGTCGGGTCCGGCATCAGCAGCATGTCGGACTCGTTGATGGCCTTCCAGCCGGCGATCGAGGAGCCGTCGAACATCGTGCCCTCGGCGAAGATGTCCTCGTCGATCATGCCGACGTCGAACGTCACGTGCTGCCACTTGCCGCGCGGGTCGGTGAAGCGGAAGTCGACGTATTTGACGTCATTGTCCTTGATCGCCTTGAGGACATCCTTGGCGCTTTTCATTTCAGCATTCCTCTTGCCAGCAGTTTTCAAACTCGTGGGCCGTCGCTGGCTCCAATCCAGCCGCGGCCTTTGATTCCGTGATGCGGGGGAAAGATCTCAGATCGCGTCCGCGCCGGTCTCGCCGGTCCGGATGCGGATCGCCCCCTCGACCGTTGATACAAAAATCTTGCCATCGCCGATGCGGCCGGTCTGGGCAGCCTTGACGATGGCCTCGATGGCGCGGTCGACCATGTCGTCGCTCAGGACGATCTCGATCTTCACCTTCGGCAGGAAGTCGACGACGTATTCGGCGCCGCGATAGAGTTCGGTATGGCCCTTCTGGCGTCCGAAGCCCTTGGCTTCGAGCACCGTGATCCCCTGCAGACCGACCTCCTGAAGCGCCTCCTTCACCTCGTCCAGCTTGAAGGGCTTGATGATCGCTTCGATCTTCTTCATGCGCCGATCGACCTCCACTGCGCTTCAGGCTCCGGCGCGTGCCGGAAAAGAACTGCAAAAATCCGTCGGCGCGGGCTGGGAGCCCCTCGGCTTTCGGATGATTGCGACCGTACGTCTGCTCATAGCATTGGCGCAAACGCCCCGCCATGCGGCAGGCCCCATTCCTTCGCCTGTGTAGGAGGCAAAAAACAGCACAAAAATAGGTCATATGATTAATTCAGCAGCAATCGGCCTGATCCGCATCGTCTTGCGATATTGGGCCAGACGGTCCCATCATGCGGCATGACGATCTCTCAAGCCGAAGCGACGCAGCCATCGGATCTCGCCCTGCTTTCGACCGGCGAGATGCGGCGAGTGGACGGCGTTGCGATTGGCGCCGGTATGGCGGGCATCACTCTGATGGAGCGCGCGGGAAGCGCTGTTGCCGAGGCGGCGCTGCGGCGCGTCGAGAAGGGCGCCACGGTCGCGATCGCCTGCGGTCCTGGCAACAATGGCGGTGACGGATTCGTTGCAGCCCGGCTTCTGCAGGCGCGCGGGCTCACTGTGAAAGTCGCGCTGCTGGGCTCGCCGGACGCCCTCCAGGGCGACGCCGCGCTCGCCTTCGCGCAATGGAGCGGGCAGGTTCTGCCGCTGGCATCGCTTGCCAACGGGGCAGTAGATCTCTATATCGACGCGCTGTTCGGCGCGGGCCTCGCACGGCCGCTCGCCGGCGAAGCCGCCGAAGCCGTCGCGCTCATGAATCGCGCAGGCCGCCCGGTGATCGCCGTCGATGTCCCCAGCGGCGTGTCCGGGGATACCGGCCTGGCCGAAGGCCCCGCTGTTCGCGCGACTGAAACCGTGACGTTCTTCCGGCTCAAACCGGGTCACCTCTTGCTGCCGGGGCGTTCCCTTTGCGGAAGGATCGTCGTGGCCGATATTGGAATCCCGGCCGCGACGGCATTGTCCGAGATCGCACCCAGAGCTTTCCACAATGAGCCGGCGCTCTGGCTCGCTGCCTTGCCGCATCACGGCCTCGACACGCACAAGTTCCGGCGCGGAGCGGTCGCCGTCGCCGCAGGCGGTGTCGCGGGCGTCGGCGCGCCGCGTTTGAGCGCGCGGGCAGCGTTGCGGATCGGCGCCGGCCTTGCGACGATCCTGTGCGCTCCCGGGGCTCTGGCAGCCCATGCGTCGCGCGGCCCGGATGCGCTGATGCAGCGCCCGGTCGCGGATGGCGAGGCGTTCTCGGAATTCCTCCTGGACCGGCGAATCTCTGCGATTGCGGCAGGGCCGGCCCTTGGGCTTGACGAGCGCGCGGTCGCTTTGGTCCGCTCGGCCCTCGCGAGCGACAGGCCGGTCGTGCTCGATGCCGACGCCCTGACCCTGCATGCGACCTCGTTGCGCGAGGACGTCTCGACCCGGAACGCCGCCTGTGCGCGCGTGTTCACGCCGCATGAAGGGGAGTTCCAGCGCCTGTTCGGCGGTGAGCCTGCGATCGCGACGGAAGCCTCGAAGCTGGAGCGGGCGCGCAAGGCCGCCGCTCGCTCGGGCGCGATCCTTGTTTACAAGGGAGCGGATACGGTTATCGCCGCGCCTGACGGGCGGGCAGCGATCAATTCCACCGGCTCGGCCGCACTGGCGACCGCCGGCTCAGGCGATGTGCTGGCCGGGCTCATCACCGGCCTGCTGGCGCAGGGGATGAGCGCCTTCGAGGCGGCTTGTGCTGCCGTCTGGCTGCATGGCCGCGCTGGAGAAACGCTCGGCATGGGTTTGATCGCGGACGATCTGCCGGAGGCGATCCCGCCATTGCTCCGCGCCCTGTCCATGGGCTGAAGCGTTGAACCGAAAAGAAGAAGCCCGCCCTTGCGGGGCGAGCTTCGTTCGGTTTCCCGAGCATGGGGCACTCAAGTGCCCGAATAGGTGACGGCAGGCGCCGCGTGGAGCTGATCCTTCGTCATCGTGATCTTGCCGTGGTCCGGGTACATCGCGGGCGCCTTGGGCGCCGCTGCGGCAGGAGGGGTTGCCGGCATCGCTCCACCGGTTCCGGCCGCACCGCCACCCGGCGAAGCAGGCGCGGGCGCGGGGGAAGCCATGGGCTGGTCACTCCAGCTCACCTGATCGAAGGGGATCGCGACATCCTTCGTGCCGATGCCGAGGAACCCACCGACGCCGACGGTCACCATCTCGACCTTGCCGGTCTTGTCCATGATCACTTCCGTGACGTCGCCGACCTTCTTGTCGTCGGGCCCGTAGATATCCACGCCGATCAGCTTGGTGGTGCGCCATTTGCCCTGGCCGGCGAGATTGGTTGGCGCCGGGGTGCTCTTCGCTGCCGAGGTCGAGGCTGACGGTGCCGAGGACGGCGGCGAGGGAGCGTTGGTCTGCGCAAGCGCACTGGCCGCGAGCAGGCTCGCTGCGACAGAAGCGAACACAACATGTCTGATCATGTTTTCCTCCTTAATATTTCCGCGATGATGCGGGTCGCTCCAATAACAACCGCGAGGCAGATTTGTTTCAAATTACGTGTTATCGAGTATTAATCGAACCGTTTCGACAGCAACATCCGCGCGAAGACAGTTGTCTTCGATTCGGTTCTGAAATAATTTGCTCGCAAAACGAGGCCGTGCTCGTATGCTGCGGAGGAAGAACGCCGCGAGCGCGGCCCTGTTCCATCCGAGGAGGAAACTGTGATGTCGCCGGCTATGGTTACGGTTTCGCTGAGCCGGGAGGTTCTGGCAGCGCTCGATCACCACATCACGATGCAGAATCCGCCCCGCACGCATGCCGAGCTGATCGCCGAGATCGTCTCGCAATGGGCCGCGGCCCAAGGCGCGCAGGCCGGTCCGCCCGATGAGGGGCTGCGCCCCGAAGAGCTCAACGCCAGCAACGACTCCTAGGGCATTTCCGCGCTGCCAAGCGGCGCCATCCGCTTCGTGAGATCATGTTTGGGGGCGCCGCGCGAAACGATTTCCGTCGAGCGTCGGCTTCAATCGTCGGCGTCGTCGCGGCGAAGCTCGAAGGAGAGCATGGCTTCGGCGATGGCGTGCAACTCCTTCTCCTTGTCGGGAGTGTCCGGCATCGCGTTCAATTCCTTCACCCGCTGCTGGGCGCGATCGTAGTCCTCGTCGCTATGGATGACGATGGGCAGTTTCACGTTGCGATCTCCTTTGCTCGTCCGGCTCGCGGTACCGCCTCGCGGCGTACCCGGCGATCCTGCGCTCGTCGGCGCGCTTCGGTTCGAAGGCCCCGCTTAAGCGTTCGGCAAGGGCAGTCGGTCATCATAGGGTTCTGAGACTGGACGGGAAGAGGCGATGAACAGGTTGTTCCTCCTGGCGCTGCTGGCCGGCGGCACTTTGCCGGCTGCGTCGCTGCCGGCCGCGGCCTTCTGGCAGCGCTCGCAGGTCTCCCGCTGCAACGACGCCACCACCGAGGCGGAGCGCCAGAGGCTGCGCTGCTGGGAGCTGAACGCCTATGCCGATCCGGGCTGGCCTGCCCTTGGGGCCGGCCTTGGCCTGGGCGGCGCCTATTATCTGGGCCCGCCGCCGCCGCCGGTGATCAAGGGTGGCGTCACGCGCCGGCTTGGCTAAGCCATACGGACGGCCATTTCCTCGCGCATAGGGGCTCGCAGAGCGGCCGGCATTCGTGCGAGAATTGCGTCGCGCGCTGACAAGGCCGGACGCCCGTTGCCAAGGACGCGCTCTTATGACGTGACCTGGCGACAGCCGCTCGGTGATGCGGCCGAGCTTGCGAGCCGTCTCCATAACGAAAGACGAGCTGGAGGAAGCCATGACCCTGCGGATCAACGATACGGCTCCGGATTTTGCGGCCGATACGACGGAGGGACCGATCCAGTTCCATGCCTGGATCGGCGACAGCTGGGCGGTGCTGTTTTCCCATCCGAAGAACTTCACCCCGATCTGCACCACCGAGCTCGGCATGATGGCCGGCATCAAGGGCGAGTTCGACAAGCGAAACGTCAAGATCATCGGCATCTCCGTGGATCCAGTGGAGAGCCACCATAAATGGAAGGCCGACATCCAGACCGCGACCGGCCACAACGTCACCTATCCGATGATCGGCGACAGCGAGCTCAAGGTCGCCAAGCTCTACGATATGCTGCCGGCCTCGGCCGGCGACACCTCCGAAGGCCGCACGCCGGCCGACAACCAGACCGTGCGTTCGGTCTTCCTCATCGGCCCGGACAAGAAGGTCAAGCTGACGCTCACCTATCCGATGACGACGGGCCGGAACTTCCAGGAGATCCTGCGCGCGATCGACTCGATCCAGCTGACGGCGAAGTTCCCTGTGGCCACCCCTGCGGACTGGAAGCCGGGCGAGGATGTCGTCATCGCCGGCTCGGTCTCCGACGAGGACGCTACCAAGCGCTTCGGCCTCTTCGAGCGCGTCCTGCCCTATCTCCGCAAGACGAAGCAACCTACGGCCTGAGAAGGCTCTGGCACCCGCACGGATGTGGCGGGTGCCGACCGGCCCAGCGACGTTGCCGTTGCTGCGGTCGCCTCCGGCGTTGGCGCAGGCAGGGGAGCGTCGAAGTGGACATCACGCAGCTCAGGCCGTCGGTGCGGGGCTTCTATGACCCGCCGACCGGCTCGATCCAGTACGTCGTCGCCGACCCGGCCACGCGGCAATGCGCGATCATCGATCCGGTTCTCGATTTCGACGAGAAATCCGGGGCTGTCGGCACCGAAAACGCGGATGCCCTGCTCGCCTATCTCGATGCCGAAGGCCTCGCTCTCAAGTGGATCCTCGACACCCACCCGCATGCCGACCATTTCTCGGCCGCGCATTATCTGAAGAGCCGGACCGGCGCGCCGACCGCGATCGGCGAGCGCATCGTCGACGTCCAGAAGCTCTGGAAGGCCATCTACAACTGGCCGGGCTTTCCGGCTGATGGCTCGCAATGGGACCGCGTCTTCGCCGATGGCGAGGAGTTCCGGATCGGCGAGCTGCCCGTCCGGGTCCTGTTCACGCCCGGCCACACGCTCGCTTCGATCGCCTATCTCGTCGGCGACGCCGCCTTCATCCACGACACGCTGTTCATGCCCGACAGCGGGACGGCGCGGGCCGATTTTCCCGGCGGCGATGCCGGCCGGCTCTGGCGCTCGATCCAGGCCATCCTCGCCCTGCCGGACCGGACGCGGCTGTTCACCGGCCATGACTACAGGCCGGAAGGCCGGCCGGCCCGCTGGGAAAGCACGGTCGCCGAGCAGAAGGCCGCCAATACCCACATCGTTCAATGCCGGAACGAGGCCGCGTTCGTAGCCCTGCGCGAGGCCCGCGACCGGACGTTGCCGATGCCGCGCCTGATCCTCCATGCCCTGCAGGTCAACATCAATGGCGGGCGCCTGCCGGAGCCTGAAGCCAACGGGCGGCGCTACCTGAAATTCCCGATCGATGCGCTGAAGACCGGCGGAGCCTGAACGACCGAGGACAGCGCCCGCGCTTGCCGGCGGAAGACGCGCAGGCGAGGAACGGCGATCCGTCGCAATTGACGATTCCGCCGGCGGTGCCGCATGACACGGGCGATCGACCCAAGGAGGCCCGCCCCATGAAAGCCGTCGTCTACGAAGCCTTCGGGCAGGCCCCCGAACTGCGCATCCTGCCGGACCCGGTGCCGGAGCCGCATAGCGTCATCATCAAGGTCGAGGCGACCGGGCTGTGCCGCAGCGACTGGCATGGCTGGGTCGGCCACGACCCCGATATCCGCCTGCCGCATGTGCCGGGCCATGAGCTCGCCGGCGTCATCGCCGCGGTCGGCCGCAGCGTCGTGCGCTTCCGCGAGGGCGACCGCGTCACCGTGCCCTTCGTCGCGGGCTGCGGCTCCTGCCCGCAATGCCATTCCGGCAACCAGCAGGTCTGCGACGACCAGTTCCAGCCCGGATTCACCCATTGGGGCTCCTTCGCCGAATATGTCCGCATCGACCGGGCCGATTTCAACCTCGTGCGCCTGCCCGAGGAGATCGATTTCGCCACGGCCGCCAGCCTCGGCTGCCGCTTCGTGACCTCGTTCCGCGCCGTGGTCGACCAGGGCAAGGTCACGGGCGGGCAATGGGTCGCGGTGCATGGCTGCGGCGGCGTCGGCCTTTCCGCGATCATGATCGCCAATGCGCTCGGCGCGAATGTCGTGGCCGTCGACATCTCCGACGACAAGCTGAAGCTCGCCCGCGAGGTCGGCGCCGCGGTGACGATCAACGCCAAGACGGAAGCCGATGTCGTCGCCGCCGTGCGCGACGTCACCGGCGGCGGCGCCCATATCTCGCTCGATGCGCTCGGCCACCCCCAGACCTGCTTCAACTCGGTGGCGAATTTGCGCAAGCGCGGCAAGCATATCCAGGTCGGGCTGCTGCTGGCGGAGCAGGCGACGCCGCCGATCCCGATGGCGCAGGTCATCGCCCACGAGCTCGAAATCCTCGGCAGCCACGGCATGCAGGCGCATCGCTATGGCGCGATGCTCGACATGATCAGCGCCGGCAAGCTCACCCCGCAGCAGCTCGTCGGCCGCCGCATCGACCTCGCCGAATCGATCCCCGCTTTGATGGCGATGGACCGTTTCGAGGGCATGGGCGTGACGATTATCGACCGGTTCTGAGGGGACGGCGAGGGGCGTAAGCCAGCTTCGCGACTGCGCCGATGCGCGTCATGCTCGGGCTTGACCCGAGCATCTCATGACGAGGAGGCTCCGACGCCTCATTCGGCCAGAGATTCTCGGGTCTGCGCTGCGCTCCGCCCGAGAATGACGCCCTGTTACTCGCCCTGCCGCGCACTCTCCTCCGCGACGCGCGCCTGCGCCCGCGCGATCGCTTCGTCAGGGGCGAGCCCCTTGCTGCGGTTCTCCAGCGCGTAGCGAAACTCCCGGCGCTCCCCGTCCGGCACCGCCTGCATGAAGGCGGCGAGGCAGGCCCCGTCGCTGCGCTGGCAGCTCCGCGCCCGGATGCAGCTCTTGTTCTCGCAGGCTTCCCAGACGCCGATGATATCGCCGAGACGCTGCAGGATCAGCGGCCGCGCCCTCTGGCAGCTTTCGAAATCGGTGATCGGCGGGATATCGGCGAAGAGGTTTTGGCGTTTCGGCATGGCGGGGCTCCGGTCGGGCGAGGCACGCGGGATCATCCGCCCGCGCTGGCGCGCGGCGGGGTCGCAAGGGTGACGAGACAGGGCTGGCGGAGCGCCGCGAGGCGCGAGGGAAATCCGCAACCGTTGAGCCAGGCTGCGGCGCGGCGGGATTGAGCCACCCGTCGCACGCCCCGTGGCGCTCCGCCTCCGGCGATTTTGGGCTCCGGGCCGCGCTTATCGGGCAGGGCGGTTCAGGATGGGCCGGCCCGGACGCCAGTTCCCCTCAGCGGGTCGTCGCGTCCTGCCTTGCCCGTCCGTCACCGGCCGAGCCTTCCAGCGAGCTCCTCGCACAGGGACCGTAGTGTCCCCAGGGCGGTGCCCCGAAGCCTCCCGAGTCTGGCTTGTGAGACCAGCCGCAGGCGCCGACCCTCACCCAGCCACTGGCACACCTCCGGATGGCCGCCCCGTTTGGGTGATGGGCGAGGGCAGGATAGGGCGGGTGAGGAGGGGCGGGGATAAGTTTGCTGCCGGAAGCTCTTCCCGTCATGGTCGCCCGCCGCCGTCATGGTCGCCCTGGTGGCGACCATCCACGTCTTCACGCGGGAACGACTCGCCGCGCGCCTCGTGGTTGGCCGGCCCCCGCCATCGGCGCAAGACGTGGATGGTCGGGACAAGCCCGACCATGACGGCGGAGCCCTTGCCGCCGCCCCCGCGCAATCGCATCCTGAAGCCATGAAGCAGAAGGGCGGCTGGGTTTACATCGTGACGAACCGACCCAACGGCACGCTCTATATCGGCGTGACGAGCGATCTCGGCCGACGCATTCACGAACATCGCGAGGGGCTGATCGCCGGCTTCACGCGGCAATACGGATTGAAGCGCCTTGTCTGGTACGAATGGCACGACGAGATCGAGGCCGCGATCCAGCGCGAGACCTCGATGAAGCGCTGGTACCGCGCCTATAAGACCCGCACGATCATGGCCGGAAACCCCGAGTGGAACGACCTTTACGAGGAACTGGCCTGATCGAGGCGGTGGCTCTCGGCGTCGCGATCGCCCTCCGCCGTCATGGTCGCCCTTGTGGCGACCATCCACGTCTTCGCGCAGGAGCGACCGGGGCACGCCTTCATCGCTGGCCATCGCCCGCCATCAGCGTCTCAAGACGCGGATGCTCGGGACAAGCCCGAGCATGACGGCGAGGCGAGGCTGCTTTGTCACTCCCTGAAAGTAGTCATCCCGATCGGAGCCGTCGAAACGGCCGCCCGGCATGCAGCATTTCTTGAAATCTGCGCCCGGAGCCGCAGACGCAGAGATCGTTGCGGCCGAGCTTCTCGTGCAGTTCGACATCGCCATGGACGATGCGGACGCCGCGCTTCACGCGGGTTTCGGACGGGTAGGACTTCCGACGCTTGCTCGTGACCTCAAAAGGACGGCTGGTCGGTGAAGTCGTGCTTGTTCTTGCTCATGGCACCCTCCATCGCGTTTTGTGGGGGCGCTCTCCTAACCCATGGAAGGCGCTTCCGCCAAGACGGAAGGCGAGGGAACCGCGACGCCTCATTTTTACCCATCCCGGACGGGGCATGTCTAATCTTTGCCGCCATTCGTTGGCACACAGGTCCTGAAAATTGCTCTCCTAGATGAACCCGCTGTTAACCACGTTGGTTTCATCGTGAATACATTGGAGACGAGGCGATGGCGGAAACCACAATCGAATGGACTGATGCGACGTGGAATCCTGTCGCTGGATGTTCGATCATGTCAGCCGGCTGCACGAATTGCTACGCTATGCGTATGGCAGCGCGGCTGGACGCGATGGGCGTCGAAAAGTATTCGAGGCTCACCCGAAAGAGCGGCGGCCGCGCGAAATGGACGGGAAAGCTCTACTTTGACGAGGGCGCCCTTGAAATTCCGGAGCGTTGGGCGAAACCTCGAAATGTCTTCGTCAATTCGATGTCAGATCTATTTCATCCGGATGTGCCTGTTGCATTTATTCAAAGGGTGTGGGCCGTAATGTCCAGGACGCGCCGGCACACCTATCAAATCCTAACCAAGAGGCCAGATCGGATGGCTGAAGTACTCCGGTCTGGTTTTGATATCCTCCCTAACGTATGGCTGGGCGCTTCCGTTGAAGACGCGCGCGTGATTCATCGCCTTGATGATCTTCGTAAGGTGCCTGCAGCTATTCGTTTCGTATCCTTCGAACCGCTAATTGGTTCCGTTGCCGGTGGAAGCCTCGAAAATATCCATTGGGCAATTGTAGGTGGTGAATCAGGTCCTCACGCGCGGGCGATGGACCCCGTCTGGATCGACGAAATATTTGATATGTGCGTCGACGCCGACGCCGCTTTTTTCTTCAAGCAGTGGGGCGGCAAAAACAAAAAAGCCGCGGGTCGGTCTTACAAGGGGCAAATCTGGGATAATATGCCTAGCGTCGCTCTTTAGAGATCAAGCTTCCCTTGCCCGTCTGTGTTGGCTGCGACATTCCAAAAGCGATGCGCTAGGTCATGACTAGCAAGCAACAACAGCCAATACAAATGCTGCTCCCGTGAGCCTCTCAAGAGCTTCATTTCCGGCGAAGCGCTAAAGCCAGCCTTTGATACAATATTCCTCCAATAATCTATAAGCTCCGCGCGGATGCCGCGTTGATTTTGCTCGACAGTGATGATGTCTCGCCAACCCGGTGCGAAAGCGTCAAACGCGGAGATATCTGCGGCAATATTCCTGCCGAGATTGCGCTGAAGGTCTATTTTGCTCAAATGAGCTATAACATCCATACGTTTGCGTTGAGACAAAACCTTGAAAATTCGAAAATCTAGGTCGCCAAGGTTAAATGGATCCAAGAACGCAAAATGAAGGCCGTACTCCGATGTCCTATTGATAATAGTTCCGGCTGTATCAACTGCTTTTCCGCAAAACACCTCAACAGGCGCTCCAGCTTTTTCCAGTCGGATTTTGGCAGCGTCCAGCCTCTTCTGGTCAAGATCGGCAATTAAAACACGAGAAAATGGAGCTCCGCCTTCGACACTTTCTTCCATGCGGCGACGCAACTACCGTCAATAAACTCGCCTCCGCTCACGCGTGCGCGGCCGGGGCCGCAAAAAAGATCTATGTAAGTTGCCCCAGCCTTTCCCGAGCCAATGAATTTCTGCCGCGCTCCGCGAGAAATATCAATATAACGGCAAAGGTAAGTGTGCTTCTCTTTAGCCCATGCTCCGACATCTTCAGCCGGCAAGCCATCGTCACCCTCGACTAAATCCCCCAAAATATCCCCCCTGAAGAGCCATCTCGATTATTATGACTACAAAGAGGCAGCCTAACCCTGGGGACCTAACTAAGTAAACGACGAACATAGATCGATTTGGGCAACTACGGCGCTTTGATTGGCCAGTTTTGAAAAGAGCTACTCCGCCGCCTGCCGCTGCACCTTGCCCTTCTTGATCGGCCGGCGGTCGAGCACTTCCTTGAGGAAGCGCGCGGTGTGGCCCTTGCCGATGCGGACGATATCCTCCGGCGTGCCTTCGGCCACCACCTGGCCGCCGCCGTCGCCGCCTTCGGGGCCCATGTCGATCACCCAGTCGGCGGTCTTCACCACCTCGAGATTGTGCTCGATCACCACCACCGAATTGCCCTGGTCGACCAGCTCGTGCAGCACCTCCATGAGCTTGGCGACGTCGTGGAAATGCAGGCCGGTCGTCGGCTCGTCGAGGATGTAGAGCGTGCGGCCGGTGGCGCGCTTCGACAATTCCTTGGAGAGTTTTACGCGTTGCGCCTCGCCGCCGGAGAGCGTCGTCGCCTGCTGGCCGACCTTGACATAGTCTAAGCCGACGCGGTGCAGCGTCTCCATCTTGTCGCGGATCGAGGGCACCGCCTTGAACAGGATCTTGGCCTCCTCGACCGACATGTCGAGCACATCCGCGATCGATTTTTCGCGGTACTTCACCTCCAGGGTTTCGCGGTCGTAGCGCTTGCCCTTGCAGACGTCGCAGGTGACGTAGACATCCGGCAGGAAGTGCATCTCGATCTTGATGACGCCGTCGCCCTGGCAGGCTTCGCAGCGTCCACCTTTCACGTTGAAGCTGAACCTGCCTGCTTGATAACCGCGCGCCTTCGCCTCCGGCAGGCCGGCGAACCATTCGCGGATCGGCGTGAAGGCGCCGGTATAGGTCGCCGGGTTCGAGCGCGGCGTGCGGCCGATCGGCGACTGGTCGATGTCGATGACCTTGTCGAGATGCTCGATGCCCTCGATGCGGTCATGCGGGGCGGGGTGCTCGATCGAGCCGTTCAGCTTGCGCGCCACCGCCTTGTAGAGCGTGTCGATCACCAGCGTCGACTTGCCGCCGCCGGAGACGCCGGTGATGCAGGTGAACAGGCCGAGCGGGATCTCGACATCGACATTGCGCAGGTTGTTGCCGCGCGCGCCGACGATCTTGAGGCTGCGGCCCTTCTGTGGCTTGCGGCGCTTGTCGGGGATCGCGACGCTCAGCTCGCCGGTGAGGTATTTGCCGGTGAGCGAGTTGGGATCGTCGAGGATGTCCTGCGGCGTGCCCTTGGCGACGATCTCGCCGCCATGGATGCCGGCGCCGGGGCCGACATCGACGACATAGTCGGCCGTCAGGATCGCGTCCTCGTCATGCTCGACCACGATCACCGTGTTGCCGAGGTCCCTTAGCCGGCGCAGCGTGCCGAGCAGGCGCTCATTGTCGCGCTGGTGCAGGCCGATCGAGGGCTCGTCCAGCACATAGAGCACGCCGGTCAGGCCCGAGCCGATCTGGCTGGCGAGGCGAATGCGCTGGCTCTCGCCGCCCGAGAGCGTGCGCGAGCCGCGCGCCAGCGTCAGGTATTCCAGCCCGACATCGAGCAGGAAGGTCAGGCGGTCGCGGATCTCCTTGAGGATGCGCGGGGCGATCTCGTTCTGCTTCTTCGACAGGCGCGAGGGCAGGGCGGTGACCCAGTCCAGCGCGTCCTTGACCGAGAGCTGCGAGATTTCGCCGATATGGCGCATGTCGATCTTCACCGCCAGCGCCTCGGGCTTCAGGCGGAAGCCGTTGCAGGCGGCGCAGGGCGTCTCGGACATGAAGCGGCCGATCTCCTCGCGCGCCCAGTCCGATTCCGTCTCCTTCCAGCGCCGCTCCATATTGGTGATGACGCCCTCGAAGGGCTTCTTCACCTCATAGGAACGCAGGCCGTCATTATAGGCCATGCGCACGGGCTCGGTGCCGGTGCCGAACAGGATCGCCTTGCGGGCGCTCTCCGGCAGCTCCGACCAGGGTTTTGTCATCGAGAAGCCGAAATGCTTCGACAGCGATTCCAGCGTCTGGCCGTAATAGGGCGAGGTCGACTTGGCCCAAGGCGCGATCGCGCCCTTCTTCAGCGTCAGCGCATGATCGGGCACGATCATGTCCGGGTCGATCCGCATCTCGTGGCCGAGGCCGTCGCAGACCGGGCAGGCGCCGAACGGGTTGTTGAAGGAAAAGAGTCTGGGCTCGATCTCGGGAATGGTGAAGCCGGAGACCGGGCAGGCGAACTTGGACGAGAAGGTGACGCGCCGGGCATCGCCGTTCTCCTCCTTCTCATCCGCATATTCGAAGACGGCGATGCCGTCGGTCAATTCCAGCGCCTGCTCCAGCGAGTCGGCGAGGCGGGCGCCGAGATCGGGCCGGATCACGATGCGGTCCACGACCACGTCGATGTCGTGCTTGAACTTCTTGTCCAGCGGCGGCGCGTCCGGGATCTCGTAGAACTCGCCATTGACCTTGACGCGCTGGAAGCCGCGCTTCAGCCAGTCGGCCATCTCCTTCTTGAACTCGCCCTTGCGTCCGCGCACCACCGGCGCGAGCAGGTAGCCGCGCGTCTTCTCCGGCAGTTCGGTGAGGCGATCCACCATCTGCTGCACGGTCTGGCTCTCGATCGGCAGGCCGGTCGCGGGCGAATAGGGGATGCCCGCGCGCGCCCAGAGCAGGCGCATGTAGTCGTGGATCTCGGTGACGGTGCCGACGGTCGAGCGCGGGTTCTTCGAGGTCGTCTTCTGCTCGATCGAGATCGCCGGCGAGAGCCCGTCGATCTGGTCGACATCGGGCTTCTGCATCATCTCGAGGAACTGGCGGGCATAGGCCGAGAGCGACTCGACATAGCGGCGCTGGCCCTCGGCATAGATCGTGTCGAAGGCGAGCGAGGACTTGCCCGAGCCGGAGAGGCCGGTGAACACCACGAGCTTGTCTCTGGGAATCGCGAGATCGACATTCTTGAGATTGTGCTCGCGCGCGCCGCGCACGGTGATGGCGCGGCTGTTCGGATCGGCCACGCGGTTGCGGTCGAACATGTCTTCCAGCGCAGCAGCCTGGGCGGCGGCGGTATCGGTCTTGCGGGCCATCGGGGCGTCCGTTGCGGTGAAGCGCTACAGATAGGGCAAAAGCCGGGCCTTTCCAGCCTCGCGGCGATCTGCCCGGCATGAATAGCACGCAGCCGTCCCGGCTGCTGCCGTCGTCCTGACAGAAAGCGTCAGCAGCGGCGAGGGTCTGATATGGGGACCACTGGGCCGATCGCAATCGACTCCGGCGTGCCGTTGAATTATCTATAAATCATGACGAAGCCTGCCGACACCATCGCCGTCCGCATCGCCAGGGCTTTGGCGGAGCGGATCATCGCCGGAACGATCGAGCCGGGAGCGCGGCTGCGGCAGGACCATATCGCCGAGGAGTTCGAAACGAGCCATGTCCCGGTGCGCGAGGCCTTCCGGCGGCTCGAGGCGCAGGGGCTGGCGATCAGTGAGCCGCGGCGCGGCGTCCGCGTCGCCTCCTTCGACCTGTCGGAGGTGAAGGAGGTCGCGGCGATGCGCGCGGCGCTGGAGGTTCTGGCGCTGCGCCATGCCGCGCCGCACCTCACCGCCGCCATTCTCGACCAGGCCGAGCAGGCCCGCCGCGACTGCGACGCCGCGACCGACGTCCGGGCCTGGGAGGAGGCGAATCGCCGCTTTCACCGCACGCTCGTCGCGCCCTGCGGCATGAAGCGCCTTCTCGCGACGATCGACGATCTGCATGCGGCGAGCGCCCGCTTCCTGTTCTCGGCCTGGCGCTCGGAATGGGAATCGCGCACCGATCACGACCATCGCACCATCCTCAGCGCGCTCCGCGGCGGCGATCTGGAAACCGCCACAGCGACGCTGGCGCGACATGCCCAGTGGATCGGCGAGCGGCCTGTCCGCACCGCCTCGGGCGCGACGCGCGGGGCCTTCGCGATCGTTGGTTAGAGGGTACGCCAAAGCTGCGAATTCGGCCTTCGTAAACATGCACATCGCGATAGCCGTCATGCTCGGGCTTGACCCGAGCATCTCCTGGCGAACAGGGCTCCCCTTGCTTCTTCCGGCAAGAGATTCTCGGGTCTCCGCTCTGCTCCGCCCGAGAATGACGCTTCGTCCGGACGCAGGATTTCCTGGCTTGCAGAGGCATCGCACAAAGGGCGCGCTTGCCTTTTCCGATGAGATATGGGTTCTCTCATAGATCAAAAATCAGAATTATAGATAATTTTGATCGCGACGAAGGAGTGACCATGACCGATCTTGCCCTCAGCCGTCCCTTCAGCCCGCTGCGGTTGGAAAGCCGCTCGCTCGCCTGGCGGGCGGGGGCCGTGATCGTCGGCAGCCTGCTGCTGGCGCTGTCCTCGCAGATCAAGGTGCCGATGTATCCGGTGCCGATGACGATGCAGACCTTCGCCGTGCCTCTGATCGGCGCGCTCTATGGCTGGCGCCTTGGTGCCGTCACCGTCATCGCCTGGCTGCTGCAGGGCTTCATTGGCTTGCCGGTCCTCGCCGGTGCCGCTGGCGGCGCGGCTTATTTCGCCGGCCCGACGGCGGGCTACCTGCTGGCCTTCCCCTTCGCCGCGGCTCTCGCGGGCTGGCTCGCCGAGCGCGGCTGGAACGGCAGCCGCGTCGGACTCGCCTTCGCTGTGATGCTGGCCGGCAATGCGCTCTGCCTGGTGATTGGCGTGGCCTGGCTCGGCGTCCTCATCGGCCTGCCGAAGGCGATCGCCGTGGGCGCGACCCCCTTCATCTTCGGCGCCGTCCTGAAGTCGGCCCTCGCAGCGGCGACGCTGAAGGCCTTCGCGCCACGCGGCTGAGCAGGCGCCCCAAGGCTCCCAAATTATCACCCGGCGGGCCTCGGCCTGCCGGGTTTTCATCCGGCGTCGATCAAGGCGCCGTCTGCGCGAGTATCTCGGTCGGTGGAGGGGTGCGCGATGCGAAATCGCGACCTCCCCAAGCTTGAGCTCCGACATCAGCTGCGAACATGGCGCGCTGTCGCAATCTCCGCCTCAGTGCAGCAACCGCACCTCCACCTGCGGCGTCCCGACCTTGCGGGTCAGTTCTTCATGCTGCCGAGAAGCCTGTCGGCCCCCCGCGCCAACAGCACGGCGTCGGACCCGCAGGCGACGAACGCAAAACCTTCAGCCAGCAGACTTTTCGCGAAGGCGGGATCGAAAACGAGCGTCCCGACTGGAACGCCGGCGTCGATGAGCCGGCGCGCCGCCGGGCGGATGACATCCCAGACGGCCGGATCATTCGGCCGGCCCAGCAGGCCGAGATCCGCCGCGATGTCGGCGGGACCGAAAAAGACGCCGTCCACGCCGTCGACCTGGCCGATTTGGAGGCCTTGCTCGATGGCGGCCCGCGTCTCGACCTGAACGATGACGGCGGTTTCCTCCTCGATCCGGCTGAAATAGTCCGTCAGGCGAGCGAAGCCATTGGCGCGCGTGCAGCCGCTGACGCCCCGGATGCCACGCGGCGGGTAGCGCGTCGCCGCGACGGCCTGCCTGGCCTCTTCGGCCGTCTGGACCATCGGAAAGAGCAGGCCGGGCGCCCCGATATCGAGGAGACGCTTGATGAGGACGGCGTCATTCCAGTCGGGGCGCACGATCGGCGTCACGGGATGGGCGGCCAGAATCTGCAATTGCGTCATGACCGAAGCCAGGTCGTTGGGCGAGTGCTCGGTGTCGATCAGGAGCCAGTCGAAGCCGGCGCCAGCGACGGCCTCGGTGGCGTAGCCGCTGGCCAGGCTCAGCCAGAGGCCGATCTGCGGCTGCCCGCTGCGGATCGCGGCGAGGAACTTGTTGGAAGGCATTTTCATCGTTCAGCATTCCGAAAATGGGAGGCAGCTCCCTGGCTGCCCCCGAGCCGGTCTCTAGCGGGGCAACTCGCCGCGCCGCGATATCGCAAGGACATCTGCCGCGCGGTTCTCGGCCAGGCCGTAATCGGCCTGCGCGACGTCGGCGGAGATGTATCCGAGGGCCAGGTCGCGCTCGACATTGCGCTGGTCCCGCTCTTCCGGCGCGCCATAGCCGGCGCCGCCGGGGAAGGCCATGACGACCCTGCGGCCATGCGGCACGAATTGCTTGCCTTTGCCCTTCATCGCCATGCCGTCGTCGAGCGCGATCGTCGTCGGCGCGCCGGCGCCGCCGCCGCGGCGACCGCGGGCAGGGTGATGGACTCGGTCGAACATCGCCTGGATGTCGAATTCGTAGCCTTCCCAGGCGCCGACCTCCATATGCTGGCCCAGGCCGCCGCGATGGCGGCCGCTGCCGCCGGAATCGGGCCGGAGTTCCTTGCGCCAGACGATCACCGGGCCGACCTGCTCGGTCGCCTCGACCGGCATCGTCATCACGCCGGACGGGAAGGCGGTGGCGTTCATGCCGTCGAGTGCAGGTCGTGCGCCCGAGCCGCCGGAGTTGAAGGTCAACACCTCGGCCCGCACGGCATCGGCCGGCCAGGGGCCGTCGCTGCGCGGCCGGAGCGAGACCTGGAAGTTGCAGAGGCTGCCGGCGCCCTCGGCGGGTACCAGGCCGGGCAGGAGCTTGTCGAGCGCGTCGTAGATCGTGTCCGGCACCATATGGCCGATGATGTGGCGCAGCGCGACCGGCGCCGGCCAGACCGCGTTGACGATGGTGTGCTCGGGCGCGGTGATGCGGAAAGGCTCCAACGAGGCCGCGTTGTTCGGGATCTCCGGCGCGATCGCGCATTTCAGCGCGTAGCAGGTATAGGCCTTCGTATAGACCAGCGGCACATTGATGCCGTTCTTGTCGACGCCGGAAGTGCCTGCCCAATCGCAGAGCACGCCATCGGCCTCGATGGAAATCCTGACGCAGAGGTCGATCGGCCGGCTGTAGCCGTCGATCCGCATATGGCCCTCGGCCTGGCCGCGCGGCAGCGCCGCGATCTTGTCGAGCGTCGCCTGGCGCGAATTGCTCAGGATGAAGTCGGAGATGCCGGCGAGGTCGGCGAGCCTGAACTCGACGATCATGTCGATCAGGCGGCGATGGCCGATCTCGTTGCAGGTGGCCAGCGCGTAGACGTCGCCGACGAGCTGATCGGGTTCGCGGACATTGCCGCGGATGATCGTGACCAGCGTCTCGTTGACCGTGCCGCGGTCGACGAACTTCATGATCGGGATATGCAGGCCTTCCTCATAGACCGAGTTGGCGTCGGCGCCGAAGCCGCGCCCGCCGATATCGACGATATGGGCGGTGCAGGCGAAGAAGCCGACGAGGCGGCCGCGGTGGAAGGACGGGCTGACGACGGTGATGTCGTGCAGGTGGCCAGTGCCTTCCCAGGGGTTGTTGGTGATGTAGACATCGCCCTCGGCGATGTTCTCGCGCCCGATCCGGCGGATGAAATGCGCGACGGCATCGGCCATGGCGTTGACGTGGCCGGGCGTGCCGGTCACCGCCTGCGCCAGCATCTCGCCCTTATCGTTGTAGACGCCGGCCGAGAGGTCGCCGGCCTCGCGCACCGAGGTCGAGAAGGAGGTGCGGATCAGCGCCTGGGCCTGTTCCTCGACGACCGAGATCAGGCGGTTCCACATGACCTGATAGGCGACCTTGGAGATATCAGACATGGGCGGGCTCCTTCCGCGCGGCGACGGAGGCGATAGGCAAGGCTTCGGCGAGGCGGATGTCGATGCAGCCATCGTTCAGCGTGACGCCGATGCGGCTCGACGGCAGGACGATGGTGGTCTCGTCTTCCGTGATGATGCCGGGGCCGCTGACCGTGCTGCCGGCGGGCAGGGCGGTGCGGCTATGGGCATCGGCCGTGACGCGGCGGCCGAGCCCCGCATCGAACACGGAACGGCTGCCGTCCGCCGGCGCATCGCGCATTTCCGCCAGGGGCGCGACCGGGGCGATCGCGGCTTGCGGCGTATGGGCATTGACCGACCAGACGGTGATCTCGGCGGCGAGGCCCTTCACCGTGCGGCCGAAGAGATTGGCGTATTCGTGCTCGAAGCGCTGCAGGATGACGGCGGGATCGGCGGCGCGGGCTTCCTCCGGCGTCAGCGTCACCGGGATTTCCCAGCCCTGGCCGGCATAGCGCATATAGACCTTGTATTCGGCCTGGATCGCGCCGGCCCAGCCGCAGGACCGCACGACCCGCACCGCTTCCTCCTCCATCTCGTCGAAGAGCCTGGCCACGCGCGCCGTGTCGAACTGGGCAAGACGCATGAACAGGGTACGGTTGGCCTCGAAGCTGAACGGCGCCCGCAGGAAGCCGATGGCCGAGCCAACGCCGGCTCCCGGCGGTACGAGGCAGCTGCTGATGCCGAGCTTCTCGCAGAGCCGGCCCGCATGCAGCGGGGCGGCGCCGCCGAAGGCGATCATCGTGTATTCCGACAGGTCCTCGCCGTTCTCGACGGCATGGACGCGGGCGGCGTTGGCCATGTTCTCGTCGACGACCTCGGCGACGCCCCAGGCGCTTTCCTCGGCGTCCATGCCGAGCCTGCCGCCGATCTCGCCCTTCAGCGCGCTGGCCGATTCATCCGCGAAGAGCGGGATCGTGCCGCCCGCGAAGTTCTGCGGGTCGATCTTGCCGAGGATGACGTCGGCATCGGTCACGGCGGGGCGGGTGCCGCCGCGGCCGTAGCAGGCGGGGCCGGGCTCCGAGCCCGCGCTCTCCGGGCCGACGCGGATCTGGTTCATCGAATCGACATGGGCGAGGCTGCCGCCGCCGGCCCCGATCTCGACCATGTCGATCACCGGGATCGAGATTGGCATGCCCGAGCCCTTCTTGAAGCGATAGGTGCGGGCGACCTCGAAGACGCGGGCGGTCTTCGGCGTGTAGTTCTTGATCAGGCAGATCTTCGCGGTGGTGCCGCCCATATCGAAGGACAGCACCTTCTTCAGGCCATGCCGGGCGGCGATGTCGGCGGCGAAGACGGCGCCGCCCGCCGGGCCGGATTCGACCAGGCGGACGGGGAATTCCGAGGCGCTCTCCAGCGAGATGATGCCGCCGCCGGAATGCATCAGGAAGATCGGGCAGACGGCGCCTTCCGCCGCGAGGCGCCCCTTCAGCCGGACGAGATAGCTCTTCATCAGCGGCTTGATGTAGGCGTTGGCGATCGTCGTGTTGAAGCGCTCGTATTCGCGCATCTGCGGCGAGACTTCCGACGAGAGCGAGACCATCGCGCCGGGCAGCCGCTCGGCCAGCACGTCATAGATCAGCCGCTCATGGGCATCGTTGACGTAGGAATGGAGCAGCCCGACCGCGACGCTCTCATAGCCGGCGTCGCGAAGCTCGTCGGCCAGCGCCTCGACGGCGGCGCGATCGAGCGGGATCAGGACCTTGCCGCGTGCATCCATGCGCTCCCTAACGGTGTAGCGGCGGTTGCGCGCCAGCAGAGGCTCCGGCAGCGTCAGATTGAGGTCGTACTGCTCGAAGCGGCTTTCGGTCCGCATCTCGATGACGTCGCGGAAGCCTTCGGTGGTGATGAGCGCCGTCTTGGCGCCGCGCCGCTCGATCAGCGCATTGGTCGCCAGGGTCGTGCCATGGATGATCTGCCCGACGGCGGAAGCCGCGATGCCCGCCTTGGAGCAGACCCTGTGCATCCCCTCGATGATCGCATCCTCGGGCGCTGAATAGGTCGTCAGTACCTTCGTCGAGTATCTCTGCCCGCCCTGTTCGAGCACGACATCCGTGAAGGTTCCCCCGATATCGACGCCCAGGCGGGCCCCGAGAATGGACATGGCTCACTCGCCTCCGTTGTCTGAGGGAGGAAAGATGGAATGGGCAGCCGATGCCGTCGAATTATTATTTTCTATATAACTCGATAAGATAACTTTATCGCTGGAATCAGCACGTCGCAGCCTCCACGGGCCGTCGCGCATCGCCCTGATGATGCCGCGCAGCCCTTTCGCCGGCGAGCTCGGCGGCCCGCTTCAGCAGAAAACTGGCAGGCGTATGAGCATATGAGGCGGTGAAGATCAGTGCGCTGGGCTTCCATTCGTAGGGGAATTCCACAAGCTCTCCCGTGTCGAGGAGCCTTTCGACGAGCGTCTGCGACATCGGTGCGATGCCGAGGCCGTCGATGGTCATCTGCAGGCTGGCTGCGAGACTGCTCGACGGCACGATCCGAACCGGCCTCTCCCAGTTGTCTCGAAAATGCGCGGAGAGCTCGACGAAATGGCGCGTGTTGCGCGCATGGGTCAGGATCGTATGCGAGGCCATCGTCGCCAGATCCGAGCCGAAGAGCCCGAGCCGTGGCGAGGCCACCCACAGATAGGGTACGGAGCCGAGATCGACATTGGTGATGTTGAAGTTCGAGATCGGGCCGTTCAGCAGGCACAGGTCGAGCGATCGCGAAACCAGCTCCTCACGCAGGTTGATCGTCAGGTCGACCCTGAGCTCGACATCGACATTCGGGAAAACCTGCCGCAGGTCGAGCAGATAGTCGCGCAGCCAGGTCTGGGCGATGAGCTCGGCTACGCCGAGCCTGAGAATGCCAATCTGCTGATCGGAGCGGATCGACTGTTGCGAGAACTCCTCCGAGGCTTGCAGCACGCGCTCGGCTTGCCCCAGCAGGGAATGGCCGATTGGCGTCAAGGCGACCGAGCCGGAGTCGCGATGGAACAGCCGCACCCCCAAAACGGATTCGAGCTGAGAGATGCGCACGGAGATGTTGGGTTGCGTCGTGTTCAGCCGCTCCGCCGTAGCCCTGAAGCTGCCGAGCTTGGCCACCCAGACGAAGCTTTCGAGCTGCTTCAAGGTCCAGTTCGGCATCCGCCTCCGTAGCCTCCAGACAAGCAATTTTCGGGCCGCACCATCGGCCAATAAACAAAATCTATCGCAACAACAGATAATTTCAATTGGATGCTATCGCGATAACGCGCTCGACTGACCTTTAGCCGCCGATCGAGCCTCGGCCCGGTTCCGGCTCCTGAAACTCGCGCGGGTCTCGCCGCAGCGGGACAAGAACGAGGGGAACCATGAACCGCAGAGCCTTGATTGCGTCCGCCGCCCTTGCGTTGAGCCTCGGGCTAGCCGCTCCCGCCACCGCCCAGACGAGCTGGACGATGGCCTCCGGCTATCCGGAAAGCAGCTTCTTCACCCAGAACATCCGCCAGATGATCAAGGAGATCGAGGAGAAGAGCGGCGGCAAGCTCAAGATCGATCTGCGCTCCAACGACAGCCTGATCAAGCTCGATGCGGTGAAGCGCGCCGTCCAGTCCGGCCAGATCCAGATCGGCGAGATCCGCCTCGGCGTCTACGGCAACGAGGCGGCGATGTACAATCTCGACAACATCCCCGGCGTTGCGACGACCTACGACCAGGCCACCAAGCTGACGGAGGCCCAGGCTCCGTTCTTCGACGGAATGTTCAAGAAGAACGGGCTGCGCGCCATTTCCTACGTCGCCTGGCCGGGGCAGGGCTTCTACACCAAGGAGCCGCTGAAGGGGCTCGCCGACCTCAAGGGGCAGAAGCTGCGGATCTATTCCAAGCAGACCCAGATCATGGGCGAGAAGCTCGGCATGGAAGCACTGATCCTGCCCTTCGCCGAGGTGCCGCAGGCCTTCTCGACCGGCATGATCCAGTCGCTCTGGACCAGCGCCCAGACCGGGACCGACGTCCAGATCTGGGATTACGTCAAGCACTTCACCTATACCGGGACGATGCACAACAAGAACGCGATCCTGGTCAATGAGCGCGCGTTCCGCCAGCTCGATCCGGCAACGCAGAAGGTGGTGCTCGAAGCCGGCGAGGCCGCGACCAAGCGCGGCTGGGAGATGTCGAAGAAGGCCGGCGAGGAGCGTGAGAACGTCCTGAAGGGCCATGGCGTGACGATCGCCCAGTCGCCGAAAGACGTTCTCGACGCCATCGCAGCCGCCGGCAAGGGCATGGTCCAGGACTGGCTGGCCACGGCCAGCGCCGAGGAGAAAGCCGTTTACGAAACCTATCAGAAGAGCCTCAACTGACGGCCCGCCTGCGCGCCATCCATTCCATGAACAGTGGCCAGCGGGGTGACCGGTGATACGTGGGGTTCTCGACAGGTTCTATGAGGCGTGCGGCTATCTCGCCGCCGTCTTCATGGTCGGCATCGGGCTGGCCATCGTCGCCCAGATCGTCGGGCGGATGCGGGGCGTCACGATAGACGCCACCGAGGCGGCGGGCTTGTGCCTGGCGGCCTCGACCTTCTTCGGCCTCGCCCACACCTTCCGGCGCGGCGGCCACGTTCGGATCAATCTGATCGTCGACCGTCTGCCGAAGCGTTGGCGGCGGGGCGTCGAGCTCTTCAACTGCTTGCTGGGCACGGTGGTCGTGTCGTTCCTTGCCTGGCATGTCAGCGCGCTGGCGCTGCAATCGCGTGAATTCAACGATGTCAGCCCAGGCCTGCTGGCGATGCCGTTCTGGATACCGCAAACCGGCGTCGCCCTGGGCGTGACCGCGCTGGCGATCGCCTTCATCGACGAACTCCTCTGGCTCCTGACCGGCGGCAAGCCTCGCTACGAGGCACCCGACGAGATCGAACTCGACAGGCCGGTGGCATAGGGGCCGATGATGGACACGACCGTTCTTGCTTCGCTGGTCCTTGCCGGCTCCCTGCTCCTGCTGCTCGCGGGCGGCGTCTGGGTCGCGCTCTCGCTGCTCACAGTCGGCATGGTGATGATGGGGCTCTTCACCAGCGCGCCGATGGGCTCGCTGATCGCCTCGACGCTCTGGGATTCGAGCTGGGGGTGGGCGCTGACCTCGCTCCCGCTCTTCATCTGGATGGGCGAGATCCTGTTCCGCTCCAAATTGTCGGCGGACATGTTCCAGGGGCTGGCGCCCTGGGTGTCGCGGCTGCCGGGCCGGCTGCTCCATGTCAACGTGCTCGGCTGCGGCATCATGGCGGCGGTCGCCGGTTCGTCGGCGGTGACCTGCGCCACGATCGGGCGCATCAGCGTGCCTGAGCTGGAGAAGCGGGGCTATCCGCTCAACATGACCATAGGCACGCTGGCGGGCTCCGGCACGCTCGGCCTGCTGATCCCGCCCTCGATCATCATGATCGTCTATGGCGTGACGGCCGAGGTCTCGATCGCGCGGCTTTTCATCGCCGGCGTCCTGCCCGGGCTGCTGCTGATGGCGCTCTTCATGGGCTATACGGCGATCTGGAGTCTGCTGAACCCCGACAGGATGCCGCCGGCCGAGCCGCCGGTGCCCTTTCTGGAGAAGATCTACCGCTCGCGGCGTCTGATCCCGGTGGCGCTTCTGATCGGCTCGGTCGTCGGCTCGATCTATGGCGGCATCGCCACCCCGACCGAGGCCGCGACCATCGGCGTGATCGGAGCGCTCAGCCTCGCAGCGGTCGGTGGCGGGCTCACCCGGCAGAACTTCATGGAAGGGCTGATGGCGGCCACGCGGACCTCCTGCATGATCTCCTTCATCATCGCCTGCGCCGCCTGCCTGACGATCGCCGTCGCCTTCGTCGACATCCCCCGGTCCCTGGCGAGCTGGGTCGAGGCCATGCACCTCTCGCCCTATGCGCTGCTGGCGGTGCTCGCCGTGTTCATGTTGATCCTCGGCTGCTTCCTCGAGGGCATCTCGATCATCGTGCTGACTTCCTCGGTGATGCTGCCAATGGTGCAGGCGGCCGGCATCGACCTGCTCTGGTTCGGCATCTTCGTGGTGATCCTGATCGAGGCGGCGCAGATCACCCCGCCGGTCGGGTTCAACCTGTTCGTGCTGCAGAGCATCACCGGCAAGAACATCCTGGCGGTGACGAAGGCGGCGATCCCCTATTTCTGCGTGCTGATGCTGCTGCTCGTGCTGATCACTTTGTTCCCGCAGATCGTGACCGCCTTGCCGAAGATGATGGCGGGCTGATGGGGCGGAGCGTAGCCGCCTGCGGGCGGACACGCGATACCTGCAAATCGTACTTCAGGATGGCAGGTCGCGCGTCGGTCCGTTCGCGCGCCCGGATGCTGACGAGGATCTCCAGCCGTCAGCCGGCACCAAACGAACGTCGGCGCCGCCATGCGCCGCCGTGGACAAGTCCGGAACGCCGCCGGGCGATGCCTCGATCGCCTGGGTGACAAGCCGGTACTTCACGGTCGTCAGCGCCAGACCTCGCGCCCAGTCGACCACGTCATTCCACGGGTCGACGATCCGTGCGGTCGCGGACAGAAAGGTGACGACGGTCGCGATCTCGGTCTGTCCCTGGATGACCAGAATGCAGCCGATCCCGAGCACCAGCAGGTTGCCCAGGGAATAGGTCAGGTTCATCAGGAAGTTGAGAGAGAATTTGATCTCGAACATGCCGAGGTTGATCGTGAAGACCTCGTCCAGTCGACGCGCGCTCGATTCCGCTCTCGACGGAGACAGGATCTCCTCGCCGAAGCGCCGCAGAATGCGGGTTCGCTGCGCGACGCGTCGGTTGATCGCCCGTTGCATCAGCGGCACGAACACGAATTGCGGCATCAGGATCAGAAGGCTGACGACCATCATCTTGAGGTCGAGCACGGCGAGATAGATGAAGACGCTCGCCAGAAAGCCGATCTCGACGATGGGAAGGCTGAGGCTAGAGCCGACGAACGCGCCGATGTCGTCGGCTTCCCCAAGGATCATGGCGAGGCCGGTTCCATTGGTGAGGGCGGAGTCCTCGGCGTCCTGGCCCTCCAGCCTGCGGGTCACCACGAGGCGCAGATCCCGCGTCGCGCATTCGCCAAGCCAGGCGCGGTAGATGTTCATGGCCAGCTTCGCCAGCCCGAAGGTCAGCAGGAGGGCGAATTGCAGCGCGACGAGAGTCAGGATCGTGGAGAGGCTGCCGGCATGGACGGCCGCGTCGATGATGCGCCGCTGCGTTTCGATCGGAGCGGCATTGAGAAGGAAGACGGCGACGGACAACGCACAGACCGCGGCCTGATGCCAGCCGCCCGAGCAGAGGACGAAGCGCAGGAACGAGGAGGGCAGGGCGAAGCCCTGCGCATGCGTGGGCGGGGGCTCGGCTATCGCCGCGATAAAATGCGAGAATTTCATGGAATGAGCACCGCCGCACCTTGCAACATCCCGCTGCGCAGTGCGGACAGCGCCTCATTTGCCTGGTTCAGCGGGTAGGTCGTCGTTTTGGTTGCAATGCCGGCCTGCCGCGCAACGGACAGAAATTCGCGGCCATCGGCCCGCGTGAGATTGGCGACGGAGACCAGCTCGCGCTCCTGCCACAGCAAGCCGTAGCTGAAGCTCGGGATGTCGCTCATGTGGATGCCGCCGCAGACGACGCGTCCACCCTTGACCACGGCACTCAGGGCCAGCGGCACGAGCGCTCCGACGGGCGCGAAGATCAGCGCGGCGTCGAGGGGCTCGGGAGGCTTTTCCTCGGAGCTGCCGGCCCAGCGAGCGCCGAGCGAGCGCGCATGGGCCTGCGCCGCCTCGTCGCCCGGGCGCGTGAACGCGTAGACCTCGCGGCCCTGCCAACGGCAAATCTGCGCCAGGATATGAGCGGCCGCCCCGAAGCCGTAGAGGCCGATCCGCCGCGCTGCCCCCGCGCTGCGCAGGCTCCTCCATCCGATCAGTCCCGCGCACATCAGCGGCGCGGCGGCGACGGGATCGGGAAAATCGTCCAGCGGGAAGACGTAGGCCGCGTCGGCGACGACATGAGTGGCGAAGCCGCCGTCGCGCGTATAGCCGGTGAACTCCGGAGCGTCGCAGAGGTTTTCCCGGAGGCTGCGGCAATAGGGGCAGTGTCCGCAGGTGTGCCCGAGCCAGCCGACACCGACACGCCTTCCCAGAAGTGCGTCGGCGGTGCCCGGCCCGAGCAAATCGACCCGGCCGACGATCTCGTGACCGGGCACGCGCGGGCATTGCAGGCCCGGCAACTCGCCGTCGACGACATGCAGGTCCGTGCGGCAGATCGCGCAGGCCTCGACCCTGATCCGCAATTCCCCGGAGCGCGGTATCGGATCGGGGCGCCGCTCCTCGACAAGCGGTTGGCCAGGAACCTTCAGAACCATCGCTTTCATCGGCTTCTCCGGCCAACGCGCAACGGAAGGATGCCGACGCGATGCCGAGCCGGCCTTGATCAAGCTCAAGGATTATACGGCTCTCAAGGCGAATCTTGGCGAAGAGTTTCTGCCGGTGCCGCGGACAATCCCGTCCACTCGGCCGTTCCGCCTGGCGCCGTGCCCGGCACATGCCCGAATGCGCACATCCTGCCAAAGAGCGCGGGGCGGAGCAGCCTGACGGCAGTCAGCTGTAGAAGGCTGGCGGATGAGCCGTCCGAGCTGCCTTGCGGGCGCTCAGACGGGCTCCAAGGGCAGCCTCTCAGGCCGCGGCCTTCCGGGGGCCCGGCCAGTTCGACGTGTCTTGGGCGCTGATCCCAGTCCAGGCATCCATATTCCGGCGGGCGAGCGTCGACAGCTTCTCGGCTTCGTCGGCGTAGGCGCCTCCGATGCCCCTGGCAAAATCCTGATGAACGTCGACCGCCTGGGCGATCTCCTTGCAACGGCCGAGCTTGGCGCAGAATTCGGCCTGGGCCTGCATTCGGCGCCCCATGAAGGCCAGGACTTCGGAGACCATGGCGAACTGGGTTTCCCAGAGCTTCTGCGGCAGCAAGGTCGCCGAGCCGAACTGCGCTTTGACGAGCTGCATGCCTTCATCGATCATGGCGGTGGCCCCGTTCTGGTCGGCGGGAAGGGAGTCGGAGACAGGCTTCATCGTAGGCATGTGAACCTCCTGCGTTGTCTCAGCCGCCTGAGCTGCGGCAGTGCGGAGTTTCCTCGGGGCGCGTCGCCCGGTCCTTGACGCATCGCAAATTCGGACCGCGGCCGAGGTTTTTCGATGGCTTCCTTCAGTGCCGGCATCCTGATGTATCGCCTGGCGGAAGAGGGCGCAGAGGTTCTGCTCGTCCATCCGGGCGGCCCGTTCTGGCAGCGCAAGGATCTTGGAGCCTGGTCTATCCCCAAGGGCGAGCCGCAGCCGGGCGAGACAGCACAGGAGACTGCGCGGCGGGAATTCACGGAAGAAGTGGGGGCGGCGCCCGAAGGGCCTCTCATTCCGCTCGGGTGCATTCGGCAACGGGCGGGGAAGGTCGTCGAAGCCTTTGCGCTGAGGGGGGACCTTGCCGCGGAACAAAGTCGCTGCACCAGCGAGGCCGAGATAGAATGGCCGCGCGGCAGCGGCCATATCCGCCGCTTTCCCGAAATCGACAGGGCGGCGTGGTTTTCGCTTCCCGAGGCTCGGCGGCGCATCCTGGAGGCGCAGGCCGAGCTTCTCGATCGCCTCGAGAAGAAGCTGGCCGACGAAGGCGATCGAGCCTGACCGCCGCTCGACGTCATGATCGCGGTGCGCTGGCGCGATGCAGCGGCGTGCGGCCCGAGCGGTCGCCGAGCCGGGCTTGATCTGGCGCAAACGCCGGCTCGCGCGTTCGGAGTATGATCGGCACTCCATCGTCCGCGGAGGTAGCCCATGAAAACGGCAATCACGCACGGGCCGGAATCCTGCAGGTCAGACCCGCCCAGGTTCACGATCGAGACCGCTCAGGACTATGCGCTCGCGAGGCACCGCATCAAAGCGCTCCTCGTACAGGATGGAACCAGTTTCCGGGAGTTGGAGGCGCTCAAGGACGCAGTCCGCGATTGGAAGATGCGCCATCCTGCCCATGAAAGGGGCGACTGAAGCGACACCAATATTCGCGTTCGCCCCGCGAAGCTGCGCTTGTTTCGGCGTTCGTCAAGGCCGCGCGGTCGATATCCTGCGCATGCTCAGGGATATGACCGCGCACGGATGGCGGCAGATCCGCATGGCTCACATAGGGCATGAACGAATTGCCGCAACTTGCTGCTACATATGTCCTCGCGGACAAGACCTGCGACCGGCCGTCTCGAACGCCAACAAGGCAAGCCGGCGTCGTCCCGAGACAATTCGCCTCGGCAGCCGGCCTCGATACCCGCATTGAGACGCGCTTCCCTTCTAGGCGCCGGTCAGAAGCCGTTCTATCGCGTGGATCGGATGCTTGGTCAGGTCTTTGTCGACCTCTGCGACGATGCGAGAGCGCGATTGCTCGTCGAGGTGCTGCCGGAGCACCGCGAGGATACGCGGGGGCGCCACCAATACGATGCCTCGCGAGCGACCGGACTGGCTGGCAAGATTGAGGGCAGCCGCGGTTTCGCGTGCGAACTGCTTCTCCGCCAGGTCATGCCAGTCTGTTTCGTCGGTCGCGCTGGTGGGCGCGACGGCATTTTGCATGCGACCGGGCCGATCCGCTCCCTGCTGACCGTTCGGCGGGTTAGGCGAGGCCTGCTTGATCTGCTCGACTTCGAGCTTGAGGAGCGTCGGGCTGCCTTCGTTTCGCAGAAACATCGCCTTGCGGGCATCGCAGATGATCACCCATGCGTCGTGCGGAATCCGTAGGTTCATGGCGTTGCTCCTTGCGATGACCGGGGCGACTTCAGCGGGAAATGATCTCGCGAACGAGACTGATAAAGGCGCGCAAATGCAGCAAGAAAGAGAAGGCAGGCTTTTCGTCGAGTTGGTTGACGATTGCCGGGGCACGGTCGCGCCAGTTTCGCCAGGAGCGCCCGACCTTGGCGATCCAGCCACATGCGCTCGCTTCGGGCATGGCAGCCCCCTAAGGTGCAACCAGCTCAGATAATCGCAGCGCCGCCCCCCGGTCCTTGATCCGCGTCAAGGACGAAAACCGATCGAGGACGCGAGACGCTTGGCGGCCAGCTCATCCTGAAATCGTTCCGCTTTGCAGGGGCGTCAGGCCGTCCATATTGACAAGCATCAATGTCGTTTTTGGGGACTGAAGAATAGTGGCTCGTCCGAGGGGAGCCTTGTCATGCAGGTTGCCAGCCAGAATGAAACGATCTGCTATCTCGGATCGTGCGATGCTTTCGGAGGCGGCGCGGAGTGGATGGAGATGGTCTCCACCCACATCTCGATCGTCCTGCTGATCGGCTCCCGGGCCCTCAAGCTGAAACGACCCGTCAAGCTGCCCTATGTCGATCTGTCGACGCCGGAACGACGCTTGGCGATGTGCGAGCAAGAGCTGCTGCTGAATCGCCGGACCGCTCCCGACCTCTATCGCGCGGTCCACCGGATCACGCGGGAGCAGAACGGCGATCTTGCGCTGAACGGCCGGGGCGAATTGGTCGATGCCGTCCTGGAAATGGAACGCTTCAACGACAATTTCCTGTTAGATCGGATGGCAGAGAGAAAGCATCTCACCGCGCCCGACATGGCTGCGCTCGCCGGTGCGATCGCGCGATTTCATCGCGCGGCGCCCATCTCGCCGGACGGCGAGGGAGCGAGGCGGATGGAGCGCGTGCTTTCGGTCAATGAACGAGCTTTCGCCAATGCGGAGCTTCTCCCGCATCGCGAGGTCGAACCGGTGATCGCGGGGTGCCGCGAAGCGCTCGCGCGCCATGCCGGCTTGCTGAACCAGCGGGCGCGCCAGGGAAAGGTTCGGCGCGGGCATGGCGATCTGCATCTGCGCAACATCTGCCTGATCGAGGGTAAGCCGTTGCTCTTCGATTGTCTCGAGTTCGATGAGGATCTGGCGACCGTGGATATCCTCTACGATCTCGCCTTCGTTCTCATGGACCTCTGGCATCGCAAGCTCGAGACGCTCGCGAACGTGCTCTTCAATCGCTATCTCGATGCCATCGACGACGAGTCCGGCCTGTGCCTGCTACCGTTCTTCATGGCGGTGAGGGCCGCCGTGCGCGCGCATGTGACCGCAGTGGATAGCGGCAGACCGAAGGCCTCTCGATTGGCCGAGGCACGCGCCTATCTCCAGCTCTGCCGCAACCTTCTGAAGGCGCGGTCACCTGTGCTGGTCGCTGTCGGCGGCTATTCCGGCTCCGGGAAGTCGACGCTTGCGGCGAAGCTCGCGCCATCGCTTGGGCCGCCGCCGGGGGCCCGCATCGCCGCGAGCGACCGCATTCGGAAGAAGCTGTGCGGCGTCGCCCCAGAGACCCGCCTGTCGGCGGATGGCTATAGCGCTGACGTTTCCGCCCGGACCTATGCCGCGATGATGCAGGTTGCAGAAGCGACGCTGGCGCAAGGTCACGCGGCCGTCGCGGATGCCGTCTTCGATCGGCGCGTGGACCGGGAACGGATCGGCGAGGTGGCTCGCCATGCAGGCATGCCGTTCTGCGGCCTCTGGCTGCAGGCGCCGCAAGAGACGCTGGTGCGACGGGTCTCGGCGCGCTGTGGCGATCCCTCCGACGCCACGCCCGGCGTCGTGATCGACCAGATTGCCCGGCATGGCGCGGCGACGGAATGGACGAGGATCGCGGCCGAGGAGAACATCGACGTCGTGCTTCGAAGCACGTTCGAACAGGCGCCGGCGTTGAAATACCTGCACGATATGGGTCGATAGCATCTCCGTCCCAAGCGGTGCCTGCGCGGCATCAGGCGGTGATCTCGTCCGCGAAGATCGTACGACCGCGCTCCCCGGCAAAATACTGCCTGAGCCAGGGATCCTTGTGCTTGAGCAGATCCTGTAGCGACCCGAGGGCGATGACTTTGCCGTGCGCGATGGCCGCGACCCTGTCGCAGGTCGTATGAAGGCTGCTCAGGTCATGAGTGATCATCATCACCGTCAGGTTCAAGCTCGCCTTCAGGGTCAGCAAAAGCTGATCGAACGCATCGGCCGCGATCGGATCGAGCCCTGACGTCGGCTCGTCGAGAAACAGGACCTCGGGATCGAGGGCGAGGGCACGTGCCAGGGCCGCCCGCTTGGTCATGCCACCAGAGAGCTCGGCGGGATATTTTTCCGCTGCATCGGGCGGTAATCCGACGAGATCGAGCTTGAGGATTGCCATCTCGGCGAGCAGGCTCGGCGACAGATGCAAGAGCTCGCGCATCGGCAGCTGGATATTCTCGGCGATCGTCAACGATGAGAACAGGGCGCCTTGCTGGAACATGACGCCGCAGCGCTGTTCGAGCAATCGCCTCTCGTTCTCCCGCAGATCATCGATGTTCCTGCCGAAGAGCTCGATGACGCCGCTTCGCTTGGGCACAAGGCCCAGAATGGTGCGTGCCAGGACCGACTTGCCGGATCCGGACGCGCCGATCACGCCGAGAACCTCGCCGCGCATGACGTCGAGGTCGAGATGGTCCAGCACGGTCTTGTCGCCGAACGCGACTGAAAGGTCCCGAACGCGGATGGCGACCTCACCGCTGTCCGGAGCCATGTCTCGTTCGGTCGAAGCCATGGATAACTCTCCGGCTGCGCACCATCATACACCCGAGCCGCAGGTGCTGCCGATCGGATAAGCCGGCAGGCAGACGGCTGCGGCTGCGCTAGTGCGCGAGGAAAAGCGGCACGGGAGCGCTGCCGAGCAGATCCGCAGTCACGCCGCCCAGAACCCACTCCCTGAAGCGCGAATGGCCGTAGGCTCCGGCGACGATCAGGTCTGCCGAGATCCTGCGGGCTTCGGCCAGGATGGCGTCGCCCGCGGAGGTTTCGGTGTCGAGAACGGTTGCCGTCGCCTCGACGCCGTGACGGGCGAGATGGGCGCAGATGTCGGCGAGGACTTCGGCGCCGCCCATCCGTCCGTGGGCTTCCTCCCGGACCGTGACGACATGGACCTGCGTCGCCTGAACGATCAGAGGCAAAGCCTCGGCCACGGCGCGGGCGCTTTGCCGCGTGTCGGTCCATCCGACGAGGACGGTCTGGATCGCGGAACGCGGCAGGGCCTTGGGCGGCACGAGGTAGAGCCCTCTTCCGCCATCGAACATGACGCGCTCGAGCAGGGGGCGCCAGCGTGCCTGACTATCGTCGCGCGGGCAGGTCGCGATGAAGAGGTCGTTCCAGCGGGCTTCCGTGGCGACGGCCTGTTCGAGGATACCGGGGAAAGCATCGACACGGCGCAACTCATGCGCAGGGTCGAGGCGCGTCAATCGCTGGCGCAGCCGCTTCTCGCTGGCATCTCCTTCCTCGGTTACGTCATCGACCAGTTGCCCGATGGCGGAGGTGCCGAATTCACCGACGAAAATGGCAGGGTCGGGCAGGAGATTGGTAAAGACCCCGGTGATGCGGGCAGCGTGCCGCGCCCCGAGCGCTTCAGCGTGAGCCAGGCGGACCTCATCTTCCGGCGAACCGTCCAGATGAACCGCGATGTCGCGATAGGCAGCGTTGCCGACGGCTCGTGCCTTCGCCGAGGCGCCTGACGATTGAGTGAAGTCCTTCATGCCAACCTCCGCATCGATAGCGCTGTTCATGGTGCCTATCGAGCAGCGGAAACAGGCCGGCCGCATTGATTCTCATCAAAACGAGACAGGCGTTCCCGGCGTTTGCGCTGAATCAAATGCAGCGGCGCGGATTCGCGGCAAGCTGGGGCTGCGAAACCACAACGGCGATTTCGGAGAGCGAACATGCCGCCAATGCTTCAGTCCAGCGCATTGTCCACTCCGGGGGCCGGGCGGACGAGCCGCCCCAAGATGATGTGCGCCGCCGTCTTCCGAGAGCCAGGCCGCATCGAGCTCGAAGACAAGCCGATTCCGGATGTCGGGCCGCTCGACGCGCTGCTGCGCATCACGACCACGACGATCTGCGGCACCGACATTCATATCCTCAAAGGCGAGTATCCGGTCGCACGCGGCCTCACCATCGGCCATGAGCCAGTCGGCGTGATCGAGAAGCTGGGATCTCAGGTGAGGGGCTTCCGGGAGGGCCAGCGCGTGATCGCCGGTGCGATCACGCCGTCCGGACACAGCGCCGCCTGCCTCTGCGGCTGCGCCTCGCAGGATGGCCCCGGCGAGCGCCACGGCTTCAAGGCGATGGGTGGCTGGCGCTTCGGCAATACCATCGACGGGGCGCAGGCCGAATATCTGCTCGTGCCGGACGCCATGGTCAATCTCGCCCATGTGCCCTCCGGTCTGACCGACGAGCAGGTGCTGATGTGTCCCGACATCATGTCGACCGGCTTCTCCGGTGCCGAGAGCGGCGGCGTGAGGATCGGCGACTCCGTCGCGATCTTCGCGCAAGGACCGATCGGGCTATGCGCCACGGCCGGAGCGCGCCTGATGGGGGCGACCCGGATCATCGCCGTGGAGAGCATCCCCGAGCGGCAGGCCGTGGCACGCAGGCTGGGAGCCGACGAGATCGTCGATTTCTCGAAGAGCGACCCGGTCGACGAGATCATGCGGCTGACGGAGGGCAGGGGCGTCGACGTCGCGATCGAGGCGCTTGGATGGCAGGAAACTTTTTCCGCGGCGTTGCGCGTGCTGCGGCCGGGCGGAACGCTCTCGTCGCTGGGCGTCTATTCCAGCGACCTGACGATCCCGCTCGGGGCTTTCGCCGCGGGCCTCGGCGACCACCGCATCGTCACCACGCTCTGTCCCGGCGGCAAGGAGCGGATGCGGCGCCTGATCGAGGTCGTCGCTTCCGGCCGCGTCGATCTGGAGCCGCTGGTCACGCACCGATATCCGCTGGAGCGCATCAAGGACGCTTACGAGCTGTTTTCCCATCAGCGTGACGGCGTGCTCAAGGTTGCCATCACGCCGTAAGCGGCAGAGCCATGGACCAGCGCGTGACGCCATCGCCGGTTCAGCAGCCGGATCTCATTCTGGCCGACGAACCGACGGGCAACCTCGACAGCAAATCGGCCGATGGCGTGTTCGGGCTGATGCGCGAGGCGAATGGGCGCTCCGGCACCGGCTTTTTGATGGTGCCCCACAGCATGGATCTGGCCCGCCGCCGCGACAGGATCATCACCGCGATCGATGGGAGCATCAGCGGGAGCCCGGGATGACCATGGAACCAGCGAAAGCGGCGGCGGCAGGCGAGGGCGAGTTTTGGCGGGAAGGCCGCTGCGCGTCGCTGCAGCGCCTCGGGGCGACCCCGGATGGCTTGAGCGATGCGGAGGCGGCCGAGCGTCTGCGCCGCTGCGGACCCAATCTCGCGGTGGCCAGCCTGCGGCGCGGACTGCCGTTCAAGATCGCCAAGCGGCTTGTGGAGCCTCTGATCGCGATCCTGCTGATCGCCGCGTTGATCTCGGGCGTTACGGGCGATTGGCAGAGCCTAATCATCATCGTCCTCATCGTGCTGGCTTCGATCGCCCTCGATGTCTTCCAGGAGACCCAGGCCGAGAACGCCGTCGATGCCTTGCGGCGCACCGTTGCGGTTCAAGTCACGGCCGTTCGGAGCGGGCGGCCGGTCGAGATTCCGGTAAGGGAGGTGGTGGCGGGCGACGTGGTCGCGCTCCGTGCCGGCGATCTGATCCCGGCCGACGGGCTGATCCTCGAGAGCCATGACGCGATGGCCGACGAGGCGGTGCTCACCGGCGAGCCCTTTCCCGTCGAGAAGCTGGCGGCGGTATCCGACCGGAGTAACGACGGAACCGATACCGCGCTCTTCGGCGGAACGAGCCTCGTCGCCGGCGAGGCCAGGATGCTCGTGGTCGCGACGGGTGCCGATACGCGGCTAGGTTCGATCTCCCGCTCCATGCAGGCGAGCGAGCCGCCGACAGCCTTCGAACGGGGTGTTCACAGCCTCGGAATGCTGATCCTGCGCCTCACCGGCTTCCTGGTTCTGTTCGTCCTGCTGACGCAGCTCGTGCGGCACGGTCTGTCGATCGAGAGCTTCCTGTTCGCCGTCGCGCTTGCCGTCGGCCTGACGCCGGAGCTGCTGCCGGTGGTGATGACGGTGACGCTCGCGCGCGGCGCCATGCGGATGGCTGCGCGCAAGGTCGTCGTGAAGCGCCTCTCCGCGATACACGATCTCGGGGCGATGGACGTCTTGTGTACCGACAAGACGGGGACGCTGACGGAAGCGCGGATCGCCCATGTCGGGAGCTTCGGCTGCGACGGCATCGAGAATGCCGACGTGACCGCGCTCGCGAGGGTGAACAGCCGCTTCTGCAGCGGGCTGCGCAACAACCTCGACACCGCCCTGCTCGCCGGCTCCGAAGACGATGACGGCTCCTGGCGTCCTCTGGCCGATCTGCCTTTCGATTTCGAGCGGCGCCGCTCCTCGGTCCTCGTAGCGAGAGGCGACCAACGGGAGATGATCGTCAAAGGCGCTCCCGAGGCCTTGCTCGCCTTATGCGATCGGTTCGAGGCAGCGGATGGCAATGTCGTCAGGCTTGACGACGCGGCCCGAAGCCGGCTGCTCGCCCTCATCGATGCCAAGGGCGCGCAGGGGCTGCGCCTGCTCGGTATTGCCCGCCGATTCATGGCGCCGGGAACCGATGCGCTGGTCCGCGAGGACGAGGCCGGGCTCGTCTTTGCCGGCTGCGCCGCCTTCATCGATCCGCCGAAGACCTCGGCAGGCGCAGCCGTTCGCCAGCTCGCGGCGGCCGGCGTGCGCGTCAAGGTGATCTCCGGCGATGCGGCTCCCGTCGTCCGCCATCTGGCGGAAACGCTGGCGCTCCCGTCGCGCGGCCTGATGACGGGCGAGGAGATCGCGGCATTGGGTGACGCTGCGCTTGCCGCCCGGATCGGCAACATCGACTTGTTCATCCGGGTCGCGCCGGAGCAGAAGGCGCGCATCGTCCTGGCGCTGCGCAGGGCAGGGCACACGGTCGGCTTCATCGGCGACGGCATCAATGATGCGCCGGCCATCCACGCCGCCGATGTCGGCCTGTCCGTCGAGGGCGGCACGGAAGTCGCGCGCGAGGCGGCCGCGATCGTCCTGCTCGCGCCCGATCTCGGCGTGCTCGCGCAGGGCATCGCCGAGGGGCGGCGCACCTATGCGAACATCATGAAGTATGTCCGTATGGGCACGAGCTCGAATTTCGGCAACATGCTCTCGATGGCACTGGCCTCGATGGTGCTCCCGTTCCTTCCGCTCAACCCGCTGCAGATCCTGGTCAACAATATCCTCTACGACCTCTCCGAGGTCGGCATCCCCTTCGACGAGGCCGATCCCGCCGACCTCGAGCGACCGCGACGCTGGGACATGCACGCCGTCCTGCGTTTCACGCTCGTCATGGGCCCGCTCTCCTCACTGTTCGACGCCGCGACATTCGCCGTTCTGCTCGGCGTTTTCGGCGCCGGTGTGGAGATGTTCAGGACCGCATGGTTCGTCGAGTCGATCCTGACACAGATCCTGGTGATCTTCGTCATCCGCACGGCGGCTCCCTGCTGGCGCAGCCGGCCGCACCGCTTCCTTGTTGCAACCTCGCTGGGCGCGCTGGCGATCGCGTTGATCCTGGCGCTGACGCCGGTCGGACACCCGCTCGGTTTCATTGGGCTGCCGGTGCCGATCCTACTGTCCATTCTGGCCATCGCGGCCTTCTATCTCATCCTCGCCGAGCTGCTGAAGCCGCTGGCGATGCGTGCCAGCGCCGGCAGGGGAAAGCCCCGCGCTGCCGGCGCCGCCATGCGCCGCCGCGCCCGGCCGTTCTGAGCGGCCGGCTGGGCAGGCCGCCGCGGAACGCCGCCGGGCGGTGCCTCGATCGGCATCAATCGTATCGGAACGATCGCGCGATCTGGTCCTCGATCGGCTTCACGAGATAGACGAAGGCGGTGCGCAGGCCGGTCTGGATGAAGGCCTCGACTGGCATGCCCGGAAGCAGCACCTTGCCATCGAGCCGCTTCACTTCGTTCAGCCCCAGGCTTATGCGGGCGGTGTAGAAGGAGACACCCGTCTTCTCGTCAGTGGAGGCGTCGGCCGAGATCCGGATCAGGCGCCCCTCCAGGTCGGGGGTCGTGCGACTGTCGAAAGCAGGAAATCGCAATACGACAGCCTGGCCGATGCGCAACCGGTCGATCATGGCCGGCTCGATGCGCGTCTCGATGACGAGCCCGTCCGTCTCGGGCACGATCAGCATGATCTGCTCCGCCGGCGAAATGACGCCGCCGATCGTGTGCACCGTGCTCTGGTGAACGATGCCGTCCTGCGGCGCGCGCATCTCGGTCCGGTCGAGCTGGTCGACCGCTGCGATGCGCCGCTCGGAGAGATCGGCGATCTTGCCGTCGACATCGCGCAGCTCGGTCGTGACCTCGCGGCGCAGGTCCTCGTCGATCTGCAGGATCTGCAACTCGATCTCGGCGATGCGCCCCTTCACCCGGGCCGTGTCGGCAATGAGGCTGCCCTGCTCGCCGGCGAGTCGCGAGGCCTCGCGCTGCAGCGCCGTCAGCCGCGACAGCGCGACGAGGTTCTGGTCGTAGAGCTTCTGTACGGCGTCGAGCTCCTGCTTGATCAAGCCGGCCTGCGCCTGCTTCGCCTCGATCTGGGCCGCGATCCCCCTGATCTCCTCGCGCGACTGGACGATGCGCTCGCGGAACTGCGAGCGCTGCAGCTCGGCCGCGCTGCGTCGCGTGCGGAACAGGGTCTGCTCGCTGTCCAGGGCCTGGATCACCGTCGGCGCTCTCGCCCGCTCCGCCAGCTCCGTTGGGACGACGACCTCGGCCTTGCCGTCGCGCTCGGCCTCGAGGCGGGCCTTGCGGGCCTGGAACCTGCGCAGTTCGATCTCGATCAGTGCCAGGCTTGCCCTGGCATGGGTCTCGTCGAGCCTGACCAGGACGTCGCCGGCCTTGACGTGGTCGCCGTCCTTGACCCGGATCTCCGCTACGATGCCGCCGGCTGCATGCTGGATGCGGCGGACATTGCTCTCGACAACGATCTTCCCGGAGGCGATGACCGCGCCCGCCAGCGGTGCCGTCGCGGCCCAGAGCCCGACCGTGCCGCAGAGCACGGCGATGGTGGCGACGCCGGCGATAGCCGCCCGGCGGATATCGCGGGGGGGATCGAGGCGGCGCGCGATCTTCCGGCTCGCACCTGACAGGTGCCCACCCACCACGTTCTCGTTAGCCGTGCGCATCGGTTGTCACGATCCTCTTCGAAGCCTGGAAGCCGGCGCCCGCCGCTGCCGGGGCAGCCGCCAGACTCTTGCGCAGGATCTCCTCCTTCGGCCCGAACGCCTGGACTTGGCCCTCGGCCAGGATCAGGACGAGGTCGGTGCCAGCGAGCGCCGAGGGGCGGTGGGCGATGACGATCACGATGCCGCCGCGCTCGCGCACGCTGCCGACGGCGGCGGTGAGCGCCGCATCGCCCGCAGCATCGAGGCTAGCGTTCGGCTCGTCGAGCACAACCAGGAATGGGTCGCGGTAGAGCGCCCGGGCGAGCGCGATATGCTGCCGCTGGCCGCCGGAAAGAAGGCTGCCGGCTTCGCCGATCGGCGTCTCGAAGCCCCTGGGCAGGCCGAGGATCATGGCGTAGGCGCCGGCCGCCTTGGCTGCGGCGAGAACGGCCTCCTCGCTGATGTCCGGATCGAAGCGGGCGATGTTCTCCGCCACCGTGCCGGCGAAGAGCTGCACGTCCTGCGGCATGTAGCCGATGATCCCGCCGCGCTGCTCGGGGGCCCATTGGTCGAGCGTCGCGCCGTCGAGACGCAGGCTGCCGCGCATGAGCGGCCAGACCCCGACCACTGCCCGCGCCAGCGTCGACTTGCCGGAGGCGGAGGGGCCGATGATCGCAAGCCCTTGCCCCGCATTCAGCGCAAAGCCTGCATCCTTCACGATCGGGCTCTGGGCGCCCGGCGCCGCGACGAAGACATGTTCCAGCACCAGCCGCTCCGTCGGCCGGTCCGGCGCGATGGAGGGATGGGCGCGCGGCTCCGCCAGCGCCGCCTTCAGCCGCTGCCAGGCCTGGCGGGCACCGATGAAGGGCCGCCAGCTGCCGATGGCGAGTTCGATCGGCGCCAGCGCCCGGCCGCTCAGGATCGAGGCGGCGATCATCACGCCCGAGGAGGCCTCGTTCTTCATCACCAGCCAAGCGCCGAGGCCGAGCATGGCCGACTGCAGCATGAAGCGGATGGTCTTCGACATCGTGCCGAGCGTGCTGACGAGATCGGACGAGCCAAGATTGGTCACGACGTAACGGTCGTTGATGCGGTCGAACAGAGTGGCGACGCGCCGCTCCATGCCGAGCGCGCCGATCACTTCGGCATTGCGCCTGGCGGCCTCGAGCAGGGCCGAGCGCTCGGCACCCGCGCGAGACGACTCGCGCGCGGGGCCACGCGTCAGCACTTCGGTCAGCAAGGCGATGAAGATGAGGATCGCCGCGCCGGCGACCAGGGTCCAGCCGAGAGAAGGGTGCAGCAGGAAGCACAGGCCGCCATAGAGCGGGATCCAGGGCAGGTCGAACAGCGTCGTCGGCCCGAGCCCCGAGAAAAAGCCGCGCACGCTGTCGAGATCGCGTGAGAGCTGAATGCCGCCCGGCCCGCCGCGCAGGTGCGTACCGAGGATTGCGCCGACCACCGGCGCGCTGAGTTGGCGGTCGAGCACGATCCCGATCCGGATCATGATGCGCTGGCGCAGCCAATCGAACAGGCCGAGCAGAATGTAGAGGGCTGCGACAATGATCGAGAGCGCGACCAGCGTCGGCACGCTGCGCGAGGGCAGCACCCGGTCATAGACCTGCAGCATGTAGATCGACCCGGTCAGCATCAGCACGTTGACCAGGGCAGAGAACAGCGCGACCGCCAGGAAGGCGGAGCGGCAGGATGCCAACGCCTCGCTGGCAGCATTGGAAGAGGGCTTGGGAAGCAAGGCAGCCATCCCTAAGCAGATGTGAACGGGTCAGACAGGGCCCACCCTATGGCCCCGGCGGATCTCACCAGAGATCCGCCTTCGGCCAACGGCAGGCAAGATTTTCCGGAACTTCCGACAGCTGCGCTCCGCTGAACGAGCCGCCGGCAAACCCCGCTTTGCTTTCAGGCGAACAAAAAATCACTATGCGTCAGCATGTGCGTGAAATTGTGCAGCGTAACCTGGTCCGCCCCGGCGGCAATGACGGTGTCGGAGCCGCTTTGCGCGATAGTCAGATCAGCGAAGGAATGTACGCCCGCCACACCGCTGAACCCGATCTTGTCATGCTGGGCCTGACTGAAATCTTCGATGGTGTTATTGGTCCCGACCGTCATCGAACCAGAATCCTTGAACAGGAACAGATCGGCGCCGCCACGCGCGTGGTCGCTCAGCTGTCCGTCGCCCCACATGTCGTTGCTGACCGCGGATCCGGATGCTGCTGTCCCGGCGATCAAGGTATCATTGCCGCCCCTGGCGAAGCCTGACAGGGTTGCGGCGTCACCGAAGAGGCTGTTCGCAACGGTGCCTGCGCCGCTGTTGCTGCCACCGGTCAGCGTATCGTTGCCGCCTCTCGCCGCGTCGCGCATGGATTGCGCGTCGCCATAGAACTGGTTGACGACATCCCCGGAACCGACGCCGCCCGACAGGCGGTCATTGCCGCCGGCAGCATCGCCGAACATCGTCTGCGCGTCGCCATAGGCCGCATTCGTGAACTGCGCGGATAGTCCCTCATTGCCGGCAAAGAACGCGACGTCATCGCCGCCCTGAGCCCGGCCGAACATGTTGTGGCCGGCATCACCGAAGAAAGTGTTGCTGGAGCCGGGACCGCTGGTGAAGGTGTCGTTGCCGCCCTTGGCAAAGTCGACCATGTCGAACGCGTCACCGTAGAAAAAGTTGGTGGAAAAGGCGCCATTATTTGTGAAACTGTCGTCGCCGCCCCGCGCATGACCGGACATGCTGCGCCCGGCGTCGCCGGCGAAAACGTTGTTGCTGAAGGCGCCGCCACCCGTGAAATCGTCGTTGCCGCCTTGGGCGAAATCCGACATGTCGCGGAGCGCATCACCGTAGAAACTGTTGTCGGCATCTTGGCCGCCGCCAGTGAAGCTGTCGTTGCCGCCTCGAGCATGGTCGAGCATGCTGCCGACCGTGTCGCCATAGAAGGTGTTGTTGGCCTGGTTGCTGGCGCCGATGAAGTTGTCGCTGCCGCCCCGAGCATGGCCGGACATATCGCCGCCCGCATCTCCGATGAAAATGTTGTTGGACAGGGCAGCGCCCACGAAACGATCATCGCCGCCCTGAGCCTGACCGGACATCCGGCCGCCCGCATCGCCGAAAAAAGTGTTGGTGGAGAGGCCTCCACCCGTGAAGGCGTCATTGCCGCCCTTGCCTTGGTCGAGCATGTCGCCACCCACGTCACCGTAGGCCGTGTTGGTGGAGCTGAGCGCACCCCTGAAAGAGTCGTTGCCGCCCTGAGCATGGTCGAGCACGTTGCCGACCGCGTCACCGTAGAAGGTGTAGCTGGCAGGGGCGCCGCCGCTGAACGTGTCGTTGCCGCCCCGGGAATGATCACGCAGGTTGCCGCCGGCGTCGCCAATCAAAACAGTGTTGGTCGGATCGCCGGCAAGAGTGTCATCAGCGCCCAATTGATGATCGGTCAGATCACCCGGGGTAAATGGCACGCGGTGAGACATGGTCATGCTCCCACTGAGTTACCCCAGCGCCCGTTGCGATATTAGGCTGATATGCCCAAGCCCACAACGAGCACAAATGGGGTAGTTCGCTTGGATCGACGACACTCCGGGCGCTCCGCGCATGCTCGCTGCCAAAGCGGGAGCCAGCCTCCAGTTGCATCGGCCGAAGGACACACCGCCCAGCAAAGCCGGCTTTCTCGGGGGCCTCGCTCGCGCAACGAGCCAAGCACGCGCAATGCATTTTCGATCGCTCGATGCTCGGTAGGGCGGATCCGAGCGAGATCGCGATCGGAGCCGAGAGCTCGGCGAGGGCGGCGAGCTTCAGCAACGCGGGGGGCAGGCGGTCGGGGCAGGTCCCGGATTTGTGAAGCCTTTGCCTGCAGACCGGATCTTGGGGCGGGCTATGGTCATTGGATCGGTGAGCACATTCACCGCAATCTTGAAGCAGGGGTCGGTCGAGTGACGCATCCAAGGAAAACGGCCGGGCGTCCGAGTGGTTGGTCGGTGACGATCGCTTTGCTTGTCGCCCTGTTCAGCGCGGCAACTGCTTATGCACAGGAGGGGGCGGCCAACAGTCCGGCCGCTGGAGCCAAGCCCTCGGCCGAGGTCGCGGAACGGCGAGTGGTCACGGCGTCCAGTCTGCCGCCCGCGTCGATCACACAGCATGAACTCGCTCTGGATGAAGGCCTTCTGCGATACACCGCCATTGCGGGCGCACTTCCGGTGCGCGAAGCCTCCGGCCGAGTTCTGGGAGAGATCGCGTATATTGCCTATCAGCGCTCGCTCGCCGGCGAAAAGGCCGATCAGCGTCGCCGTCCGGTGATCTTCGCCTTCAATGGCGGACCGGGCGCCGCTTCAGCCTTTCTCAATGTCGGGGCATTCGGACCCAAACGCGTTGCGTTCGGGCGACCGGGCGATGCGCCGTCTGTTCCGCCAACCCTGGTAGACAATCGAGAGACCTGGCTCAGTTTCGCCGATCTCGTCTTCATCGATCCGGTTGGAACCGGGTTCAGCCGGTTCTCATCTGGCGCGGACGACGCGCGGGGCATGCTCTGGTCCGTCGAGGGTGACTATCGCTCGCTCTCGCGCTTCATCGTCAATTGGTTGAGGGCGAACGACAGGATCGGCTCGCCCGTCTATCTGGTTGGCGAGAGCTACGGTGGATTCCGGGCTCCCAAAATCGCCGGCGAATTACAGACCTCGGACGGCATCGGCGTTTCCGGCCTGATCCTGATCTCGCCGGTTCTGGACTTCACCTTCCAGCGGGACGCGCGCGACACGCCGCTGAAATGGGCGGTTTCTTTGCCCTCCCTGGCAGCAACCCACTTGGAGGCAAGAGGCAAATTCTCGCCCGAGCGGCTCGCGGAGGTCGAGGCTTATGCCACCGGCGAATACGTTATCGATCTCTTGAAGGGGCCGCGCGACGCCCAGGCTCGCGCTCGCATCGTTGAACGCGTCGCGGGATTCACGGGGCTCGATCGGGATCTTGTCGAGCGCCGCGGTGGCAAGATCGACAATGGCACCTTTTTGCGCGAGGCAGGGCGAAAGGACTTTGTCGTCGGCAGCCCTTATGACGGAGCGGTTGCCGCGATGGATCCCGAGCCGGATGCCGCTCGTAGCCGGGCGCCGGATGCCGTCCTGGAGGCGGCGACCGCACCGCTGACGAGCGCGATGCTGATTCACTACGCAAACGATCTGAAATGGAGCCCCGACGGGCGATATATGCTGCTCAACAACGAAGTCAGCAATCGTTGGAGTTACGGCCCGGGGCGGGGCGATCGGGAGTCGATCTCGGAGCTGCGGAAGCTTCTGGCGCTGGACCCTCATATCCGCGTGCTCGTCGCCCATGGTTACGCCGACCTCGTCACGCCGTACCTCGAAAGCAAGCTCCTGCTCGACCAACTTCCCGCTCTCGGCGATCCCAGACGGGTTAAGCTATCGCTGTTTGAGGGGGGACATATGTTCTACTCCCGGGACAAATCGCGCGCCGAATTGCGCGATGCAGTTCGGCAGGTCGTGGAGCCGCGCCAGGAGCTTTAGCACGACACAGACCGAGGCCGCGCGATGCAATTTCGTGAGGGCTGGCGCGCGATGTCGGGTCAGGGGCGAACACCCAGCGTCCGGAAGTGGCGCGTCGTGCACCCGCGCGGTCAAGCTTTGAGATGAAGCGTAACCAGGACGGTCACTGCGGCGCCATCGGGTAGCGTTGCTGCGACGCGCAGGAAATTGCCGAAATGCGACAGGCGCTGGCAAGTAACGGCGTCCTTCGCCGCCGGCAGCGCGAACTCCGAGCCTTCATGGCACCAGTGCATGCCGTCGGCGGAGATTTCGATCCGCGCCTTCGGCAGAGATCCTTCGGGGTCCTTCAGCGCTCTGACGAAGACGATCGCCTCCTTCGCCCAGCCGGCCTCGTAGGGCTCTGTCGCACTGGTCCCCGTCCAGGTTTCGTTGCGGGCGACGACGGCAGTCAGGTTTTCGGGCAGCATCAGAAATCCCCCGACAGGCAGACGGAGTCGAGATAGGCGAAGGCGCGCTTGTCGGTATCCGTCTCGGCGAAGAAGGCGAGGTTCAGCATGCACCACAGGTTCTTCATCGCGGGGATGCGGATGCAGTCGAAGCCGTCCATGGCGAAGACCCGGTCATTGACCTGGAAGCGCGTCGCCTGCATCGCGGCGAGGTCGAAATCGAAGCGCAGATAGTGCCAGTTCACCTTGGTCGGAATCTCGTTGTAGCAGAGCCGCTGCTCTCCGCCCGGCAGATCCTCCCAGTCCTCGGGCGCGAGGTGGTAATGCGTGATCGTCTTGCCGGCGGTGCCGATCGGTTTGATCGGCGTCGTCCGGCGCTTGAACTGCCATTTCTGGATGTGCTGCCCGTCCTGCGCGTTGAGAAAGCGCAGGTGCGGCATCACCCGGTCGCCCGGTCCTGACGTATCGCCGATCTGGAGATCGTAGAGGAAGCCGAAGGAGCGAATGTCGGTCTCCGAGAGCGCGAGCTCCGTCGCCTCGGGCTTGAAGGTGAAATAGGCCTCGAGCCGGATCGGCCCGGCCTTGCGGAAGGTCAGGCGCTTGATCGCCACGTTCTGCGCGCCCTTCTTCGGGCGGGTGGCGATCTTCAGCGCATAGGAGCCGTCGACGCCGCCATGCGAGCCGAAATCCCAGCTCGGCAGCGTCGAGAGCATGGCGTGGCTGTGCTGGGCATAGCCCGGCAGCATCGCGTCGAGCGTGTCCTCGTAATTGCCGACGAGCTGGGTCCAGCCGCACATGCCGCGGTCGAAATCGTCGAGGCAGATGATGCGTGGCAGCGGATCGAAGCGACTGAGCTGCGGGTCGCTTTCGCGAAGCGCCCGGCGCATGTCGTCGAGCTGGGAGACGGGAGGGTTCATTGGACCTTACCCCTTCACCGCGCCGGCGGTCAGGCCAGCGACGAGGTGTTTCTGCATGAGGAGAACGAAGGCGAGCACGGGCACGAGCTGCACGGTGGAGGCCGCGAAGAGCACGCCCCATTCGACGCCCTCGACGGCGCCGATCATCTCGGAGATCACCAGCGGCGCCGTCTTCGCCTTGGTCGTCGTGAAGATGAAGGCGAAGAGGAACTCGTTCCAGGCATAGACGATGACGAAGACCGAGACCGCGAGCATGCCCTGTGCCGCCATCGGCAGGATGACGCGGGCGATGATCTGCATCTGCGAGGCGCCGTCGACCATCGCGGCTTCGTCGAGTTCGCGCGGGATCTGGTCGATGAAGGTGCGCATCACCACTGTCCCCAGTGAGACGAAGAAGGTGGCGTAGAGCAGGATCAGGATGAAATGCGTGTCGTTGAGGCCCAGCCAGTTCACCACCGGGAAGAGCGGCAGCGTGATCACGATCGGCGGGATCAGGCGGATGAAGATCAGGAAGAAGGCCGAGGTCTGCAGGCCGCGCGAGGCGAAGCGCGAATAGGCGAAGCCGGCCAGCAGCGAGACGCCAACCGCGAGCACGGTCGCGCCGACCGTGACGAGGAAGCTGTTCCACAGGCCGAAGAAGAAATCGCCCCAGCGGCTCCAGAGCGCCTGGTAGTTCGCCAGCGTCGGCGCGAAGGAGAAGGTGCCGGTGGTCGAGAAGATGTCGCGGTCGGCCTTGAAGGACGACATCGCGATCAGCCCGATCGGCACGAGCGACCAGGCGACGACCGCGAGCACGCCGACGAATTTCAGGAGATGGCGCAAAACCTTGGGCAGGGAGAGCTTAGGCACGCGCGAACATCTCCCGGTAGAGCCGGCGCAGATAGAACAGCGCGAGCAGGAGCGAGGCGAGTACCAGGAGCCAACCAGTAGCGGCGGCCGAGCCGAAGGCGTTGTAACGGAAGGCCTCGAGATAGAGATAGACCGCCATCACCTCGGTCGAGCGTGCCGGGCCGCCGCCGGTCATCAGCCAGACCTCGGAGAACAGGCGGAAGGCGAAGATGTAGCGGAACAAGGCCGCGATCAGCAGCGCCGGCATCAGCAGCGGCAGCGTGATGCGGCGGAACGAGGTCCAGGGCGAAGCGCCGTCGATCGAGGCCGCTTCATAAAGATCGCTGGGGATCGAGAGCCGCGCGGCATAGAGGATGATGAACGAGAAGGGCAGGTGCAGCCAGATCGAGAGCAGGCTGACCATGGCGAGGCCATGGCTCGGGTTCACCGCCCATTCGATCGGCGGCAGGCCGATCGTGGCCAGCAATCGGCTCATCATCCCGACATCGGGCTCGAACAAATAGCGCCACATCACCACCGCCGAGACCTCGCTCACCGCATAGGGCGCGAGCACGATGGCGAGCAGGAGAGGGCGAAACGGCACGCCCGAGGCGAAGAACAGCGCCATGCCGAGCCCGATCAGCAATTCGACATGCACCACGATCGCGACGACGATGACGGTGTTGAGCAGCGCCTTCCAGAAATACGGATCGGCCAGAACCTTGGCGTAGTTGGCGAGCCCCACGAACGTCGCCGCCTGTCCGAAGGAAGACTGGTTGAGGCTGAGCCAGAAGACATAGATCGCCGGCAGGAAGATGATGCCGCCGATCATGAGCTGGACAGGCGTGACCAGCGCGATGGCGGAAATGGGCGTGCGGGTGGTCATGAGAGCACTCGCGCTTCAGATTTCACCCATCCCGCTCTTCCAAACCGCTCCGTCATCCCGGGCAAGCGAAGCGCAGACCCGGGATCCATCGTAGAGTTCGACACCTTTCGATGGATCCCGGATCGGCGCGGCTGCGCCGCTTGTCCGGGATGACGGCGGAGCTTGGATGGAAGGGAAGCGCTCGAATCCATCGCCGCCTCACGCGATCCCGAAGCGCTTCAGCGCCTCGCGGTCGATCTCGATGCCCAGCCCCGGCCCTTGCGGGATCGCGAGCTTGCCGTCGACGAGCTGCGAACCCTCGCCGACGAGCGGCTTAGTGAAGGCGTCGCGCAGCGGGTTCTCGTAGACCATGCATTCGAAGGTGCGGAAGCTCTCTGCCGCCGCTGCGAGCTGCAAGCTGGCGGCGACGCAGATCGCACCGGACCAGCCGACATGCGGCGCATAGGCCGTGTTGAAAGTCGCGGCGAGCTCGGCGATGCGCCAAGTCTCGGTGATGCCGCCGGAGCGCGTCACGTCGGGCTGGATCAGTCCGAGCGAGCGGTCCTGCAGCATGGTCAGCGCCTCGCCCGCGACGAAATCGCTTTCGCCGGCCGCAAGCCGGATCGGCAGGTGCTGCGCGAGGCGGCGATACCCCTCGCGATCACCAGGCGCGATCGGCTCCTCGAAGAAGCCGTAGCCGAGATCGGTAAGCGTCCGTCCGACGATCAGCGCGTCGTCGACGTCATAGGCCCAGTTGGCGTCGACATAGAGGGYGATGTCGTCACCCGCGAGTCGCCGGATGAGCTTCGCGCGGGCCACCGCATCGCGGAGCGGGTGGCCCAGCTTGACCTTGATCTCGCGGAAGCCGGCCTTCAGCGCCGCCACCACCTCGGCCTCGACAGTCGCATCATCGAGCCAGTTGATCGAGGAGGCGTAAGCCGCGACCTCCTTGCGCCCCATGCCGCCGAGCAGCTTGTGAATCGGCAGCCCCGCCTGCTTTCCGGCGATGTCCCATAGCGCGATATCGATTGCCGCGATCGCCTCGACGACCTGTCCGCCGGGGCGGCCCGAGAGCGCCGCGCGCATCGCCTTCCAGAGCGCGCGCCGGTCGGCAGCGTCGCGCCCGATCAGGCGCGGCACCAGCGCGTCCTCGATGAAGCGCGCATAACCGGCCGCACCGCGCCGGCACAAACCTTCACCAAAGCCGATCGTGCCGTCCTCAGTCTCGACCTCGACCACGACGATCTCGATCGCCGGGTAGTCGCCCTGCGAGGTCCGCTGGACCTTGGGCAGCGTCGCCCGCAGCGGATGGACGTCAATTCTGGCGATGCGGCTGGCCGACATGCGGCATGGCCCTCCCGAGACGCGCCGCTGAGCGGCATCTACTTATCAGATAAGTTGAACAGTTGCCAAGGAACGCGGCACCTGTCAATGATCACCGCCGGAGGACATTGATGAGCGATCTCGCCCGTTCCGTTCTGGATGCAGACGACCCGTTCGCGGGTGGCGATGTCGTGCCGATGCGCCTGGGCGATGCGGTGATCCAGCGCATCACGCAGGCGATTCATGAGGGGCGCCTGAAGCCCGGGGACTCCCTGCCATCGGAGGCGCGCATCGCGGCCTCCTTCGGCGTCAGCAAGCCGATCGCGCGCGAAGCCATCCGCCAGCTCGCGGCCATGGGCGTCGTCCATATCCAGCAGGGCAAGCCGACGCGGGTGCAGGCGCTCGACGCCGCCCCGCTCGACCGCTTCTATCGTTTCGCCGTGCGCGGCCGCGCCAACGGCCTGAGCGAGGCGGTGGAACTGCGCCGCATCCTCGAGCCGCCGATCGCGGCCCATAGCGCGGAGCGGCGCTCGGCCGACGATATCGAGAAGCTCGATCTCATTCTCGCCCGGATGGAAGATGCGCTGGGCAATGTGCCGCGCTGGATCGAGGCCGATCTCGACTTTCACGAGGCCGTCGCCGCCTCGTCCGGGAATCGCCTGCTCGATTTCCAGATCCGGGGCCTGCGCCCGGTGATCCGCGAGGTCATGGAGATCTTCAACTCGCGCGAGGCGAGGGGGCCTGAGGACTGGCAGCGCACCTTCGAACGGCATGTCCGCGTCGTCGAGGCGATCCGGGCGAGCGATCCGGCTGCGGCCTTTGCCGCCATGAACAAGCATTTCGAAGCGGCAGAAGCCGCCATCGCGGAACTCGCGAACCACAGGGAGGATCAGCATGAACCAGAGGACGACGCTCGATCGTAGACAGTTCGGGGCCGGCATTCTTGGGGTGAGCTTCGCCGGGCTCGGCGGGGCCGCGCTGGCACAGAGCGGCCCGTTCAACGTCTTCACCCACCGCGTCATGCAGACGGTGGCGACCGGCGCGCAGGGCGGCGACATCACCAAGGACTGGGCGCAGAAGAACGGCGTCACCGTCCAGTGGACGACCTTCGACACCGGCCCCTTGCAGGAGCGCCTGTTCCGCGAGGCAAGCCTCGGCGAGACCTCAGTCGATGTCGGCTTCGTGGTCAACACCCAGGTCGTGCCGCGCGCCGCGACGCTGTTCGAGCCGCTCGACGGCTACCTCGGGAAGGATCCGGTCGAGGACATCCCCGACATCTTCCCCGGCCTGATGGAAGGCATGAAGGTTGGCGGCAAGCAACTCGCCATCCCGTTCCGTCACGCCTCTTCCGGCCTGCATTACAATGAGGAAATCCTGGCCGAAAAGGGCTTCTCCAAGCCGCCGGCGACGATCGAGGAGATGATCGAGATCGCCAAGGCCTGTAGCTATCGCCGCAGCGACGGCACGCAGGTCGTGGGCTTGTGCACGCCGGGCGTGACCTATCCCAACGTGATCGACCTCGCGCGCGCCTGGGACGGCGAGTTCATCACGCCCGACTTCAAATGCGTCGCCGACCAACCGCCGATGCTGAACGCGATCCATACGCTGCGCGCGCTCTTCCAGGCCAATGCCTTTCCGCGCAATTTCGCGACGCTTTCGCCCGAGGACGTCAATGTCTGGATGCAGCAGGGCCGCGCTGCGATGAGCCTGCAGAGCATGGGCCGCAATCGCATCTACAACGACCCGCAGAAATCGAAATTCCCCGGCAAGATCAAGACGATCGCGGTTCCCGCCTCGAAGACGCTCGCCGGCAAGTATGACGCCGCCCCGGCCAAGGTCGAGTTCTGGGGGATGGTCATTCCAAAGAATGCCAAGCGCAAGGACCTCGCCTGGAGCTTCATCAAGGCGATGGCCTCCAAGGAGGCGACGCTGAAGGCCGCGCTCAACGGCAACGGCCCGGTGCGCGCCTCGACCTACGCCGATCAGAGCTTTGCCGGAACTGTGCCCTACGCCGCCGAGGAATTGAAGGTGCTGAAGGTCGCGCGCGTGCCGATGCCGGCCTTCGACGAGGCGGCGCGTGCCGGCGACCTGTTCAAGGAAGAGGCGGAAGCCGCCGTGCTCGGCATGAAGACGCCGGAGGAGGCGATGGCCGCGCTGGTCAAGCGCGTGCAGCCGCTGCTGCCCGCCTGACGTTCGCGAAAAACAGCACAACGAGAACAGTACCGGAGGACACTCGATGACATCCCGCATCTCGCGCCGCCGGTTTGGTGCGCTCATCGGCGCCGCGGCCGCCTCGGCCTTTTTCCCGCGTGGCGCCTTCGCCCAGGCGAAGACTCTGACGGCGCTCGGCCACCGCGTCCACCAGAACGCAGCGACCACCGGCCCCGGCGGCGATGCGACAGAAGCCTTCCGCAAAGCCAAAGGCGCCGATGTGAACTGGGTCACCTTCGGCGACGTCAACGCCGTTCATGAGCGGCTGCTGCGCGAAGCCTCCCTGTCCGAGACCTCGATCGACGTCGCCTATCTCGTCAATGGCCGTGCCGTGCCGCGCAATCTCCAGCTCTTCGAGCCGCTCGACAGCTTGATGAAGCAGGCGCCGATCGAGGCTTTCGATGATTTCGCGCCGGGCCTGCTCGCCCCGCTCAAGGTCGGCGAAGCCCTGCACGGCATCCCCGTCCGCCACGCGACCAATGCCCTGATCTATAACGAGGCCCTGCTGGAAGAGCGCGGCGTCACCAAGCTGCCGACGACATTCGAGGAGCTGACCGAGCTTGCCCGCAAGCTCACCTTCAAGCGCGAGGACGGCACGCAGGTCTATGGCCTCGCCTTCACCGCCGTTTTCGCCTCGAACTTCCTGACGCTCGCCCGCTGCCTCGGCGGCGACTACATGACATCAGACGGCAAGGCCGTCGCGGCCGAGCCGCCGATGGTGAAGGCGCTCACCCTGCTCGCCGATTTCTACAAGGCCGGCGTGTTGCCGAGGAACTTCGCGACGGTGAACAACGAAGAGATCACCACCTGGATGCAGCAGGGCAGGGCGGCGATGACGATCAATCCCTTCGCCCGCCTCGTCACCTATAACGACCCGTCGAAGGGCAAATATGGCGGCCGCTTCAAGTCGCTGCTGCCGCCAATGGCCGCCGACCTCGCCGGCAAGGTCGCCTACGCGCCGACGGTTGAGTTCTGGTCGCTGGTGATCCCGAAGAGCGCCAAGCAGAAGCCGCTGAGCTGGGAGTTCATCCGCGCGCTCTCCTCGAAAACCGGCACGACCGCGATGGCGCTGAACGGCAACGGCCCGGTGCGCATCTCGACCTATGCCGACGAGAAGCTGAAGGCGGCGATGCCTTATGCCGCCGACGAGGCCGCCGCGCTCAAGGCCTCGCGCATCCATCTGCCAGCCTTCGACGAGCAGGCCCGCGCCCACGACATCTTCATCGAGGAAACGCAAGCCGCCGTGCTCGGCCGCAAGCCGGCGCAGCAGGCGATGGATGATGCCACCGCGCGCGTGAAGCCGTTGCTCGGCTGATGGCTGGAGCGCTTTCAGACCGCGTGGCGCTTGTCACCGGCGCGGCACGCGGCATCGGCCTTGCGATCGCGACGCGTCTCGCCGAGGCCGGCGCCCATGCGATCATCCATGATCGGGATGCCGGCGCTGCCGCCGCTGCGGTGGCCGACCTGCAGGCGCGAAACCTCCTGGCCTCGCCCCTGATTGCCGACCTCGCGGAGCCCGCAGTCCCGCCAGCCATGGCGAATGAGCTGAAGGCGCGGGTGACCGAGCCCGATATCCTCGTGCTCTGTGCCTCCGTCGAAATGCTGGAGACCTGGGACGCGGTCTCGGAAGCGGCGATGAGCGCCCAGACTGAGATCAATCTCCACGCCACCGTTCGGCTGCTACAGGCCTTCCTGCCCGCCATGCTCGCACGTGGCTTCGGCCGGCTGATCGCGATCGGCAGCGTGCAGGAGGCGCGCCCCAATCCGACGCATTTCTATTATGCGGCCACCAAGGCCGCGCAGACCAACATGATCCTGAACCTCGCCCGGACGACGCAGGCTCCGGACGTCACCTTCAACATCGTCAAGCCCGGAGCGATCCTGACGGACCGAAACCGCGCCGTCCTCGCCCAACCAGGCCGGAAGGAGCAGATTCTTACCCGGATTCCATTGGGCCGGCTGGGCAACCCCGAGGATTGCGCGGGCATCGCCCTGCTGCTCTGCTCGCCCGAGGGCAGCTATATCAACGGCGCCGAGATCGCGGTGGATGGCGGCCTGCAGCTGTGACAGCCGCCACGACCTTCTTGCCGAGCTCCCGTCTGGATATCAGCTAACGACCGCTTTTCGGCACCGATCCAACTTGCGGTGTTGGCGCGAGGCGCCACTCGTCTGCCAATCACGGCAAAGCAGTTTAAGCGACCCGGGTATCTGGAGGCCTGGGCCTCTAGAGCTTACGCCTGAAGAGCTCAGCCAGATCGCGGAAATAGAGCGGTGAGGCCAAGCGGTTGCCGATGGCGGCCACAGCTCACGCCGTCGGCGCTATCGCATAGGCCCGAAACACAGCCCCATAGAAGCAGCCGGAAGCAATAAGAACGAAGCCGTGCCAGATCGCATTCTGGAACGGCAGACTTTGCCAGACGTGGAAAACGACACCAATCGAATATAGAAGACCGCCTGCAACGATCAGCCACACGGTAGTCGCTGGGAGGAGGCTGACGCTTTCCCAGATCAGAAGACCGCTCCACCCGATCAGGAGATAGAGCGCTATCGACAGGCGATCAAACCGACCCGGCAAAGCCACCTTGATGACGACGCCGGTCGCCGCCGCGAGCCATACGATTATCAGGAGAGCCTGGGCGAAAATGCTCCCGCTCAGCTTCATCAGGAACGGCGTGTAGGTGCCGGCGATGAGGACGTAGATCGCCGAATGGTCGAAGCGCCTGATGAACCACTTGCGGGGCGAGATCGGCCACATGTTGTAGGTTGCCGAGACGATGAGAACCGTCAGGAGGGCCGCACTGTAGATTGATACGGGGATCAAATCGAACAACGGAGCACTGTTCGCGACCTGAACGATCAAAGCTGCGACGGCAGCCAGCCCCAAGGTAACGCCCAGGGCATGGATCACGCCGTCAGCCCAAAGCTCGGCACGCCTGAAGACGAAGCGCCCTGTTACGGGAACATTCACAGCAATTCCTAACGTGCTGGCGGCTTGGTTTGGCTTCGCCGGGTACCGAGCATCTATGTCATTCCGATGTCGAAACCGGTGCCGCTGATACCTGCCGCCGCTTCAATGGATGCGTCCCCGCGGTCTAGAGCGAAGGTGAGCCGTTTCGCCCGGGCGAGGCGCTCGGCCTAGAAATCCACGTCGTAGCGTGCCGTAGAGGGCGGCTGCCCCGCGAAGCCGACCGTCGACACATGCCCGCACCGACCAGCCCTACAGAACGCTCAATAGCCCTTGCCAAAGGAGAACCGTCCACACCTGGCGCGTTCTTACCGGACTTCATTCACATAGGCATGTGAGGCGGTCGTCGCACGGTGCCATCCGAGGATTGTGGGAACGCCGGCCTGATCGTACGCGACCTCGTCGATCGTGAGGACGGCCTGACGCTCAGGCAGGTCGAGTAGCGCCATGTCCTCGGCGCTCGCCAGATCGGCCGTGATTTGTTCGCGGACGGCCGAGATCCGAATCCCGTATTGCTCCAGGAGATGCAGGTAGAGTAAGGCCGGGAGCGCCTCCGGCTCGCGCGGCAGGTCCGGCACCCTTTCCTCGGCGAGCAGCAGCTTGTCGTGCATGACGGGGCGGCCGTCGGCATGCCTGATGCGGTGGATGGCGACGATGCCGCCCGTGGAAATCTGCAGGCGCTCGATCTCTTCCGCCGTGGCCGGTCGCGCCTTGATGCTCAGGAACTGGCTGGTGGATTTCACCAGGCTGCCATCGGCGCGATGCAAGCGGAAATACTGGAAGAAGAAGCGCAAGCTGTGATGCGGTGTCCGCCCGGTCACGACGGTGCCGGTCTTGCGCCGGCGCGAGAGCAGGCCCTCCGCTACGAGATCGCTCATGGCGCGGCGCACCGTGCCGACGGCGATGCCGAAGCCCTGGGCCAAAGCCGTTTCGCTGGGCAGCACCATGCCGGGCGGCCACTCGCCGACCAGGATCGCCTCCGACATATGCCGCTTCACGCGCTCATAGAGCGGCGCCGCCTCGCCGGCGCCGAAATTCGGCAGGACCGGCGCGGACGCGCCGGCGCCATTGCCTGTTCCGGCGGCAGCGCTCGACGCTTTTTTGGCATTGACAGGGGGCATGCCAGTCTGTCCTATTTCTATATAGTTTATATGAAAGAAGGAGGTCCGCAAATGGTGTTGCCAGTTGCGGCAGTTCAAGTGCTCCATCGCAGATCGGGCCGGCGCCGGACAAGCGCGGCCTTTGCGGACTGAGCGATGTCGGAAGCTTCCTCGCCTCGATATCAGGAAACCGTGCTGGCGCAGGCCGGCGGCTGGATTGCCGGTCATGTCGACGGCGCGGTCGCCGAGCTCGGCCGGATGATCGCAGTCGATACCTCCTTCCCGCCGGGCCTCGGCTATGACGATTTTGCGGGGCTGTTGGAGGAGCTCGTCGCTCCGCTCGGCTTTGAGAGCGAGCGCGTCGCGGTTCCCGAGGCGCTTTGGTACGTCCCGCACGGCCCCGCCGCCGGAGCACGCACGAACCTGATCGCCAGCCGCGCGAGCGGGCGGCCAGCCTGCGGCCTCTACTTCCATGTCGATACGGTGCCCGCCGCGGCAGGCTGGGAAACCGACCCGCTGCGGATGGAACGCGATGACGAGCGCCTGATCGGCCTCGGCGCGGCCGATATGAAGGGCTCCATCGCCGCGATCCTGCTGGCTCTGCGGGCGGCCAAAGCCTGCGGGGTCGAACTGGCTTATGATCCAGTGCTGCTGTTCTGCACGGACGAAGAGGGCGGCCTCTATCCCGGCATTCGCTATCTCGCCGAGCAGGGCCGGGTTCCGGGGCACATCCTCAACTTCAACGGCAGCGCCGAGGCCCGGGTCTGGGCCGGTTGCTTTGGCCTGTTCAACCTGATCGTCCGCATTCACGGCCAGACCGTCCATGCCGGCGAGGGTAATCGTCGCGGTGGTGGCCTCAATGCGATCGAGGCCGCGCTGCCGCTGCTCAATGCGCTGGCGGTGCTGAAGGCCAGGGTTGCGACCCGCGTCTCGGCCCTGCCGCCGCCGCCCGGCAAGCCGCCGCTCGCCGCCCAGCTCAACCTCGCCGCTCTTCAGGGCGGCACGGCCGGAGGGCAGGTGCCCGCGCTGCTCGAATTGACCATCAACCGGCGCTACGCCCCCGAGGAGCGCTTCGGGGATGCGCTGGCCGAGATCGAGGATGTGATCCGCCGCAGCACCGCCACCGTTCCCGGCCTCTCGGTCGAGACGGCGCTGGTCGGCCACCTCATGCCGACAGCCGACCCTTCCGGGCCGCATTGGCCGCGCTGGCAGGCCGCGATGGGCGAAGGCTTTGGCTATGCACCGGGCGAGTTCCGCAAATGGGGCGCCGCGAGCTGCTCCGATTTCGGTTGGGTCCAGCGTGCCACCGGCCGTTCGGAAGTGCTGCTCGGCGGGCTCGGCCGGCCCGACCGCAACATCCATTCGCCCGGCGAATACACGACCGTGCCCGACATCGTCTCGCTGGCCAAAGCCGTGCTCGCCTATCTCGCCGCCGATTTCAGGCCCGACATCAACCCCGATCTGCCGACATCACAGAGCTGAAGGAGCGTCCCATGCCGAGCATCCATCGCCGCGATTTCCTCGCTGCCTCCGCCGCTCTGAGCGGCCTCGCCATGAGCGGCCTGCCGGCCTTCGCGCAGACGCCGCGCCGGGGCGGCACGCTGCGCGTCAGCGTCGACCAGGCGGTATCCAAGCTCAACCCGCTCGTCACCCGCGTGAACCCGGAATATCTCGTCGCCGAACTGCTCTATTCCGGCCTGACCCGGCTCAAGGTCGATATGAGTGCCGAGCCCGATCTGGCGGAGTCCTGGACGAATTCCGCCGATCTGACCGAATGGACCTTCGTCCTGCGCAAGGGGCTGAGCTTCCACGACGGCTCGCCCTGCACGGCGACCGACGTGGTCGCGACCTTCGAGGCCATCCTCGACGCCAAGACCGCCTCGCCCGCGCGCCAGAATGTCGGGCCGATCGCCAAGGTTTCGGCAAAGGACGATGCGACCGTCGTGTTCAATCTCTCGTCGCCCTTCGCCGATCTGCCGGTGACGCTGGCCTATACCAACGCCAAGATCGTGCCGGCCGCCGTCATCAAGGGCGGGCTGGAGAAGCTCGACCGTCAGGCGATCGGCACCGGCCCGTTCAAGCTCGTATCCTTCGAGCCGGAGCGCCAGATCTTGGTCGCCCGCAACGACGCCTACTACGACAAGGCGCGGCCCTATCTCGACAAGATCGAGGTCGTCGTCTTCCCGGATGTCAGCGCCGAGGCCTCCGCTCTGATCGCGGGTGATACCGACCTGATCAGCACGACCCCGCCGACCGAGTTCGGCCGGTTACAAAAGGCGAATGGCGTCAAGGCACTGCGCGTGCCCTCGGGCCAGTTCTGCAACGTCAATTTCGGCTGCGACCAGAAGCCCTTCAACGATGTACGTGTGCGCCAGGCCCTGGCGCTCACCGTCGACCGCGCCGCCATGGTCGATTTCGTCACCGAGGGCTTCGGCTCGGCCGGCAACGACACAGCCCTCAACCCGGCCTATCGCTTCTACGCCGATCTGCCGGCGAAGAAGGCCGACATCGCCAAGGCCAAGGCGCTGCTGGCCGAGGCCGGCTACCCGAAGGGGTTCGAGGCGACGCTGATCGCCTCCGACCGACCGGGTCAGCGCACCCAGCTTGCCGTCGCGCTGCGCGAGATGGCCAAGCCCGCCGGCTTCGACATCAAGGTCGAGACCATGCCGCATGCGACCTATCTCGATCAGGTCTGGAAGAAGGGCTCGTTCTATGTCGGCTTCTACAACATGCAGGCGACGGCCGACGCCATCTTCTCGCTGCTCTACACCTCCAACGCCGCCTGGAACGAGACGCGTTGGAACAATGCCGCCTTCGACAAGCTGGTCTTCGAGGCGCGCGCCACGGTCGACGAGGCCAAGCGCCGCGCACTTTACGCCGAGGCGCAGAAGCTGATGTATGACGAGGTTCCCTCGATCATCCCGGCCTTCTTCGACCTGCTCGGCGGGCAGCGCGACTGGGTCGAGGGCTATCAGCTCCATCCGCGTGGCGCGGTCTTCCGGCTCGACCATGTCTCGCTCGGCGCCAACGCGCCGAAGCGCGGCTGAGCCGAAACGGGGCCGCGGGCGTGTCGCCAGCCTATATCCTCAAGCGCATCCTGCTGATCGGCTACACGCTGCTGGTCGTGTCACTGATCGTCTTCGCGATCACCCAGATCCTGCCGGCAGATGCCGCCGTCATGATGCTCGGCGAGAACGCGACGCCGGACGCGCTGGCGGCGCTGCGCCTCAAGATGGGGCTGAACGACCCCATCTGGATGCAGTATCTGCATTGGCTCGGCGGCGTGGTGCGCGGCGATTTCGGCCTCTCGATGCGCACCGGCCAGCCGGTTGCGCCGGCGATGCTGGAGGCTCTCAGTCGCTCGCTGCTGCTCGCGCTGTTCTCGATCCTGCTCATGCTGGCGGTGGCGATCCCGCTCGGCATCGTCGCCGCAGTCAGACGGGGCCGGGCGGCCGATCTCGGCGTCAGCTTCCTCTCCTATATCGGCGTCTCCTTGCCGGAATTCGTCACGGCGACGCTGATGGTGCTCGTGCTGGCCGACTGGCTGCAATGGCTGCCGGCGACGGGCTATGTCCCGCTGACGGAAGACCCGCTGCGAGGCCTGAAGCACCTCGTCCTGCCGGTGCTGACGGTGTCGATGATCCTGATCGCGCATGTCTCGCGCATGGTGCGGTCGGAACTCGTCGACGTCTTGCACTCCGACTATATCCGCGCCGCGCGTCTCAAGGGCCTGTCGAAGCGGCAGGTGCTGTTCAAGCACGCGCTGCGCAACGCACTGCTGCCGACCATCACCATCGTCGCGCTCGATGTCGGCTACCTGCTCGGCGGCGTCATCGTGGTCGAGGAGATCTTCGCCCTGCCGGGCATCGGGCGCCAGCTCATCGTGGCGATCCAGGCGCGCGACCTGCCTTCGATCCAGGCCGGCGCGCTGATCATGGCGACGACCTATGCGGTCGCGAATTTCCTCGCCGACATCGCCTATGCCTGGCTCGACCGGAGGATCCAGTATGATTGAGATCCTCAAGCGCATGCTGCGCTCGCCGCAAGGCGCGCTCGGCCTGCTGATCGTCGGCCTGATCCTGTTCGTCGTGATCGTCGGGCCGTGGTTTGCCCCCTACGACCCCGAGAAGATGGCGCCATTGATGCGCTACAAGCCGCCCAGTGCGCAGTTCTGGCTCGGCACCGACCAGTATGGCCGCGACATCCTGAGCCGCCTACTGCACGGCGCCCGCGCCACTGTCGTCCTGGCTGTGCTGGCTACCGTGCTCGGTACGCTCGTCGGCGCGGTGATCGGCACCGTCTCCGCCTTCTTGGGCGGGCGCAGCGACGAGGCGATCATGCGCACCGTCGACGCGATCATGTCGATCCCGAGCCTATTGCTGGCGCTCCTGATCGTGAACCTGCTCGGTAAGAGCAGCCTCAACGCCTTGCTCGCCATCGCGCTCGCCTTCGCGCCCGGCATGGCGCGGGTGACGCGCTCGGTCGCGCTTTCCGTGCGCAAGCAGGATTACGTGAATGCCGCCATCGCGCGGGGCGAGAGCGCGACCTTCATCGTCGGGCGCGAGATGCTGCCGAATGTGGTGGCGCCGATCATTGTCGAGATGACGATCCGCGTCGCCTTCGCGGTGATGCTGTTCGCGACGCTCTCCTTCCTCGGGCTGGGCGCGCAGCCGCCGGCTTCCGAATGGGGGCTGATGGTCGCCGAGGCCCGCCGCTTCATGCATCTCAGCGCCTGGATGATCCTGTGGCCGAGCCTCGCCATCGCGCTGGTCGCGATCGGCTTCAACCTGCTCGGCGACGGCCTGCGCGACGCGCTGAACCCGAGGACCTGACGCGATGAGCACGATCCTCGACATCGCCGGCTTCAGCCTCGACTACGCGACGCCGACCGGCTTCATGCGAGCCCTCGACGATGTCAACCTCCAGGTCGCCAAGGGCGAGGTGCTGGGCCTCGTCGGCGAATCCGGCTCCGGCAAGACCTCGCTCGCCTGGGCGATCATGCGTTACCTGCCCGCGACTGCGCGCGAGGCGGGCGGCATCCGTTTGACCGGGCAGGAGCTGCTGAAGGCGTCCGAAGCCGAGATCGACGCGATCCGCGGCAAGCGCATCGGCATGGTCTTCCAGGACCCGAGCACCTCGCTCAACCCGACACTGCCGCTTGGCGAGCAGCTTGCCGAGGTGCTGGTGCGCCATCGCGGCCTGACCCGGAAACAGGCCTGGGCCGAAGGCGAGGAACGGCTTGCCCATGTCGGCCTGAAGGTGCCGAAAGAGATGATGCGGCGTTATCCGCATGAGGCTTCCGGTGGCGAGAAGCAGCGCGTCGTCATCGCCACAGCCTTCGCCTGCCAGCCCGAATGCATCATCTTCGATGAGCCGACGACCGCGCTCGACGTCATCACCGCCCGCCAGATCCTCGATCTTTTCAAGGAACTGCAGGAAGAGACCGGCGTCGCCTCGCTCTATATCTCGCACGACCTCGCACTGGTCTCGCAGATCGCCACCAAGGTCGCGGTGATCCATCGCGGCCGGATCGTCGAGCAGGGCGGCGTCGGCGAAGTCTTCGCCCGTCCGCAGGACAGCTACACCCGGAAACTTCTGGCCGCGGTGCCGCGGCCGGACCACAGGCTGGTCGGGACGCAAGGACCGGAGACCGGCAAACCGCTGGTCGAGGTCGAGAAGGTCAGCGTGCTCTATGGCCGCAAGCCTTTCCTTGGCGGGCTACTCGGCCGGGCGAACACGCAGTTCACCGGCAATCGCGAGGTCAGCCTCTCGGTGATGCCCGGCGAAATCCTCGGCATCGTCGGCGAATCCGGCTCCGGCAAGTCGACGCTCGCCAAGGCGATGACGGGGCTCAACCGCTTCGAGGGCGAGATCCGCTTCGCCGGGCGGCGGATCACGGGTCTTGGCGACATGGACCGGACCTATCGCCGCGACGTCCAGATCATCTTCCAGCATCCGGATTCCTCGCTCAATCCGCGCCAGCGCATCCGCGAGATCCTGTCGCGCCCGCTCGCGCTTTATGGCGGACCGGGCGCCCGCCGGGACGCGGCGGCGATTGGCGAATTGCTGGAACAGGTCCGGCTTCCCGCCTCCTATGCCGAGCGCTATCCACACCAGTTGTCCGGCGGTGAGAAGCAGCGTGTCGCCATCGCGCGCGCCTTCGCCTCGAAGCCGAAACTGGTGATCTGCGACGAGATCACCTCGGCGCTCGACGTCTCCGTGCAGGCATCGGTGGTCGAGCTCCTGGTCGATCTGCAGAAGCGCTTCGGCACGGCCTATCTCTTCATCACCCACGATCTCAATCTGGTGCGCCAGATCGCCCACCGGATCGCGGTGATGTATCGCGGCGACCTCGTCGATCTCGTCGACATCGCGACGCTCTCGACCGGGCCCCTCCACCCCTACACCCAATCGCTGCTCGAAGCCGTGCCCGCCCCGGCCACGGCTGCCGCCTGACATCAGAGGCCACACGCATGAACCCCCGCGACCTGATCCATTCGCTCGACGAGAAGGCTTGCCTGGCGCTGCTTTCGGACTGGGTGAAGCAGAAGAGCTATTCCGAGACCGAAGGCGAGAAGGCGCTCGTCTACCATGTCGTCGATCAGATGAAGGCGATGGGCATAGAGGCGGAGGCGCAACCCTTCGACGAGGGTCGACGCGCCAACGCCATCGGTCGCTGGACGGGGCAGGGCGGGGGCAAAAGCCTGCTGTTCAACGGCCATCTCGATACCAACCCGGCGACCGAAGGCTGGACGGTCGACCCCTGGGGCGGCCTCGTCGACGATGAATTCATCTACGGAATCGGCGTCTCCAATATGAAGGCGGGCGACGCCGCCTATTACTGCGCGGTCAAGACGCTGATCGATGCCGGAGTGAAGCTGAAGGGCGACGTGATCCTGACCTTCGTCGTCGGCGAATTGCAGGGCGGCGTCGGCACCGTCGCGGCGATCCGCAACGGCATCCGCGCCGACTATTTCGTCAATAGCGAGCCGACCGACCTGCAGGCCGTGACGATGCATGCCTGCGCCTTCTCCTTCGTCATCGAACTCACCGGCAACACCCGCCACCTCTCCAAGCGCGAGCAGGCGGTCGACGCGATCATGGCGGCCTGCGATCTCGTCCCGCGCCTCAATGCGATGACCTTCTCGGGCGCGCCTTCGCCCGAGCATGAATCGATCAACCGCGTCCATGTCGGCGTCGTCCATGGCGCGCTCGGCAAGGAGCTGCACGAATGGCGCGCGCCGCAGGTCGCGGATTTCTGCAAGCTCAAGGGCTCCGGCCGCTATGCGCCGGGGCAGACGGAAGCCGGTGCGCTCGCCGACATGCAGCGTGAGCTTGCCGCGCTGGAAGAGCGCTTCCCCGGCCTGAAGACCACGATCCGCATCGAGAAAAAGGAAGGGCACCAGTCGATGCCCGCCTTCGAGGTCGCCAAGGACGCCCGCATCGTCAAGACCGTCAACGCCGCCTATGAAGCCGTGCGCGGCGAAAAGCAGCCGACCGGCGCGATCAAGCCGCCCGGCTTCTTCGGCACCGATGCCGGCCATCTCTATGCCGAGGCCGGGATGGAAGGCGTCGTCTGCGGACCGGGCGGGCGCTACAACACCATGCCCGACGAGCGCGTCGAGATCCGCGATTTCCTCGACATGATCCGCATCTACATGCTGACGATCCTGGATATCTGCGAGGTCGCGTGAGCCCGCCCTTTCCGCGTGAGGAATTCGCGGGACGGGTCGCTAGGGCCCGCGCCGCGATGGCGCAGGCCGGCGTGGACATCATGCTCGTCGACCATGCCGAATTCCTGGCATGGCTGACGGGCTACACCGTCTCCGAGACGATGTATCGCGCGGCCTTCCTGCCGCGCGAGGGCGAGCCCTGGTTCGTGCTGCGCGAGCTCGATGCCGGGCCTTGCCGCGCCGCCTGCTGGTTCTCCGACATCGTCGGCTATGCCGATACGGCCGAGCCCCATGCGATCATGGCCGATGAGCTGCGCCGCCGCGGCTTGGCGGGCGCCCGTATCGGGGCCGATCACAGCTCCTACGGCTTTACCGCCGCCACGCGCGACAAGCTGGGCGCCCTGCTGCCGGAGGTGCGCTTCATCGACCTGCCTGCGGCATGCGATCTGCTCAGGGCCGTGAAATCGCCGCTGGAGATCTGCCTGATCGGAGATGCCGGCTGCATCGCCGACAAGGCCATGGCGGCCATTGCCGCTCAGGCGAGGCCGGGGCTCTCGCCGCGTGCAGCGGCCGCGATCGCTGCGGCTTGTTTCCTCGAGAACGGGGCCGACACCGGCGAAACCGGCCCCATCGTCCCCGGGATCGGCGACCATGAGTTCCTGCATGGCGTCATGACGGCGCAGCCGCTGCGGGATGGCGACATCCTTCACGTCGAGCTGATCCCGAAGGTCCGCAATTACGGCGCACGCCTGATGCGGCCGGTCCTGATCGGCGAGGATCGCCGCGGGCTTTCGTCGCTCGCCGCACGCCTCGTCGCCCTGCAGGACCGGCAGCTCGCGGCCATGAAGCCAGGCGCTGTCGCGCGCGATGTCGATGCCATCCTCCGAAAGGCTGTTCTCGCCGAGGGCCTGCGGCCAGCCTATGACAACGTGAGCGGCTATACGCTGGGTCTCTACGGCCGAACTCCGCGGCCCAGCGATTTTTCCCGCGTTTTCCTGCCGAGCTCCGATTGGCGGCTGGAGGAGGGCATGGTCTTCCATATGTATGTGTCTGCGGGCGGGCTGGGCTTCAGCGAAAGCGTCGTTGTGGAAATGGAGGGCGCGCGACGCCTGACGCAGGCGCCGCGCATGCTGCTTTCGGCCAACTGGCGGTAACTCGTCGAGATAACGCAACGAACGACTTCATGGGCCTGGCCTCTGTAGCGATACGCCGCGGGAGATGAGTGTCCGCTTTCTGGCGATAATCCAATGTCAGCGGTTGGCGCGAGGCGCCCGGAGACATCTCGATCGCTCCAATGATCGATTGGGTTGGTGGCCAACGCCCATCGGTCGCTGATTAGGCGCTGGCTCGGATCGAGGCGATAGAGGGCACACGCTGGCCGGCTCGACCATCTGTTGCTTCGGCCCTATCAATGCCTCCAGTGCCGTCGGGAGCGCGACAGGGATAACGGATGCGGATCGATTCCAGTCTTCGAGTGAGCCAAGAAGCCCGAATTCTCGCAAAAGATATCGAGGAGCAATCAGGCTACCTTGTTAGAATACGTCGCCCCGCGCCCAGCGAAGCGGGGTTCTTCGATCTCTGGAACCGCTCCTTTGCCAAGGTCGATCCCAACTCCCGGACCGCTCATGTCGTAGTCAGTGGCGACCTCGACCATCGAATCGAGGCCCATGAATTGCGTCACCTGGAACGCTATCTGGTCGATCGGGTTTGGCAGTTCGCTTCCACCGAAGCGTTGCCGGTAAGGCAACGGCATCAGGTCGCGGCGCTCGACAACGACCTCGAGCATTTGACGATGGTTCCGTTCGAGCTCGTTCTCCCGGGCGCCGAGGAATTTTGGGAAGCACTTTACTCCGAGGTTCTCAAAAGTGTGCCCAGCTCCGATGACGGATCTTTTGAGCTATCGAGGCATTTGCTCATTCTTCGCGTCGTTCTGCCCAGCTCGGCAGTCAGGCGCGATGCAGAGAAAATGGCTGAGGCGATCGGTATCACGGCGCATGTTGATCGGCTGGAAAGCTGGCACCGGCAGGCGCCAGACGACAAGGTTGGCCTCGGGCGGCTGATGATCGAGGAAGCTGGGCTGCCAGTGGCCTGCGTCAGACTGCAGAGATTTCGGCCTGCGCCTGACGTCATTGAGATCCAAGCACTTTAACATGCTTTCGCGGGATCCCGTTGGCTCCTGTGGATTGAGACCTGGAACGACTGCCTGCGCGAGGTGGGCGTTTCTCTGTCAGATTCGGCGCATCCTGGATTTCGGCGGGAAGAATGCGCTGCTCCATGTTCGGATGTCCTAGATGCCGCCGAGATGAAGCGTTTTCATCTCCAGGAATTCCTCGATGCCGTGGTGAGACCCTTCGCGACCGAGACCGGATTCCTTGATGCCGCCAAAGGGAGCGGTCGTTGTCGAAACCGACCCGGCGTTGATGCCGACCATTCCGAATTCCAAAGCCTCCGCCACCCTGAATGCGCGGGAAATGTCCCGGGTATAAAGGTATGAAGCCAAGCCGAATGGCGTGTCGTTCGCTTGGGCGATGACCTGAGCTTCCTCCGAGAAGCGGAACAGCGGAGCCACCGGGCCGAAGGTCTCCTCGCTGGCGATCTTCATCTCCACGGTGGCTCCCTTCAGCACCGTAGGCTCGTAGAACAGCCCGGAACGGACCTTGCCACCGAGGGCGACCGAGGCCCCGCGCGCGGTCGCATCGTCGACGTGCTGCTGGATCTTGTCGATGGCTGCCCGGTTGATCATGGGGCCGATCGTGGTGCCGTCCGCCAGGCCGTCGCCGAGGACGAGATTGGCTGCCGCGGCTGCGAGCTTTCCCGCGAAGGCGTCGTAGATGCCGTCCTGGACGAAGATGCGGTTGGCACAGACGCAGGTCTGGCCACCGTTGCGGAACTTGCTGGCCATGACGCCCGAGATTGCGGCATCGAGATCGGCGTCGTCGAAGATCACGAACGGAGCGTTTCCACCTAGTTCGAGACCGACGCGCTTCACCGTGGCAGCGCATTGCTCCATCAGGATCTTGCCCACGCGGGTCGAGCCGGTGAAGGTCAGCTTCCGCACGAGCGGGCTGCGCGTCAGGGCCCCGCCGATCTCGGCGGGCTGCCCCGTCAGGATGTTGATCACCCCCTTCGGAATCCCAGCGCGCTCGGCGAGCACGCCGAGCGCGAGTGCGGAGAAGGGCGTGGCTTCGGCGGGCTTGATCACGATGGTGCAGCCGGCCGCAAGGGCGGGCGCGGCCTTCCGCGTGATCATCGCGTTCGGGAAGTTCCAGGGCGTGATCGCGGCGACGACGCCGATCGGATGCTTCTGGACGATGATGCGGCCGTCGGTGGTCGCGGCAGGAATGGTCTCGCCGTAAACGCGACGCGCCTCTTCGGCGAACCACTTCACGAAGGAGGCGCCATAGACGATCTCTCCGCGCGCCTCGGCCAGCGGCTTGCCCTGCTCGAGCGTCATGATGCGCGCGAGATCTTCGCTGTGCTCCATCATGAGGCCGTGCCAGCGCTCCAGGAGATGCGCCCTGTCGGCGGCGGTCCGCGTCTTCCAGGAGTGGAAGGCGTGCTCTGCGGCCGCGATGGCTGCCTCCGTCTCCGATGCTCCGCACCGAGGAACGTTGCCGATGATCGCCCCGCTCGCGGGATTGTCGACGGCAAAGGTCGAGGCGTCGTTCGCTCCCACCCATTCTCCATCGACGTAGCAGAGCTCGCTGAAGAGCGAGGGATCTTTCAACTGGGTAGCGATCGTCATGCCAGACCTCCGACGGGTTGTCGGCATCATGCTTCGCGAACCACGGCACGATCTGCTGAAAGGAGCATCGAGATCGATCGCAAAGCGCGAATGCGGCTTCACTTCTTGCCGATCCAGCCAGGCAGGCAGTGCTTTCTGTAAGGCGAATATGCGGGGCTGGAAAATGACCAAGGATCAGATCGTCTACGAGGATTTTTCGAAGATCGACATTCGGATCGGCCGCATCGTGCAGGTATTGCCGTTCGAGCGTGCCCGAAATCCCTCCTACAAGGTCGAGGTCGATTTCGCAGAGTTCGGCAAGAAATGGTCGAGCGCCCAGATCACCAGCTATGCCGCCGACGAGCTCGTGGGCCGCCTGGTGTCCTGCGTCATCAATATGCCGCCTCGGAACATCGCCGGCTTCCAATCGGAAATCCTGATCCTCGGCGCGCGAGACGCCGCCGGCAACGTGAAGCTGCTGTCGCCGACCAACGAGGTCGGACTGGGCGAGCAGGTCTTCTGAGGGACCGAAATCATGGAAACCGCGGATTTCATCGTCATAGGCGGAGGCATCGCCGGTGCTTCGGTCGGCTACGAGCTGAGCCGCCACGGCAAGGTCGTCGTGCTGGAGATGGAAGCCTCTGCCGGCTACCACTCGACGGGCCGGTCGGCCGCCGTGATGTCCGAAAATTACGGTCCGGCCTTGTGGAGCAGGCTCGTGACGGCGTCGCGAGCCTTTCTGGAGACGCCTCCGGATGGCTTCACCGACGTTCCGCTGGTCACGCCCCGTGGCGCGCTCTTCCTCGCCCGCGACGGAGAGCAGGCCCAGCTTCGGGGCCAGGCGGACGAAATGCTCCGACGCGGCGCGACGATCGAAATGACCACGGCCGCGGAGGCTCTGAGGATTTGTCCGGTGGTCCGAGACAGTGAATTCGTATCGGCGCTTTACGAGCCCGACTGCAAGGATATCGACACGAACGCTCTCCTCATGGGCTATCTGAGGGCGCTTCGGAAGAACGGCGGGACATTCGTCCTCGACGCGCGGGTTCAGTCGCTTCAGCACGCAGGTGGGACATGGCGGGCCTCAAGCCCTCGGGGCAGCTTCGAGGCTCCGGTCGTGGTCAATGCCGCTGGCGGATGGGTTCAGGAGATCGCCGAACTCGCCGGCCTATCCTTTCGGAACGTCGTCCCCTTCCGCAGAACCGCCGTCGTCTTCGATCCGCCCGCAGGCCGCACGATCCAAAGCTGGCCGATGACCTTCGACGTCGCCGAGACCTTCTATTTCAAGCCCGAAGCGGGCCGGATCATGGTGTCGCCCGTCGACATGGCACCGTCCGCTCCCTGCGATGCACAGGCCGACGAATTGGAAGTCGCCGTGGCGATCGACCGGATCCATCGCTGCACGACGATGGAGGTGAGGGCGGTCGTCCACAAATGGGGCGGCCTGCGGACCTTTGCTCCGGATCATGAACCGGTCATCGGGCGAGACCCGGAGCAGCCCGGTTTCATCTGGCTGGCCGGGCAGGGCGGCAATGGCGTGATGGCTGGCGCGGCTGCCGCGCGCCTCGCCGCGAGCTTCGCGCTCAATACCTCCATCCCGGCCGATCTCGCCGCCCTCGGCATCACCGCCGAGAACGTCTCGCCAGGGCGTGCCTGCGTGGTCGATCCCGACGCCGGAGCGCCGGTCGTCGGCACGCTGGAAGACTTCGCCTGACGAAAACGCGCTTCGTTCCAACAGAAAGGAAAACCCATGCCTGTCGATCAGCGGACTTCCGAACAGCTTCTGGCGGCGCGTGCCGACAACATTCCGCGCGGCATTCTGACCGCCCATCCGATCGTCATCGATCGTGCGGAGGGCGGGTATCTCTGGGACAAGGCCGGTCGGCGCTATCTCGACTTCGTCGGCGGCATCGGCGTCATCAATGTCGGGCACAACCATCCGCGCGTCGTGGCCGCCGTCCAGGAACAGCTCAAGCGCGTCACGCATACTGCTTTCCAGGTTGCGGCCTATGAGCCCTACATCGCTCTGGCCGAACGTCTCAACAAGCTCGTCGGCAAGGGGGCCCCGTACAAGAGCGTCTTCCTCACCACCGGCGCGGAGGCGGTCGAGAATGCGGTGAAGATCGCCCGCGGCTACACCAATCGTCCGGGCATCATCTCCTTCCGCGGCGGCTTCCACGGCCGCACATTGCTTGGAGTGACGCTCACCGGCTTTGCCCAGCCCTACAAGCAGAACTTCGGCCCCTTCGCGGGCGAAATCTACCATACGGCCTACCCGGACAGCTATCGCGGCGTATCCTCGCAAGATGCGATTGCGGCCCTGGAAGAGGTGTTCGCCACTGAAATCGCGCCGGATCGCGTCGCTGCGATCATCATCGAACCCGTCCAGGGCGATGGCGGGTTCCTCGAGGCTCCCGTCGCGTTCATGAAGGCGCTTCGGGAGATCACGCAGCGCCACGGCATCGTGCTGATCGCCGACGAGATCCAGACGGGCTTCGGCCGGACCGGCAAGCTCTTCGGCTTCGAGCATTCCGGCATCCAGCCGGATCTCGTCACGGTCGCCAAGAGTCTGGCCGGCGGCTTCCCGATCTCAGGCGTCGTCGGCAAGGCGGAGATCATGGACGCGCCGACTCCGGGAGGCCTCGGCGGAACCTATGGCGGCAACGCCGTCGCCTGCGCCGCGGCGCTGGCTGTGCTCGACGCCTTCGAGCAGGACGGTCTCGTCGAGCGCGCCGGGGTTCTCGGCGGGAAGCTGTCGGCTGCCCTCGATGCGCTGAAGGCGAAGCATCCCGATATCGGCGTGGTGCGTGGGCTCGGCTTCATGCGCGCGCTCGAATTCGTGACCGACGCCGAGACCAAGGCGCCGGATGCGGACCGGGCCCATCAGATCATGGAACGCGCACGCGAACGGGGCCTGCTGGTGATCAAGTGCGGCGTTCACCGCAATATCGTCCGCTTCCTCGCTCCAATCGTCATTTCCGATGCGGATCTCGACGAGGCGATGCACATCCTCGGTGAGGTGCTGGCTGGCACGGAGGCGGCCAAGGCGGCTTAAGGCAATCAGGCTACCCCGGTGAGCTTCGCGTTCACCGGGGGCAGAAAAGACGTTTCAGCGCCTCGTGGAATTTCACCGGGGGTCTGAGGCGCGTATATCGAGCGCGGCCGCTGAGATGGTGGCGCCTCAAATTGTGCTGGAGAGCACGCCACATCTGCGGCCGGCCTCCGATGCAAGCCTGGGTGCGAGCGCGAACTTGTCTGCGAGGCCGCCCAAGGACCTCAGTCGACATTCGGTATCACTTTTCCAGGGTTCATCAGTTTCTGCGGATCCAGTGCCTGTTTGACGAGGCGCATGATGTCGACCTTCGACGGAGCCCCGAAACGGGCGAGCAGGTCGAGCTTCACGCGTCCGATTCCGTATTCGGCACTGAAGGTCCCGCCCATGTCGAAAGCGAGTTCGTAGATCTTCGGCGATACCTGCTCCTCGAACCCCGCCTTGAATTCAAGCGCGGAAACGCCCTGCGGCGCGACGACGTTGAAATGGACGTTACCGTCACCGACGTGGCCGTACACGGAGAGGATGGCCCCGGGACGGTTCTCGTTCACGATTTTCGAAGCTGCCTGAATAAACGCCGCGAGACGGGACGTGCGAACGGCAACGTCATGTTTGACCGAGCCTCCGTGATGGACTTCGGCCTCCGGGATATTTTCCCGCAATTGCCAGAAGTCCGCGGCCTGCTGTCCGCTCGACGCGATCGCTCCGTCAGTGACGAGGCCGCTTTCCATCAATTCTGCGAGCAGTTGGGTGCTCGCCTCCTCGAGGTTGAGCAGACGACGTTGATGCCTCCATCAGGACGTAGTGATCGGCTGGGTCCGCGAGGGGGCGACGAAAGTCAGACCGTGACGCCAACAGGAGCTGCAACGACGTCTGCGAGACATATTCGAAGGAGGTGATCGCTTCGCCTGTTTCGCGCTGGGCGGCATCGAGAATCCCGGCCAGATCTTCGATATGCCTGATCGCGAGGAACGCGGTGATCGTCTGCTGCGGTTTCCTCGTCAGTTTGAGCGAAGCGCCTGTGATGATGCCGAGCGTGCCCTCCGCGCCGATGAAGAGCTGCTTCACGTCGTAACCCGAGTTGTTCTTTCGCAGCGGGCTGAGCTCGCTGTAGAGCGCGCCATCGGGGAGCACGACTTCAAGCCCGAGAACCAGGTCCCGGGCCATGCCATAACGCAGAACCGAAACGCCGCCGGCATTCGTCGACAGGTTGCCGCCGATCCGGCAGGACTGCTGCGAGCCGAGCGAGAGTGGGAGCAACAGGCCAGCATCGTCGGCGGCGCGCTGAAGCTCGCTAAGGATGATTCCTGCATCCACCGTGACGGAAAGGTTGCCGGGGTCGAGGTCGCGCACCCGGTGCATGCGCTCGAGGCTGACGACGAGCTCGTCGCCGCTGCGACTTGGCGTGGCCGCGGTGCAGTAGCTCGTGTTGCCGCCTTGGGGGACGAGCGGAACGTGCTCCTCCGCGCAGGCCCGGACGATCGCCTGGACTTCCGCGGTATCCCGTGGCCGCAGCAATGCCCGGGTACTGCCGGAATACAACTCCCGGAAATCGGTCGTGTAGGCGGCAATGATGTCCTGGTCGCAGGTCACGATGTCCTGCGGTAGTTTGGAAAGCACCCGAGCGATGGCATCCATGGGGGCAGCGTTCTTCCTGATGTTGCGTTTCGAGGGACTGGAACGAGCGAGCAACGTGGGCAGCACCGAGTTGTATTCCTCGAAGCGATGGTGACCCTACGAGACAGCCTGTCGGAATTGATCCGCAGCGGACTGGCGGCCCTATTGGTCGAGAATGTACTTCACCGGGACGTGCCCCTTATCGAGGATCGTCTTGATCACGATGTAGCTGAAGTACTTCTCCACGCCGATGTTGCGCTCCAGGATGCCTTCCATGAGTTCCTGGTAACGCGCGACATTCTTGGTCACGAATTTCAGCAGGTAGTCGTACCCTCCGCTCACCAGATGGCACTCCTGGAGGGCCTCATAGCGCTTGATCTCGACCTCGAACTTGATGAAGTCCTCGCGGCGATGGTCGTTGAGCGTCACTTCGGTGAAGACGGTGATGTGGTCGACAAGCTTCGACAGTTGGATGCGGGCATTGTAGCTGACGACATAGCCCGCTTCCTCCAGACGTCGCAGGCGAGCAAGACAGGGGCTCGGGGACAGCCCCACCGCGTCCGCCAGGTCGACATTGGTCAACCTGGCGTTCTGCTGGAGCTGCGCGAGGATGTTGATGTCGATGCGATCAAGTCTCGGTGCGCCCGCCATTCCCGCGTCTCTCCCCTCGTGATCAGCCGCGAAGCGCTTCCTGATGCGCCTTCGCGAGATCGGCCATGCTGTTGAAGCGGAAATCATACTTGGGCATGTCGCCCGGGTGCATCGTCGCGCCGAACCCATCCTGGTCGTAGCGGCGATAGATCCAGCAGGATGCCAGGCTGTGCTTGTTCGCCGGTCCGTGGTCGTGGAACATGCTTTCGGCAGTGTGCAGGACCTCGTGCTTGCGGATACCGAGCGTCTCCAGCTTCTTGAGCATGTAGTCAAAGTTGCGATCGGACGGCTTGTAGGAGCCGATATCCTCGGCCGTGTAGATCGCGTCGAATTCGACCTGGAGCTTCGCGTTGCTGGCGGCGAAGCTCTCATTGTCGACGTTAGACAGGATCACGAGCTTGTAGTGCCGCTTGAGGTATTGGAGGGCGCCGGCGGAGTCGGTGAATGCCGGCCAGTTCTTGACCGACTGGCCATAGGCCACGCACTCGTCCCATGTCACGGCGAGACCCCATTCCTCGGCCAGTCGCTTGTAAACGATCGGCAGGAGGTCGCGATAAGTCTTCGCCGGCGTCTGCAACTGCTGCGACGACTCGTGGCGGGCGTGCGCTTCCAGCACCTGATCGCGCGTGAGGGGCGTCGCGAGCCGGCTGGTGAGCGGCTTTAGTCCCTCGAACATGCCCGTTTCCCAGTCGATCAGCGTTCCATAGCAGTCGAAGGTGAGCGCTTTGAAGTCTGTGAGTTTCATCGGTCTTGTCCTGTCTTTGAGGGAACGAAACGATGGTCGGCGCCTGAGGGCGGCGGCATGGCGATCGATGAAGTCTTGCCAGCAGCCCCGGTCGGCATCTCCTGTCTGTCCTCAATGTGCCGCGTGTTCCGCCGCAACAGCGAGAAAACCTGCAAGCGCAATCCGCAGCTCTTGCTGAATGCGACCGGTGAAACAGCGGCATCTGCCGCTCGCGTGCACTCGGGGCAGGGCGCTGCGGAACTCGAATTTATAAGCCGCTGCAACTGCTTGGCCCGGCCGGCGGCGTGCTTCTCCCACTGACGAGCGAGACGACGCCGCGGCAACGCAGCACGATGTGCTGGTCCGGCCTCATCGGGGTGATCGCAACGGGTTTGGGCTGGAAATGAACGCATCCCGGTCAGACCGTCTTGAGGAAGAGGGGCACCGCCAATTGCGCGTAGACCGAAAATCGCGATGCCGTTTCTTCCTCGAACTGCGCCGCTCTGCCGAGAATATTGATCGAGCCAACCGTTCGATCCAGCCAGCGCACCGGGATGTTCATCACGCTCTCGCAACCGATCGCCCACAGCGCCTCGTGGTCGAAGAAGACGTCCTTGATGTCCTGCCGGCTCCGGCCGACATAGCTTCTGCCTTCCAGGATCAGCCGCTCGGCCCACGGGCTGCTCGGCAGCGGTTTTGAGCCGCCGGTAGGGCTGACGTCCTCCCGGTTCGAGTAAAGACGCGACATGACCAGGTCGTCGTAGTCGAAGCGCAGGCAGGTGAAGAGCAGATGAGCGTGAAGTCCTGCGGAATGCTCTTCCAGGGCGGAAAAGATAGCCTTCTCGCTCGTCGCTTTCGTCAGCACGGCGAGAAAGGCCCGGATGTCGTCGTGCGCGATCATCGAACCCTCACTATCGGCTGGTTCTCGCCACCGAAGGGCTGGAAGAGATCGCCGGCTGTGACGTCGCGCAGGATCAGCATCAGGCCGAGGCCGACATCGTCCTTCACCCGCATCCGACGGGGAGGGGAGAACGCATCGCCGACGCCATTGATGAGCATGGGATCCGGATGCCCCTCGGGCCTGACGAGGCCCTTCAACCGTAGGAGACGGGTTCCGAAGAATCCGGCCAGATTCTCGATCCATTCGGAGATCGAGCTCCAGGAGGCATCCGGCTTCCATTCCGCGAAGGCTACCGTGATGCGCGAGGTCGTGGCAGCGATCGCAGAGAAACGAGCTGTCCCGGGGACAGATCGATCGCCCTGCGCCGAGAACGCCAAAAGCGCCCGCTCGCGAGGCTGATCCGTCAGGACCTGCGCCGCCAGGGGATTGAAGCCTTGAGCTTCGGCGGCGCAGCGGTTCCATTCCCGCTGGGAAAGCCGATCCAGCTTGGTCATCACGATCGTCTGCGCGGCCGCGAGCTGCGATGCATAGTGCAGAAGGAAGTTGTCGCCGACGAATGGGGCCGACGCGTCGAAGGTGGCGATGATTCGGACATCGAACGCGACTTGCCGGATCGCGCGCAGGGCGCGGATGATCGGGGCGGGTTCGGCGAGGCCGCTTGTTTCGAGAATGATCCGCCGCGGAGGTGCCAGATGCCGCTCCGCCCGGGCCAGCAGCAAGGCGTCGATCCCCTCCTGCAAATCACTGCCGAGGGAACAGCAGACGCAACCGCCATCGAGCGTGGCGAGAGCGAGATTTCGATGGTCGGCGCTGATCACCGCCCCGTCGATATTGACCTCGCCGGCATCGTTGACGAGGACGCCGGTGTCGGAGGTGTCCGCAAAGGAGAGATGGTCCGAGAGCAGCGTCGTCTTGCCGGATCCCAAAGGGCCCGTCAGCACGATGAACTCCGGCCGGTCCGTGGTGGGGGCAGGGCGATCCATCACGCCTCCTGCCGGGCTGCCGCAACCATCGCCTCGACGTCCGCGAGGAGTTCGGCCGGGTCATAGAGCAGGCCACCCTTGATCACGGTCTCGAGGCTGCGCTCCCAATCGACCGACTTCGTGGCGTCGTTCAGCCGCATCGTGCCGGTGCCGTAGAGCAGCTTGAAATCGTTCAGCGGATTGCTGCGGTGGATCAGGATGTCGGCGCGCTTGCCGATCTCGAGCGTCCCGGTATCCTGATCGATGCCCAGAAGCTCGGCGCCGCAGGCGGTGGCGGAACGCAGCACCTCAAGCGGGGTGAACCCGGCCTCCTGCAAGAGCTCCAGCTCCCGGACATAGCCGAAGCCGTAGGTCTGGAACATGAAGCCGGAATCGCTGCCGACGGCGATGCGCCCGCCGAGGTTCTTGTAGTCGTTGACGAAGCGCATCCAGAGACGGAACGTTTCCCGCCACTCGATCTCGTTCGTCGTCGACCAGCGATACCAATAGGCGCCGTGCCCGCCGCGCTGGGGCTGGAAATAGGCCCAGAGCGTCGGATCGGTAAAGCGCTCGTGCCAATCCGCCCGCCGCGTGCGCATCAGGTCGCGGTTGGCATCGTAGACGTTGAAGGTCGGCACGAAGCTGTGACGCGCTTCGAGGAAGCGCCCGAGCACCGTTTCCCACTTCGGCGAACCAGGACGGGCGGCCTGCATAAAAGTCTGGCCCGCCGCCGAAAAGCGCAGATATTCGTCGCCGTAATCGTAGTCCGGCGGAAAGGCTTGCAAGGTCCGGTTTTCGAGCAGCGTCTCGGGGATACCGTAGGAGTGTTCGGTGCTGCTGAGCCCCCAATCGGCCGTCTGGAGCGGGTTCATCCGGCCGACGGCGAGCTGTGCGTGATGGCAGCAACTTCGCAGGTCGTGCCGGGCACACTCTTCGAGCGCCGCCTTCATCAGTGCCGGCGGCGTCCCGAAGAACTTGACGCCGTCGGCACCGGCCGCCCTCACGGCGCGAACCCAGGCGGCCGCCTGTTCCGGCGTGTGCAAGCTCTTGACATAGTCGGTCGTCGCCGGGAACGGCGCGTAGGCCATGATCCGAGGCGCGTCGATCCGATGCTCCTCGGCCGCCGCCTTCTGCTGCAATGTCCAGGACAGCCCGTTGAAGCATCCGGTCTCGCGGACGGTGGTGACCCCGTGGCCGAGCCAGAGCTTGTAGATGTAGTCGGCCGACGGCTGCGGTCCATTCTTGGCATGGAACGGAGCGCCGATATGGGCATGGCAGTCGATGAAGCCCGGCGTGAGGAACTTCCTGGAGCAGTCGATGTCCAGAATATCCTCGGCGCGAGCTTCCTCGGGCAGCTTCGCCTTGCCGGTCTTGGCCAGGATCACGATGCGGCCGCTCTCGACAATCAGGTCGGCCGGGCCCCAGGGCGGGGCACCGGTTCCGTCGATAATGCGGGCGCCCGTCAGCTTGAGATAACGACGGGGCTCACGGCCACGAGATCTTTGGGTCGCCGCCGCCAAGCCGGGCATGCCCGACGCGGCGAACATGGCCGCGAATTCATCTCCCGGCGCGCTGGCGGCCGATGGCATCGTCATGATGGCATTCTCGCTTCGACGGGGCCGATAGCTGCTGCAGGTGTTGCTGCACCGGCGCTGAGTGAGCCCGATCGCTCGTTTCGGAGGCCGAAGACGCCTTGTGGCCGGAGCTGCATGATCACGATCAGCGCGACGGCGATCGCAAACTCCCTGAGCGAAGCGATCTGCACCGCGCTCAGGCCCGGAATGAACTCGGCGGCAAAACGCGAGGATTCCAGAATCGTCATCACCGCGAGGGAGCCGAAGACGGCGCCAACCAACCTGCTGTAGCCGCCCGCCGTCACCGCGAGGAAGATATAGATGGTGAGCTGCACGACGAAGTTGTCAGGCGAGATGTAGCTGGTGAAGTGGGCATAGAGGCCCCCGGCCAGGCCGAAAAGCGCGGCGCCGATACCGAAGGCCTGGCATTTCAGCCGCAGCACGTTCTTGCCTGCAACGGCGGCCACCTTCTCGTCGTCGCGAACGGCACGAAGGGCTCGGCCGAACGGGCTGCTGAGGACGCGGGCGAGCACCCAGACCACCAATGCGACGAGGGTCCAGGCCAAGGCGAAATAGAACCAGGGATAGAGCTCGCCGAGGGCGTGCTTGAATGGCGCCCGGATACCCGAGATGCCGTCGCTACCGTCCGTGAGCCAGCGCTCATTGAGCTCGACAAGACGCAGGCCCTCACCGAAGCCGAGCGTCACGATGGCGAGATAGTCGCCCCGAAGCGTTCGGGTCAGCAGGCAGAACCCCACGCCGATCGCAGCCGACAGAGCCGCGGCGGCGACCCAGCCAAGACCGATCGGCGCTCCCAGCTTTGTCAGCAGCACGGAACAATAGGCGCCAAGGCCGAAGAAGCCGACCAGGCCGAGATTGACCATGCCCGCCTGGCCCCAGCTCACGACGAGTCCAAGGGAGAGCAGGGCATAGATCGCCGTGATGGTCCCGATGAACAGAAGATAGGAGGTCATTTCCTGACTCCTGCCGCTCCGGCGAAGAGGCCTGTCGGCTTCACCAGAAGGATGAAGAGGATGGCAAGAAAGGCCGTGAGGGATTGATAGACCGGGGGCATGGCGATCATCGCGACCTCGCCCACGAGACCGATGATCAGGGCTCCCAGGACGGCCCCATAAAGGCTGGTCAATCCGCCGAGGACGCTCGCCGCGAAGATGATGAGGATCAGCCGCGAGCCGGTCGAGGGGTCGACGCTCGTATCGATCGCCAGCAGGGAACCGCCGATGCCGGCCAGCCCCATCCCGATGAACGTCGCGAGGTTCGACAGGTTGCGCGGCTCGATGCCCTTCAATCTGGCGAGGTCGGTGTTATCGGCGACGGCCCGCATCGCCTTGCCCCAGCGGGTGAGCGAGAAGAATGCGGCGAGCGCGACGGCGATGACGAGTGCGGTGACGAGATTGCGAAGCTGCTGGGGGCCGACGCTCAGCCCCCAAACCTGGACGTTGCGTTCGATCGGAAGATCGAAGCTGTTCAGATCGCTCCCGAAGAGAAAGCGGAGTGCATTCTCGATCGCAAGGTTGAGCGCGATCGAGACGACCGCCAGCATCAAGGCGGTATGGGCCCCTGATTGGCGCCGAATGGGAGCGAGCGCGAGACGGTCGGTCGCAACGCCCAGGATACCCGGGACCATGAATGCAAAGAGCAGCATCAGGACCGGCGACCACCCCAGATGGGCGCCTGCGTACCAGGCGGCATACGCGCCGACGGTCATCTGCGCGGCGACGCTGAAGTTGACGAAACCCTGCACGGAGAAGATCAACGTCAGACCGAGCGCCGGCAGCGCGATCAGCGCTCCCAGCACGAGGCCGTTCAGCACATATTGTGCGATTTCGGTGAACACGGCTCGCTCGCCCGAATTCGCTCAGGCAACCTTCAGAAGGGACATCTTCCCCTTCTGAACCTGCTCATATCGGAAGAAGACGCCTTCGACGTCGCCATTGGCGGCGAATTCGAGCGGACCGCTCGGGCCGTCATAGTTGATCGGCTTCTTGTCTGCGATGAGCTTCAGCGCCTTGGCGACGTCGCTGACCTTTTCACCCTTCGCATCTTGCGAGATTGCCCTGACGGTGTCGCGCACCGCCGTGCCGCTCGGCGACGCGACCGCAGCCTGAGCCAGCGCCAAGGCGGTCAGCACAACATGGTCGTAGACCTGGCACGAATAGCTATCGAGGGCCGGCCGCCCCATCTTGCCGATGAGCGTCTTGTAGGCCGTCGAATCCTCGGATGCCGATGGTACGAGCGATGCGGTCCCTTCCGACACCTCGTGGGGGACACCGTCGGCCAGAACCTGATTCACCCCGAAGGAGAATCCGATCTTCTTGCCGCCGAAGCCGGCGCGATAGAGGTCCTTGAGAACGACGGAGGTATCGGGCACGTAGCCGCCGAGCACGATGACATCGGGGTTCGTCCGCAGCGCCTGGTCGATCTCGGTGCGATAGCTGGCCCGCTTGTCCTCGTAGATCAGCCCCTGTCCGGATCCACCCGCATCCTTGAACAGCTTCGAGATGATATCGATGTAGGACTGGGCGAAGGGCGTCTGCGGCCCGAGGAAGAACATCTTCCTGGCGCCGAGTTCCAGCGCGTACCGACCAACCCGGGTGCCTTGCAGCGTCACGGTGGGAGACGTGCGGAAGATGTAGCCGTTGTGCGGCGTCTTGGTGATGCTGTCCGCGCCCGAAGACGTGAAGAGCGCCGTTTTGCTCTCGTAGCACAGGGGCGCGATCGCGGAGGTTACGGCCGAAGCGTAAGAGCCGCCGATCGAGACGACCTTGTCGACGTCGATCAGCTTGCGCGCCGCACGAACGGCAGCCTCCGGGTTGCTCTGGTCGTCCTCGATCAGAACCTGGATCGGCCGGCCCGCCACACCCCCGGCAGCATTGATATCGCTCTCGGCGATCTTTGCGGCGGCGCTCATCGTCGCGCCGAACTGGCTGGTCGCTCCGGTCAGGGGGATGACGATCCCGATCTTGATCGGTTGCGCGCCCTGGGCCAGCACTGCCCGCGGCCAAAAGGTGGCGAGGGAGCCGGCGCCCGCGGCGCCGACCAGGAAATCACGGCGGTCAAACTTGCTCGTGACGATCCCCTTGTTCTGTTTTGTGCTTTGCGCCCTGGCCATGTTCGCGGCGGCCAAGGAACAGGTGACGCACCTCATCGTCCGCTAGCAGCGACGAAGCGGTGTCCTCGCGGGCCTTCCGCCCAGCGACCAGGGCAAGGCCCTTTGTTCCGTATTCGAGAGCCAGGAGAGCGTTCTGCTCGACCATCAGCACCGCGAGGCCCGACTTCGCCAGGCCGCGGACGAGTTCGAAGACTTCGTCGGCGGCTGCTGGCGAAAGCCCGGCGGTGGGCTCGTCGAGGAGGAGGACGCTTGGGCTGGTCATGAGCGCGACGCCCATGGCGAGCACCTGACGCTGGCCGCCCGACAGGTTGCCGGCCTTGTCGCGGAGCTTGGTCTTCAGGAGCGGGAAGCGCGATAGCTGCTCGTCGATCCGGTCCTTCAAACCCTTTCGAATGAGATACCCGCCCATCTCCAGGTTTTCGCGGATCGTCAGGCTTGCGAAGACGTTCCGCTCCTGCGGAACGAAACTCATCCCGCTCTTGCAAGCCGCCTGCGCGTTCCCGGGTTGAAGACACTTGCCTTGCAGGCTGATCTCGCCCGATGTCGGTCTCAGAAGACCGGCCACGAGTTTCAGGAATGTCGATTTTCCCGCCCCGTTCGGGCCGATGATGACGGTCAGATCACCGGCTCGGACATCCAGGTCGATGCCTTTGACGATTTCCTCGGCGTTGGGATAGCCGCCTCGAATTCCACGGACAGCAAGGTCGGTCATTGGCGACGCATCCCCAGGTAGCTTTCCTGTACGTCACGGTTTCCAGCGATTTCTGAGAAGCTGCCGCGCGTCAGGAAGCGACCGCTCGCCATGACGATGACCTCGTCGCAAAGGCGCTCGATCAGCTCCATTTCGTGCTCGATAAGGACGATCGATATCCCGCTCTTCCTGATCTCGACGAGATGGTCGGCGATTTCCTGGACCAGCGTCGGGTTCACGCCCGCCATGGGCTCGTCGAGCAGGATCATCTTCGGCTTCGCGAGCAGAACCCGGCCTATTTCCAGCAGCTTCTTCTGGCCGCCGGAAAGGCGCGTCACGAGGTTGTCGAGGACATGCGCGAGCTTGAGCCGTCGCGCCATGTCCAGCGCTTCTTCGCGAAGCGCCTCCTCTTGCCTACGTGCCTCGCGATTGCCGAGGAGGGCGCCGAGAAGTCCTTCTCCGCGTTGGCGTGGGCCATACAGCATGAGGTGTTCGAAAACCGTCATGTTCTCGCAGCCACGTGCGAGCTGAAACGAGCGGACCAGACCCGCGCGCGAGATATCCTGAGGCTCCTCCCGGGAAATGTCGCGACCGCAAAAACGGACCTTTCCGGTCGCCCCCGGCGTCAGCCCCGAGATGCAATTGAACAAGGTCGTCTTGCCGGCGCCATTGGGGCCGATCAGTCCGGTGGTAATGCCCGGCTGGATTGCAAAGGAGGCGCCGTCGAGCGCGCGGATGCCTCCGAAATGGATCGAGAGATCAGCGATCTCCAACTGCGCGTGTGTCATGGCTGTCCAATGTCGCGGTTCCCCGAGGGCTTCGACGAAGCTCGTCGGCCCTTCATCTGCTCGAAACCGCATGGCGGCTCGGCTCTTATCGTCCTGGGACGCTATGACACCTATACGCTTAATGCTATAGGTGTCGAACACTTAAGTGTTCGGGCGGCATTCCGGCTCGGATCACCCGCGTGGAGGTCGTCGTGATGGACGTGGATTATCGGGAGGCGTTCGAGAATGCGCCGGTCGGCCTGGCGGTCGGCAGGAACCGGACTATCGTGGCCGGGAACCACGAGTTCGCCAGAATCTTTCGAGGCTCGATCGCCGATATGGTCGGCGCGACCTTCGAGCGGCTCTACCCGACCCAGACGGACTATGAGGAGACGGGCGCCCGAGTCGGCGAGCGTTTGGCCAGCGAACGCAGCTACACGGATGACCGTGTCATGCGCCGGCTCGACGGCGATCTGTTCTGGGTTCGGGTCAGCGGCTTCACCTACACTCCGGAACATGCGCACGCGCATACCCTCTGGGTCTTCTCGGAGCTCGACAGGGCTCAGCCATCAGGTCAGTCGTTGAGGACGACTCTGACCCCCAGGGAGCGGGATATTGCAACCTTGCTCATCGATGGGAGGACCGGGAAAGAAGTGGCGAAGGCGCTGGATATCAGTCCGCGCACGGTGGACATCTACCGAGCCCGCTTGCTCAGGAAATATAACGCCAAGAACACCCAGGCTCTCGTCGAACTACTCCTGCGCGGGTGAAAGAGGACACCAGCAGATCGGCTGCCGTGACGGCATATCGTCCAAGCGCCCAGCGTCGTTGCCCTGCAGCATAGGCCTGCTATGGGTTGCGGCATGATCGCGCTCATCAGGTTCTTCCGCACGCGCCTGAGCCCGCCCTAGCGCCGGCTTCCCTCATCCGCCGCCGCTTGCACGCGGCCGTTCTTGATTGCCCGGAGGCTGCGACCGTCCGGAGCGGGAAGCTTTGTCATGACCATTTCTCATCTGCGGAGCGAATGGGCTTCGAACATCACGCGCGAGCTCCTTGCCGGCACCGTCGTCGCGCTTGCTCTGATCCCGGAAGCGATCGCCTTCTCGATCATCGCCGGCGTCGATCCGAAGGTCGGGCTCTACGCCTCTTTCTGCATCGCCGTCATCACCGCCATCGCCGGCGGGCGCCCGGCCATGATCTCTGCCGCGACCGGCGCGATGGCCCTGGTGATGACCACGCTGGTGAAGGAGCACGGCCTCGATTACTTGCTGGCGGCGACGCTGCTGACCGGTGTCTTCCAGATCATCGCCGGCAGCCTGAAGCTCGGGAACCTGATGCGCTTCGTCTCGCGCTCGGTCGTGACCGGCTTCGTCAATGCGCTCGCCATCCTGATCTTCCTGGCACAGATGCCCGAACTGCTCGGGCGCGGCCCCGTCGTCTATGCCATGACCGCCGCCGGCCTCGCGATCATCTACCTGCTGCCGCGCTTGACCCGGGCGGTGCCGTCGCCGCTGGTGACGATCGTGCTGATGACCGGGATATCGATGTATTTCGGGTTGGGCATCCGCACCGTCGGCGACATGGGCGCATTGCCCAGCGAATTGCCGTTCTTCGCGCTGCCGCAGGTCCCACTCACCTTCGAGACGCTGAAGATCATCACGCCCTATGCGCTGACGCTCGCCATGGTCGGCCTGCTCGAAAGCCTGATGACGGCGGCGATCGTCGACGAGATGACCGACACGACCTCCGATAAGAACCGCGAATGCGCCGGCCAGGGCCTCGCCAACATCGTGGCCGGCTGCTTCGGCGGCATGGCCGGCTGCGCGATGATCGGGCAGTCGGTCATCAACGTCTCGTCGGGCGGCCGCGGGCGCCTCTCGACCTTCTGGGCCGGCGGCTTCCTGCTGTTCCTGATCGTCGTGCTCGGGCCCTATGTCGCGCAGATCCCGATGGCAGCACTCGTCGCGGTGATGATCATGGTGTCGATCAACACATTCCAGTGGCGCTCGCTGAAGACGCTGCTGATCCATCCGAAAAGCTCCAGCTTCGTCATGCTGGGCACGGTCGCTGTCGTCGTCGCCACGCATGATCTCGCCAAGGGCGTGCTCTTCGGCGTCGTGCTGAGCGGACTGTTCTTCGCGCACAAGGTCACGCGCTTCTTCGCGGTGGCCTCGGAGCGCGCGGGTGGGAAGCGCATCTATCGCGTCAGCGGTCAGATCTTCTTCGCCACCGCCGAGGCCTTCCATGCCGCCTTCGACTTCCGCGAGGAGGAGGTCAGACACGTCGTCATCGACCTCGGCGCCGCGCATTTCTGGGACATCACGGCCATCAACGCGCTCGACCGCGTCGTGCTCAAGTTCCGGCACAACGACATCGCCGTCGAGGTCGTCGGCATGAACCAGGCGACAGCAACCATGGTCGAGCGCCTGGCGGTCCATGACAAGGGGGAAGGGCAGGTCGTGGCCGGCCACAGCGGCGGCCTTACGGCGACAGCCGCAAGAGCTTGGCTGACGGGGAGGCGCCACAACCTCATATCGCCACTTTCCTGGGAGCGGACGCGAGCGGCTCTGGCACGAGATGCCGGCTCTTGAGGCTCCGATTCTAGCGGAGTTTGGCGATACCGATGCCGTCGCGTTTTGCGCGGTCCTTGATGGATTCCTCGCTACGAGTCATCGCTTTCGCAATCGCCTTCAAGGCCATGCCCTTTCCAGCCAGCAATTTCAGCTTCTGGAGCTCCTCGGAGGTCCAGGGTTGGCGGTGCCGTTCAAATCGCTCGGTCATAATCCGCTCCTGCGTTGCGCTCACATTTGAGGAGCCGACCTATAGCAACAATAGCGATGAAATTGACCGATATCTGCCGAGACCAACCACCAGGTCGCGCCAGCTGCGGACGTTGAGCATCTGCCAGAGAGCGGAGCTGACGTTTCGCGACGCTGGTCCGGCGCCATGTTGACCTAGCGAGCCGCCAAGCCGCACAGCCACACCGAATGCACGTCGTCGGCGTCGAGGACGCCAACGCGTCGCCGGCGACAACGTCGATGGGAGCCCGGTTCGCCCCTTTGAGATGCTCGACGATCGGCGTGAATGCCCCCTCTGATCATTTGGCGACGCTCGGCATATGTGCCAGCCTCGTTCTGAATGAAGAGCCGGAAAAGCGCTCAAGTTGCGGCAGGTGCGAACAAATGACGGAAGCAAGGGCTTCCCGACTGACAGAGCGCATCCGTCAACGGTCCAAGCTCTGACCGGCACGAGCATCGCCTGTTGAGTCCGCCGATCGCTCCAGGACCTGACGTCATCTCTTCTGGTAAGGATGGAAAATGTAGTCCTTGGCCTTCACCTTCACATGACAAACGTGGCCGCAGTCTGAGGGGCTGGAATCGGCTGTGAAAGTGTCCGATGCGGCCTCGTAGTTGAACAAGGCGTACCCCCAGCCGCCGCTGTCCGGAAAGCGCTTGCTGTCCTTCTCGATGACGAAAGCTTGAGAAAAGGTATCGGGCACATCGACGATGAACGGCGCCTCTGTGCTCCTCTTCGGCTTCCATTGGAGTTTCGCGATCTTGGAGCCGTCAGGGAACGGCTGTCCATTGCCTGGAATCCCTGCCTTGTAGGCGTCGATCATGATCGGGTTGGCGACGATGACCTTCAGCACCTCGTCGGTGCGAGCCGAGGAAACGACCGACCAATCCTCGTAACCCCTGAAGTCGGAGAAGGCGATTCCGCTCGGCGACTGCAACGAATACTTATCCTGTGCGGATAGGGCGACGCCTCCGAGAATGATCATCGCGGCCGAGCCCGCGGCAAGCGTCAGCTGACTCTGGAGCTTCATGATTGATCCTCCCTGATGTCGATGACCTGCGTGAGGATTTAGGGTGCGCGCGGCGGCCCTGCTTGTCGACAGAAGACGCGCGGCCGAGCAAGGAACAGTCTCCGCCGGCCTTCTTGTTCGGTCGCCTAGCCCGCCTCCTTCAGCAACTTGCTATCTGCGGGCATCTTGCGGAGCCGCTTGCCCGTGGCGGCAAATATAGCGTTGGCGATGGCGGGAACGATTGCGGACGTGCCATTTTCGCCGATGCCGCCCGGCAGTTCGGCGTTCTTGACGATATGGACTTCGACGACCGGCGCTTCGTTGATCCGCATGATCTGATAGGTGTCGAAGTTGGCTTGTTCGACGCGGCCCTGCTTCAGTGTGATTTCCCCGTAAAGCGCCGCCGTCGCGCCGAAAATCGCTCCGCCCTGGAGCTGTGCCTCGACCGTGTCCGGGTTGACGACGATTCCACAGTCGATCGCGCAGACGACCCGGCGAACGCGCACAGCGCCATCCGAAGCGACCTGAACCTCAGCTACGGTCGCCAGGTAGCTGCCGAAGGCGTGCTGCAACGCGATGCCTCGACCAGTGCGCTGGGGCAGGGCTTGGCCCCAGCCCGCCTTCTCTGCGGCTAGGTCAAGGACAGCCATTGCCCGCGGCGACTTGCCGAGGAGCGAGCGGCGGAATGCGACTGCGTCCTGTTTGGCTGCCGCAGCCATCTCGTCGACAAAGCTCTCGGTGACGAAGACATTGTGCGAGGGGCCGACGCTGCGCCAGAAGGCCGTTGGAATGCCCGGCGGTTCCCGCCGGACGAACTCGACATGGAAATTCGGCAGGTCGTAAGGCAGGTCGATTGCAGCCTCCGTCGAATCGGGATCGAGCCCGTTCTGGAAAGCCGGCGGCAGCCAGCGGGCGATGACGGAGGGGCCCGCGAACCGGTTGATCCAGGCGACCGGCCGACCTTTTTCATCAAGGCCAGCGGAAATCCTGTCGAGCCAGTACGGTCGATACATGTCGTGCTGGATGTCTTCCTCGCGCGTCCACACGACCTTGACCGGGCCGTTGACCTGTTTGGCGATCTCGACGGCGCGAACCGCTCCATCGGCCTCCAGCCGTCGTCCGAAGCCGCCGCCGATCAGGTGATTATGGACAATCACCCGATCCAAAGGCAGACCCGCAGCCTTCGCAGCCATCGCCTGAACCCGCGCCACCGCCTGGGTGCCGAGCCAGATCTCGCATGTATCCTTGCGCAGATAGACCGTGCAGTTCATCGGCTCCATCGTGGCGTGAGCCAGGAACGGAAGTTGATAGACCGCGTCGATCCTAGTGGCGGCCTGCGCCATGGCGCTATCAGCATCACCGATATTTTGCGCCACCGTGCCGGGGGCGCGAACCGCCTGCTCGAGGTCCTGCGCGATCGCTTCCGTGGTGAGCGACGCGTTCGGACCGTCGTCCCATTCGATCTTGAGCGCGGCCAAGCCCTTTTTCGCAGCGCCCATATGGTCTGCGACAACCGCCACCGCGTCGTCGAGCCGGACGATCTGACGGACGCCCTTGACGGCCTTGGCTGCGGTATCATCGACACGCTTCAGGCGACCTCCGAACACCGGCGATTGTGCGAGGGTCGCGAACTTGACCCCCGACGGGCGCGCATCGATGCCGTAGAGGGCCGTGCCATTGACCTTCGCCGGCGTATCAAGCCGATTGGCGCGCGAGCCGATCAGCTTGAACGCATCCGGTGATTTGAGAGCGACGCTGGTGGGAATTGGGAGTTTCGCGGCTTCCGCAGCCAATTCGCCGTATTTGAGGCGGCGCTGGCTGGGCTGATGGATCACTTCGCCATTCTCGGCGCGGCATGACGTCGCCTCGACGCCCCAACGCTTTGCCGCCGCTGCGACCAGCATCATTCGGGCTGTGGCTCCTGCCTCGCGCAACGGCTTCCATGCACCTCGCACAGCGTTGGAATTGCCGGTCGCCTGCACGCCGAGCAGAGGGTTGGCGTAGAGCTTTTCATTGGGGGGCGCGTGCTCGAGGCTGACGTCCTTGAGGCTCACCTCAAGTTCTTCGGCAATCAGCATCGGGATCGCGGTGTAGGTACCCTGGCCCATCTCGACATAGGGCATGGTCAGGACAACGCGCCCGTCGTTGCCGATCCGCACGAAGGCGTTGGGCGTGAACGAAGCAGGGCTGGCGGCCTCGCTGCGGCCAACTGGGAGGTTGAGACCCAAGATCAAGCCGCCTCCAACTGCGGCACTTGCCGCGAGGAAGCCTCGCCGCGACGGGGGGCGGTCGCATGTGGTGGTTGGGTTGCGATCCCGGATCATCATCGCCTCCCTAGCCGCCAGTGCCGGCTGCGAGCTTGATCGCCTCGCGGATGCGCGGATAAGTGCCGCAACGGCAGATATTGCCGCTCATGGCGTCATCGATATCGGCATCGCTCGGGTGAGGGTTCTGCGTCAGCAGCGCTGTGGCCGACATGATCTGTCCGGATTGGCAGTAGCCACATTGCACGACTTCTCGGTCGAGCCAGGCCTTCTGGATCTTCGCCCCGACCGGTGTCATGCCGATGGCCTCGATCGTCGTCACCTGCGACTGACCGATGCTGTCGATCGGGGTGACGCAGGAGCGCGTGGCGACGCCGTCAATATGAACGGTGCAGGCGCCGCATAATGCGGCTCCGCAACCGAACTTCGTTCCAGTCATGCCGAGAACGTCCCGCAAGACCCATAGAAGCGGCGTGTCGTCATCAACGTCGACGCGATGAGTCTTGCCGTTGATCCTGAGCGTGAAGGGCATGGATTTCTCCCTGTCAATCGGCTCGTCCTGGAACAGTGAACCGGAGAGCGCGCCGCATCAAACGTATTTGTCGGCTTCGACGGACGGCGTCCGCGAAGGCCTGTGGCGCCGCTTGAGGGAAGTTGTGACCGATACCGCCAGGGATGTCCCGATGCGAATACTTACCCGGGAACATCTAGGCGCAGGCGCAAAAATCCGGGTGGAGAGCCATTGAGCTCTCTTCTCAAGCTGCGAGCGCACGGCGGCCCGCATCACAGCCGCCATCGTCGTGGCGAAGGACCTCTCGCCGCCGATCGCCGGCCCCGGCACGGCGAGCTTGCCGCCGGCCCGCTCCAGCGGCTTGAGATTGGCGGTCAGTCGCCCTGTCCATCGCGCGCCAGCATCTGGTGACTGCGGATACTTCTTGATGCCGGCCCGATCGCGAGCGCGGTGCCGGACGGATTCAAGCGGCTGACCGCCGCAAGACCGCGTGGCCGGCGCAAACGGCCACTCTCCTCGGCTCTTCTCATCAAGAATTGGCCGGCCGCCAGCTAGGTGGCCAAGCGACCGCTGCAATTTGGGTGGCTTTCGCAACTCCCAAGCTTGATGCCTTACTTAGGGTCCGTTACCGATGGATGTCTGAGAATCGTTGCAACGTGCTGCGGCGAAGTCATTTCTTTTTGCTTGCGATTTGCCGTCGACCTTTCGGCGGACCCGAGCACATTCCGTTCGAGGCTGCCAGTTGTTGGCCGCCACACCGGTAAGCACGGGGAACTGAGGATACGCCGATGCCTACGCCTGCGCTGCATTTTTGCCTGACTGGCAAGAGGAATGAAATTGTCGTTCGAACTTGGCCTGTGCGGGCCACGGCCCTTCTCTCAGGAGTCGCACTGCTAACCTTGGTCGCCGCCAGTCCAACTTTGGCAGGCGGCGGTGCTGGCGGCACAGGGGGGGCCGGACCAGGTGGCACTGGTGGCGTCAACAGTGCGATCGGAAACGGAACCGCGGGCAGTGGCAGCAGTGTCGCGGGAACGGGCACAGTTAACGGCGGCGGCGGCGCCGGCGGTGGCGCAGGTATTACCGGTGGCGCTGGCGGTCGTGGTGCCGCAAGCGCGCTTGGCACTGGCGGTGTGGGAGGCGCAAGCCCCGGAGCAGACGGTACAAACGGCTCCAACGGCTCAACGCAGGGCGCAGGCGGCGGCGGCGGTGGTGCCCATGGAGCGGTCGGGGCGGCCCTTCCTGTCATTGATGCGAAGGGCGGCAACGGCGGAAACGGGGGAGCTTCGACCGGCGGCGGCGGAGGAGGCGGCGCCGGCGGTTACGGCGCGGTTGTTACCGGAGCTGGCGTAACTGGCACCTACAGCGTCAATATCACCGGCGGCAATGGCGGCGCCGGAGGCAACGGCGGTGGCGTGTCCCAGAAGGGTAGTGGAGGCAGCGGCGGAATCGGGCTGCTGTTCACCAGCGGTGTTGGTGATCTCACCTTCAACGGGGATGTCAAAGGCGGTAACGGCGGCGGCATGGGCAATGGACCCGGCGGCGCGGCGGGCGAGGGGGGAACGGGCATCGCCCTGGGTACGGCTGGGGTCGTCACGATCAATGGATCGGTTGCCGGCGGAACCGGCGGCGGAGCCGGGACCGGAGCGGGCGGAGTTGCCGGGGCCGGCGGTGTCGGCATCACCGCGACCAGCGCGCAACTGGTCGTTTCGTCTTCCGGTTCTGTTGCTGGGGGAGTTGGTGGCGATGGGACCCAGGCGAATGCGATCACCTTTACCAGCGGCGCAAACAGCCTCGAACTCCACGGCGGAGCGACGATCGGTGGTGTTGTGCAGGGCGGTAGCGGCACCGACACGCTGATCCTTGGCGGCTCAACCAATGCGACATTCGACGCTTCACAGTTCGGGGGAAGTGGTCAGTTCCGAAGCTTTGAGGCCTTCTCTAAAGCTGGGACAAGCACCTGGACGTTGACGAATAGCACGACCGGCACGACGCCGTGGGTTGTGACTGGCGGCGCGCTCGCTATCAGCACCGACGGTGCGTTAGGCGCAGTGGCTGGCGGACTGACGCTGTCGGGCGGGGCGCTGGCGACGACTGCCGATATTACAACGGCTCGTGGCATCACGCTGGGCGTGGGAGGGGGCACCTTCTCGCCAGATGCCGGTACAACACTCACCTTGAATGGAAACATTTCCGGCAGTGGCAGCCTCACCGCAAACGGGGCGGGAAAAGTCACGTTGACCGGGATGAATAGCTATACCGGCGCCACCACCATCACTCCCGGCACCACGCTCGCGCTGTCCGGGCAGGGGCGCGTCAACGCCTCTAGCGGCGTCGAGGTGAACGGCACATTCGATGTTACCGCTGCTGCATCCGCTCAGATAAAGGCGCTGACCGGCGCGGCGACGGGCACGGTGCAGCTTGGCGCGGCCGGGTTGATCGTGAACAACGCTTCCGGAACCTTCGCTGGCGCGCTGCACGGATCCGGCGGCCTGCAAATTACGGGCGGCACACAGGTTCTCTCTGGCGCCAGTGACTTCACGGGAGGGGCGGGCATCTCTGCGGGGGCAACACTGCGCATCGGCAATGGCGGCACCACGGGCTCGATTACCAGCGACGTCACCAACTATGGAACGCTCGTATTCGATCGCTCGAACGAGATGACTTACGCCGGAGTTGTGACCGGACCGAATACGGGAGCGATCTCGATTACCGGTGGCGGCAAGATCATCCTGACCGGCACGAGCAGTTCGCGGGCTCCCGTGACCATCGATGCAGGTAGCACGCTTCAGCTCGGAACTGGCGGCACTTCTGGCTGGCTTGGCGGCACCGGAGCCTATGTCGGCTCGATCAACAATAATGGTTCGCTGGTCTACAATCGATCGAACAACGTCTCCTATGCCGGTGTCATTTCAGGAGGCGGCAGCGTCGAGCAGGTTGGGCCGGGCACGCTGACCTTGAGCGGAACGCATACCTATACGGGCGCGACGTCCATCACTGGCGGCACGCTCGTCGTTAACGGCTCAATCGCTTCCTCCTCGGGGCTTACGATTGGGGCGGCCGGGCGCTTGAGCGGCTCGGGCCAGGTTCCAGGCGTCGTCATCACCGGAACCCTCGCTCCGGGCAATTCACCGGGTAGGATGACGGTCAACGGCAATCTGACCCTGACCGCCGGCTCGGTATACGAGGCCGAGATCCAGGGCGCGGTATCGGACCGCGTCAACGTCACTGGCACGGCGGCGCTTGCTGGCACGCTGAAGATCATTCCGCTCGGTGGCGCCTATTCCTTCAACAGCCCCTACACGCTGCTGTCGGCGGCAGCGGGACGCACCGGCACCTTCAGTCCCGTCAACACGACGGGAAGCTTCGGCGATGGCGTCACCACGACAGTGAACTACACCGCCACCGACGTACAACTGACGCTCGCTCCGAAGCCGCTGGTGCCGATCGTCGAGAATCCGACGGCACCGGCGCCCACCTCGCCCCGTCTCGGCGTCGTCGCCCCGGCCAACGCCTTTGCGATCGCGTCGGTGATCGATCGGGCGGTTGCAGCCGGGGGCGACCCGTCCTCGCTGTTCGGGATCTACAACCTGCCGGCGGCGGCGATCCCGGCCGCGGTCAACCAACTCTCTGGCGAAATCCACACCGCGGCGCCGGCGCTGGCAAACGTCGCGGCCGATCAGTTCCTGCGCGCCATGCTCGATCCGATGGCGGCGGGCAGGCTTGGCCTCGCTGCGCCCGGTCCAGGAGCGGCGGCCTTCTCGGGGTTGGTGCGTAAGGGTGCTGATGAGCCCGCGGCGCCGGCGAGGCTCGATGCACCGATCTATTCGGTTTGGGGCTCGGCCTTCGGCTCCTACGGTCGCACCGACGGGGATGCGGCGATTGGCTCGGCCCGGCGCACGATCGACGACGCCCATATCGCGACCGGTATCGACGTTCGGCTGATGCCCGGCACTGTCGCCGGCCTTGCGATCGCAGGGGGCAAGGCTCGGGCTTCACTGCCCGGACTGGTCGGCAAGATCGACGCGGATGTCTTCCAGGCCGGCGTCTACGGCGTCACGCAACTCGGTCCGGTCAAGCTTGGTGCCGCAGCGAGCTATGCCCGGCTCGACAACGACGTCAGCCGCGGCATCCCGGCACTCGGTAGCAGCCTGTCGTCATCCTACGAGACCACAGCCTGGAGCGGACGCCTGCAGGCAAGCGTAGCGGCCTTCAGCTGGAGCGGGTTCAGCCTCTCGCCGCTCGCCGCCATCCAGGCCACGCAGGCGCGCAATCCGGCGGTACTGGAGGCAAACTGGAGCGGCGCCAGCGCCGGCGCGCTCGCCGTCGGCAAACGCAATGAGGTGACGTCGCGCAGCGAACTCGGCCTGCAGCTCGATGCGGACGGCGTCTTCGGCGGCATGCCGGTCACGGGATATGTTCGCGCTGCTTGGGCGCATTATCTCCAGCGCGATGCCGACCTGACTGCGAGCTTCGTGGGCCTCCCTGGCTTGGCCTTCGCCGCGACCGGAGCCAAAGTCGACCGCAACAGCGCGCTGGTCGCCGCCGGCATCAGCGCCAAACTCAGCGAGCGCGTCTCGCTTGGCCTCAACCTCGACGGCGAACTTGCCTCGAGCGGCAGCCGCCTCGGCGGATCGGCCCAGATCAGGGTCAGCTTCTGAGGCTCGTCGATGGTTTAGCCGGTCCAACCGGCTCAGCTCTCATCTGGCCCGGTCTCCGAAAGGGGGCCGGGCCATTTTGTGCTCATGCGCTGCGGCCCAGCAGTCCGCCCGTCACTCTTCCCCCAAACGGGTTCGTCAGCAATTGACCCATGCGATATTACGGCCGAAAACCGTCTGTTTCTTTAAATTTGCCCTGATAGCCTAAGTTTACGCAGCGTTTCGATCGTGATCGACGTATTATTTGCGGTGTCCCTAGCCCTTGATGCTTGGCAAATCAGAGATCTGCTCCTCGGGTTCATTGCAGCAGGCTTGGTTTGGGCGCATCTGATCGGGAGAGAAGACCGAATTCTATGGCCGCGTCAGCTCCGGCTGGCCGGGCCATTTTCGTTGGCGCCAAGCGCCCTGAGCCAGGACAGCATCTGTAGTCCGATCGCGAGCGTGGGAACGGTCAGTGGTGCGTCAGGATGGTGCGGGCTTCCGAGTCGACATCATCTTTGATCGAATTGGCAACGAGGAGGGTGGTCTCACCACCCCGAAGGCCTAAGCGGAGCATCAGCAAGCTCTGCTTCGTTTCTGAGACGGACCAAAAGACCTGCCAAGACGTCCTCGATCGCGTCTCAATCGGCGTCGGCGAGGAATCGGTCGAGGCAATCCGTTCCATGACGACGATGCGCAGCTTCGTACAGTCAGTCGGTCGATTGCTGACAAATGGGAGCTTCGCGTCGAACGGGCGAGCGATCCCTTGAGGGTATCGAGCCAAATCAACGCCCGGAATGTAGGCGCAAAGTTAGAATGTCTCACCGTGGCAAACTAGGAATGTCACACTCCTCCGCCGTGACGTGCGTTGGAGTCTGGCATGGGCTGGGTGGAGATGAGCGAACGGGAGCTTCGCCGCGCTGAGGTGCTGGCATCGGTCTTTGCGGGCCGATTGACGATGACCGCGGCAGCCGACCTCATGGACGTGACGCGGCGCCAGGCGCATCGTCTGGCGCGACAGTTTGCGGATCACGGTGCGGCGGGCCTGCGCCATCGCGCTCGCGGGCGACCCTCCAACCGTTTGCTGGGACCGCATGTTCGCCAGATGGCCATGGCCTATGTCACCGAGAGCTATCGGGATTTTGGGCCGACCTTTGCCAGCCAGATGCTTCTTGAACGCCACGGCTTGAGCGTTTCCCGGGAGACGCTGCGCAAGTGGATGAGCGAGGAAGGTCTCTGGCTTTCGCGCAAGCAGCGGCGTCAGTTTCATCAGCCACGGCTTCGTCGCGACCATTTTGGCGAGCTGGTTCAGATCGACGGCAGCGAGCATCGTTGGTTCGAGGATCGTGGCCCGCGCTGCACGCTGATCGTATTCATCGACGATGCGACGGGGCGCCTGGTCGGGCTTCGTTTCGTCCCATCAGAGAGCGCCTTTGCGTATTTTGAGACGTTGAAGGGCTATCTGACGAGCCACGGACGCCCCCTCGCCTTTTATTCCGACAAGCATTCCATCTTCCGGGTGTCGAAGCCGCAGGCTCAAGGCGGTCAGGGCATGACCCAGTTCGGCCGAGCACTGAGCGAACTGAACATCGAGATCCTGTGTGCGAACTCGAGCCAGGCCAAAGGGCGGGTGGAACGCGTGAACCGCACGCTGCAGGACCGCCTCGCGAAAGAGTTGCGGCTCGAAGGAATCTCGACGATCGAGGCGGCAAACGCCTATCTTCCTGCCTTCATGGCGCGCTTCAACGAGCGCTTTGCGACGGCGGCGGCGCGGCCGGAGAATCTCCATCGTCCGCTGGAGCGGGCGCCCGGACAGCTCGACACGATTCTGGCCTGGCGGGAACAGCGCTATGTCACGCAACAGCTGGCGCTTTCCTATGACAGCAAGCGGATCATTCTGGATGAGACGCCGCTGACGACTGGGCTGGTCGGCAAATACGTCGAGACCTACGAGTATCCTGATGGTCGGCTCGAGGTGCGCTGGAAAGGCATCGCTCTGCCTCATCGCGTGTTCGACAAGAAGCAGCGTGTGACGCACACCGCAATTGTCGAGAACAAGCGGCTTTCGGAAGCTCTTGCGTGGGTGAAGGCTCGCCAGGATGAGATCCGACCGGTGCGAACCAAGACGAACAGCGAAGCCGGCGGCTACATCCCGCGCCCGAAAGGACGCCGAGGACCGATCTCTTTCGCCGATCGCCACGCCGCGGCGAAAAAAGCCAATCGCACCGCCTCTGCCGGCGCTGCTGCGAAACATGGGCTCTCCGCAGCCCCGGCAGAGGCTCCGTAGCGCCCTGTGACATTTCTAACTTGCTGCAACCTGAGACATTTCAATCCGGTTGCAACAGCTCTTGCTGCCGGGAGCGACGTCCCCTGTCGTCGTCGCGTGCCCTCCCGGACGATCAAACGTCGTCCACGCCACAGAGCTCTGTCTGCCCGCGCGAGGCCTGTCGCCGACCTTCACTAGGACTTCGGGAGCGCGCGGGTTCCGGCTGTCGCAAAAAAGCGACGAAGACCTCTTCCGCGTGACCTCACAGCCCCCAATGGCACGATGCGGAAACGGGATGCCCGGTTCGCGGCGGGCGGCGGCGACCAGCGCCGCCGCCCTCGACAAGGCGATGTCACACGAGCGTGATGGCATCGTATCCCAGCGCGTTGTTGATGTCGTCGATCGACGTGAACGTGCCGCCGCCCGAAACACCGTCGATCTGGATGGTGCCGAAGCCGAAATCGAGAACGACGCTGGGGCCGGAATCGTCCACCGTCACCTCGACAGTCGCCGGGTCGGCAACATCGACTTCGATGACGTCCTCGTCCCCCGCATTGAGGTCGGTGACTTCGTCATCGCCAAACGGAGTGTCAGCACCGTCACCGAAATGGAAGGTGTCGGTGCCTGCGCCGCCCGTCAGCAGATCATCGCCAGCGTCGCCGTATAGGTTATCGGCGCCGTTTCCGCCGTCGAGCTCGTCGTTACCCTCGCCGCCATGGAGCTCGTCGCTGCCGGCGTCACCCTTGATCTCGTCGTCTCCGGCGTCGCCCCAGAGGGTGTCGTTTCCGGCCCCGCCAGTCAGGGCGTCGTTGCCGTCACCGCCGTGGCCCGTGTCGTTGCCGTCCCCGCCACTCAGCTCATCGTCGCCGGCGTCGCCATTCAGCGTATCCGCATCCGCTCCGCCGCTCAGCGTATCATCGCCGTCGCCGCCATTGAGCGTATCCAGACCGGCTCCGCCCTCCAGTGTGTCGTCGCCATCGCCACCGCCCATGGTGTCGTCGCCATCGCCGCCGTCCATGACGTCGTCGCCGGCGTTGCCCTCCATGATATCGGCGCCCGCATCGCCGCTCATCGTATCGTTGCCGGCGTTGCCGTTCATGACGTCATTGCCGTCGCCGCCATTCAGCGTATCGTTCCCGATACCGCCGTTCATGACGTCGTCACCGGCATCGCCGTTCAAGGTGTCGTTGCCGGCGCCGCCGTCCATCGTGTCGACCCCGGCCCCGCCGTTCAGCGTGTCGGCACCTGCCGCCCCGTTGAGGATATCGTCGCCATCACCGCCATCGACGGTATCGTTGCCGGCGCCGCCATTGAGGGTATCGTTCCCGGCATCCCCGGACAGGGTATCGTCCCCGGCGTTGCCGTTGATGACGTCGTCGCCATCACCGCCGCCGATCGTGTCGTTTCCGGCATCGCCGGACAGGGTGTCGTTGCCCTCGCCGCCGAGAATATTGTCGTCGCCGGCGCCACCGCTGACGGTATCGTCACCGGCATCGCCGGCCAGGATGTCGTTGCCGGCATTGCCGTTGACGACGTCGTCACCGTCGCCGCCGCTGATCGTGTCGTTGCCGGCATCGCCATCGAGCGTATCAGTGCCGACGCCGCCGAGAATATCGTCGTCACCAGCTCCGCCGCTGACGAAATCGTTGCCGCCGTCCGCGTCGATCGAGTCATTGCCGGCGAAGCCGTGAATAATGTCGTCACCGCTCGTATCCGGAGGGGGGATGATGTCGTCGCCGGGTGTACCATTGATAATCGCCATGGCAGTTCTCCCTGCTGCAGAGCCCCTCGCATAGGCACGCGCCCGCCCATGCGCGGTCTTGCGCAGGGTATCGATCGTCACGGATCGAGAAATTTGCGAAGGTGGCGAAAGCTAGGAAGATGCAGGGGGCCGGCGCAATCCCCATTTGGAGACAAAAGCCGTCGAGGCCAACGCTATTCCAGGCTCACTTCCCAAGTCTAACTGGCTTAATCTATGGGAATTCGAGCGCTCAACGCTGCTATTTGCGCGGCAATCAATGCAAATATTCGCCGAATGGATTCGGCCCAGCTATCGAGGCAAGCGCACCGACGCCGCCGGTAAGTCCGGCATCCCCGGATCGCTGACACTTGCAGGTGGTCATCGCCTCAAACCGTTTCTGTCACCAAATGGGGATTATGCCGGAGGATAAGCTTCCCTAGCGTCGCCTCTCCGCTTTCGGGCCGCCCTTCCATGGCTGCAAAGCGGCACCGGCCAAGTCCGGTGGTTGCGCAAATCCACGAAGGGGCGTGCTGGATCAAGGGAGGCGAGATCATGGCTGCGGTGGCGTGGGCGCTAGAGAATTTCCCGATAGCAACATGGCTGGGCAACAGGGGCTCCCCTCCCCGGATCGGAATTTCGCAGCTTCGGATGCGTCCGCCAAACGGCGCGATCTGAAGCCAGCCTCCCGTCACGCTCCAATGCGCCGGAGCATGAGCTCGTCCCATCGGCTTTTCGGGTCGGCTTCATCCTCCCGCAACATCGCGCAAGCGCTTCTTTCAGTCCGAGGACACATGTCCGACGCGTCTGCAAGCCGCAGGAACCCTGGGTTCCGCACCAGGGTCACCGCCGACGCCGCCCTATTGAGGGGCAGCAGGCTTCTCATGGCGATCCCGGGATGGCGGGCGTTGCTCTGGGTCGTCGTCTTCAGCGTAGCGATCAATCTGCTCCTGCTGATCCTGCCCTTCTATTCGATCCAGGTCTTCGACCGGGTGATCACGAGCGGCAATATCGACACGCTCGTCGGGCTGACTGGCCTCGCCGTCGTGGCGCTCGGCTTCAGCGCCTGCTTCGACATCCTGCGCAATCGCCTGCTCGGGCGCTTCGCCGTCAGCTTCGAGCGATTGCTCGCGCCGCTCGTGCTCAAGGCGGCGATCACGGACTCGACGAAGCGGAACGAGGCCGGCACTCACGACATGGTCCGGGTGCGCGAACTCCGGAACATCCTGTCGAGCGGGACCGCCTCGACCTTGATCGACGCGCCTTTCCTGCCGGCCTTCGTCGCCGTGCTTTACCTGATCCACCCGTGGTACGGCACGATTGCGTTGATGGGCTCCCTGCTCCTGCTCCTGCTGGCGTTCGTGAGCGGGCGTGTGGCGCGTGCCGAGCTGGCGGAGGCGTCCGGGACGGCCCTGCGCGCGCAACGCGCCCTGGACGGCATCGTCGGCCATGCCAGCCTCGTCCGGGCGATGGGGTGGACGCATGGAGCGATCCGCGAATTCCTCCGGCTCAACGACGCGGCGCTGGCGCCCGTGGTCAAGGCGAATGAGCGGGTGGCCCTGATCGCCTCGCTCGCGCGCGCGGTCCGGATCATGCTCCAGGTCGCGGCGATCGGGACCGGCGCCTGGCTGGTGCTGCAGAACGAAGTGCTCAGCGGCAGCATGATGGCCAGCTCGATCCTCATCAGCCGCACTTTGGCGCCGATGGAGCAGCTCGTCGCCGGGCTGCGCACGCTGACCTCGGCGCGCGATGCCTGGGTTCACGTGCGCGCCGCCGCCGCCTCCGCCCTGATTTGCCAGGGCCGGACCCTCCTCCCGCCTCCCCTCGGCGCGCTCGACATCAACGCTGTCGCGTTTCGCAATCCGAATGCGAGGCGATCGGCCCTGGCGGGCATCAGCTTCCGTTGTCCCCCGGCCAGCGTCATCGTCGTCATCGGCCCGACAGGTGCGGGCAAATCGACATTGCTGCGAATGATCGCGGCGCTCGAAAAGCCGACGACGGGCACGATTCGGCTGGACGGCGCCTCGCTCGAGCACTGGGACCCGGATCAACTCGGCCGCTATGTCGGCTACCTTCCCCAGGATGTCGAATTATTGGGTGGCACCGTCGCCGAGGCGATCGCCGGCTTCGATGAAACTGCGACCGATGCCGACGTGATCGGGGCCGCCAGGCAAGCCAACGCGCATCAGATGATCCTGGCGCTACCGAACGGCTACGAGACCGATATCGGCCGGGATGGCAGCAAGCTCTCCGGCGGGCAGCGCCAGCGCATCGGGCTTGCCCGCGCGCTCTTCGGCAAGCGCAGGCTGATCCTGCTCGATGAGCCCAACTCCAATCTCGACCCGGAGGGCGAGGAGGCGCTGTGCGCAGCGATCCGGGAGGCGAAAGCGCGGGGAACCACGCTGGTCATCGTCACGCATCGCCCGCGCCTCTTCACTGTGGCGGACCTCATTCTCTTCCTGCGGGACGGCGTCCAGGTGGCGTTTGGTCCTCCCTGCGAAGTGCTCCCGCAGACCATGGCAGGCGCGACGCCGATGCGTCATTCACGCCCTGCCCCGAATGAGAAGGCCAGGTCCGACATCATCGACAGGAGGCGCTGATGCCTGCCGTCGCCCCCCCCTCCCCGTCGCGCGGGCTCAGCGTCGTGCAGGACGGCCGGCCCGCCGCACTCATCCGGGCCGTCGGCCCCGACCTGGCCCAGCTAACGGATCTTCCACGGTCGGAGACCACCTCCCTCGTGCGCTGGGGGGCCGTGCTCCTGATCCTTCTCTTCGGCATCTTCGGCACCTGGGCTGCAGCCGTGCCGCTCGCGAGCGCGGTCATCGCACCTGGCGTGGTGAAGGTGTTGTCGCAGCACCGCGCGGTGCAGCATCTCGAAGGCGGGATCGTCAAAGCCATTCTCGTCCGCGAAGGCGAGCAGGCCGAACGCGGCCAGCTCCTCGCTCGGCTCGACACGACGCAGATCGAGGCCAATATCGGGGTTCTCGAAACCAAGCTCTTCGCCGATCTTGCGATGGAGGCTCGTCTTGAGGCGGAACAGGCAGGCGCAGCCGAGGTTTCGTTCCCCGACGAACTGCAAACCAACACGACGAACAGGGAGGCGCGGTCGGCAATGGCGACGCAGCTTTCCGAATTCGCGGCTAGGGCCACCTCGCTCCAAGGGGAGCGCAAGCTCATCGATCAGCAGATATTGCAGCTGGAGGAAGCAATCCGAGGGCTTCAGAGCGGCTCTGGCGGCCTGGTGCGGCAGCTCGCCTACCTCCAGGAGGAAATCAAGGATACAGACTTTCTGCTGGCTAAGGGACTGGCTCGGCGACCGAAGGTTCTTGCGCTCAAACGAGCCGAAGCCGATGTCGAAGCCCAGATTGCGACAAATGCATCGTCGGTAGCCCAATCAAGAGGCAAGATCGCCGAGCTGGAGGACAGGCGTCGACAAACCGTCTACGCTTGGCTCGAGGACATCGCCAAGCAGAGCCACGCCGCGCGCGAACGGATCGCCGATGCGCGCCACCGCATAGCGGCGGCACGCGACATGCTGGTTCGGAGCGAGATCCGCGCACCGGAAGCAGGTATCGTCGTCGGCCTCAACACGCGGAGCCTGAACGCGGTCCTCAATCCGCGTGAAACCCTGCTCGACATCGTTCCGATGCAGGATCGTTTGATCGTCGAGGGCGAGGTAAAGCCGAGCGATCGCAACGAGGTAAGGGTCGGGCAGCCCGCGCGCGTGCGGGTTCTCGCGCTCAACTCGAGACGCACGCCCCTGTTCGCCGGGGCCGTCACGATGGTCACGGCCGATGCGCTCATCGACCCGAGATCAGGCAGGTCGTTCTACAAGGCCGAGGTTGACCTCCAGCAAGCGCCGGAGCTCACTCCTTATTTCGCCTCGCTTCAGCCGGGCATGCCCGTCGAGATCTTCATTGAGACCGGGCGCAGGACTTTCGCGGAATACCTGCTGCAGCCGTTGATGCTACGCGTGCAGCGCGCCTTCAAGGAGAGTTGAACAACACGGCGGGGGATCAATGCGACGGAGGAGGCCTCGATGTTGCGGGACGATTCCATCATGCCGACGCCGCCTGGCAGAGCCGCGACGCTTCTCGCCCTGGAAGCTTTCGGACGGGCGATGCTCGGGTTGCTCGAATGCAAGCGATGCTTTGTCCTGACACTGGCCCCGCCGAACGGCTTTGCGGCAGCCGCCGTTCGTGTCGGCTTTGACAGTGACGTGCAGCCCTCGGCGGATGCGATCACGCATCTGGTGCATCGGCCGGACTGGCAGAGCGCCGGGCTGTTCGCGGTCGAAGCGACCGATACGCTCATAGCGGAATTGCTCGGGCGGGAGGCGGGCGAGGCCGGATACGCGCTTGCAGGGCGCCTGCCTGCGAGCGACGGAAATGATCTGGTTTTCCTGGCAGGCTGGCGGCCGCATTCCCTCTCGGCCGCGGAGATGGTCTGCATCTCGCGCGCCGCGAGCGTGATCTGGGCGACGACCCAGGGTTTCACGCAACGTCGACACGAAAACCTGAGTCTGGACACCCTGCTGCAGGAGCTGGCCTTTCCGGCCTTCGCCGTCGACCACCAGCTACGCCTCCTCGAAACCAATGATGCAGGCCGGCAGATGCTTCAGGCGAAGAACCCGGTTCGCCTCGACCATGGCGCCCTCGCCGGCCCCAACTCCCTCGTCAACAACCTCCTGCGCCACGCGCTGCGCGACACGATGGCATCCCGCTCAGGGCGAGGCTGGACGAACACGATCATTCCCCTGTCGACAGACCATCGCGCCTTTGCCTTCGCTTGGATCGGCGCGGCGCCGACCGAGCGGCACATGGACCGGCTGCTCGTCGTCATCCCGCAGATCGATCCGGCAGCGGGGGCCAAGCGGATTGCGACGGCCTTCGGCCTGCCCTGGGCCGAGGAAAGAATCGTGATGCGCATCCTGGGCGGGGAGCCGCCATGGAAGATCGGCCAGACGCTCGATCTCACGGAAGCGACCGTCAGGACCTATATCAAACGCATCATGCTCAAGCTCGGCATCAATCGGCAGATCGAGTTTTTCCTGCTCTATATTTTGACGTTGTCACCCTTCGTCGAGGGATGTCGCGATCAGCTCTTTCCCGAAGAGATACATCCTCCCAATTCATGCAGCGGGCAGCCCCTGTTTCGGCATGAGGAGGCTTGATGTGACGGGCGGCGGCCATCGTCTTTGCATGGCCGCGGCCGTCGCCGTTCTCGTTGTCCCGGCGGCCCTTGCCGGGGAGGCGCCGATCTTCGCCCTGCCGGTCGCCTGCGAGCCCGGCCGCAACTGCTTCATCCAAAACTATGTCGACGCCGACCCCACATCCTCGGCGCGGGATTTTCAGTGCGGCACCCTCTCCTATGACGGCCATAACGGGACGGATTTCCGCCTGCCGACCATGGCTGCCCAGCGCGCCGGGGTCGAGGTTCTGGCTGCCGCCGCCGGCCGCATCGTCCGGCGACGCGACGGCATCGCCGATATGTCCGTTCGCGACAGCGGCGCGGCGGCCGTGAAGGGCACCGAATGCGGCAATGCCGTCGTGATCGAGCATTCGGCCGGCTGGCAGACCCAATACTGCCACATGGCTCGCGGCAGCCTGCGCGTCGAGGTCGGCGACCGGGTCGAAGCGCGTCAGGCGATCGGGCAGATCGGCCTGTCCGGCCTGACCGAATATCCGCATCTTCATTTCATCGTCCGCTATCGCGGCGAGATCGCAGACCCCTTCGCCTACGAGGCGCCGCCTCATTCATGCGGCGGCGGTCGCATGCTTTGGGAGCCCGCATCGGCGCCCCTGCTCGCCTACAGGCCGCGATGGGTGTTGAATGCAGGCTTTGCTGCCGCCTCGGTGACGATGGCGACGCTGGAGGCTGGCGAATCCGAGCCGCCCCCGGGCATCGAAGCCCCCGCGCTCGTCGCCTATGTCCGCGGCATCGGCCTCAAGATCGGCGACGTGCAATCGATCGTCGTGAGCAATCCGTCCGGCCAGGTGATCGCCAGGCATGAAGCCTCGCCGCTCGAGCGAAATCAGGCGCAGACGCTGATCTTCGCGGGTCTGCGGAAACCACCGGCCGGGTGGGCAAGCGGCACCTATCGCGCGCGATACGCGGTGCTCAACGACAAGAACGAGGTTCTCGAACGAAGCTTCGATATCGAGCTTCAACAGAACCGGCCGCACCCGTAAGCCGAGCCTGGTCCCCAGGCTTTCGGATTTGCCGCGTCCCTCCACGATGGTTTCAGCCGGCGCCGCGGCGCCGATAGGCGAAATAGCGCTCCTCGGGTATCTCGGCCGGAAGCGGCACGGCCTCGAAGGCGGGATCGTCGAGCGGCCAGCCGCTGACGATCAGCCCGTCGGGCTGCACCAATGCCGCCACTTGTCCTGGCAGCCATGCGAAGGCCACCCGGTCGCGCATGGGCACGCCCGTCGTGACATCGACATGGATCAAAATCGCCGCGGCGCCATGCCGGGCGGCGAAGGCCGGCAATGTCTGCTCCATCTCCCCGATGATGAGGAGGTGCTGCGGGGGCATCGATTGGGGATTCGGGCTGGGCGAGCGCTCGAAGACATGGATGTCGCGGCCGGGCAATCTCGCGCGCAAATGGTCGTATGTCCGGCCATTGCCGAGGCCGAGCTCAAGGATCAGGCCGTCCTTGCCCGCGGCGAAATCGGCTGCCCAGTTCAGCACGCTGCGCTGGGCCTTCAGACGGCGGATGAAACTGTCGAGCCGGCTCATGATCTTCGCCTGCCAATCTCTGCTCGATGCCGCAAGTCGAGATTGCGGAACCGGTACGCATCTCGGCCACGCGCTTGCCAAACGGATTGTCCCGATGGCCTAATCCGCAAGACGGTCCGCATTGTCGGACACGCAGCGAAGGCCGGCAAGAGCCTCGCCCTGGGAGAGAGCCGATGATCACGAAGCGATACTTCATCGCGGCGACCGCCGCCGCATCCGTACTGGCCATGCATGCTCCGGCGTGGGCGGAAGCCTGGCCGGCGCGGCCGATCACCTTCATCGTGCCCTTCCCTGCCGGCGGCGGTACGGACGCGTTTGCGCGGCCGCTCGCCGCGCAGCTCGATCAGCAATTGGGCCAGCGCATCATCATCGAAAACCGCGGCGGCGCCGGCGGGACAGTCGGGGCCTCCGCGGCGTCGAAGGCAAAGCCGGACGGGTATACCTTCTTCGTCGGGGCCGCCCACCACGCCATCGCGCCCGCGCTGTATCCAAAGCTCGATTACAGCATCGAGACCGATTTCATCCCGATCGCCGTCGTTGCCCAGCCGCCGCAGGTCATCGTCGTCCATCCCGGCAAGGTCCAGGCGAAGACCGTGGCCGAGCTGGTCGATTTCGCCAAGAAGAACCCGGAAAAGCTCAACTATGCCTCGGCCGGCAACGGCACGACGCATCATCTCGCCGGCGAACTGTTCCAGCTCTCGACAGGGACAAAGCTGACCCATGTGCCCTATCGCGGCGCCGGCCCAGCTTTGCAGGATACCGTCGCCGGGCAGGTCGACATCCTGTTCGACGGGCTCGGTTCCTCGGCAGCCCAGATCCAGAGCGGCGCCTTGCGGGCTCTGGCCGTTGCCTCGCCGACGCGCTCGGAGGCTGTGCCCGATGTTCCGACGGCCAAGGAGGCGGGCCTCGACGGCTACGAGGTCTCGACCTGGTATGCGCTCTGGGCTCCCAAGGGAACGCCGCCCGAGATCGTCGCGCGGATGCGGACGGAGGTCGATAAAGCGCTGAAGTCCCCGGCCATCGATGCGGCCTGGAAGAAGAACGGCTCCCCGATCCCAAGCCTGAGCGGCGACGCCTTCGGGCGCTTCGTTACGGCGGAGGTCGAGCGCTGGGGCAAGGTGGTGAAGGACGCTCAGGTCAAGCTTGAGTGAGGCCGCCTCAGTGAAGCCTGAAGTTCAGGACGCGCTATCGGCATCGCCGTCGATGACGCTGCGGGCCGTCGCGTAGCCGAAGCCGAGCCGCGCCAGGGCGGCGAGATCCTTCTGCCGGCAGGCGGCCCGCTCGTCCGGCCTGCGCCAGGGGCCGAGCCGGCGGCGCTTCGCGGCAATGTGGGCGGCGGCGATTTCGTCGTCGGCATGGGTGTTCGCGAATTCGCCCGCAAGATCGCGCTCTATCCCCTTGGCGGTCAGCTTGACCATAACGTTGCGGCTCGACTGCCCCTTGCGCCTCAGCGTCGCCGCCCGCGCCTCGGCGAAGCGGCGATCGTCGATCAATCCGCTGGACAGGCAGCGGGCGATCACATCGTCCAGTGCGGCGGCGTGATGCGCGGGATCGTCGCCGTGATGCCGACAGCTCACGGCGATCTTGCGCGCCAGCACGCGGCGCAGTTGAGCGGCTGGGGCCGAGTAGCGCTCAAGATAGTGCATCGCCGCACGCTGGAGATAGTCGGCGGTGATGCGCCGCGGGGCGCGGGCAGGGCGAGCCCCCTGCCCCGGCTGGCGTGCGCTGTCGGACATGCTAGTCGGCCGCAGGCTTCGATCGGCCGGCCTTGACGCCGGAGCGGCGATCCTTCGAGGCGAGCCGGCGCTCCTTCGACGCCTTGGTCGGCTTCGTCGCGCGTCGAACGGTGGGGCGGACCGCGGCGGCGCGGATCATCTCCAGCAGCCGCTCGACGGCCTCTTCGCGATTGCGCTTCTGGCTGCGATGCGTCTGGGCGACGATGACGATGACGCCATCCTGCGTCAGCTTGCTGCCGGCGAGCTTCATCAGGCGGATGGCGACCTCGTTCGGCAGCGACAGCGAACGGCGCACGTCGAAGCGGATCTGCACAGCGCTCGAGACCTTGTTGACGTGCTGGCCGCCGGGCCCCGAGGCGCGCACGAAGCTCTCCTCGATCTCGCTCTCGTCGATGGCGATGGACGGGGTGACTTGAATCATGGGAGGAAGCTAGATCACGTCGCATTCGGATTGAAACATCCGAATGCGAAAAACGTGATCGATTCTGAAAGTTTAGAGCATTGCTTCAGCGAAAAACCGGTTCCCACTTTTTCGCGCAGCAATGCTTGACCGCAGATCATGGGGACAGACAGCGTTGAAGCCCTCTCGCGACATCGAACGGCTGATCGAGATCATGGCGGCGCTGCGTGCGCCCGGAACCGGATGTCCCTGGGATCTGGAGCAAGATTTCGCATCGATCGCTCCCTACACCGTCGAAGAGGCCTATGAGGTTGCCGATGCGATCGCGCGCGGCGACAAGCTCGACCTCAAGGACGAACTGGGCGACCTCCTGTTGCAGGTGGTTTTTCATGCCCGTATGGCCGAGGAGGAAGGGTCCTTCGCCTTCCCGGATGTGGTGGAAGCGATCACCAGCAAGCTGATCCGCCGGCATCCGCATGTTTTCGGCGATGCGCGGGATCTCTCGCCGGCCGAAGTGAAAGTGCTGTGGCACCGCATCAAGGCCGAGGAGAAGGCGGCCAAGGCCGCGGCGCGCGAAGCAGCCGGCCTGCCGCCGCTGCAGGAGGACAGAAGCGTCCTCGCCGGCGTGCCGCACAACCTGCCCGCCCTCACCCGCGCCTGGAAGCTGCAGGCCCGCGCCTCGACCGTCGGCTTCGACTGGAACAACGCCCGGCTCGTGCTCGACAAGATCCGCGAGGAGACCGGGGAGATCGACGAGGCGCTCGCTGGCGGCGACAAGGCCGCCATCCAGGAGGAGATCGGCGATCTGCTCTTCGTGATCGCCAATCTCGCCCGACATGTCGATGCCGATCCGGAGGCGTGCCTCAACGCCGCGAATGCGAAATTCGAGCGACGCTTCAAGGGTATCGAGACAAAACTTGAAGCGGAAGGCCGAACCGCAAAGGAGGCGAGCCTCGACGAGATGGAAGCGCTCTGGCAGGCGGTGAAGAAGGCCGAGAAGGCGATCTGATCACGATAGTCGCCGCCAGGAGCAGACGAGCTCCGGGGCCGGATCACGCGGGCTTTCGTAGGGGTGCAGCTAACCCCGGCCGGAGCGAAGCACCGAGCCGGTATCCATGGCTGAACCGTGCTCGGAAACGCGCTGGCATAGATCCCGGGTCAAGCGCGAGATGACCGCGGCTCCGTGAACAACCAGCAGAATCCGATCATATCCGAGCAATAAACGGCACCTGACGTCGCCGGCCGTCACCCCTGACGTTCGGCCTGCGGGAATCGGGCCGTGAAGGCCCCTTCCCGCTCCGGCGGCAGGCGGACGACGAGCTTAAGCCTGCCGTCCTCGGCGTCCGCGCGCTCCAGGATTTCGCCGTTGGCGTGGAGCCAGGCCAGCGACTTGCCATCGCCGGGCGCGAGTTCGAGCGCGTAGACTGGGCGGCTCAAGGCGATCCGGGTCTCGATGGCGCGGGTCAGGCGATCGATGCCCTCGCCGGTCAGCGCCGAGACGAGAACCGGCCGCGTTTCGGCGGGACGCAGCGACGCGACGCCGAGCTGGCGTTCGCGCTCGGCCGCATCGAGCAGATCCGCCTTGTTCCAGACTTCGACGACGCGCTGGCCGTCATCCGGGTTGATGCCGAGATCGCGCAGGATCGCCTGGACATCCGCGGCCTGCGCCTGCGTGTCCTCATGCGAGACGTCGCGGACATGCAGCAGGACATCGGCCTCGATCGCATCCTCCAGCGTGGCACGGAACGCGGCAATGAGCTGCGTCGGCAGGTCGGAGATGAAGCCGACGGTGTCGGAGAGCATGATCCGGGCGCCATGCGGCAGCTTGATCGCCCGGGCGGTCGGATCGAGCGTCGCGAAGAGCATGTCCTGCGCCAGCACCTCGGCCGAAGTCAGCCGGTTGAACAGCGTCGATTTGCCGGCGTTGGTGTAACCAACCAGCGCAACGATCGGATAAGGCACGCGTTTCCGGCTCGCGCGGTGCAAAGAACGGGTTCGCTTCACGCTCTCCAGATCGCGCTCGATCTTGGTCATGCGCTCCTGGATGATGCGCCGGTCGGCCTCGATCTGCGTCTCGCCGGGGCCGCCGAGGAAGCCGAAGCCGCCGCGCTGACGTTCAAGGTGGGTCCAGGACCGCACCAGCCGACTCTTCTGGTAGTTGAGATGCGCAAGCTCGACCTGGAGCGCGCCTTCCTTGGTGCGCGCCCGCCGGCCGAAGATCTCGAGGATCAGGCCCGTGCGATCGATGACCTTGCAGCCGAAGGCCTTTTCGACGTTGCGTTGCTGAACCGGCGACAGCGCGCAGTCCATCACGACGAGGCCGATTTCCTCGATCTTGATGCGCTCCGCGAGCTCCTCGACCTTGCCTTTGCCGAGATAGGTCGCGGGCCGCAATGCGGTCAACAGCACCTGGACCGGCTCGACGACGGTCAGGTCGATCGCAGCCGCGAGGCCGACGGCCTCGTCCAGCCGCGCCGCGAAGGAACGCTGGTTGGCGTCGACGGAAACGCCGCGCTTCTGCAGATAGGGTCCCACGACGAAGGCGCGCGTATTCGCCGCGATGTCGCGTTCGATCTCGTCGAGCGGCTTCGCGCCTGTGACCCGCGTGGCCGCCCGATCCTTGTCGTCCTTGTGGCTTGTCGCCAACTCAGTTCTTGTCCGTTTCCTCGGGCTCGAACAGCTGCACCGGGTGGCCGGGCATGATGGTCGAGATCGCATGCTTGTAGACGAGCTGCGAATGGCCGTCGCGGCGCAGCAGCACGCAGAAATTGTCGAACCAGGTGACGACGCCCTGCAGCTTCACGCCGTTGACAAGGAAAATCGTCAGCGGAATCTTCTGCTTGCGAACGTGATTGAGGAAAGTGTCCTGGAGGTTCTGAGCCCGCTCTGCGGCCATGGGTAGTCCCTGTTGTTGGGATCGACGATCGGTTTACGCCCGCGATCCAGTTCGTTCCGTTCGGGTCGGCGGCGCATTCCGCCAGCCTCGGAACACCGACGCTCCATTAGATCGTCGAGTTCGTCTTCAACGCAAGTGCAGCAATGCCGCGTTTTTTCGCAGGTGCATCTGCGTGGCGTGCAGATGCACCCTACGAAAGGCTAGCCGACACCGAGTGACTTGAGCTTCCGGTGCAGGGCGGAGCGCTCCATGCCGATGAATTCGGCGGTACGCGAGATGTTGCCCGAGAAGCGCGCTATTTGTGCGATCAGATACTCGCGCTCGAAGATTTCGCGCGCATCGCGCAGCGCCAGGCTCATCAGCCGCTCGCCGCCCGAGCCCGATGGCGTTGTCGGCACCATCGCGCCGACCTCGGCCGGCAGCATCTCGATCGTCACCTCCGCTGTCGGATCGCCCTTGGTCAGGATCATCAGCCGCTCGACATTGTTGCGCAGCTCGCGGACATTGCCCGGCCACTCATGCGACTGCAGAACGGCCATCGCATCGGAGCCGATCCGCCGCTTGGGCAGGCCACTCGCCACCGAGATCTGGTCCATGAAGAACTCGATCAGCTCCGGCACGTCCTCGCGCCGTTCGGAGAGCGCGGGAACGCGGATCGGCACGACGCTGAGGCGGTGATAGAGGTCCTCGCGGAAATGCCCCTCGGCGATCAGCTGCGCGAGATCGCGGCTCGACGAGGAGATGATGCGGACGTCGACATGGACCCGCGTCGCGCCGCCGACGCGCTGGAAGTTCTGGTCGACCAGCACGCGCAGGATGCGGTTCTGCGTCTCGCGCGGCATGTCGCCGATCTCGTCGATGTAGAGCGAGCCGCCATGCGCCTCCTCAAGCGCGCCGACGCGACGCGAGCGCCCGTCCCCGCCCTCGACGCCGAAGAGCTCCTCTTCCATCGTCTCGGGCGTGATCGTCGCCGCATTGATGACGACGAAGGGGCTGTGCGAGCGGGTGGACGCCTCGTGCAGCGTCCGCGCCGCGAGCTCCTTGCCGCAGCCCGGCTCGCCCGTGATCAGGACGCGCGCATTGGTCGGCGCGACCCGCTCAATGGTCTGGCGGAGCTGGTTGACGACGGTCGTGCGGCCGACGATGCGGTTGGCCTGGACCGAACGGGTCTTGAGCTCCCGCACCTCGCGGCGCAGCCGCGACGCTTCCAGCGCACGCTCGGCGACGAGGACGAGCCGGTCCGCCTTGAACGGCTTCTCGATGAAGTCGTAGGCACCGCTCTTGATCGCGGACACCGCCGTCTCGATGTTGCCGTGGCCGGAGATCATCACCACCGCGAGATCCGGGTGACTCTCCTTGATCAGCTCGAGGACCTGCAAGCCGTCGAGGCGGCTGCCTTGCAGCCAGATGTCGAGGAAGACGAGGTTCGGCCGCCGCGCCGCGATCGCGGCCAGCGCCTCGTCGGCGGAGCCCGCCTTGCGGGTCCGGTAGCCTTCGTCCTCGAGAAGGCCGGCGACCAGATCGCGGATATCGACTTCGTCGTCCACCACCAGGATGTCAGCGCTCATCAACCTATCCCATTCTGCGAATCATGAGTGACCGGGCCGGAACCCGGCCGGGCGGCATCATCGCCGCCATTGGCCTCGGAAGGGCCGGTTTCAGGGAACCAGAGGCGGATGCGGGCGCCTCTGGCACCGCTGGAGGCGTCCGGGCGGTCGAGCAGCTCGATGCCGCCGCCATGGTCCTCCAGGATCTTGCCGACGATGGCGAGGCCGAGACCGGTGCCCCCTTCGCGCGTCGTCATATAGGGCTCCAGCAGCTTTTGGCGCTGGTCGGCCGGCAGCCCCTTGCCGTTGTCGATGATCTCGATGACGACGCGCCCGTCGTCGCGCCGCTCCAGGCGGACGTCGATGCGACCCTGGCCGCGCTCGTCGGCCGGAACCGCCTCGACCGCTTCCGTCGCGTTCTTGATGACATTGGTCAGAGCCTGGGAAATCAGGCGGCGGTCGAAGCGGGCAAAGACGGCTTCCGCCGGCAGGCTTTCCTCGATCGTCGTCTCCGGGTTGCCGACCCGCCAGAGGAAGACAGTCTGACGAACCGTTTCGACGATATCCTCGCGCGCCAGCGACGGCTTCGGCATGCGAGCGAAGGAGGAGAACTCGTCGACCATGCGCCGGATATCCTCGACCTGCCGCACGATCGTGTCGGTGCATTGGTCGAAGACATCCTTGCCTTCGATGATGACGCGGCCGAAACGGCGCTTGATCCGCTCGGCCGAAAGCTGGATCGGCGTCAGCGGATTCTTGATCTCGTGAGCGATGCGCCGGGCGACATCGGCCCAGGCGGCGGTGCGCTGGGCGGAGACGAGATCGGTGATGTCGTCCAGCGTCACCACGAGACCGGCGCTGAGCCCCTCGCCTTCGCGCACGGCGCGAATATTGACCATGCGGTCCTGCCCGGCGCGTGTCAGCGTCGCCTGCCCCGAGATCTGCCGCTGCCGGCCCTGCAGCGCGTCGGCGACCAGGCCCGCGACCTCGGGGGCGATCTCGGCGATCGGCCTGCCCAGCAGGCGGCCGCCGGTACCCAGGAGCGCCTCGGCCGAGCGATTGATCGTCGTGATGTGGCCATCGCCATCGAGGCTCAGCACGCCCGACGAGACGCCCGAGAGCACGGTCTCGGTGAAGCGCCGTCGCCTGTCGATGACCTCGCTCGCCGTTACCAGGCTGTCGCGCTGGCGGCGCAGCTCCGCCGTCATCTTGTTGAAGGTCTCTCCGAGATGGGCCAGGTCACCTTCCGATCTTCGGATCGGCACCTGGACGTAGAAGTTGCCGCTGGAGACCTGATCGGTGGCATGAATCATCCGCCTGATCGGAGCGACCAGGCCGTTGGCGAAGCTGAGGCCAAGCCAGATCGCCGAGAGCAGCAGGATCAGCGCGATCAGACCGTACATCGAAGCGAAGGCGACCTGGACGCCTTTGCGGCGAGCATCGATCGACAGATATTCAACAGCCGCGCCACGCGCGACCGCCGGGAACTCGACCGCCAGCGGGTCGACCTCCCGCGCGATGTGCAGGAAGCTGTTGCCGTAGGCGGGCAGTTTCACCACCGCCCCGAAGACCCGGCCGGTGCGCGGGATGACGCAGATCGGCTCCGGTGCCGACTGGGCGTCGTCGAAAGCGGCCTGATCAGGCTTGGGAGCGTCCTTCAACACGTCGATATTGGCGCGCACCAGAACCTTGTCCGGCGGTTGCATGATCGCGGCGACGGGGACGCCGAGCGCTGTCGCGCGCGAGGTTAGGAAGTTCTCGAACCATTTGCGGTCGGCGTCATAGGCAGGTTTGGCGCGCGTGAGATCGTCTGCGAGCACACGGATTTCGCGGCCCAGCGAGCGGCACTGGCTCGCCGCATAGGCATCCGCCACCTCGACCGATTTGAAGATCGCATCCCGCATCCGGTCCGAGAACCAGGGCTCCAGGCCCCGCTCGATGGTGACGGTTGCGATCACCGCGACGAGAACGGCCGGCAGCGCTGCCACGATGCTGAAAAGGCCGACGATCCGCACATGCAGCCCGGCCGCCGCAGCTCCCGCCTTGCGGGCGCGGATCAGCACGGCCGCCTCGATGGCGACGACGACGAGCAGAGCCAGAATCAGAAGCGCATTGAGAACGAAGACGCCGATCACGACCTCATGCACCGGGGCGATCGGCGTCGCGCCCGACAGGACGAGGAAGGTGAGCAGCGCCGAGACCAGCGCCAGAAAGACGATGATCCCGCCGATCCAGCCGGAGACGCGGCGGGATTTCTCCTCGCCGCGCGGCATCATTCTGGCTTCAGTTGCGGAAGCGGACACGTGTTTTGACAACTCCGATGCAGCACCGCCGAAGCATGGCGCCGCCTAACGGCGCCACTGATGCGCCGCCGCAACGGTGTTGTCAAAATATGACATAGACAAGGCGAGCTCGCGCGCCCTCAACGCGGCGAGCGGACAACCTGCATGTCCAGCTCGCGGATCTTCTTGCGCAGCGTGTTGCGATTGAGGCCGAGCAACTCGGCGGCACGGATCTGGTTGCCGCGCGTGGCCGCCAGCGCGGCAGCTATCAGCGGCGGCTCGATCTCGCGCAGAATGCGGTGATAGAGGCCCGGCGGGGGAATGTTGTCGCCGAACCCCCCAAAATACTGGCTGAGATGGCGCTCGACCGAGCCGGACAGCGTCTCCGCGCGTTCCGGGGCGGCCGAGCTGCCGGAATAGCCCGGCCCCGCCGCAGCAGGCTGCAATTCGGCCTCGATGATGGGGGCGGTGATCGTCTCCTGTGGATAAAGCGCCGCCAGCCTGCGCACCAGATTCTCGAGCTCGCGGACATTGCCGGGCCACCGGTAGCGACGCATCACGTCCATCGCTTCCGAATCGACCTGCTTGCGCGGCAACCCCTCCTTCTCGACCAGCGAGAAGAAGTGGCGCACGAGATCGGGGATGTCCTCGACGCGCTCGCGCAGGGGCGGCAGCCGGATCGGCACGACGTTCAGCCGGAAGAACAGGTCCTCGCGGAAGAGGCCCTGCGCGATCGAGATCCGCAGATCCTTGTTGGTCGCGGCGATGATCCGGACATTGGTCTTGATCGGGGTGCGCCCGCCGACGGTCGTATATTCGCCCTGCTGGAGCACGCGCAGGAGGCGGGTCTGCGCCTCCATCGGCATGTCGCCGATCTCGTCGAGGAAGAGCGTGCCGCCTTCCGCCTGCTCGAAACGGCCGGAGGAGCGGGTCAGGGCCCCGGTGAAGGCGCCCTTCTCATGACCGAACAATTCGGATTCGATCAGATCTTTCGGGATCGCCGCCATGTTGATGGCGACGAAGGGGCCGTTCTTGCGCTTGCCGTAGTCGTGCAGGGCGCGCGCCACGAGCTCCTTGCCGGTGCCCGACTCGCCGTTGATCATCACGGTCAGGTCGATCGGCATCAGGCGGGCCAGCGCGCGATAGACGTCCTGCATCGCGGGAGAGCGGCCGATGAGCGGGATGTCCTCCGGCTCGGCGGCGTGGCTGCGTGCGGCCTCGCCGCGGGGGCGCGACATGGCGCGGCCGACGATGGCGACGAGCTCCTTCAGGTCGAAGGGCTTGGGCAGATATTCGTAGGCACCGCGCTCGGACGCCTTGATCGCCGTCATGAAGGTGTTCTGCGCGCTCATCACGATGATCGGCAGCTCGGGCCGCACGCGCTTGATGCGCGGCAGCAGGTCGAAGGCATTCCCGTCCGGCATCACGACGTCGGTGATGATCAGGTCGCCGAGGCCCTGGGCGGCCCAGGTCCACAACGTCGCGGCCTGGCCGGTGGTACGGACCTCGTAGCCGGCCCGGGCGAGCGCCTGATTGAGGACGGTGCGGATCGCGGCGTCGTCGTCGGCAACGAGGATATGACCGGTCGGCATGTGTTCGCTTAGGCCTTGCGTTGACTGCCCTGACCAAGCTGGTGCAGCGGCAGAAGGATCCTGAATTGCGTGCGGCGGGGAACGGACTCGCATTCGACGATTCCGCCGTGATCGCCGATCACCTTGGCGACAAGTGCAAGTCCAAGGCCACTTCCCTGTGCCTTGGTGGTGACGAAGGGATCGAACAGGTGCTGAACGAGGTCATGCGGCACGCCCGGGCCGTTGTCGCGGATGACGATTTCGAGCGGCAGCGCGATCCGCTCGGACGACCCGGGAACCTGCATACGGATGCCCGGGCGATAGGCCGTCGTCAGCGTGACCTCGCCGTCTATCGCATGTTCGCCAATGGCTTCGGCGGCGTTCTTGACCAGATTCAGCAGGACCTGGACGAGCTGGTCGCGATTGCCCGCGACGGGCGGCAGGGAGGGATCGTAGACTTCGGAGAAGCGGATGTGGCGGGCGAAGCCCGACTGCGCCAGCCGTTTCACATGATCGAGCACGTCATGGACATTGACGGCGTCGCGCTCGCTCGGCCGTTCGTCACCGAACAGCTCGACGCGCTCGACCAGCTTCACGATCCGGTCCGTCTCGTCGCAGATGAGCTGGGTCAGCATGCGATCCGCATCCGAGATCGAACCTTCCAGCAATTGCGCCGCCCCGCGGATGCCGGAGAGCGGGTTCTTGATCTCGTGGGCGAGCATGGCACCGAGTGCGGTGATCGACCGAGCTGCCCCTCGATGCGTCAATTGTCTGTCCATTTTTTCAGCAATTGTCCGTTCCTGCAGCATCAGGACGACGGCGTCGCCCTGGCTGGGCAAGGGAGAGGCAAAAACATCGACGGTGCGATCACTGCCGAGGCGCGGCGAGCCGAAGTCGAGGCGGTATTCGCTGACGCTCGCGCCGCGGCGCTGCACCTCCTCGATCAACCCGAGGACCGGGGAGCCGAAGGCGACGAGATCGTCGATGCGCTGGCGCTTGAGCATGGAGGCGCTCGACTGGAAGAAATCTTCCGCCGCCGTATTCGCGTAGATGACCACATGCCCTTCGCCGATGACCAGGACAGGCATCGGCAGGACGTTCAGCGTCTGTATTTCGATAGCGTCGAGCAGATAGGTACGCTCGCTCGCGAGCCCCTTGTCGGCAAATAGCGCCGTCATCGGCCCTTCCTTTCCGTCTCAGGCCGCTTCGCGGCTTCGTTCGGTCGAAAACAGCCCCGCAAGCGCCGTCAGCACCTGGCGAGGCTCTTCCGACGTGAGCAGTGTCCGACGCAGTTCGGGATTCGGCTCGCAGCCCTCCGCCACAGCCTCATCGGCATAGGCGGCGAGGTGCTTGCGGGCGTGGCGCACGCCATGGGCTGCTCCCATCAAGGCCAGCAGGCCTTCATAATGCTCCCGCGCGACGCCGAGCTTTTCGGCCAGCGTCAACGGCGCCAGCTTGCGACCGTCGAGCGCGGCACCGATCTCGCCGACCAGCCAGGGCCGCCCGAGAGCCGCCCGTCCAATCATGACGAAATCGGCTCCCGACTCGGAGAGACAGGCTTCGGCATCGGCGACATCGTGAATGTCGCCGTTCGCCACCAGCGGAAAATCTCCGGCCGCCCGCACTGCGGCGATAGCGCGCCAGTCTGCCTTGCCCTTGTAGAATTGCTGGCGGGTCCGGCCATGCACGGTGATCATCCGCGCTCCTGCGGCGACTGCGCGGCGCGCGAGCTCCGGGGCGTTGCGGGAGGCGTCGTCCCAGCCCAGTCGCATCTTGACCGTCACCGGCACGGCGGTGGCGGCGACCGCCGCCTCGACCAATGCCACGGCGTGATCGAGATCGCGCATCAGCGCGGAGCCGGCCCAGCCGCCGGTCACTTTCTTCGCGGGGCAGCCCATATTGATGTCGACGATGGCTGCGCCATTGGCCTCGGCCAGCCGCGCGGCCTCGCCCATCCAATAAGGATCGCAGCCGGCGAGCTGGACGACATGGGGCGAGACGCCCTCGCCTTCCGCGCGGATGCGCGCTTCCTCGCTGCCGCGGACAAATTCGTCCGAGGCCACCATTTCCGAAACGACGATCCCGGCATGGCGCCGCGCCGCGAGCCGGCGCATGACGATATCGGTCACGCCGGACATCGGTGCAAGAAAGGCCCGGGTTTCGATGGATATTCCTGCGATGTTCAAACGGCCAAGCCTGCTTTTAAGGCAACTCTCGATATGCATATTTATTGGACAATGCTGCGGGAGCGCAAGAGCTTAGAGGTTGATGCTGCATTGCAGCAGAGTCACCCCCTGCCCAGCGCCGCCGGAATTGGCTATGGCTGCCGCATGAACAGCCATTCCGCGGAACCCCTGTCGTCTTCCGACCATGCCGATACCGGCGCTCCGGTGGCCGCGCTGCTCGTCGCTGCCGGACGTGGCTTGCGCGCGGGCGCAGGCGAGCCGAAGCAGTACCGGCTGGTCGATGGCGTGCCGGTCCTCGCACGCGCGCTCGCGCCCTTCCTGGTGGAGTCCGCCATCGGCCGTGTGGTGGTCGTCATCGGCGAGGACGATGAAGCCCGCTACGCCAATGCCGTCGCCGGGATTGACGACGACCGCCTCGCGGCTCCGACGCCGGGCGGCGCGACCCGGCAGGATTCGGTGCGACGCGGATTGCTCGCGCTTGCACGCGAGGGTTTCGACGGTATCGTTTTGGTCCATGACGCCGCCCGCCCCTTCGTCTCGCAGGCGCTGATCGGCGCGGCGATCGGCGCGCTCGGCGACGGCGGATTGGCAGCGATCCCCGCCCTGCCGGTCACGGACACGGTCAAGCGCATCGATGCCGCCGGCCATGTCGCGGAGACTCCGCCGCGCGACCAGCTCGTCACCGTCCAGACCCCGCAGGCTTTCCGCTTCAAACCGCTCCTGGCGGCGCATGAAGCTGCGGCAGCGGTGGCGCTGCACGGCTTCACCGACGATGCGGCCTTGATGGAATGGGCCGGCCACCCCGTCGCGACCTTCAAGGGCGAGATCGCCAACATCAAACTGACCCGTGCCGAGGATTTCCGCCGCATGGATGCACGCGCCGGGCAGACGCTCGTGACGCGAGTCGGCACCGGCTATGACGTCCACGCCTTCGGTCCGGGCGATCATGTCTGGCTCGGTGGCGTCAGGATCGCGCATGAACGCGGCGTCGTAGCCCATTCGGATGGCGACGTGGCGCTCCATGCCTTGACGGATGCCCTGCTCGGTGCGCTGGCCGATGGCGATATCGGCACGCATTTTCCGCCGAGCGACCCGCAATGGCGCGGCGCGGCGTCCGCACAGTTCCTGGCTTTCGCCGCCGAACGGGTGCGGCTGCGCGGCGGGCGCATCGACCATCTCGATCTGACGATCGTTTGCGAGGCGCCGAAGGTCGGGCCGCATCGCGAGGCCATCCGCGCCGCGATCGCAGCGGCCGCCAGCATTCCCGTCGAGAAGGTCGCAATCAAGGCGACGACCTCCGAGCGCATGGGCTTCACGGGCCGGCGCGAGGGGCTCGTCGCGCTGGGAACGGCGACGATCCGGTTGCCCGAAGCGGAGTAGCGCGATGTTCGATGCCGAAGTCACGACACTGTCCGAGACCGTTTTGGCCCTGTGCCGCGAGGCCGGTCTCAAGGTCGCCACCGTCGAATCCTGCACGGGCGGCCTTGTCGCGGGAGCGCTCACGGCGATTGCCGGCTCCTCCGACGTCGTGAACGGCGGTCTGGTGACATATTCCAACGCAGCCAAGACAGCGCTTGCCGATGTGGCGACCGATCTGCTCGCGGCCCATGGCGCGGTCAGCGAGCCGGTCGCCTGCGCCATGGCCGAAGGCGGGCGCGCCAGGCTGTCGGCGGATCTGGCTGTGGCGATCACCGGCGTCGCAGGTCCCGGCGGAGGAACCGAGCGCAAGCCGGTCGGCCTCGTGCATTTTGCCTGCGCGACGGCCACCGGAACCGTCCACCGCGAAATGCGCTTCGGAAACCTGTCGCGCGACGAGATCCGGCGGCTATCCGTGATCGTCGCGCTCGAACTGCTGCGGGACGCTGCGCGCTGAGCTGTCTCGGCGGGACAGGCGGCGCCAGATCGCCGGAAGGTATCAATCGCTGGCCGAGCGTCAGCCAAGCGCCGCGATCAATTGCCTGTCACTGCCTTTGACGCGGCTCCGCCATAGACCGCATCCGCCCGGCGCGCGAAGGCCTCCGAGAATTTGTGGAAGGCCTTGTCGAACATCGCGCCCATCAGCAGGCCGAGCATGCGGCTGGCGAACTCATAGGTGATGAAGAAGCCGATTTCGCAGCCCGTATCGAGCGGCTTGAAGCTCCAGCGGTTCTCCAGATGGCGAAACGGACCGTCGACATATTCGACGAGGATCTTGAGGTTGGCAGGATCGAGCGTGACGCGGCTGGTGAAGGTCTCGTGGATCGCTTTGTAGCCCACGGTCATGTCGGCCAGAAGCACCTCGCCGCCGCCCTCCCGCGGCGTGCGTCGGCGCACCGTCAGCCCCTCGCAGAGCGGCAGGAACTGCGGATATTTCTCGATATCCGCAACAAGCGCGAACATCTGCTCGGGTGAGTGCTTCACCCGGCGGGTGCTGTTGAACATCGGCATGGTGGAAGCCGCTACTGGCCCTGCCGCGCCGCCCGGTTCGCACGCAGCCGCGCGAAATCCTCGCCGGCATGGTGCGAGGAGCGGGTCAGCGGCGTCGAGGACACCATCAGGAAGCCCTTGGCATAGGCGATGGTCTCGAAGCTCTTGAACTCGTCGGGGGTGACGAAGCGGATCACGGCGTGGTGCTTGCGCGACGGCGCGAGGTACTGGCCGATGGTCATGAAGTCGACATCGGCGGACCGCAGGTCGTCCATCAGTTGGAGAACCTCGTTCCGCTCCTCGCCGAGGCCGACCATGATGCCGGATTTGGTGAAGATCGAGGGGTCGAGCTCCTTCACCCGCTGCAGCAGCCGCAGCGAATGGAAGTAGCGCGCGCCGGGGCGCACCTTGAGATATCTGCCCGGAACCGTCTCGAGATTGTGGTTGAAGACATCGGGCCTGGCCGCGACCACCACCTCAAGCGCGCCCGGCTTGCGCAGGAAATCGGGCGTCAGGATCTCGATCGTGGTGCCGGGCGACGCTTTGCGGATCGCGCGGATGACGTTGGCGAAGTGCTCGGCGCCCCCGTCCTTGAGATCGTCGCGATCGACCGAGGTGATGACGACATGCTCGAGGCCGAGCTTGGCGACGGCATCGGCCACCTTGCGCGGCTCCTCCAGATCGAGCGGCTGCGGCACGCCGGTCTTGACGTTGCAGAAGGCACAGGCGCGCGTGCAGGTGTCGCCCATGATCATGAAGGTGGCGTGCTTCTTCTCCCAGCACTCGCCGATATTGGGGCAGCCGGCCTCCTCGCAGACCGTGACCAGCTTCTCGGCCTTCACGATCGCCTTGGTCTCGGCCCATTTGGGCGAGCCCGGAGCCTTGACGCGGATCCAGTCCGGCTTGCGCAGGACCGGGTTTTCGGGACGCTTCTGCTTCTCGGGATGGCGCACCTCGCCTGCGGGCTGGGCCGGCTGCGCCTTCGGATTGCCGGCATTGGGCCGCGGATCGCGGTTCAGCAGGTCGAGAACAAGCGCCATATCGAGGTCCGGGCTTCAAAAGCAGGAGCCGGCACTCCCGGCTCCCTCCTAGCTAATCCCCAAAGCGCGCTCCCGCAACTGCCGGGCCGCGCGCGGGGGGCGTCAGTTGCGGCTGCGCGCCGCATTCCAGATCGCGATGATGATGACGGCGCCGGCGATGGCCGCGGTCAGCGTGCGCCAGAAGCCGAAGACCGGGATCGCGAGCAGCTCCGCCACTCGCGTGCCAACGAAGGACCCGGCGACGCCGACGAGCATGTTGGTGAAAAGGCCGTGATCGGACGAGGTCAGGCGCTCGGCGATCCAGCCGGCGAGCACGCCGATCAGCAGCGTCATGAAAAAGCCGTAGCCCGGCTGGGCCATGGTGGCGGCAAAGCTTTCCATCGAAGAAGTCCCCCTAGCCATGCGCAAATGCGCGTCCAGACAACAATGACGGCCCGCGGTTCCTGTCAGGCGATGAAGCGCGCCAGCAGGATGACGAGGATCGCGCCCAGCACTGCCATTCCGGCATCGTCGAGAAAGCCATAGCCGGTATTCAGCCGCCACCCGGTCAACCGCACGATGCCCTGCCCAACCAGCATGCCGAGCACGCCGACCACGGAATGACGGATCAACCCGCCACCACCAACCACGAGGCTGGCGACGAAGCCCGTGACGGTCCCGAACGCCACGGTCGGCAACACGACGCTCCAGTCGAGCGGCAGCGTCCGGCGCGGCGGCAGAACCTCGACCTCTTCGTCGCGAACGACGCGGTCGGGTTTGGGCGGTTTGCGGGTGCGTGGCGGCATGGCACCAATATGGAGCGCAGGCAGGCCGCCGCCAAGTCGAAGCGTCATTCTCGGGCGGCGCGAAGCGGCGACCCGAGAAGCTCTTGCAGGACGAGGCTCCCGGGCCATCACGAGATGCTCGGGTCGAGCCCGAGCATGACGAGATCCCGGCTCAGGCGTTCAGCACCTTGCCGTAGGCGTCGAGCACGCTTTCCTTCATCACCTCCGACAGGGTCGGATGCGGGAAGATGGTGTGCATCAGCTCTTCCTCGGTCGTCTCGAGGTTCATCGCGACGACGAAGCCCTGGATCAGCTCGGTGACCTCGGGACCGACCAGATGGGCGCCGAGCAGCTTGCCGGTCTTGGCGTCGAAGATCGTCTTGGCCAGGCCGCTGTCCTCGCCGAGCGCCACGGCCTTGCCGTTGGCGACAAAGTTGAAGCGGCCGACCTTGATCTCGTAGCCGGCGTCCTTGGCCTTGGCCTCGGTCAGGCCGACGCTGGCGATCTGCGGGTGGCAATAGGTGCAGCCCGGGATCATCAACTTGTCCATCGGATGCGGATGCAAGCCCTTGATCGCCTCGACGCAGATCACCGCCTCATGCTCGGCCTTGTGAGCCAGCATCGGCGGCCCCGCGACGTCGCCGATGGCGTAGATGCCCTTGACGTTGGTGCGGCAGAAATCGTCGATGACGATGCAGCCGCGATCGGTCTTCACGCCCAGCGCTTCCAGCCCGATATTCTCGATATTGCCGACGACGCCGACGGCCGAGATCATGCGGTCGGCGGTGATCGTCTGCTTGCCGCCCTTCTCGTCCTCGATATGGGCGGTAACGGAGTCCGCCGATATCTCGACCTTCGTGACCTTGGCGCTGGTGATGATCTTCATGCCCTGCTTCTCGAAGGCTTTTCGCGCGAAGGCGCCGATCTCGGCATCTTCCACGGGAACGACCTGCGGCAGCACCTCGACCACGGTCACGTCGACGCCCATCGTCCGGTAGAAGGAGGCGAACTCGATGCCGATGGCGCCGGAGCCCATCACGAGCAGCGATTTCGGCATCTTCGCCGGCACCATCGACTCGAAATAGGTCCAGATCAGCTTGCCGTCGGGCTCAAGGCCCGGCAGCGCGCGCGGCCGGGCGCCGGTCGCGACGATGATGTGGTCGGCGGTATAGGTGCCCTCACCCTTGGCGTTCTTCGGCACCGGGCCCTGCGGCTGCATCGCCGGCTTGCTTGTCGGCGCAACAGTGATCGTGCCGGGCTTGGTCAGCTTGGCCTCGCCCCAGATCACGTCGACCTTGTTCTTCTTCATCAGGAACTGGACGCCGTTGTTCATCCTGACAGCGATGCCGCGCGAGCGCTTCACCACGGCGTCGAGATCGGCCTTGAACGAGCCTTCCAGAACCAGCCCGTAATCCTTGGCGTGCTCGCCATAGTGCAGGATCTCGGCCGAGCGCAGCAGCGCCTTGGTCGGGATGCAGCCCCAATTCGAGCAGATCCCGGCGAGATGCTCGCGCTCGACGATCGCGGTTCTGAAGCCGAGCTGGGCGGCCCGGATGGCGGCGATATAGCCGCCGGGGCCGGAACCGATGACGATGATGTCGTAGTCAGCCATGGTGTTTCTCCCGCCGCCTCAGACCAGCATCGCCATGGGCTTCTCGATATAGCCCTTGAACGCTTGCAGTAGCTCGGCGCCGAGCGCACCGTCGACGGCGCGGTGGTCGGTCGAGAGCGTCACCGACATCACCGTCGCAACCGCGAGCTCGCCCTTTCGGACGATAGCCCGCTGCTCGCCGGCGCCGACCGCCAGGATCGTCGCATGCGGCGGATTGACGATGGCCGCGAAGTCCTTGACCCCGAACATGCCGAGATTGGACACTGCCGTCGTGCCGCCCTGGTACTCCTCGGGCTTGAGCTTGCGGGCCTTGGCGCGAGCAGCCATGTCCTTCATCTCGTTGGAGATCTGCGACAGCGTCTTGTGGCAGGCATCGCGGATGATCGGCGTGATCAGGCCGCCCGGAATCGAGACCGCGACGCCCACATCGGCGTGCTTGTGCTTGAGCATGGTGTTGTCGGTCCAGGACACGTTCGCATCCGGAACGGCCTTGAGCGCCAACGCCAGCGCCTTGATCACCATGTCGTTGACCGAGAGCTTGTAGGCCGGCTTGCCGTCCTTCTCGGGCGCGGCGGCGTTCAGCTCCGCGCGCAGCTTCAGCAGCGCGTCGAGTTCGCAATCGACCGTGACGTAGAAATGCGGGACAGTCTGCTTGGCCTCTGTCAGGCGGCGCGCGATGGTCTTGCGCATGCCGTCATGCGGGATCTCCTCATAGGAGCCCGGCGCGAACAGCTTCTTGACCGCCTCGTCGGAGGGGCCGGCCGCGAGCGGCGCGGCGGCAGGCTTGGCAGCCGGAGCACCGGCGGGAGCCGCAGCGGGAGCGGCCTTGGCGCCGCCGCCCTTCTTGGCAGCCTCGACGTCCTTCTCGACGATGCGGCCATGCGGGCCGGAGCCGGCGATGGCGGCAAGATCCAGCCCGGCATCCTTGGCGATGCGCCGCGCCAAGGGCGAGGCGAAGGGCCGGCTGCCATTAAGCTTGGCCGGGGCTGTGACGGGAGCGGAAGCAGCCGGGGCGGCCGGAGCTGCCGCGGGAGCCGGAGCCTCTGCCTTTGGCGCTTCAGCCTTCGGAGCCTCGGCCTTGGCAGGCGCAGCGCCGCCAGCCGCGGGGGCGGAGATGCTCTTGGCATCCTCGCCTTCGCCTGCGATCACGCCGATCACTTCGTTGACGGCGACATCCGCCGTGCCTTCCGGCACCACGATCTTGGCGAGGATACCCTCATCGACCGCCTCGACCTCCATGGTCGCCTTGTCGGTCTCGATCTCGGCGATGATATCGCCGGACTTGATGGTATCGCCCTCCTTCTTCAGCCACTTGGCGAGATTGCCCTTTTCCATCGTCGGAGAGAGGGCGGGCATCAGGATGTTTGTCGGCATCGGTCAGCCCCCTCTCAGCGATAGCAGACGGCCTTGGCCGCCGCGATGACGTCGCCGACATTCGGCAAGGCGAGCTTCTCGAGATTCGCCGCGTAAGGCATCGGCACGTCCTTGCCGGTGACGCGGGCCATGGGGGCGTCGAGATAGTCGAACGCCGCCTCCATGATCTTCATGCCGATCTCGGCGGTGACGCCGGACTGCGGGAAGCCCTCCTCCACCGCGACGCAGCGATTGGTCTTCTGCACGGAGGCGACGACGGTCTCGATGTCCATCGGGCGGATGGTCCTGAGGTCGATGACCTCGGCCTCGATGCCTTCCTTCGCCAGCGCCTCGGCCGCGCCGAGCGCATAGGTCATGCCGATGCCGAAGGAGACGATGGTCACGTCCGTGCCGGGGCGGACGACCTTGGCCTTGCCGATTGGGATCAGGAAGTCGTCGCCCTTCGGCACATCGAAGGACTTGCCGTACATGATCTCGTTTTCGAGGAAGATCACCGGGTTCGGATCGCGGATCGCGCTCTTCAGCAGGCCCTTCGCGTCGGAGGCGCTGTAGGGCACGACAACCTTGAGGCCGGGCACGTTCGAATACCAGGCGGCGTAGTCATGGCTGTGCTGGGCGCCGACGCGGGCGGCCGCGCCGTTCGGCCCGCGGAAGACGATCGGGCAGCCCATCTGGCCGCCGGACATGTAGAGCGTCTTGGCGGCGGAATTGATGATGTGGTCGATCGCCTGCATGGCGAAGTTGAAGGTCATGAACTCGACGATCGGCCTGAGGCCGGAGAGCGCCGCGCCGACGCCGATGCCGGCAAAGCCGTGCTCGGTGATCGGGGTATCGATGACGCGCTTGGCGCCGAACTCCTGCAGCAGGCCCTGCGTGACCTTGTAGGCGCCCTGATACTCCGCGACCTCTTCGCCCATGACGAAGACATCGCCGTCGCGGCGCATCTCCTCGGCCATGGCGTCGCGCAGCGCCTCGCGGACCGTCTGGCTGACGATCTCGGCGCCCGCCGGGAATTCGGAAGAGGCGTCATAGGCCTTGGCCTGGGCCGGCACGCTCTGCGGCGCACTGGCAGCCGGCGCCTCTTCGGCCTTCGCCGCGACAGGCGCTGCCTCGGCCTTGGGCTGGGGCGTGGCCGTCGTGGCACTGTCGCTCGCTGCGGCGCTGACGTCCTCGCCGTCAGCCGCGATCACGCCGATCCGCGTGTTGACCGCGACATTCTCGGTGCCGTCGCCGACGAGGATCTTGGCGAGAATGCCCTCGTCGACCGCCTCGACCTCCATGGTCGCCTTGTCGGTCTCGATCTCGGCGATGATGTCGCCGGCCTTGACCTGATCGCCCTCTTTTTTCAGCCACTTGGCCAGTTTTCCTTCCTCCATGGTGGGAGAAAGGGCAGGCATGAGAATGTCGATCGGCATGAACGCACCCGGAATCTAAGACGCGGGGAAAGACGGTGAGCGGGCCAGAGGCGCCGGGCTTTCAGCCCTGCGCCGGCTCCAGCAGGATGTCGGTGTAGAGCTCGGACGGATCGGGCTCGGGGTCATGCGTGGCGAACTCGGCCGCGTCGTTGACGACCTCGCGCACCTTGGCGTCGATCGCCTTGAGCTCGTCCTCGCCGATCTTGAAGTCGCGGATCAGGCGGGCGCGGACCTGCTCGATCGGATCGTGCTCCTCGCGCATGCGCTGAACTTCGTCCTTGGAACGGTACTTCGCCGGGTCCGACATCGAGTGTCCGCGATAGCGGTAGGTCTGCATCTCCAGGATGTAGGGCCCCTTGCCGGAGCGGGCGTGCTCGACCGCACGCAGGCCGGCGTCGCGGACGGCGCGAACATCCATGCCGTCGACCTGTTCACCGGGGATGTTGAACGAAACACCGCGGCGGGAGAAGTCGGTCTGCGCCGAAGCCCTGCTGACCGCGGTGCCCATGGCGTAACGGTTGTTCTCGATGACGAACACGACCGGCAGCTTCCAGAGCTCGGCCATGTTGAAGCTCTCGTAGACCTGGCCCTGATTGGCGGCGCCGTCGCCGAAATAGGTCATCGAGACCGTGTTGTCGCCGCGATACCAGTCGGCGAAGGCCAGGCCCGTGCCGAGCGATACCTGCGCGCCGACGATGCCGTGGCCGCCATAGAAGTTCTTCTCGCGGCTGAACATGTGCATCGAGCCGCCCTTGCCGCGCGAATAGCCGCCGCGCCGGCCGGTCAGCTCAGCCATCACGCCGCGCGATTCCATGCCGCAGGCCAGCATGTGGCCGTGGTCGCGATAGCCGGTGATGACCTGATCGCCGTCCTTGGAGGCCATCTGCATGCCGATGACCACGGCTTCCTGGCCGATATAGAGGTGGCAGAAGCCGCCGATCAGGCCCATGCCGTACATCTGGCCGGCCTTCTCCTCGAAGCGCCGGATCAGCAGCATTTCGTGATAAGCGTGGAGATCTTCTTCCTTGGTGAAGCTCGGCGTGTTGCTGAGCGCGGCGGAGGTCTTTCCAGCCCCCTCCTTGGCGCCCCGCGCCTTCGCGGCGGCTTTCGGTTGAGCGGGAGCTTTCGACTTACGCGCAGCAACAGCCATCAGGCGGTCCTCCAAGGTCTTTCGACTTTTGTTTTAGAGGATCGCAAAAATCTTGGCGAGCACGCTATCTCGCAATGCAGCATTAGCTAAGCTGTTGAAAAATCGAGATAGACTTCCCGTAACCTGATTTCAGTTAATCGATACGTCCGGGACTAAATGCCGTACCGTCAGAGCCCTCAGCGGCCCATGATGACAACGTCATTCTTATGCGTACGACCGAGAATGGCGCGCGCGTTCTCTTCCAGCAGATCGCGATCGACAGCTTCGTCGCGCACCAGCGAGAGACGATGTTCCCAGGATTTGCGCTCGGCGACAAGTCCGGCGAGTTCCGCTTCCATATCGCGCAGCGACTCACGGACGGCGCCGCGTGCCTCGAGGCCGCGCGCGCCATGCTGCGCATGGAACATGAAATAGGCCACGGCTGCTCCCGAGACGAGATAGAGCGCCAATGTCACGAAGATCGAGCGGAGGCCGCGGCGGATAACCATGGCGCCACGCTAGGAAAACTTGGTTTCCGGCGAGTTAACGGAAGGCGCGGCCTGGGATTTTTGCTGTTGTGGTGAGCGGGGTGGGGATCGAACCCACGACCACATGATTAAAAGTCACGTGCTCTACCACTGAGCTACCCGCCCTCACCGAGGCGCTGACATACGGAGCGATGCCGCCCGGGTCAACTCGTTCGATGAAGTCGTCACCATCTCAAGCGCCGCGAGCCCTGCAACCGGCGAAACCCGGCGTTTTCTTGCGGCATCGCAGCATCGGAACTTCTGGACGCCCTTCCCCTCCCATGCATTCTGGGGGCGCCCATAACAACGAACGGCGATTCAACGCCGGGGGATTCCAACTGATATCGGGAGAGAGAGAATGGACGAACGGGAAATCCGCGGCCTCGTCGCGGATGTGAAGGTTGGCGCGCTGTCGCGACGATCCTTCATCCAGAGGATGGCGGCAGTGGGCATCACAGCTCCGATCGCGAGCCAGATCCTGGCATGGAACGATGTGGCAATGGCAAACGCCGCGCTGCAATACAAGCCGACCAAGGCCGGCGGCGGCGGGGCGCTGAAGATCCTGCTCTGGCAGGCGCCGACCCTGCTCAACCCGCATTTCGCCTCGGGCACCAAGGACCAGATCGCCTCGCGCATCTTCTTCGAGCCGCTCGCCGGCTGGGACAAGGAAGGCAACCTCTTCCCGCAGCTTGCCGCGGAGATTCCGAGCAAGGCCAATGGCGGCCTCTCCGCCGACGGGAAGGAGGTCATCTGGAAGTTGAAGCAGGGCGTGAAGTGGCATGACGGCAAGCCGTTCACCGCCGACGACGTCGTCTTCACCTGGGAATATGCCGCCGATCCGGCGACCGCCGCCTACACCACCGGCTCCTACACCAACATCAAGGTCGAGAAGATCAACGATCACACCGTCAAGGTGATCTTCAAGGACCCGACGCCGTTCTGGGCCGATCCCTTCGTCGGCGTCGCCGGCATGATCATCCCGAAGCACCATTTCGGCGACTACAAAGGTGCCAAGTCGCGCGAGGCGCCCGGCAACCTGAAGCCCGTCGGCACCGGCCCCTACAAATTCGTCGACTTCAAGCCCGGCGACATCCTCACCGGCACCCGCAATGAGGACTACCACGTCAAGAACCAGCCGCATTTCGATACGCTCGAAGCCAAGGGCGGTGGTGACGCGGTTTCGGCGGCGCGTGCCGTGCTCCAGACCGGCGAATACGACTACGCCTGGAACATGCAGGTCGAGGACGAGATCCTCAAGCGCATGGAGACCGGCGGTCGCGGCAAGGTGGTGGCGGTTCCCGGCGGCGACATCGAGTTCATCATCCTGAACACGACCGATCCGTGGACCGAGGTCGACGGCGAGCGCTCCAGCGTCAAGACCAAGCATCCGACGCTGTCGGATCCGAAAGTGCGCGAGGCGATCAACCTGCTGATCGACCGCGATTCGATCCAGAAGTTCATCTATGGCCGCGGTGGCACCGCGACGGCGAGCTTCGTCAACGAGCCCAAACAGTTCAAGTCGCCCAAGCTCAAATACGAATTCAACATCGACAAGGCCAACAAGATCCTCGACGACGCCGGCTGGAAGAAGGGCGCCGACGGCATTCGCGAAAAGGACGGCAAGAAGCTCAAATACGTCTTCCAGACCTCGATCAACGCCCCGCGCCAGAAGACCCAGGCCATCATCAAGCAGGCCTGCCAGCGCGTCGGCATCGACCTCGAGCTCAAGTCGGTCACGGCGTCGGTCTATTTCTCTTCCGACGTGGCCAACCCGGATACCTACACCAAGCTGTATTGCGACATGGAGATGTACACCACGACGCAGCCGCAGCCCGATCCGGAGCGCTTCCTCAATCAGCTCGTCTCCTGGGAGATCGCCAACAAGGAGAACAAGTGGCTGGGCCGCAACGTCTCGCGCTACTCGGACCCTGAGGCCGACAAGGCCTACAAGGCCGCCCAGAAGGAGTTCGACCCGATCAAGCGCGCCGCGCTGCTGATCAAGGTCAACGAGATTTTCTGCGAGGCCAATATCCTGCTGCCGATCCTCTCACGCACGGTCGTCGGTGCCTCGGCCAACAACCTGGAGGCCGATATCTCCGGCTGGGAGGTCACGACCTGGAATCTGGCAGCCTGGTATCGGACCTGAGCGCACCATCATTCAAACAGGGACCGGCCCCTTGAGGGGCCGGTCCGCTAATCCAACAAACCCCGCTCCAGAGCCACGTCGATGCAGCCGTGGATATGGCCGTGCAACAGCCGCTGCGCCTCGCCTGCATCGCGGTGCAGCGCGCAATCGAGCAGCGCGCGGTGCTCGCCGATCGAGGTCGGTCCCCAGAAGATGAAAAACACCATCTGGTAGCGCAGATAGCGCTCATAAATCCCGGCATGAAGATCGAGCAGCACCTTTGAGCCGCAGGCCGAGACCAGCGCCTGATGAAACTCGAAATCGTAGCGCTTCCACTGCTGCGTGCCGGAATCGTCGCCGGCCAGCAGGCGCTCCTCCATGCGGGCGAGCTTGTGATGGGCCGCGACGACGCGCCCTTCCCATTCCATGTCGCCGGCTGCGAAAGATTGCGCGAGCGCGTGGCTCTCGATCAACAGCCTGAGGTCGGCGAGCTCCCGGAGTTCGCTGGCCGTGCAGGGCGCGACCTGGAAGCCGCGCTGCCCTTCCGCCACGACAAATCCCTCCGGCGCAAGGCGATTCAGGATTTCGCGAAGCGTGCTGATGCCGACGCCATAAACCGGACGCAGCTTGTCCAGCGTCAGCCGCTGGCCGGGCTGCAGGCGCCCGAAGACGATATCCTGCCGGATTCGCTCATAAGCCTGCTCGCCCGTGGACAGAGCGGCGATCTCCTCGCCGCCGCTATCCGCTGCCGCTTCCGCCATGACATCCCCTTTCCTGATCATCACGCAGATTAAGCCCTTCGGCCGAGCGCGCCAACCGTTAAAGCTGCTCATTCATGGAATAGCAGACGATCTACGAATTATCGGTTGATTTGAATCGGGCACCGAGTAGGATGGTCGCCACAAGAAGCCGATGGAGCCGTGGACTCCGCAGCGAAGGATCTCGGGAGGTCATCATGTCGGCAGGCGGGAAGCCGGCAGCCGGGCGCGGCTGCATCTACATCCTGAACGGCCCCAATCTGAATCTGCTCGGGCAGCGCGAGCCGGCTATCTATGGCAGCACGACGCTGGCCGAGATCGGCGAGCGCTGCACGGCCAAGGCGAAGACGCTCGGTTTCACCGTCGACTTCCGCCAGACGAATTTCGAGGGCGAGCTGGTCGAAAGCGTGCAGCAGGCGCGGCAGGAGGCCTGCGGCATCATCATCAACCCGGCCGGCTACAGCTTTACCTCGGTAGCCTTGCTCGATGCGCTGAAGATGTTCGAGCGCCCGAAGATCGAGCTGCACATCTCGAACGTCCATGCGCGCGAGAGCATCTACCACAATTCGCTGGTATCGCGGACGGCGACCGGGATCATCATCGGGCTCGGCGCTGCCGGCTATGAGCTTGCCATCCAGGCGATGGCCGGGCTGGTGGAGGCCTGAATATGGCTTTGATCGCCGCAAGCCGGATCGACGATGCGGAGCGGCGGCCTTCAGCGGCGCAGCGTGCGCAGCATGGTATCGATCGCAGCGGCCCTGCGGCGCGTCAGAGCCTCCGGCGCGCCCATGTCGTGGCCGAAAATCTGGCGGATGCTCGCGCGGTTCGAGACGTTGTAGAAGGCGAGCGCACTGATCGTCAGGTGGATGTCGATCGCTTCGATCCCCGGCCTGAACACGCCCCCCGCGACGCCGCGTTCATAGGCCTCGCGGATCATGTCGATCACCGAGAGGTTGAGGGCGGAGATCCTGTCGGACGACGCAAGGTGTCGGGCATGATGGATGTTCTCGATCATCACCATCCGAACGAAATCCGGGTTCTCGGCGTGATAGTCGAAGGTGAATCCCGTCAGCAGCGCGATCGCCTCTTCCGGCTCCAGGCTCGCAAGGTCGAGCCCACGCTCGAAGCTGCGGATGCGCTCATACATCTCTTCAAGGACAGCGCGGTAGAGCCCCTCCTTGTCGCCGAAATAGTAGTAGATCATCCGTTTGCTGGTGGCGGTTCGGGCTGCGATCTCGTCGACGCGGGCGCCGCTCAGGCCGTTCTCGACGAATTCCAGCCGCGCCGCCTCCAGGATACTGCGGCGCACGCCCTCCGGGTCCTGGGTCCAGGACGCCGATTTCCGGCTCGTTCCCCGCGGTTTGATCGCTGCCTTGCTCATGTTCTACCCGGCGCCCTGCTGCCCCGCCGACCTTCGGCGGCACCCAAATGGACAGCTCGGTTAATTTCGCTTGACCAAATGAACTAAGTGGTACAATTAACATACCATCGGCCTCATGCAAGCTGCGTGAGCGACTGAAAAGGCCCTCGCAAGAAGGGCCGCGAAGACAGACGGGACCCGGACCGACCCCTTTTTCTCGAGAAGGTCGGCCGCTTTGGGAAGCGCCATGAATTACAAGCTCGATTTCACTCCCGTGATCGAGGGCATGCCCGACCTCCTGATGGGCTGCCTCGGCACGTTTCTGCTGGCGCTCAGCGGGATGGCGCTGGCCATCGTGATCGGGATCGGCGGCGTGGTGCTGCGGGATTCCCGCTTCGCCCCCGTGCGCTTTCTGGTGCGGGCTTTCGTCGAGATCATCCGCAACACGCCCTTCCTGGTGCAGATCTTCTTCATCTACTTCGCGCTGCCGCTGACGGGCCTGCGCCTCGACCCGACGCCGACGGCGATCATCGCGCTCGGCATCAATGGCGGCGCCTATGCCATCGAGATCATCCGCGGCGGCGTCCAGTCGATCAGCAAGGGCCAGATCGAGGCCGGTCTGGCGCTTGGCCTGCACAAGGCGCAGGTCTTCCGGCTGATCGTGCTCAAGCCGGCGATGCGCGCGATCTTCCCGTCGCTGACCAGCCAGTTCGTGCTGCTGACGCTGACCACCTCGGTCGCCTCGGCGATCTCCGCCTATGAGCTGACCTCGGTCGCGCAGCGGATCGAGTCCGACAGTTTCCGCTCTTTCGAGGTCTACGGCACGATCACGCTGTTCTACCTCGTGATCTCCTGGGTGATGATGCGCTTCTTTTCGGCGATCTCGACCCGCTACTTCAGCTATCCGGTGAAGTGAGGGCGCGATGGGCTGGAACGAATTCCTCTTCCTCCTCACCGGCCTGAAATGGACCGTGGCGCTGTCGGCGATCGGCTTCGTCTTCGGTTCGGTCTCCGGGCTCGGGATCGCGCTGATGCGCACGTCCGGACGTTCGCTGCTGGAACGGATCACCGCCGGCTATATCGCCCTGTTCCAGGGTACGCCGCTCCTGATGCAGCTCTTCGTCGTCTATTACGGGCTGGCGCTGGTCGGGCTGAAGCTCGATGCCTGGGTCGCGGTCGCGATCGGCTTCACGCTGCATGCCAGCGCCTATCTCGGCGAGATCTGGCGCGGCTCGATCGAGGCGGTCCCGAAAGGGCAGACCGAGGCCGCCAAGGCGCTGAGCCTACACTATGTCTCGCGGATGCGGGACGTGATCCTGCCGCAGGCGATCCGCATCTCGCTGCCCGCGACGGTCGGCTTCCTGGTCCAGTTGATCAAGGGCACCTCGCTTGCCGCCATCGTCGGCTTCACCGAGCTGACGCGGGCCGGCAACATCGTCTCCAACCAGATCTTCCAGCCGCTCCTCGTCTTCGGGATCGTCGGCGTCCTCTACTTCCTGCTGTGCTGGCCGCTCTCGCTCTACGGCTCGCATCTGGAAAAGCGCATGGCCATCGCCGCGCGCTGAGCATCCCGGTTCAACGCCTAGACCAACCACCAACTATAAAGGGAGAGAAACATGACGAAGATGAAATCCACCCGCCGCAGCCTGCTGATCGCCGGCGCAGCCGCGCTGGCCCTGCCCGCCCTGGTCGGCAGCCCGGCGCAGGCGATCACCCCGGCCGAGATCAAGGCCAAGGGCAAGATCGTGGTCGGCATCCAGGGCGATAACCCGCCATGGGGTTTCGTGACCAGCGCCGGCAAGCAGGATGGCCTCGACGCCGACATCGCCACGCTCTTCGCCAAGGAGCTCGGCGTGCAGGTCGAGTTCGTGCCGCTCGAGGTCAACAACCGCATCCCGGCGCTGACCACCGGCCGCGTCGACGTGCTCTTCGCCACGATGGCGATGCTGCCGGAGCGCGCCAAGGCCGTGCAGTTCTCGAAGCCCTATGTCGCCAACACCATCGTGCTGATCGGTCCCAAGAAGGACAAGATCACCACCAACGAGGATATGGCGCGCTATACGATCGGCGTCGCCAAGGGTGCGGCGCAGGACACGCAGGTGACCAAGAACGCGCCGGCCGGCACGACGATCCGTCGCTATGACGGCGACGCGCCCTCGATCCAGGCGCTGGTCTCCGGCCAGGTCCAGGCGCTCGGCGGCAACATCTTCTACATGCAGCGCGTCGAGCAGGGTCGCCCCGGCGAGTTCGAGAACAAGCTGGAGTTCCAGAACCTCTACAACGGCGCCTGCACCCGCCTCGGCGAGAAGGAGATCAACGCGGCGCTCAACACCTTCATCGACAAGATCAAGGCGAATGGTGAGCTGCAGAAGGTCTACGACAAGTGGATGAAGGTGCCGGTGCACAAGTTCCCGGACAGCCTCGAAGGCATCACCTTCACCGCGAGCTGAGCGCTCCGGAGCATCTCAGCGCTGCTCTGAAGCGCGGAGATGCTCCAACTCCTTGTTTGATCGCATTTCCTCGCGCGAACCGGCGTTCACTTCGCGCAAAAATGCTTGGGGACCGGAGCCCGGACCATGAACCAGCCAGTCCTCAAGAGCGCCGCTGCGGCGGATGCCATGATCGCCATGACGCATGTCGAGAAATGGTATGGCGACTTTCTGGCCCTGACCGACATCAACCTCGAAGTCCGCAAGGGCGAGCGCATCGTCCTGTGCGGGCCTTCAGGCTCCGGCAAGTCGACGCTGATCCGCTGCATCAACCATCTGGAAGCGTACCAGAAGGGTGAGATCCGGGTCAGCGGCACCAAGGTCGACGACAACGCGAAGACCATCGATGCGGTGCGCCGCGAGGTCGGCATGGTCTTCCAGCACTTCAACCTGTTCCCGCATATGAGCGTGCTGCAGAACTGCATGCTGGCGCCGATGCGCTCGCTCGGCGCGAGCAAGGCGGAAGCCGAGGCCACCGCCCGCAAGCTGCTCGGCCGGGTCAAGATTCTCGAACAGGCCGAGAAATATCCCGCCCAGCTCTCTGGCGGCCAGCAGCAGCGCGTCGCGATCGCGCGCGCGCTCTGCATGAAGCCCAAGGTCATGCTGTTCGACGAGCCGACTTCGGCCCTCGACCCGGAGATGGTCAAGGAGGTGCTCGACACCATGATCGCGCTCGCCGACGAAGGCATGACCATGATCTGCGTCACACATGAGATGGGCTTCGCCCGGCAGGTGGCGAACCGCGTTATCTTCATGGCAAACGGTGCCATCGTCGAGGAGGCGCCGCCCGAGGAGTTCTTCCATAACCCGCGCCAGGAGCGGACCCGGAAGTTTCTCGGCGAAATCCTCCACAAGCACTGAACCCAAACGCCTGCAACGGAACGCAACCATGTCCCGCCTCGTCTACGTCCTGAACGGCCCGAACCTGAACCTGCTAGGCAAACGCCAGCCGCATATCTACGGTCACGAGACCCTGGCCGATGTCGAACGCGATTGCCGGATGCTGGCCGAGGAGCTGAAGCTGGAACTGCGCTTCCATCAGTCCAACCGCGAATACGAGCTGATCGACTGGATCCATGAGGCGCGCGAGGACGGCGCCGGCATCGTCATCAACCCCGCCGCCTTCACCCATACCTCGGTCGCGCTGCTCGATGCGCTCAACACCTTCGAGGGGCCGGTGATCGAGTGCCATATCTCGCAGGTGCATAAGCGCGAGGCCTTCCGCCACCATTCTTATGTCTCGCTGCGCTCAGACGGCGTCATCGCCGGCTTCGGCACGCAGGGCTATCAGCTCGGGCTGCGGCGCATCGCCAAGCTGATCGACGACAAGGCCGCTTGAGGATCGATCCGATGGCTCCGGTCAAAATCGCGGTGATGGGTGCGGGCCTGATCGGCAAGCGCCACGCCGCCCATGTCAGGGCCCAAGAGGGCGCGCTCCTGTCGGCGATCATCGACCCGGCGCCAGCCGGCAAGGCCTTCGCCGCGGAGATGGGCGTCACGTGGTACCCGGCATTCGACGCCGTCCCCGCCAGCGCGAGGCCTGACGGCGTCATCGTCGCCACGCCGAACCAGCTCCATGTCGCCAACGGGCTGGAGCTGGCGGCGGCCGGCATCCCGATGCTGGTCGAGAAGCCGATTGCGGATAGCGTCGACGGCGCGCGCAAACTGGTTCAGGCGGCGGAGGCTGCGGGTGTGCCCCTGCTCGTCGGCCACCACCGGCGCCATAATCCGATGATCCGAAAGGCGCGCGAGACCATCGACGCCGGCCGGCTCGGCCGCGTCCTGACACTGACCGGGCAGTTCTGGCTGGTGAAGCCGGACGCATATTTCGACGTCGACTGGCGCCGGCAGGAAGGCGCCGGGCCGATCCTGATCAACCTGATCCACGATATCGACCTGTTCCGCTATCTCTGCGGCGAGATCGTCGGGGTGCAGGCGCAAAGCTCGAATGCGGTGCGCGGCAACCTGGCCGAGGAGACGGCCGTCGCCATCCTGCGCTTCGCCAATGGCGCGCTTGGCACGGTCAGCGCCTCCGACACCGTGGTCTCGCCCTGGAGCTGGGAGCTGACGACCGGCGAGAACCCGGCCTATCCGCAGCAGGATCAGTCCTGCTACCAGATCGGCGGCACGCATGGATCGCTGACGATCCCGGCACTCGAACTGTGGGGCCATACCGACAAGCGCGGCTGGTGGGAGCCGCTGAAGCGCGAGCGCATCCCATTCGTTCCGGAGGATCCGCTCCAGGCCCAGATCCGGCATTTCTGCGCGGTGATCCGCGGTGAGGAAGAGCCGCTCGTCTCCGGCCGCGAGGGATTGGCGACGCTCGCGGTCATCGAGGCGGTGAAACAGGCGGCGCGCTCCGGCGGCCCTGTCGAGGTGGCGACCGAACCTGCGTCAGCGAGGGCTTCGGCATGATCAAGGGCACGACACGGCTGATCGGCCATCTCGGCTTTCCGACCGAGAGCTTCAAGGCGCCGATGATCTACAACCCCTATTTCGAACGGGATGGGATCGACGCCGTCGTCGTGCCGATGGGCTGCCGCAGCGAGGATTACCCTGACTTTCTCAAGCTGTTCTTCCGGCTATCCAACGCGCATGGCGCGCTGGTGACCATGCCGCACAAGGTGACCACAACCGGCCTCGTCGACACGCTCTCCCCGACCGCCGCGATCGCCGGCGCCTGCAATGCGGTGCGCCTTGAGCCGGACGGCCGGCTTGCCGGCGACATGTTCGACGGCGAAGGCTTCGTGCGCGGTGTCCTGCGCAAGGGGCGCAAGCTCGCTGGCGCCCGCGCGCTGGTCGTCGGCGCCGGAGGCGTCGGCTCGGCGATCGCCGCATCGCTGGCGAAGGCCGGTGTCGGTGAACTCGGCCTGTTCGATACCCATGGGGCGATGGCCGAGGAGCTGGGCCGGCGGCTGGTTGCGCACTACCCTGCCCTGCGCGTCACGACCGGTTCGAACGATCCAGAGGGCTTCGACATCATCGTCAATGCGACGCCGCTCGGCATGAAGCCGGGCGATCCCTTGCCGCTCGATGTCGCCCGCCTGCCCTCCTCCGCCCTGGTCGGAGAGGTCGTGATGGCGCAGGAAATCACGCCGTTTCTGGCGGCGGCACGCGCACGCGGCTGTGCGGTGCAGGTCGGCACCGATATGCTGTTCGAGCAGATCCCCGCCTATCTGGAGTTCTTCGGCCTGCCCACGACCACGGCCGAGGATCTGCGCGCCGTGGCGCGGCTGGGCTGAGAGGAGGCAATCCCGTGATTCCATCGATCGCCACCGTCTGCGTCTCCGGCACGCTCCAGGAAAAGCTCGAAGCCATCGCTGCCGCCGGTTTCACGGCGGTCGAGATCTTCGAGAACGACCTGATCGCCTTCCCCGGCTCCCCGGCGGAAGTCCGGCGCATCTGCGGCGATCTCGGCCTGGAGATCGTGACCTGCCAGCCCTTCCGCGATTTCGAGGGCATGCCGGAGGCTCGCCGCCAGCGCGTCTTCGACCGGGCGGAGCGCAAGTTCGATCTGCTGCAGGAGCTGGGGACAGATCTGCTTTTCGTCTGCTCCAGCGTCTCGCCTGAAGCACTTTCCGGCATCGACCGGCTCGCGGCCGATTTCATCGAGCTCGGCGAGCGGGCCGGCCGACGGGGCCTGCGCGTCGGCTATGAAGCCTTGGCCTGGGGGCGGCATGTCTTCGACTATCGCGACGCCTGGGAGATCGTGCGCCGCGCGAACCGGCCGGAAGTCGGGATCGTGCTGGATTCCTTCCACATCCTGGCGCGGGGGCTCGACCTTTCGGCGATCGGCACCATCCCGCGCGACAAGATCGCGATGGTGCAGATGGCGGACGCGCCGCTGCTGCAGATGGACCCGCTGTCATGGAGCCGGCACTGGCGCTGTCTGCCCGGACAGGGCGATCTCAACCTTTCCGGCTTCATGCGCGCTCTGGTCTCGACCGGCTATGACGGGGTGCTGTCACTGGAGATCTTCAACGACCGCTTCCGGGCAGGCTCCGCCCGTTCCGTCGCGCTCGACGGCCATCGCTCGCTGATCTGGCTGCTCGACGAGACCGCGCGCCAGATCGGCAAGCCGGTGCCTGGCGCAGTGCCGATGCCGCCGCCGGCCCCGGTCGAGGCGGTGGAGTTCATCGAATTCGCCGTGTCGGAGGCCGAACGGCCGGGCTTCGAGAAGCTGCTGCGCGCGCTCGGGTTTGCGCGTTCCGGCGCGCATCGCTCCAAGGATGTCGATCTCTGGAGTCAGGGCGATATCCGTATCGTGCTGAACAGCGAGGCCGACGGCTTCGCCCATAGCTACCAGATCACCCACGGCACCTCGGTCTGCGCTCTGGCGCTGCGCGTGCCGGATGCGCAGGCCGCGATCGCCCGTGCCACGGCCCTGCTCGACGTGCCGCATGCCGGCGCGGTCGGGCCGGGCGAGCTCGATATCCCGGCCGTGCGCGGGCTCGGCGGCAGCCTGGTCTATTTCCTCGACCACGCCTCGGCGCTCGGCCGCTGGGCCGAGGTCGATTTCGAGGCGACGGAGGAAACCGGACGCGATGCCGGTTTGACCGGCGTCGACCATGTCTCGCAGAGCATGCAGTACGAGGAGATGCTGACCTGGCTGCTGTTCTACTCCTCGCTGTTCGAAACGAAGAAGGCGCCGAGCCAGGCCGTGCTCGATCCCGGCGGCGTCGTCCAGAGCCAGGTCATCGAGAGCGGACTCGATGGCGAGAGGGGCCATGGGCTCCGGCTCATCCTCAACGGCTCGCAGAGCCACCGCACGCTCTCGGCCCGCTTCATCACCGATTTCTTCGGCTCCGGGGTGCAACACATCGCCTTGGCGACCGACGACATCGCCGCGACGGTGGAGCGGCTGGTTGCGAACGGCGTGGCCATGCTGCCCATCCCCGAGAACTACTATGACGACCTCGAGGCCCGCTCCGACCTGTCGGAACAGGAAATCGATGCGATGAAGGCGCTGAACATCCTCTACGACGGCGATGCCTCGGGCATCTTCCGGCAGGCCTATACGCAGACTCTGGATGGCGGGCTGTTCTTCGAGATCGTCCAGCGCGACGGCTATGCCGGCTATGGCGCTGCCAATGCCGGCATCCGCCTGACGGCGCAATCCAGGCTCGCCCGCCCGATCAGCGTTCCCGCCCCGAGCCATGGCTGAGGATCTGACGATGACCTCTCCTTGCATCATCACCGTCGCGATCACGGGGTCGCTGCCGACGAAGAATGATAACCCCGCGGTCCCGATCACGGTCGCGGAACAGGTCGAGTCGACACAGGAAGCCTTCGAGGCGGGCGCGACGCTGGTTCATGCCCATGTCCGCAATGATGACGGCACGCCAAGCTCCGATCCCGAACGCTTCGGGCGGCTGCTCGAAGGGCTGCGCCGACATTGCACCGGCATGATCGTGCAGTTTTCGACGGGGGGCCGCTCCGGCGCAGGCCGCGAGCGCGGTGGCATGCTGCCGCTCCGGCCCGACATGGCCTCGCTGTCGACGGGCTCCTGCAACTTCCCAACGCGGGTCTATGAAAACAGTCCGGAGCTGGTCGACTGGCTGGCCGCCGAGATGAAGAGCCACGGTATCAAGCCGGAGATCGAGGCCTTCGACCTGTCGATGATCTTCAAGGCCGCCGAGATGGAGAAGGCGGGCGCGATCGCCGGGCCGCTGCATGTTCAATTCGTGATGGGCGTCAAAAACGCCATGCCGGTCGATCGAGCCGTCTTCGAATTCTACATCGCGACCCTGAAGCGGCTCGCCCCGGCCGCGACCTGGACCGGCGCGGGGATCGGGCGCGACCAGATCACGCTCAATCGCTGGTCGCTGGAGCTCGGCGGCCATTGCCGGACGGGGCTGGAGGACAATGTCCGCCTCGATCGCGACACGCTTGCGCCGTCCAATGCGGCGCTGGTCGGGCGCATCGTCGCGCTGTGCCCCGAATATGCGCGCCATCCCGCCTCGGTGGCGGAGGCGCGCGCGCTCCTGTCCCTTCCCGCTGTCGCCTGACGGAGGCACGATGTCATGAGCCGTCTCATCCTTCCCTATGCGGCACCGGACCAGGGCCAGCCGGCCTCGCTGTTCCCGGATTACCGCTCGACCGTGGCCCGCAGCCCGCGGCAGGCGCCGATCATGGTCCCGCAGACGCTGACCGAGGTGACCGGCCCGAGCGACTGGTCCCGGCTGATGGGGCCGGCGATGTCCGACCTCACCGCCCAGCACAAGGGCGAGCCGCAGGGTCAGCGCGTCGTCGTGACCGGCCGCGTGCTCGACGAGGACGGCCGGCCCGTTCCGAACACTGTCGTCGAGATCTGGCAGGCCAATGCCGCTGGCCGCTATATCCACGCCAAGGACGACTGGCCGGCGCCGCTCGATCCGAACTTCACCGGCGTCGGCCGCGTCGTCACCGACGGTGAGGGCCGCTACCGCTATGTCACGATCCGGCCCGGCGCCTATCCCTGGGGCAACCATAAGAACGCCTGGCGCCCGGCCCATATCCATCTCTCACTGCTGGGGCCGGCCTTCGCGACCCGGCTGGTCACGCAGATGTATTTCCCCGACGATCCGCTGATCGAGATCGATCCGATCGCCAACGCCGTGCCGATGCCCTATCGCCAGCGCATGGTCTCGCGCTTCGACATCGGCACCACCGTGCCGAATTGGGCGCTGGGCTATGTCTTCGACATCGTGCTCAAGGGCCGCGATCAGACACCGTTCGAGGACGATCATGACGACGACCACTGACTCGACGAGTGGGGACCTGGAAACCCGCAACGCCGCCCCGCGGCACGACAATCAGGACGCGGCGCTCTTCGGCCAGACGCCCTGGCAGACGGTCGGCCCCTATTTCCACTACGGCCTGCCGTGGAAGGGCGGCGCCGACCTCGTCGAGCGCTCCGATATGGGCGCGCGGCCGGACCTGATGCCGCCGGAGCGTTTCCTGCTGTCGGGCTCGAATGTCTCGGGGACGCCCGAAGGCGAGGTCATCGCGCTGGCCGGCTGCGTCTACGATGCCGACGGCAAGCCGATCGAGGACGCGATGATCGAGATCTGGCAGGCCAACGCGGCGGGCCGCTATGCCAGCCCGGACGATCTTCGTGAGGAGGTACCGCTCGACCGGCATTTCGTCGGTTTCGGCCGGGCGTCGACCGACAAGAACGGCGTCTTCCGCTTCCGCACTATCCGCCCCGGCCGCGTGCCCGGCCCCGGCAACAGCCTGCAGGCGCCGCATATCGCGCTTTCGGTCTTCGGCCGCGGGCTGCTGAAGCGGCTGCCGACCCGGCTCTATTTCGCCGACGGCGAGGGCAACGACTCCGACCCGATCCTCAACCTCGTGCCCGAAGCGCGTCGCCGCACCCTGATCGCCGAGCGCAAGTCGGACGGAACATGGTGGCTCGACATCAACCTCGCCGGCGAAAACGAGACGGTGTTCTTCGATCTGTAGGTGAAAGGCGGCTGCTCAGGCCGCCTTTTTCCTTTCGGCGATGCGCGCGAGATCGGTCAGCAGCCGGCGCGTGGCCTTCAGGCGCTGCTCGACCGTCTCGAAATCGTCGATGAAGACGACGCGCATGTCGGGGCGCACCTTCGCCAGCGTGCCCTGCTTGGCGACGAAGCCGACCAGCCCTTCCGGGTTGGCGAACTCGTTGTTGCGGAAGGCGACGATGATGCCCTTCGGCCCGGCCTCGACCTTCTCGACATTGGCGCGCTTGCACAGCGCCTTGATCGCGACGATCTCGAGGAGCTGGTTGACCTCCTCCGGCAGCGGGCCGAAGCGATCGACCAGCTCGGCGCCGAAGGATTGCAGTTCGGCATCGTCGTCCATGGTCGAGAGGCGCTTGTAGAGCGTCAGCCTGAGCGTGAGGTCAGCGACATAGTGCTCGGGGATCATCACCGGCGCGCCAACCTGGATGGCCGGCGACCACTGCGTCTCGGCCTCGAACTCGATGCCGGCCTTGAGCGCCGCGACAGCCTCCTCCAGCATCTGCTGGTAGAGTTCGTAGCCGACTTCCTTGATATGGCCGGACTGCTCATCGCCAAGCAGGTTGCCGGCGCCGCGGATGTCGAGATCGTGGCTGGCGAGCTGGAAGCCGGCGCCGAGCGTATCCAGCGATTGCAGCACCTTGAGGCGCTTTTCGGCCTGCTCGGTCAGCTTGCGGTTGGCCGGCACGGTGAAGAGCGCATAGGCGCGCGTCTTCGAGCGGCCGACACGCCCCCGGAGTTGGTAGAGCTGGGCGAGGCCGAACATGTCGGCGCGGTGGACGATCAGCGTGTTCGCCGTCGGGATGTCCAGACCCGACTCGACGATCGTGGTCGAGAGCAGGATGTCGTACTGGCCGTCATAGAAGGCGGTCATTACGTCTTCCAGCGTGCCTGCCGCCATCTGGCCATGGGCGATGCCGACCTTGCACTCGGGCACCTGCTTGTCGAGGAAGTCCTTGACCTCGGCAATGTCCTCGATACGCGGCACGACATAGAAGGAGCGCCCACCGCGATATCTTTCACGCAGCAGCGCCTCGCGCACGATCAGCGGATCGAAGGGCGTGACGAAGGTGCGCACGGCGAGGCGATCGACCGGCGGCGTCGCGATGATCGAGAGCTCGCGCACGCCGGTCATGGCGAGCTGGAGCGTGCGCGGGATCGGCGTCGCCGACAGCGTCAGCATATGCACCTCGGCCCGCAGCTCCTTCAGCTTCTCCTTATGAGCGACGCCGAAATGCTGCTCCTCGTCGACGATGACGAGGCCGAGATCCTTGAAGTCGACGCCCTTGCCGAGCAGCGCGTGGGTGCCGACGACGATGTCCATCGTGCCGTCCTTGGCGCCCTGCTTGACCGCCTTGAGATCGGCCGAGCCGACGAAGCGCGAGGCTTGTCCGACATTGACAGGTAAGCCGGCAAATCGATCCGCGAAATTGCGGTAGTGCTGGCGGGCGAGCAGCGTCGTCGGCACGACGACCGCGACCTGCTTACCGTTCAGCGCCGTAGCGAAGGCTGCGCGCAGCGCGACCTCGGTCTTGCCGAAGCCGACATCGCCGCAGACGAGCCGGTCCATCGGCCTGCCGGCCGCGAGGTCGTCCAGCACCGCGTCGATGGTGTTCTGCTGGTCCTCCGTCTCCTCGTATGGGAAGCGGGCGATGAACTCGTCGTAGACCCCATCCGGCGGAACGAGGCGCGGCGCATCCTTGAGCGCGCGCGCTGCCGCGATCTGGATGAGCTTTCCAGCCATCTCGCGGATGCGCTGCTTGAGCTTGGCCTTGCGCGCCTGCCAGCCGCCGCCTCCGAGCCGGTCGAGCTGGACTTCGGTGTCCTCCGAGCCATAGCGGGAAAGCAGTTCTATGTTCTCTACAGGCAAGAACAGCTTGGAATCGCCGGCATAGTGGATTTCGAGGCAGTCATGCGGCGCGCCGACGGCCGTGATCGATTTCAAACCGATAAAGCGGCCGATGCCGTGATCGACATGGACGACGAGATCACCCGGTGCGAGCGAGGAGAGCTCCGCAATGAAATCCTGCGGCCGGCGCGTCTTGCGTCGCGGACGGACGAGGCGGTCGCCGAGGATATCCTGCTCGCCGACGACGGCGAGGCGCCCGGCCTCGAAGCCAGTCTCGAAGCCCCAGACAGCGAGCGCGACGGTGCCGGGCTTGAGATCGAAGGCCGCGCGCAGCGAGCCCGTCATCTGGACGCTCTTCAGACCGTGGTCTTCGAGAACATGGGCGAGGCGCTCGCGCGAGCCTTCCGACCAGCCGGCGAGGATGACGCGCTTGCCGTCGGCTTCGAGCGCGCGGACATGGGCGACGGCCGCCTCGAAAACGCTGCCGGAATCGCCGGCGCGCTCGGCCGCAAAGCTGCGCCCCTGCTTGCCGCCGAGATCGAGGATGAGCTTGCCTTCGCTGTCGGGCAGTTGGAAGGGGGTGAGCGTGGCGACGCCCGAGGCATCGACGATGCCTCGCCAATCCGCCGGCGAGAGATAGAGCGCGTCCGGCGGCAGCGGCTTGTAGGGAATGCCTCCTGCTCCGCCCTGGTCGAGCGCTGCCTTGCGGGCGTCGTAATAGTCCTTGATCAGGCTGATGCGCTCGCCGACCGCGTCCTCGGCCTGATGGTCGAGCACCAAGGGCACGTCCGGCAGATAGGTGAAGAGCGTGTCGAGCTTCTCGGTGAGCAGAGGCAGCCAGTGCTCCAGGCCGGCCGGGCGGCGGCCTTCGCTGACGGCCTCATAGAGCGTGTCGTCGCGGCCGGGCGTGCCGAAGGTCGAGATGTAGGATTGGCGGAAGCGGCGGATGCTCTCGCTCGTCATCTGCGCTTCGGACATCGGCACGAGATCGAGTCCACGGAGCTGCCCGGTGGTGCGCTGCGTCTCCGGATCGAAGGTGCGGATCGACTCCAGCGTGTCCCCGAAGAAGTCGAGCCGGATCGGCGCCGGCATGCCCGGCGGGAACAGGTCGACGATGCCGCCGCGCACGGCGAATTCGCCGGTTTCGCGCACGGTCGAGGTGCGCAAATAGCCGTTGATGTCGAGCCAGCGCGCCAGCTCCTCGATATCGACCATGTTGCCGGGGGCCGCCGAGAAACTCTCCGACGCCACCTTGCCGAAGGCGGGCACGCGCTGGAGCGCGGCATTGACGGTGGTCAGCAGCAGGCGCGGCCGCTCGCCCGACTTCGTCTTGGCGAGGCGCGAGAGCGTCGTCATCCGGTGCGCGACGATGGCGGGCGCCGGCGAGACGCGGTCATAGGGCTGGCAGTCCCAGGCCGGGAAACTCATCACCTCAAGATCTGGGGCGACGAATTGCAGCGCGTTTTCAAGCACCTGCAGGCGCTGGCCGTCGCGGGCGATGAAGACGAGCAGCGCCGGCCCTTCCGCCTTCTTGGCGCAGGCGCGGGTCAGGTCGGCGAGGACGACGGCGTCGAAACCATCAGGCACGCCGGCGAGTGTCGGCTTGTCGCCGCGGTTCAGCGCATCAAGGATGCGGTCGAGCTGCGGCTTGGCGATCTGGCTGGGAGGAGGAATGCTCATCGGAAAGGCGTCATTCTGCGAAAGGGCGTCAATCTCGGGCTTGCCCCGAGAATCTCGGGACGAGCGGGCTCCGATTCAGAGATGGTCGGGTCAAGCCCGACCATGACGGCCATGGGGCCGCTCACACATGGATCGGCTTGTCGTGATGGTGGAAAGCCTTGAGCTTGCGGAACAGTTCCGTGTCGTAGTTCTCGGGCACTGTGGCTTCTCCGGTCACCCAGCTCAGCAGATCCCGGTCCAACACCTCGATCAGGCGCTCGAACTCGTCGAGCTCGGCATCGTCGAAGCCGGCGATGGCGTCATCGGCGAAGCGGCCCATGATCAGGTCCATCTCCCGCATGCCGCGATGCCAGGCGCGGAAGAGGATCTTGCGGCGGCGCGGGTCGAGATCGGCGCTGGAGCGGGTCGAGCCGGACATGGGAACCTCGGCAAGGAAAGGTCAGGTCCGAAAACCTGGGGGATGGCGCAATGACAAACGGGCCGGCCCGTCGCGGAGCCTGCCTGTGCGGGTTATATAACGACCTAACCCGGTGAAGTCAGCGGCCAAGCCACCGCGATCTTCGCGCTCCTGACAGTTTCGCGAGACATCTTGCGCCCTTCGATCCTCGATCCGCTCTTTGCTCCCGTCACGGCGCTCTCCGGCGTCGGGCCGAAACTCGGCAAGGTTCTGGACCGCTTTCTCGGCGATGAGACGCAGGCTGCGCGCGTGGTCGATCTGATGTTCCACCTGCCGACCGGTGCGGTAGACCGCAGGCCGAGCCCGACGATCGCGGACGCGCCGATCGGCGACATCGCGACCTTCACCGCCCGTGTCAGCGAGCATCGCGCCGCACCGGCCGGCAAGAAGGCGCCTTATCGCATCCTTGTCGAGGATGAGACCGGCGACGTCACCCTCGTCTTCTTCCACGCCGATTCCCGGCATCTGGCCCAGACCCTGCCGATCGGTGCCTACCGGATCATCTCGGGCACGCTCGAGCTCTGGGAAGGCATGCGCCAGATGGTGCATCCCGAGCGCATCCTCGATCCCAAACTCGCGGCCACCCTGCCCGCCTTCGAGCCGGTCTATCCGCTGACCGAAGGCATCGGCCAGCGCATGATGATGCGGACCGTGCAGGCCGCGGCGGAGCGCTGCCCGGAGATGCCGGAATGGCAGGATCCCGCTTTCCTTGCCAAGGGCGATTTCCCCTCGTTCCATCAGGCGATCGAAGCGCTGCACCATCCCGCCGATCGCAAGGCGGCCGAGGGCGACACCGTCGCGCGGCGCCGGATCGGCTATGACGAACTGCTGGCGAGCCAGATCGCGCTCGCCCTCGTGCGCCGCCAGCAGAAGAAGATCGCCGGACGCGCCACCACCGGCGATGGTGGCCTACGCTTCCGCATCCAGTCCGCCCTGCCCTTCGAGCTGACCGAGGGCCAGCGCGAGGCGATCGCCGATATCCATTCCGACATGGCCCGGCCCGAGAAGATGCTGCGCCTGCTCCAGGGCGATGTCGGCTCGGGCAAGACCGTGGTCGCGCTGATGGCGATGGCGGCGGCCGCCGAAGCCGGGCGGCAGTCGGTGCTGATGGCGCCGACCGAAATCCTCGCCCGCCAGCATGCCGAGAGGCTGGCGCCCCTGGCCGAGCAGGCTGGGCTGAAGCTCGCCTTGCTGACCGGACGCGAGAAGGGTGTCGGCCGCAAGCAGGTGCTCGCGGGGCTGGCGGATGGCTCGATCGACATCGCCGTCGGCACCCATGCGCTGTTCCAGGAGGGCGTCGCCTTCCATGATCTGGCTTTGGCCGTCGTCGACGAGCAGCACCGTTTCGGCGTGCACCAGCGCCTGCTGCTGGGGTCCAAGGGCGAGGCCGTCGACGTGCTGGTGATGACCGCGACGCCGATCCCGCGCACACTGGCGCTGACCTGGTTCGGCGACATGGACGTCTCGATCCTCGCCGAGAAGCCGGCCGGGCGGAAGCCAATCGTGACCCGCGCCATCTCCTCCGAGCGCTATGACGAGGTCGTCGGCGCCATCGGCCGGGCGGTCGAGAGCGGGGCGCAGGCCTATTGGGTCTGCCCACTGGTGCAGGAATCGGACACGCTCGACGTCGCCGCCGCACAGGAGCGTTACGAAGCGCTGCAGGAGATCTTCGGCGCCAAGGTCGGCCTGCTGCACGGACAGATGCCCGGCCGCGATAAGGACGCCGCCATGGCCGCCTTCGTCGCCGGGGAGACGCGCATTCTCGTCTCGACCACCGTCATCGAGGTCGGCGTCGACGTGCCCAATGCCAGCGTCATGGTGATCGAGCATGCCGAGCGCTTCGGCCTCGCGCAGTTGCACCAGTTGCGCGGACGCATCGGGCGCGGCTCGGCCGCCTCGACCTGCCTATTGCTCTACAAGGGGCCGCTCGGGCCGATCGCCGAGGCGCGGCTCACCATCATGCGCGAGACGGAGGACGGCTTCCGCATCGCCGAGGAGGATCTGCGGCTGCGCGGCGAAGGCGAGGTGCTCGGCACCAAGCAATCGGGTTCGCCGGACTGGCGCATCGCCCGCCCCGAGACCGATGGAGACCTTCTGGCAGCCGCCCGCGACGATGCACGGCTCCTGATCGAGCGCGATCCGCATCTGGAGACCCCGCGTGGGCAGGCGATCCGGGTTTTGCTCTACCTGTTCGAGCGCGATGTCGCGATCCGGCTGCTCAGGGCGGGATAGGCTTGGTCGTCATGCGCGGGCTTGACCCGAGCATCTCCTGACGCGGAGGCCCGGGAGCCTCCTTGTGAAAGAGATTCTCGGGTCGGCGCTTCGCTGCGCCCGAGAATGACGGGGTGGTTCTGCAGCAATCCTGATCAAGCGCGGCCGTCTTGCCTGCGCCATGGTGTCGGCGCTTCGTGGAGAGAGCATGGACCCGGTCAAGGCAGCCATCTGGTGCATCGAGAGCCGCTTTACCGCCGAGCTCACGCTCGACGAGATCGCTGAGGTCAGCGGCGTCTCGCGCTTCCATCTCAGCCGCGCCTTCGGCGTGGCGACCGGCCGCTCGGTGATGCGCTATGTGCGCGAGCGCCGACTGTCGGAGGCAGCACGCCAGCTTGCCGGTGGCGCGCCCGATATCCTCACGGTCGCGCTCGACTGGGGCTATGGCTCCCACGAAGCCTTCACCCGCGCCTTTCGTGAGCAGTTCGGCATCACGCCGGAAGAGCTGCGCGCCCGGCGCGACCTCTCATCGCTCGCTCTCGTGGAGTCGTTGAACATGCATGACATCACCCCTGCCCCCATCGCCGAACCGCGCATCGTCACCGGCAAGCCTATGCTGATCGCCGGGTTCAGCGGCCATTTCTCAATGGACAAGACGCAAGGCATCCCGCTGCTCTGGCAGAAGATCGCCCCGCATTTCGGCCATATCCCCGGCCAGCGCGGCTATGTCGCCTATGGTGCGAGCTATAACTGCGATGACAACGGCGCCTTCGACTATATCGCCGGGGCCGAGGTCTCATCCTTCGGCGGACTTCCGGACGAGTTCGTGCGGCTCAGCGTGCCGGAGCAGCTCTGCGCCGTCTTCGAGCATCGCGGCCATATCACCGGCATCAAGCAGACCTATGAGGCGATCTGGCGCGACTGGTTCCCGAAATCGGGGCGAGAGCCGGCGATGGGCGTCACTCTCGAGGTGATGGATGAGCGCTTCGACGGCGCGACCGGAAACGGCACTGTCGAGATCTGGGTGCCGCTCAAGCGGTGACCGGAGGTTTCGTTTCGATCTTCGGCTTGCCGTTCTGCTCTCCGGGCTGGATCAGCCCGGCGGACATGATGAGCTTGGCGCCGTCCTCGACCGAGATCGAGAGCTCCACCACCTCGCGCCGGGGCAGGTAAAAGAAAAAGCCCGTGGTCGGGTTCGGCGTGCAGGGCAGGAAGACGCCGATCTGTTCCTCGCCATCCGGCAGGCGCCCGGCGATGTCGGGCGCTGCCTCCTGCGCGATGAAGACGATCGACCACATGCCGGGCTGCGGAAACTGCACCATCCCCACCTTGCGGAAGGAGGTGCCCGACTGCGAGAAGATCGTCTCGAAAACCTGCTTCACGCCCTTGTAGAGGCTGCGCACCACCGGCATGCGGTCGAGGATCGCCTCGCCGGCGCGGATGAGCGAGCGGCCGACGAGATTGGCAGTGAGGAAGCCGAGCAGCGTCAGCCCGACCAGCGCGATGATGAGGCCGAAACCGGGTATCGGATAAGGCAGATAGGCGTCGGGCAGGTATGAGTTCGGGATGAGCGGCTTCACCAGCCCGTCGATGAAATTGATGAACCACCACGTCACCGAAGCGGTGATGGCGAGCGGCGCGGCGATGACGAGGCCGGTCAGGAAATAGCGGCGCAGCCGCGCGCCCCAGGTCGGGCGCAGGATTTCCGTCGGAAGAATGAGGCGGGGATCGGAAGGGCCGGCGGTCATCTCTCTCCCCTGGGCACCGGCGCGGCCTCCAGCCTGCTTGCAGACGCAGTCTCACGCCGCGATATGACAAGATAAGCGAGGCGGAGCTATCCGCTAGAGAATTTTCGAGCGGTTCGCGTAAAGAAAATGCGCCAAAACAAAGAGATAGACCATTTCCGCGATTCGGAGAAACGCGGAAATGCTCTGGCCCCGCGCTTCATGCAAGCAAGGACGAGGTCGTGAGCGACGACGATCAGCCGCAAAGCCGCTGGCCGCGGCCGCTTCTGTTTGCGGCCGGCTGGGTCTTCACGGCGCTCGGTATCGTCGGGCTGATGCTGCCGGTTATGCCCGGCACCGTTTTCCTGATTCTCGCGGCCTGGTGCTTCTCGCGCTCTTCGCCGCGGTTCGAGACCTGGCTGATCGGCCATCCGAAGCTCGGACCGCACGTCAAGCGCTGGCGAGAGACCGGCGCCATCGCCCGGCGGGCGAAATATGCCGCCTGTGGATCGATGGTGCTGAGCTTCGTGCTGCTGACGCAAACAAGCGCGCCGCCGATCGCGCTGGCGACGACGGCCATTTGCCTGATCGGTGCGGGCCTCTACGTCTCGACCCGCCCCGACCATTGATACCCGAACGCTGGCAGGATGCGGCATGCGCCGCACCCTCCACGTCACTCCACCGTGACGGACTTCGCCAGATTGCGGGGCTGGTCGACGTCCTTGCCCATGAAGACGGCCGTCTGATAGGCGATCATCTGGATCGGAAGGGCGTAGACGATCGGCGCGAAGGTCGGATCCATGTCGGGCATGATGATCGTCGCCTCGGGCTCGATGCCGCATTCGGCGGCGCCCTTTGCGTCGGTAATCAGGATGATGCGGCCGCCGCGCGCCGCGACCTCCTGCATGTTCGAGGCGGTCTTCTCGTAGAGAGCGTCATGCGGCGCGACGACGATGACCGGCATGTCCTCGTCGATCAGCGCGATAGGCCCATGCTTCAGCTCACCTGCGGGATAACCTTCCGCGTGGATATAGCTGATTTCCTTCAGTTTCAGGGCTCCCTCAAGCGCGAGCGGGAAGCTGGTGCCGCGGCCGAGATAGAGCACGTCCTTGGACTTGGAGAGCTCGCGCGCGAGCTTCTCGATCTCGGGCTCCAGCTCCAGCGCCTTGGCGATCAGACCGGGCAGCGCGATCAGGTGCTGCACATGGCCAGCCTCCTCCTCGGCCGAGAGCGTGCCGCGGGCACGAGCGGCAGCCAGCGCGAGCGAGGCGAAAACCGCGAGCTGGCAGACGAAGGCTTTGGTCGAGGCGACGCCGATCTCGGGGCCGGCGAGCGTCTGCGCGACCGCATCGCTCTCGCGCGCGATGGTCGAGGTCGGCACGTTGACGACCGAGAGGATGGCCTGCCCGTTCTGGCGGGCGTAGCGCAGCCCGGCCAGCGTGTCGGCGGTTTCGCCAGACTGCGAGATGAAGAGCGCGAGGCCGTGCTCCGGCAGCGGCGCCTCGCGGTAGCGGAACTCGGACGCGACATCGATCTCGACCGGCAGGCGGGCGAGCTTCTCGAACCAATATTTCGCGATGAGGCCGGCATAATAGGAGGTGCCGCAGGCGCTGATGGTCAGGCGCGAGAGGCCCTTCCAGTCGATCTTGTCGCCGAAGGGCAGGCGCACCGCGCCATTGGCCATGTCGAGATACTGCGTCAGCGTATGGCCAATGACCTCCGGCTGCTCGTAGATCTCCTTCGCCATGAAATGGCGGTGATTGCCCTTCTCGACCAGGAAGGCTCCGGCCGCGACGCGCTGGGCGCGGCGTTCCACCTCCGCGCCGGTCTTGTCGTAGAACGTCGCGCCGCGGCGGTTGAGCACGACCCAGTCGCCCTCCTCCAGATAGGCGATCAGATTGGTGAAGGGCGCCAGCGCCAGCGCGTCGGAGCCCAGATACATCTCGCCGTCGCCGATGCCGACCGCGAGCGGCGAGCCCTTGCGGGCGCCGATCAGCAGATCTTCCTGGCCGTGGAACAGGAAGGCGAGCGCGAAGGCCCCGTGCAGGAGCGGCAGGCTCGCGCGGACCGCATCGGCCGGAGACTTGCCGCGATCGAGCTCGCGGGTCACGAGATGGGCGACGATCTCGCTGTCGGTCTCCGTCTCGAAGACGTAGCCGTCGGCCTGCAGCGCGGCGCGCAGCTCGCGGAAGTTCTCGATGATGCCGTTATGGACGACGGCGAGCTTCGCTGTAGCGTGCGGATGGGCGTTGGTCTCGTTGGGCTTGCCATGGGTGGCCCAGCGGGTGTGACCGATGCCGATCAACCCGTCGAGCGGCTCGGTCGACAGGCGGACCTCGAGATTCCTGAGCTTGCCCTCGGCGCGGCGACGGGCGAGCTGACCGGCTTCCAGCGTCGCGACACCCGCGGAATCATAGCCGCGATATTCGAGTCGCCGCAGCGCCTCGACGATCTGCGTCGCTACCGCTTCCTTGCCCAAAATCCCGACGATGCCGCACATGGGCGAACCCTTCGAATAGTTGCTGCTGGCGATACCGCTTAGCTGCAGAAGAAGCGGTTGCCCAATCAATCTAAATGACGAACTGTGAACGGCCGTTCGCCAGCTTCTCTCGGAATTCCGACTATTCCGCGGCCTTCTTGGCAGCTTTCCGCGCCATTGCTTCCGCGCGGAACGTTTTCGCCCAGCCCTCTTTCTCGACCTGCCGGCCGCGGCCGATGGCCAGCGCATCCGGGGCAACGTCTCTGGTGATGACCGAGCCGGAGCCGATATAGGCACCCTCGCCGATCGCCACCGGCGCAACCAGCGAGGAGTTCGAGCCGATAAAGGCATTCGCGCCGATCGTCGTCTTCGATTTGGCGAAGCCGTCATAGTTGCAGGTGATCGCGCCGGCGCCGATGTTGGCGGCTGCGCCGATCGTCGCATCCCCGATATAAGTCAGATGGTTCACCTTGGCGCCCGGGCCGATATCCGACGCCTTCACCTCGACGAAGTTGCCGACCTTTGACCTCTCGGCAAGCCTCGCGCCCGGCCGCAGCCGGGCGAAGGGGCCGACATTCGCCCCCTGGCCTATGGAAGCGCCTTCGAGATACGAGAAGGCGTGGATCAAGGCAGCGTCGGCGACGCGCACGCCCGGTCCGAAGATCACATTGGGCTCGATCACGACGTCGCGGCCGATTTCGGTATCGAAGCTGAAGAAGACCGTCTCCGGGGCGATTAGCGTCGCGCCGCCGAGCATGACCGCGTTGCGCGTGCGCCGCTGGAATTCCGCTTCCGCCGCAGCCAGCTGCGCCCGGTCGTTGACACCCTGGACTTCGCTTTCCGGTGCCCTCAGGACGACGGCGTCCAACCCACGCGACCGCGCGATTGCGACCGCGTCCGTCAGGTAGAATTCCCGCTGGCCGTTTTCGTCGTCGATCGCTTCGAGAATCGCCAGGGCGTGCTCGCCGGCGAGCGCCATGAGGCCGGCGTTGCACAGTTTGATCTTCCGCTGCGCCGATGTGGCATCCTTGTGCTCGACGATCGCCTCGAGGTGGCCATCATGCTCGACGAGCCGGCCGTAGCCGGCCGGGTCGCGTGCCTCGAAGCCGAGGACGGCGACCGCCGCTCCGCCGGCAAGCGCCCCGCGCAGCGCCAGGAATGTTTCCGGCCGGACGAGCGGCGTGTCGGCGAAGGCCACCAGGATTTCTCCGTGGCCGTCCTTCAAGGCTTCCTTGGCCGCCAGCACGGCGTGGGCGGTTCCGCGCCGCTCGTGCTGCGTCGCGATCCGCGCCGCGGGAAGGAGCTTCAAAGCCTCCTCGCCGACCTCGGGACGCTCGGATGAGATCACGACGGCAACGGCGTCCGCGCCGGCCTGCGAGACCGAGGACAGGACATGGCCCAGCATGGAAAGACCGGCAACGGGATGAAGCACCTTCGGGGTGCGCGATTGCATGCGGGTGCCTTCGCCGGCCGCCAGAACGATCGCAAGGCAAGAGCGAGCCGGCTGTATTTCGGTCATCTTTGTCGTTTCCCCTGCGGGCATGACTGGATTTCTGCCCGCTCCTCACGGTCGCTTTCGCGCATGCTGGCGTTGCAGGCGGCGTGGATAGCCGATCCCTGCGGCTTTTGCCAAAGTCGAAATGGCAAAATGAGGGCGTCCCGAAGACGGCCGCCGTTCATCCGCCGTTACAAGTCGTTCTGGGATACCCTCTCCAGCGGGTGCGATCACCACTAATTTCCTGATCGGAGCCGCTTTTCAGCCGAACTGGAAATGATCTAGAAGCGCGGAGGACGAGGGCGTCGTCCGCGCAGTTTGGAAAAGATGTCGAATCCCTTGAATCGCAGACAGTTTCTGGAGGGCGCGGCTGGTGGGGCGGCCCTGCTGTCTCTCGCCGCGCCGGCTGCGGCCCAGACGCCGGCAGGCGCGGCCGCCCTTAACATTCCCGCTCTCGCCGATGGACAGCGTTTCGACCCGGCCCTGGTGGTCGATGCCGCCCGCACCTTGGCACAGCGTCCGTTGATCCCGCTTGGAGCGTCCGACCTTCCCGAAGGTTATGCGACGCTTCCGGCCGACCAGTTCGCCGGGATTCGCACGCGTCCCGAGGCGACGATCTGGGCCGGTGAGAATCGCGGCTTCACCGTCGAGCCACTGCATCGCGGCTTTGTGTTCTCCAACCCCGTCAGCCTGTTCACGGTCGAGGACGGCACCGTGCGCCGCGTCGGCTTCGATCGCGCCAAGTTCGACTATGGCCGCGTCACACCTCCCCCGGCCAATGCCGATTTGCAATTCTCCGGCATGCGGATCGCGGCCGGGCTCGAGCGGCCGTTCGAGGTCGCGATCTTCCAGGGTGCCACCTTCTTCAGAGCGCTCGCCCGCGGCCAGAATTTCGGCGCGATGTCGCGCGCGCTCATCCTGCGGCCGGGCGAGCAGCGCGGCGAGGAGTTGCCGTTCTTCCGCGCCTTCTGGATCGAGCGGCCGAGCCCGGCCACCGGCTCGCTGGTGATCCACGGACTGCTCGATTCGGAGAGCGTGACCGGCGCGGCGCGGATGACGCTGCGCCCGGGCGACGTGACCTTCATTGATGTCGAGATGACCCTGTTCGCTCGGCAGGCACTAGAGCATGTCGGCTTCGGCTGCACGAGCGCGACTTTCCTCTCCGGCCCGCAAAGCCGGCGCACTTTCGACGACCTCAGGCCGTCGATCGGGGAGGTTTCCGGCGTTCAGATGCAGTCGGGCGGCGGTGAATGGATCTACCGGCCGGTGAGCAACCCCGCGACATTGCAGGTCTCTTCCTTTGTCGACGAAAACCCCAAGGGCTTCGGCCTGGTGCAGCGCGAGCGGGATCCCACCGCGTTCCAAGACGACGACCAGCGCTTCGAGCTCAGGCCCAGCGTCTGGAACGAACCTCTCGGCGACTGGGGCGCAGGCTCCGTCCAGCTGATCGAGATCCCCAGCGACTCCGAGCTGAACAAGAACATCATCATGTACTGGCGGCCCAAGCAGCCGCTGGCTGCCGGCAGCGAAACCTCGATCAGCTATCGACAGGCCTGGTGCTGGCAGCCGCCCGACCGGCCGCCGCTTGCGATCGCGACCCGCACCCGGCAGGGCAAGGGCTCGCAGGGTCGCCGCCGCCGCTTCATCGTCGAATTCGCCGGCGACAAGCTCGGCGATGCCGGATTGATCGCCTCGACGCGGGCAACCGTGACCGCGCAGCCCGGCGCGGTGCATGGCGTCCGGCTCTGGCCCTATCCGGAGCGCAAGATGATGCGCGTCGGGTTCGAGGTCGATCCGGGCACCGAAGCGCTCTCCGAGCTCAGGCTCGTCCTGCAATCCGGCGGCCAGCCCGTCTCGGAAACATGGTTGAATCGATGGACGTGGTAACCGCGCCCCGCCAGGAGATCGCGGAAACCGAGGCGCGCAGCTTCAACCCCGCCCGCGAACCTGCCACTCCGCCCGAAGACCGGCTGATCATGCCGGTTCAGTCCTTCCGGAGCTGGAGCGCCTCCGAACGGCGCAAGCCCGCGGCGCCGGCCAACTGGAAGACGCCCTGGCTGAAGCGCCTGTTCGTCTTCGGCGGCGGCTTCGCGCTCACGGCCTATGGCGCCTGGGAGATGTACAACGTCGTGTCGGTCAGCCGCACGACGTCGTTGCAGTACGCCTTGCTCGTGCTGTTCACGATCAACTTTTCCTGGATCGCCCTCGCCTTCACCAGCGCCCTGCTCGGCTTCTTCGGCGTGCTCTTCGGCGCCGGTCGTGCGGAGCGGGCGGACAGCCTGAAGCATCGCACCGTGGTGGTGATGCCGATCTACAACGAATCATCGGCGCGCATCTTCGCGGCGGTGGCCGCCATCCGCGAGTCGGTCGAGGCCACCGGGCTCGGCGACCATTTCGACTACTTCATCGTCTCCGACACGACCAATCCGGATGTCTGGGTGGCCGAGGAGCGCGCCTTCCTGGCATTGCGTGAGCGGATCGGGCCCAATTCCCGCATCTATTACCGCCACCGCCCGAAGAACCATCACCGTAAGGCCGGCAACATCGCGGATTTCGTCACGCGTTGGGGCGGCCTCTACGAGCACATGGTCGTGCTCGATGCCGACAGCCTGATGACCGGCACCTGCATCGTGCGGCTTGCCGCCGCGATGGAGGCCGACCCCGACGCCGGCATCATCCAGTCGCTGCCGCTGATCATCAACCGCAACACCTTCTTCGCGCGGCTGCAGCAGTTCGCGGCGCGTGTCTATGGCCCCGTCATCGCCACCGGCCTCGCCATGTGGTCCGGACGCGACGGCAATTACTGGGGCCACAACGCCATTATCCGGACGAAGGCCTTCGCCGACCATTGCGGCCTGCCCGATCTCAAGGGCAAGCCGCCCTTCGGCGGCCATGTGCTGAGCCATGACTTCGTCGAGGCAGCGCTGATCCGCCGTGCCGGCTGGTCTGTCTACATGCTGCCGGACCTGACGGGCTCTTACGAGGAAAGCCCGCCCTCGCTGATCGACATCTCCGTCCGCGACCGGCGCTGGTGCCAGGGCAACCTTCAGCATTCGCGTATCATGGGTGCGAAGGGCTTCGTGGCGCCGACGCGCCAACATTTCGCCACCGGCATCATGGGCTATCTCGCCTCGCCGCTCTGGCTGATGCAGCTCGTCGTCGGTATCCTGATCGTGCTGCAGGTCAACTACGCCAGGCCCGAGTACTTCACGCAGGAATTCACGCTCTTCCCGGTCTGGCCGCGGTTCGACCCCGAACGCGCCTTGCGCCTGTTCGCGCTGACCATGGCGATCCTGCTGGCGCCCAAGCTGTTCGGCCTGCTGCTGACGCTGTTCAACAACAAGCTGCGGCGTGCCGGCGGCGGCGCGATCCGCCTCGTGGTCTCCGCCCTGATCGAGGTGCTGTTCTCCGCCTTCTTCGCGCCGATCATGATGCTGATCCAGTCCGGCTCGGTCTTCCAGATCCTGCTCGGCCGCGACACGGGCTGGAATCCGCAGCGCCGCGACGACGGCTCGATTCCGCTGAAGGACATCATCCGCCGCCACCGCACCCATACGGTGCTCGGCGTCGTGACAGGCCTGTCGGCCTTCATGATCGCGACCTCGCTCTTCGCCTGGATGTCGCCGACGATCGTCGGCCTCGTGCTGGCGATTCCGCTGTCCTGGGCCTCCGGCCAGCTCGCGATCGGCCTATGGCTCAAGCGCCACAAGCTGCTGATGACGCCGGAGGAAGGCGCTCCTCCGGCCATCGCGCTGCGCGCCAACGAATTGCAGGCCGAGTTCGAGAAGGCCGGCTTCGACGATGCCGATGGCATCAAGGCGCTTCACGCCGATGCCGAGCTGCGTCACGCCCATGAGCTGATGCTGCCCTATGGCCAGTCACGCCGGCGCGGCGAGATCGAGCCGGACCGTGCCGTCGCCCAGGCCAAGCTCGTCGATGCCGAGACGGTCGACGATGCGGCGATCTGGCTCAAGCCGAAGGAGCGCATGGTCGTGCTGCACGATCGCGCGCTGATCGGGCTCCTGGCCTCGCTGCCGCCGGTCGAGGTCAAGAGCTGAGTCAGCCCCTATCGCGTGAAGGGGCTGACGCCCGGCAGCGTGGCGGCAGGCTCAGATCTGCTCGAAGGCGATCATGCAGCCCATGGCATCCTCTGCCTGGACGAAGAGCCGTTCCTCGTTCTGCACGAAGGGAATCTCGGCCGCGGTCAGGCGCTCCGCCATCGCATCGAGGCTCGGCACCGCGACGCAGAAACCGAGGAACCGGGCCGGCGTGGTGTCCGGCTCGACCTGATAGGCGCCAAGAGCAGCTTCGGGATCGAGCACGTCGATGCGGCCGCGCGGCAGAGCGAGAACATAGTCCTCATTGCCTTCCAGCACCTCGGCGCCACCGCTGAAGGTGGTGAGGAAGGCCCTGTGCAGCGCCGGTTCCTCAGCGACGATCACGGCCGAGGTCAGGGCTGTCGCGCCATTCTCATGTTGCTGGAAATCCGGGTTCCAGAAGTTCTGCGGCTCGAGCTGCTGACAGACGAAGAAGCCGCATTCAGGCGCGCGGGAATCGGCTGCAAAGGCGAGTTCGAAGGCGACCCGCACAGTGGAACCGTCCGGCCGCGTGCCCTGACGCTCGAAGAAGAAAGGCTCGAAATCTCCGATTCCGGCAGCCTGGAACGTGGCCGCGTCGGCCTTGGCATTGGTGCTTTCCAGCACCAGCATCGAGAGCCCCTCCCCCTGCCCGGCCAGCGCATCGCGAACGAAGGCGCCGAAGGAGAAGCGGCGTTCGCCATGCGGCGGGATCGCGCTCTGGTCGGCGATGGTGACGAGTTCAAGGAACGAGCCCGGGAACTGCACGATTCGGTTCTCGGTGCCCCAAGGGTGGCGATTGCGGGTACCGACGCGGAAGCCGAGCTTCTCGTAGAAGCGCCATGCGGCATCGAGATCGCGCACGCCGATGACGAGATGGTCGAGGCCGCGGGGCGTGGAGGCTGTGGCAGGCATGGCAGGCTCTTTCGACAGGCGTCAGGAACCCAAGGCTAGCAACACTTCACGGCGCGGTCATGTGCCTGCCGCGCTTATGGCTCGATGAAGTGCGGCAGGAAGCGCGAGGTATTCCTGGTGATCGGCGAGGCATCCTCGCGCAGGCAAAGCCCGCAGGGCTGCGAGGCGACGAGCCAGGAGCCGAGAACGGCGTAGTTTCCGTCGGCCGAGAACAGGTTGCTCGCCGCATCCTGCAGGATATGACCCTCCGCGCCATAGGGGCCGTCATCGCTGTCGAGCACCCGGTCGCGTTCCATCAGCGTGATGTTGGCGCCCTCGCGCGAATAGAGCGGCTTGCGCACGCGGCGCGTCGACAGCGTCGCACAGCGCGGATCGCCCTCGAAGAAGGCCGGCAGCAAATTGGGATGGCCGGGCTCCATCTCCCAGAGACAGGCGAGCAGCCCCTTGTTGGAGAGCAGCGCCTTCCAGGGCGGCTCGACTAATTGACATTGCGACCCGGCGAGCGCCCCGCCGTAGCTCTCGCGAAACAGCCATTCCCAGGGATAGAGCTTGAACAGCGTCTCGATCGGCTGGTTGGAGCCGTCGCAGAAACGCCCATCCGAGAGCAGGCCGATCTCCTCGATATAGGTGAAGCGCGCATCGAGACGGGCCTGGACGGCGCAGTCGGTCAGGTAGTCGACCGTGCCCTTGTCCTCGGCACTGCCCTGCACGCAGGTCAAATGCAGGCGGTAGGGAGAAGGCTCGCGCAACGCCGCGAAGGCGGCTATCAGGCGCTCGTGCAGCGAATTGAACTGGTCGGAGCCCTTCGGGATCGCGCCGCGCCCCATCGCCTGCTCCAGCCAGTCCCATTGCACGACGCTCGATTCGAACAGCGCCGTCGGCGTATCGGCGTTGTATTCGAGCAGTTTGGCAGGCCCATGCCCGTCATAGGCGAGGTCGAGCCGGCCATAGAGATTGCGCTCGCCGCGCTGCCAGCTCCGGCGGATATAGTCCCAATGCTCGGCTGGGATAGCGAGGCGGCCCAGGATTTCCTCGCTCGCCAATGCCTTCTCGATGAAGGCGAAGCACAGCTGCTCGATCGCTTCGGTCGGCGCCTCGATGTCCCGCTCGATCTCGTCGAGCCTAAAGGCGTAGGCAGCGCTTTCATCCCAATAGGTCTCGCCGTCGATGGTGTGGAAGGCGAAGCCCAGACGCTCGACCTGATCGGTCCAGTCCGGGCGTGGCGGGAGGGTGACGCGGCGCATCTCAGGACGAGGAATGCGAGGAATAGGAGCGCGCGATCGAACCGAAGCCGCCGCGGGAGGAGACACTGGTCGTTGCGGCGCTGCCACTCCGCGCACCCGTCGCAAAGGCTGCGGTGACGCCGCGTCCGCTTGTCGTCGAATAGGCCCGCGAACGGCTGCTGCTGGACGAACTGCTCCCGCCGGAGGAGCCCGATGACGAGCTGCCGCTGCGCGCTTGCTGGCATTCCGGCAGCGGCGATCCCGGCGGGCAAGCTGCGGTGGTGGGCGGCAGCAGCGGCTGCGCGCCGGCCAGGCCGCGCGCCAGCATGAAGCCGGCGAGTGCAGGGATGAAATACTGCGCTCCGCCGATGCTTGCCGAGCTGCAGCCATTGGCGCCGTATTGCGCCTCGCATTCGTTCTGATTGCGGAACTTCGGCGCATCCTTGAGCCGCGTGGCCGTCGCTTCGGCGAAGGCCGTTTCGCATTGCTGGGCGCTGAGTTGACCGCTCGCGCGGCAGTCGCTCAGATTGTTGTAGACGAGGTTCTCCTCGCTCTCGTCCCCTGTCATCGACCAGACCGTGGCGACGAGGAGGACACCGGCAGCAGCGAGCCCGATTTGAGACGAGCGCTTCATGGCCGCCTCATTCCGTCATGCTGGCCGCGGCCAGCGTTCCGGACACGACGGCGATGACCGCGAGCATCACGGCCGACGGCAACCCGTCCTCCTCGATCTTCCGCGACAGCTCGGGGATCAGGAGGCGCGCGAGACCATAGGCCGCGAACTGGATGATCATCGCCGCGACCGCCCAGAGGATACAGTCGGGAATGCTGCTCGCCTGGGAGATTGCCTGCTCCAGCGGCAAGGAGAAGCCGACGACATTGCCGCCGAGCGCAACCGCCGCCGAGAGATTGCCATCACGGATCAGGGCGATCTCGTCATGCGGCGTCATGCGCAGATAGAGCCCCGCAAAGGCGGCGATCAGCGCCGCGCCAACGGCGAAATAGAGGAGGAACGCGGGCAGGCCCGCCATGGAGATCGTCATGCCACCCTGCCCGATGCCCGCCCGATGGCCACTATATACCTACGGTTGCCGCGCGCCGCCAATACTATCCGAAAAACTGCGTCAGCCGTCATTCGAAGGGAGGATGAACCGCATGGCGATCCGGGAGAGGCGCTGCAGTTGCGGCCAGTTGCGCGTCGCTTGTCAGGGAGAACCGGCCATCGTCGCGCTCTGTCATTGCCGCGAGTGCCAGATGCGAACAGGCAGCGCCTACGGGGTCGCGGCATTGTTTGCTCGCGAGGCCATCGTCACTTCAGGCGGCCATGCCGATTATAACCGGCCAGCCGATAGCGGCCTTCGCGTCCCGAACCATTTCTGTCCGCGCTGCGGGAGCACGGTCTTCTGGGAGTCGTCGCGAAGGCCGGAGTTGAGAGTGGTGGCGGTCGTGGCGTTCGCCGACCCCGATTCCCGGCCCCGCCGGCGGGTCTTCTTCGAGCAGCACCGTCACCCTGGGCGACGGTGATTCCGGAAAAGCAGATCGCCACGTGCCCTTGCGGACAGCGAGTGTCGGCTCTTTGCCGACACTCCTTGCGCCCTAGCTGCCGCCTTTCGGGCTAGGCCGGATCAGACCAGGCGGCTCTGAGCCTTGGCCGCCTCGATGAAGCTCGCAAAGAGCGGATGCGGCTCGAAGGGGCGCGACTTCAGCTCGGGATGATACTGCACGCCGATGAACCAGGGATGGTCGGGATACTCGACCGTCTCCGGAAGCAGCCCGTCCGGCGACAGGCCGGCGAAGCGCATGCCCTTCGCCTCCAGCCGCTCGCGATAGCCCATATTGACCTCGTAGCGGTGGCGATGACGCTCGGAGATTTCGGTCGAGCCGTAGATCTCGGCGATCTTCGAGCCCGCGGCGAGCGTAGAGGCATAGGCGCCGAGCCGCATGGTGCCGCCGAGATTGCCGTCGGCGGCGCGCTGCTCCAGCTCATTGCCGCGCATCCACTCGGTCATCAGGCCGACGACCGGCTCCTGGGTCGGGCCGAATTCGGTCGAGTTGGCGTTGTCGATGCCGGCGAGCGAGCGCGCCGCTTCGATCACCGCCATCTGCATACCGAAGCAGATGCCGAAATACGGCACCTTGCGATTGCGGGCGAAGGTCGCCGCCTTGATCTTGCCCTCGGCGCCGCGATGGCCGAAGCCGCCCGGCACCAGGATGCCGTGGACATGTTCGAGGAAGGGCGCGGGATCCTCCTTCTCGAAGACCTCGGATTCGATCCAGTCGAGATTGACCTTGACGTTGTTGGCGATGCCGCCATGCGTCAGCGCCTCGATGAGAGACTTATAGGCGTCCTTCATGCCGGTGTATTTGCCGACGACGGCGATGGTGACCTCGCCCTCCGGGTTCTTCACGCGCTCGGAGATGCGCTTCCAGTTGGTGACGTCCGGCTCGCTCGAAGCATCGAGGCCGAAGGCGGCGAGCACCTCGTTGTCGAGCCCTTCCGCATGATAAGACAGCGGCACGTCATAGATCGAGGCGACGTCGCGAGCCTCGATGACCGCGGTCTCCCTTACATTGCAGAACAGCGCGAGCTTGCGGCGCTCCTCGCGCGGGATCTCGCGGTCGGTGCGGCAGAGCAGGATGTCGGGCTGGATGCCGATCGAGCGCAGCTCAGCGACCGAATGCTGGGTCGGCTTGGTCTTCAGTTCACCAGCGGTCGGAATGTAGGGCAGCAACGTCAGGTGGATGAAGATGCACTGGCCGCGCGGCAGCTGCTGGTTGGTCTGACGGATGGCTTCGAGGAAGGGCAGACTCTCGATGTCGCCGACAGTGCCGCCGATCTCGACCAGCGTGAAGTCGTAATCCTCGTTGCCGTCGAGGATGAATTCCTTGATGGCGTTGGTGACATGCGGGACGACCTGGATCGTCGCGCCGAGATAGTCGCCCCGGCGCTCCTTGGTCAGGATGTCCATGTAAATGCGGCCGGTGGTGATGTTGTCGCCCTTGTTGCAGGGCCGGCCGGTGAAGCGCTCGTAATGGCCGAGGTCGAGATCGGTCTCGGCGCCGTCGTCGGTGACAAAGACCTCGCCGTGCTGATACGGGCTCATCGTGCCCGGATCGACGTTGAGGTAGGGGTCGAGCTTGCGCAGGCGGACCTTATAGCCACGAGCCTGCAGAAGGGCTGCGAGAGCCGCCGCCGCCAGGCCTTTGCCAAGCGAGGACACCACGCCGCCGGTGATGAAAACATACCGCGTCATGGGAGTTCACCTCTATCGCCACGGGTTCGATTCGCTAAGCGCGTTCAGTGCAGTCCCGCCTTGCCCTGAGCGCTTGTCCACAAAAGAGAAGGCCGGTCGCCCGGCCCCTCCAAACTCAAAAGAGAAGGGCCGGTTTCCCGGCCCTGCCCTGCTTACTGCTGCGGCGCCGCTGGCGGCGTCGGCGGCTGTGCGCCGCCCTGGCTTTGGTTCTGCATCTGGCGGAGCTGGTCGAGCACGCCGGCATTCGGGGCGCTCGGAGCCGCAGGCGCGCCAGGGGCCGCAGGCGCGGTCGTCGCCGGAGCGCCGTCGATGATCGAGCGCTGGACGCGGCCGCGATTGGCCATGACGGCCAGCACGATCGAGGTCAGGAAGAAGAGAGCCGCGAGGATCGCCGTTGCGCGGGTCAGCGCATTGGCCTGGCCGCGGCCGGTCATGAAGCCGCCGACGCCGCCACCGCCGCTGCCCATGCCGAGGCCGCCACCCTCCGAGCGCTGCAGCAGCACGACGCCGACGAGCGCGACGACGATGATCAGGTGGATGACGATGAGAACGTTCTGCATGGTCTCACGAAATGGATATGGCGCGGGCTGCCGGCAAGGGCCACCCGCTCCTCCTCGAAAGGTCGAGGCGAATTCGGCGGCGCACATAACATGCGTGCGCCGACAGCGCCACCCCTCAGTGACGGCCGATCAGCCCTGCGCCCTGCTCCGGCTCAGCCGTTGCAGGCGCGAGCGATCGCCAGGAATTCCTCGGCCTTCAGGCTTGCGCCGCCGACGAGCGCGCCATCGACATGGGCGACGTTCATCAGTTCGGCCGCGTTGGAAGGCTTGACCGAGCCGCCATAGAGCAGCCGCACGCCGGCCGCCGCGGCCTTGCCGATGAGGAGGCCGAGCTCGGTGCGGATCGCAGCATGCATCTCGGCGACGTCGGCGGCCGTCGGCGTCAGGCCGGTGCCGATGGCCCAGACCGGCTCATAGGCGACCACGAGCGTGCCCGCCGTCGACCCCTCCGGAATCGAGCCGCGCAGCTGCTCCTCGACGATGGCGAGCGCCTTGCCGGCCTCGCGTTCGCCCTTGGTCTCGCCGACGCAGACGATCGGCACCAGCAGCGCCTTCTGCGCCGCCTCGGCCTTGGCCTTGACCGTCGCATTGCTCTCGCCATGGAGCGTGCGGCGCTCGGAATGGCCGACGATGCAGAAGCTCGCGCCGGCATCGGCCAGCATCGCGGCCGAAAGCTCACCCGTGAAGGCGCCGGAGCCTTGCGTGCTGCAATCCTGCCCGCCGGTGGCGATGCGTGTGCCGATCAGGGTCGCCGAAGTCGTGAACAGCAGCGTGGCGGGCGGGCAGATGGCGATGTCGACACCCCGCTTCAGCGCGGCGTCGTAGCCCTTCGCGACTTCGGCTGCGATGGCGAGATCGGCCTTGAGGCCGTTCATCTTCCAGTTGCCGGCTACCAGCGGCCTGATGCTGCGCGTCACGTCTTTCCTCCGAAAATTGATCGCTGGGCTCTAGCAACGCGCGCCCGCCGCCGCAATCGCATGCGACCTCGCGACACGATTCCGCTACGGCGATTGCGGCTTTCGCCGCCGGTTCCTATAAGCAGCGCCGAAACAGACGCGCGCAGGGCATAAATCCGCGCCACGAACAGGTTCAGGGAAAGACACCTTCCATGATGATGCAGGGCATCCGCAAGGCGAGTCAGGGTTTTCTCGGCAAGTTCGTCGTCAGCGTCATGTTCGGCGTCCTGATCCTCGCCTTCGCGATCTGGGGCGTCGGAGACATCTTCCGCGGCTATGGGCGGAACGAGGTGGCGAAGGTCGGCAAGACCGAGATCGGCCTCGAGCAGATGCGCCAGGCCTATCAGAACGACCTGCAGAACCTGATCCGCCAGCAGCGCCGCCAGATCTCGCCCGAGATGGCGCGCGCGCTCGGCCTCGACCGCCAGACGCTCTCTCGCCTGCTGACCGAGGCGACGCTGGACCAGACGGCGCAGGGCATGCGGCTCGCCGTTTCCGACGACACGATCCGCAACCTGATCTTCGACGATCCGGTCTTCCGCGACGGCGCCGGCCAGTTCTCTTCGGCACGCTTCAACGAGCTACTGCGCTCGAACGGTTACACCGAACAGAGCTATGTCGCGCTCCAGCGCTCGACCATCCTGCGCCAGCAGCTCTCCGAGATGCTGGTCGGTGGCCTCACCGCCCCCCTTGCCCTGCAGGAGCTCGGCAGCCGCCTGCGCAACGAGAAGCGCTCCGTCACCTTTGCGCGGATGCCTGCGAGCGCCGCCGGCGAGATTGCGGCGCCGACCGAGGACCAGCTCAAGACCTTCTTCAACGACCGCAAGATCGCCTTCCGCGCGCCGGAATACCGCACGGCCGACATCCTCGCGATCTCGGCCGAGGCGCTCGCCGATCCGGCCAAGGTCACGGATGAGGAGGCCAAGGCGCGCTACGAGGCGGTCAAGGCCCAGCGCTTCACCACGGCCGAGACCCGTACCATTCAGCAGATCGCCTTCCCGAATGTCGAAGAAGCCCAGGCTGCCAAGGCCAAGATCGACGGCGGCGAGACCTTCGACGAGATCGCGACCGAGCGGAACGTCGCCTTCAACGACCTGACGCTCGGCACTTTCACCCGCGATCAGGTCTTCGACGCCGCCGTGCGCGAGGCCGCCTTCGCTCTCGAGCAGGAAGGCGTCAGCGCACCGGTCACCAGCGCCTTCGGCACGGTGCTGCTGCGTGTGACGAAGGTCGACACCGCGCATGTGCGCCCGTTCGAGGAGGTCGCCGCCGAGCTGAAGCAGGAGATCGCGACCAGCCGCGCGGCCGGGCATATCACCGAGCTGCACGACAAGATCGAGGACCAGCGCGCCGCCGCCAAGCCGCTCGCCGAGATCGCCAAGGAGTTCAACCTGAAGCTGCGCAGCGCAGGTCCGCTGAACGCCACGCTCGGCCGGCCCGACGGCTCGAAGGAAGAGGCATTGCCGGGCGGCGACGCGACGCTGCAGGCGATCTTCCGCTCCGATATCGGCGTCGATAACGAGGCGATCCGCCTGCCGCGCGAAACCGGCTATGTCTGGTTCGACGTCACCAAGATCGACCCGGCGCGCGAGCGCGGCTTCGACGAGGTCAAGGCCGAGGTCGAGAAGCAGTGGCGCGCCGACGAGACGGCGGCCAAGCTCGCCGCCAAGGCGCGTGAGCTGACCGAGCGGCTAGACAAGGGCGAGAACTTCGACGTGGTTGCCGCCTCAGTCGGGCTCACCATCGAGACCGCCGCCGATATCGGCCGTCAGGACCAGCGCCCGGAGCTGCCGGCTACCGTCGTCAGCCAGATCTTCGGTACTGCCGCCGGCAAAAGCGGCTCGGCGGCCGGCGCAGATGGCGGGCGCATCCTGTTCAAGGTCGATTCGGCGACCGTTCCGCCCTACGTCCGCACCACGCAGGAAGCTGGCAATTTCGAGCGGGCGCTCTCGTCGAGCGTCAGCGAGGACATCTTGGTGCAATATGTCGCCAAGCGTCAGGCCGAGCTGGGTGTCAGCATCAACGAGGCTGCCTTCCGCAATGCGACGGGCGGAGCGCAGAATTGACGATGCAGCCCCTTCAGGAGTTCGAGCGCTTCGCGCAGATCTATGAGACGGGCGCACCGCAACTCCTGCGGCAGGTTCTGGTCGGCGACTGCGAAACGCCGGTCGCGGCCTTCCTGAAGCTGCGCCGCTCCACTTCCGGCCCGGCCTTCCTGCTCGAATCGGTGGAAGGCGGCGCCGTGCGCGGCCGCTACTCGATGATCGGGCTGGAGCCGGACCTGATCTGGCGCTGTCATAAGGGCGAAGCCTCGCTCTGCCGGACCGCGCTGGGCGACAGCTTCCTCACCGATCCGCGGCCGGCCTTCGAGAGCCTGCGTGCGCTCCTCGATGAGAGCGCGATTCCGGAGGCTGAAGATCTGCCGCCGATGGCGGCCGGCGTGTTCGGCTATCTCGGCTACGATATGGTTCGGCTGATGGAGCGGCTGCCGGAGCCGAAGGAGACCGGCACCGGCCTGCCCGACGCCATCCTGACCCGGCCGACGCTGATGGTGGTGTTCGATTCGGTGCGCGACGAGATCCATGTCGTGACGCCGGTGCGGCACATGCCCGGCGTCGCCGCCCGCCACGCCTACGAGCGGGCGCAGGAGCGGCTGGAAGCGGTGGTGCAGGCGCTGGAAGGCCCCCTGCCCGCCGAGGCCGACATCGACATCGCCAACCTGCCGGAGCCGGCGACGATCTCGAATACAAGCGAGGCCGAATTCAACGAGATGGTGGCCAAGGCGAAGGAGTATATCCGCGCCGGCGACATCTTCCAGGTCGTGCTGTCGCAGCGTTTCGAGGCGCCGTTCGCGCTGCCGCCCTTCGCGCTCTATCGCGCACTGCGGCGAATCAACCCGGCGCCCTTCCTCTGCTATCTCGACTTCAGCGATTTCCAGATCGTCTGCTCGAGCCCGGAGATCCTGGTCAGACTGCGGGACGACACCGTCACCATCCGCCCGATCGCCGGCACGCGTCGCCGCGGTGCCACGGAGGCCGAGGACGAGGCACTGGCGGAGGAATTGCTGGCCGATCCGAAGGAGCGCGCGGAGCATCTCATGCTGCTCGATCTCGGGCGCAACGATGTCGGCCGCGTCGCGCAGATAGGCACGGTCAAGGTGACCGATTCCTTCTTCATCGAGCGCTACAGCCAGGTGATGCATATCGTCTCGAACGTCGAGGGAGTGATCGATCCCAAGCACGATGCACTCTCGGCGCTGATCGCCGGCTTCCCGGCGGGCACGGTCTCCGGCGCGCCGAAGGTGCGGGCGATGGAGATCATCGACGAGCTCGAGCACGATGCGCGCGGCGCCTATGGCGGCTGCATCGGCTATTTCGGCGCCAATGGCGAGATGGACACCTGCATCGTGCTGCGCACGGCCGTCGTCAAGGACGGGCGCATGCATGTCCAGGCCGGCGCCGGCATCGTCTACGATTCGAACCCGGCCTCCGAGCAGGAGGAATGCATCAACAAGGCCAAGGCCCTGTTCCGCGCCGCGGAGGAAGCGATCCGCTTCGCCGCCCGGACCGGGCGCGGGCAGTAATCCTGCCTCGAAAACAAAACCGCCCGGCTGCTTGCAGCCGGGCGGTTTTCTTTTGTCCTGGCGTCGCGGCTCAGTGGCTCTTGCCGCTTACCGTCATCCGGTCGACCCAGGCGATGCCGATGGCGGAGAAGATGAAGACGACGTGGATCAGCGTCTGCAGCAGGACGCCTGTCTCGGTGTAGTTCGCGGTCCTGCCGACGATGCCGATATTGCCGGCCTCGATGAAGGTCCTGAGCAGGTGGATCGACGAGATGCCGATGATCGCCATCGCCAGCTTGATCTTGAGGATGCTCGCATTGACGTGGCTCAGCCATTCCGGCTGGTCGGGATGGCCTTCGAGCCGCAGCCGGGAGACGAAGGTCTCGTAGCCGCCGACGATGACCATGATCAGCAGATTCGAGATCATCACCACGTCGATCAGGCCGAGCACGACCAGCATGATCTGCTGCTCGCTGAAATCGAAGGCATGGGTGACGAGGTGCCAGAGTTCCTTCAGGAAGAGGAAGACATAGACGCACTGAGCCACGATGAGGCCGATATAGAGCGGCAGCTGCAGCCAGCGGGAGCTGAAGATGAGCGCCGGCAGGGGTTTCATCGCGCCAGTGGCGCCTAAGTGGGAGGGCGGGCTGCCGGAGGCCATGGTCGGGTCCTGATCCTTCGAATGTACGACGAGGTTTTTGGGTGGAGAGACGCTAGATGGCGAGGAAAACGCCTCTGCGCAACCCGCCAATCGATGCTCTGGCACCCAACAGCCACAATGTTGTGACGACCTATTTGCGCCGGGATTGCCTGCTAGTCTTTGCGCGGGATCGACAGATCGCTAGAGTTGAAACCGACCGGGGGAACATGCCGAGTTCCACTCGCACAGGACAGCAGAGGAGTTTCGTCATGATCAGGACGCTTGTCGTCGTCACCGCTCTCGCCGGTTGCGGCGCCATGGCCGCCCCCGCTTCGGCAGCGCCGCTGGCTCCGGCCTCTGCAGCCATCGCCTCGGCCAAGGTCGCTTCGAGCCTGCTGCAGAGCGTGCAGTGGCGACCCTACGGCTATTACGGCCCTCGCTACTATCGCTACAACCGAGGCCCGGCGGTCGGCGCCGGCATCGCAGCTGGCGTCATCGGCGGGGCCCTGGCGGCCGGCGCGCTCGCCGCTCCGCCGCCACCCCCGGTTTACTACGGCTATCCGGCCCCGGCGCCGGTCTATGGCGCGCCCGCGCCTGCCTATGGCTACGGCATCGAGGATGTCGACGCGGTGGCCTACTGCTCGCGCCGCTTCAGGTCCTACAACCCGGAAACCGGCACCTATATCGCCAAGGGCGGTGTGGTTCGCGCCTGCCCCTGACAGGGCTCGACAATCCGATCCCGGATGTTCGCTCCCCGCAGCAATGCGGGGAGTTTTCTTTTCCCGGTGGAAAGCGGCTTGCCATGACGGCGGCGATCCCGCTTATCCTGCGCCCTGCCTAACCCGGAGCGTCTCGTGCGTATCGCCACCTGGAACGTCAATTCGGTGCGCCAGCGTCTCGGCCACCTGCTCGATTTCCTGAAGGAGGCTGAGCCCGACGCGCTCTGCCTGCAGGAGATCAAGTGCGTGGATGCCGATTTCCCGCGCGCCGAGATCGAGGCGGCCGGCTGGCAGGTCGAGACCCACGGCCAGAAGACCTTCAACGGCGTCGCGATTCTCAGCCGTTCCCGGCTGGAGGATGTCCGGCGCGGCCTGCCCGGCGATGATGGCGACGAACAGGCGCGCTATCTCGAAGGGGTGCTGCCCCTGGGCGACGGCGTGGTGCGCGTGGCCTCGATCTATCTGCCGAACGGCAACCCGCCCAACACCGAGAAATATCCCTACAAGCTCGGCTGGATGCAGCGGCTGACCGCCCATGCCCGGATGCTGCTGGAGCAGGAGGAGCCGCTGGTACTCGCCGGCGACTACAACGTCATCCCCGAGCCGCGCGACGCCCGCGATCCCGCCGCCTGGGTCAGCGACGCGCTGTTCCTGCCGCAGACACGCGACGCCTTCCGCGGGCTGATCAATCTCGGACTGACCGAGGCTGTGCGCAGCACGACCGATGCCGGCGGAGTCTACACCTTCTGGGATTATCAGGCCGGCGCCTGGCAGCGGAACAATGGCATCCGCATCGACCATCTGCTGCTTTCTCCACAAGCCGCGGACAGGCTCGCGGGAGTGAGGATCGCCAAGCATGTCCGTGGCTGGGACAAGCCGTCCGACCACGTGCCCGTGATGGTCGAGCTGAACTGAGGGCGGCAACCAGCGCCTTCGCGTCCTGAGATTCTCGGGGCAAGCCCGAGAATGACGGCGCCCTAGTTCTGGCCGTTGTTGCTGTTGCCGCTGTTGCGCGAGCTCGCCATTTGCTGGCGCTCGACGAGGGCCAGCGCCGCCGAGCGATCGGCAGCCGAAGCTGCGGCGAAGGCGGCAGCGTGGCGCTCGATGATCCAGGATTCGCGCGCCGGGTCGGCACCCTCGCGGGCCATGGCGAGCCACATCAGGCCGAGCACCGGCTGACGCGGCACGCCCTCACCACCGCGCAGCAGCATCTCGCCGAAAGCGGCGCGCGCCGGTGCATGCCCCTTCTCGGCAGCGAGCTTCATCCAGCGCGCCGCCTGCCGCGGATCGCGGCTGGTGCCCTGGCCGGTCATGTAGAGGCGGCCGAGATTGTACTGACCGTCCGGGTCGCCGAAATAGGAGGCAGCATAATTGAACATGTCGAAAGCCCGGTCGGGGTTGGGCTTCACATAGCTGCCCTTGATGCCGTCGGAGAAGTAGCCGCCCAGCGCAACGAAGGCGCTGCCGACGATACGGCCCTCGGCCGTGCCCGGAATGGCGTCGGCATTCTCGTCCGCGATCTTCGAGAAATACTCGAAGGCCTTGAGATCATTGGCCGGAACGCCCTCGCCTCCGGCATACATCCGGCCCAGCTTGTACTGCGCGGTGAGGTGCCCCTGCGAGGCGGCGTATTCGAGTGCGCGAACGGCGCCGACCTTATCGCCGGCAGAGGAATCGCGCATCCAGGCCCGCAACGCATCGCGCGCGCTGTTGAACGGCACGAGCGGCAGCGCCGTATGCCCCGTCGGCGTATTGGGTGCGGGAGCGACGATCGCCGCTCCGGGGGCTCCCGACAGGGAATCGCCCGGTTCCGGCAGCGCGGCGCCCGGAATAGCGCGCGGCGGTACCGGCTTTCCGCCTGCAAGATCCTGGGCCCAGGCGGCCTGCTGGCCACCCAGGAACAGGAACAGGCATGCTATGGTCGAGCTAGATATCCGCATAGCAATGGGTTTCGGCCGCCCCTCCTGGATGGGTGACTGCGCCGCCCTTGGCGGAGCCAACCGTCTGCGCGTATTTCCACAGCGCGCCGGAGTTGTAGTCGGTTTTCCTCGGTTTCCAGCCCTTACGACGCTCTTCAAGTTCGGCATCAGAAAGGCGGACTGCGAGCTTTCCTGTGATGGCGTCGAGTTCGATGATGTCGCCGTCGCGGATCAGGCCGATCGGGCCGCCGACAGCGGCCTCGGGGCCGACATGGCCGACGCAGAAACCGCGGGTCGCGCCTGAGAAGCGGCCATCGGTGATCAGCGCGACCTTGTCGCCCATGCCCTGGCCGTAGAGGGCGGCGGTGGTCGACAGCATCTCGCGCATGCCGGGGCCGCCCTTGGGACCCTCATAGCGGATGACGAGGACGTCGCCTTCGTTGTAGGTCCGGTTCCTGACAGCCTCGAAGGCGTCCTCCTCGCGGTCGAAGCAGCGGGCGGGGCCGGTGAAGACGAGTTGATCTTCCGGCATGCCGGCGATCTTCACGATCGCGCCTTCGGGCGCCAGATTGCCCTGCAGGCCGACGACGCCGCCGGTGACCGTAATCGGCTTGTCGGCACGGTAGACGACGTCCTGCTGATCGTTCCACTTCACCGAAGCCATATTCTCGGCGATGGTGCGGCCGGTGACGGTCAGGCAGTCGCCATGGAGGAAGCCGGCATCGAGCAGGCTCTTCATGACGAGCGGAATGCCGCCGACCTCGAACATATCCTTGGCGACGTATTTTCCGCCCGGCTTCAGGTCGGCGATATAGGGCGTCTTCTTGAAGATCTCGGCGACCTCGAAGAGATCGAAGTCGATGCCGCATTCATGTGCGATTGCCGGCAGGTGCAGCGCGCCATTGGTCGAGCCGCCAGTGGCGGCGACGACCATCGCGGCGTTCTCGAGCGCCTTACGGGTGACGATGTCGCGCGGGCGGATGTTCCGGGCGATCAGCTCCATCACCATCTCGCCGGCGGTGTAGCAGAAGGTGTCGCGGACATCGTAGGGCGCCGGCGCGCCGCAGCTATAGGGCAATGCCAGGCCGATCGCCTCGGCGACCGTCGCCATGGTGTTGGCGGTGAACTGGGCGCCGCAGGAGCCGGCCGAGGGGCAAGCGGCCTCCTCAAGCTCCTTCAGGTCCTCGTCGGACATCGCACCGACCGAATGCTTGCCCACGGCCTCGAACACCTCCTGCACCGTGACCGGGCGGCCCTTGAAGGTGCCGGGCAGGATCGAGCCGCCATAGATGAAGATCGACGGCACGTTGAGGCGCACCATCGCCATCATCATGCCGGGCAGAGACTTGTCGCAGCCGGCCAGGCCGACGAGAGCGTCGTAGCAATGGCCGCGCACGGTCAGCTCGACCGAGTCGGCGATGACCTCGCGCGAGGCGAGCGACGACTTCATGCCCTGGTGGCCCATGGCGATGCCGTCGGTGACGGTGATGGTGCAGAACTCGCGCGGCGTGCCGGCCGCGGACGCCACGCCCTTCTTCACGGCCTGGGCCTGGCGCATCAGCGAGATGTTGCAGGGGGCCGCCTCGTTCCAGCAGGAGGCGACGCCGACGAAGGGCTGCGCGATCTGCTTCGCGGTCATGCCCATCGCATAATAATAGGAGCGGTGCGGGGCCTTGGCCGGGCCAACGCTCACATGGCGGCTCGGCAGCCTCGACTTGTCGAACACACGCGTATCCATCGCCACTCGTCCCGTCCCCCGGCCAGCACGGCGCGAAGATGTGCCACGCCATGCACGCCGGGAGCAATCGCACCCCCGAATACCCAACAGCGGCCCGGAACCGATCCGATACCCGCACGTTAGTTCCAATTTGAATATATCTCAGGGACTTAACGCCCCGTTTTGCTGGGCGCCGTTTGTGGCGGCATCGCGGCGATTGCGATAGTCGCGAGAGCGCGGGGCGCCGATCTCATCGGTGTGTTGCGGCGATGTCACAAAGTTGAGTGCGGCAGCTGACGCAGCGGCCGCTCAGACCCGCCTGCAAATTCCCTCAAGCCGTCATCCTCGGGAGCCATTCCGCCGGGAATGGACTCTCGAAGGATGCTCCAGGAGACTCAGGAGAGATCTAGGCCATCCTTCGAGACGCGCCTGAAGGCGCTCCTTAGGATCAGGCTGGCGTTTTCAAGCCGCCGCTCAGAGCACCATGGGAAGGACGAAGAAGCCGCCGACGATGATGGCAAGGAGGGCGAGCGCGGTCATCGGCAGATGCTTCTCGATGAAGATGCGGATGTCGTCGCCATAGAAGCGCAAGGCCACAGCGATCATCAGGAAGAAGGTGGTGCGCGACACCACCATGCCGATGGTGAACTTCCACAGGTCGAAATGCAGGAAGCCCGACATGATCGTGACGATCTTGAACGGAATCGGCGTCAGGCCCTTGGTGACGAGAACCCAGAACCAGTAGTCCTGCGAGGAGGAGATCAGGTGCGCGGCCTTGTCCTGCAGCCCGTAGATGCCGATCAGCCAGGCGCCGACCGATTCGTAGAGCAGAGCGCCGATGGCATAGCCGAGATAGCCGCCGAGCACCGCACCGAGCGAGCAGATGCCGGCATAGAACCAGGCGCGGTCCGGCCGGGCGATGCACATCGGAATCAACAGCGGGATCGGCGGCAGCGGGCTGACCGAGCTTTCAACGAAGGTGATGGCGAAGAGCAGCCAGGGGGCAGCAGGATGGGAGGCGTACGAAACGCACCAGTCATAAGCTCGCTTGAGCATGGGTTCTGAACAGCCGGTCCTTTGGCCGCCACGCATTCTGCATGGCGGATTTGCGTCGGGCGCATCTAAGCGGGGTCCGCGAGAGATTGCCAGTCCTCTCTTGGATCAACGTCAATTTGACGACATTGCCGTGACCGGATTGCGTCGTTACCAACCTCCCAATCGTCATTCCGGCCCGTGACAGAGCGTCATTCTCGGGCTTGACCCGAGAATCTCGGGACGGGAGGCGCACGAGCCTCCTTCGGTAGGAGATGCTCGGGTCAAGCCCGAGCATGACGGCGAGACTGATGAATGCCCACACCAGCGGCTCAGCTCAGCCGCGTCAGGGCCTCCGCGACCTTGATCTTGCGGGCCTCGGCCGCAGCCTTGCGCTCGCGGTTCTCCTCGACGATCTCTTCCGGTGCGCGGGCCATGAAATCGGGGTTGCCCAGCTTCTTCTCGACGATCGCGATGTCCTGATCGAGCTTGGCGAGTTCCTTCGTCAGGCGCGTGCGCTCCGCGTCGAGGTCGATCAGGCCGGCGAGCGGCAGCGCCGCCACCTCGCCGCGCACGATGATCTGTGCCGATTGCGCCGGCGCAGCCGCCTCGAAGGCGATGTCGGAGACGCGAGCGAGACGCTCGATCATCGGCCGCCAGCTCTCGATCGTCGCCCGCGTCGCTGCGGAAGCGTTGACGAGGACGAGCGGCGCCTGTGTGCCGGCGGGAACGTTGACCTCCGAGCGCACCGAGCGGATGTCCGAGATCAGGTCGACGACGAAGCCGATCTCGGCCTCGGCCGCCGAATCCTTGAGCGCCGAAAGATCGGGCCAGCGGGTGAGGCAGACCAGCGAAGCATCGCCCGTCGCCAGCTTGCGCTGCGCGCCGGCCTCGGCCTTCTGCGCCCAGAGCTCTTCGGTCAGGAAGGGCATGAACGGGTGCAGCAGCTGGCAGATCAGGTCGATGACGTAGGCGACCGTCGCCTGCGTCTCGGCCTTCGCCGCGGCATCGACGCCCTCGCCCTGCAGCACCGGCTTGGCAAGCTCGAGATACCAGTCGCAGAACTGGTTCCAGACGAAGCGATAGGCCGCGCCCGCCGCCTCGTTGAACTTGAAGCTGGGGATGCCGGCCGCGACCTCCTCGGCCGCCTGCGCGGCTTCGCTGAGGATCCAGCGGTTCAGCGGCTGCTTGACGGCGGCCGGGTCGAAATCGGCAGCGCGCAGGCAGCCGTTCAGTTCAGCGAAGCGCGCGGCGTTCCAGATCTTGGTCGCGAAGTTGCGGTAGCCCTCGACGCGGGAAGTCGCGAGCTTGATGTCGCGGCCCTGCGCCGCCATGGCGGCCAGCGTGAAGCGCAGCGCGTCGGCGCCGTATTTGTCGACGAGCACGAGCGGATCGATGACGTTGCCTTTCGACTTCGACATCTTCGCGCCCTTCTCGTCGCGAACGATGGCGTGCAGATAGACCTCGCGGAACGGAACCTCGTCCATGAAGTTGAGGCCCATCATCATCATCCGGGCGACCCAGAAGAAGATGATGTCGAAGCCGGTGACGAGCGTCGCCGTCGGGTAATAGTGCTTCAGCTCGGCCGTCTGCTCCGGCCAACCCAGCGTCGAGAAGGGCCAGAGCGCCGAGGAGAACCAGGTGTCGAGCACGTCCTCGTCGCGCTTGAGCGCGACGGTGTCGCCGTAATGCGCCATCGCCAAAGTCTGCGCCTCAGCTTCCGACTCGGCGACGAAGACCTCGCCGTCCGGTCCATACCAGGCTGGGATCTGATGGCCCCACCAGAGTTGGCGCGAGACGCACCAGGGCTCGATATTCTCCAGCCAGTCGTAGAAGACCTTGGTCCAGTTCTCAGGCGTGAAGGTCGTGCGGCCGTCGCGGACCGCCTTGATCGAGCGGTCGGCCAGCGGCTTGACGTCGACATACCACTGGTCGGTCAGCCAGGGCTCGATGACGACGTCAGAGCGGTCGCCATGCGGCACGGTATGGCCATGCGGCTCGACCTTCGCGAGATAGCCGCGCTCGGCCATCATCGCGACGACGCGGCGGCGCGCGACGAAACGGTCGAGGCCGTCGAGCGCGAGCGTCTCGGCTTCCGGCTTGGAACCGGCCAGGAAATCCTCGTTGCCGGCGAGCAGGATACGCGCCTCGCCGTCGAGGATGTTGACGACATCGAGCTTGTGGCGCTTGCCGACCTCGAAATCGTTGAAGTCATGCGCCGGGGTGATCTTGACCGCGCCGGTGCCCTTCTCCGGATCGGCATAGTCGTCCGGCACGATCGGGATGACGCGGCCGACCAGCGGCAGCACGGCATTGCGCCCGATCAGATGGCCGATCTTCTCGTTGTCCGGATGAACGGCGATGCCGGTGTCGCCAAGCATCGTCTCGGGACGGGTCGTGGCGACGGTAATGAAGGTCGAGGCGTCGTCCGCGTCGTAGGTCGCGCCTTCTAGTGGATAGTTGAAATAGTAGAGATGGCCGTTCGGGTCGCGGTTCAGAGCCTTGTCGAGCTTGGCGGCGTCGAAAGGCTCCTCGCCGCCCCGCTCCCATTTGAACGTGCCGGTCTTCTCGACCTGCAGGACCTCGATATCCGAGATCGCGGTCTGGAATTTCGGATCCCAGTTCACCAGCCGCTTGGCGCGATAGATCAACCCCTGCTTGTGCAGGCCGACGAAGACCTTGAGGACGGCGGCCGACAGCCCCTCATCCATGGTGAAGCGTTCGCGCGACCAGTCACAGGAAGCGCCGAGACGGCGGAGCTGGTTGAAGATCGTGCCGCCCGACTCCTCCTTCCACTTCCAGACTTCGGCCAGGAAGGCCTCGCGCCCCATCGTGCGGCGGTCGGTGCGGTTTTCGGCGGCGAGCTTGCGCTCGACGACCATCTGGGTCGCGATGCCCGCGTGGTCGGTGCCGGGCTGCCAGAGCACGTCCTTGCCGCGCATGCGCTCGAAGCGGCAGAGCACGTCCTGCAGCGTGTTGTTGAGCGCGTGGCCCATATGCAGCGAGCCGGTGACGTTCGGCGGTGGGATCACGATGCAATAGGGCTCGGCCCCGGGGGCGGAGCCCCTGCCCGCCTTGAAGGCTTCAGCCTCGTCCCAGGCCTTGCTGATCCGGGCCTCGACGGCTGCCGGCTCGAAAGTCTTATCCATCATCACATCGCTCGAACGCAGAAAGGCCGGGGAACCTGCCCCGGCCGGAAGATCACAGGCCAAAAGGTCTCGTGTCTTAAGAGCGCATGCGAAGGGCGCCCGTCAACGTTTTCGATGACGCGCAATCGTCAGCCTTGCGCTGAAGCGGCTCAACCAAGGTTTGACTGCAGGAACCAGAGCGACTTGTCGAGCATGCGCGAATAGGCCGTCAGGATGTCGGCGGAGTCGGCGTCGCCAGCCTCGGCGCAGGCGTCGATCGCGTCGCGAACCTTGTTGCCGGTGTCGGCATAGCGCTCGATCAGTGCGTGGAGATGATCCTGAACCGACACGATCTCGGTCGGATAGGGCTTGAGCGAGGTCGCCGCGACCGTCGTCTGCGCGGTGCCGAGCGCGATGCCGCCGAGCTGCGCGATCCGCTCCGCGACCGTGTCGACATGCTCGTCGAGGTCGTCGCGAAAGCCGTCCAGCATGAGATGCACGGCGATAAAGCCCGGTCCCTTCAGATTCCAGTGCGCCTGCTTGGTGACCAGCGCCAGATCGATGCCGTCGGCAAGTCGTTCGTTGAGCAGCCCGACGACCTTCGTCTTGGTGTTCGAAGCCAGATCGATCTTGCTCGATTTGACGTTCTTCGCGGATGCGGAGGTCTTCGGCGCAGTCTTCGTGGCAGGCTTGGCCATGACAAATCCCCCTAAGCGGACAACGACAAAGGAAAGCACGCTGCGCCGAAAGCGGGCGCGGCGCGCCACTCCCTACGCGCGGGGGTCGCCATTGTTCCCTCGCCAAAGCCTGAACGCCGGAGGGAACCTGCCACGCAGCGATCCGTTGCATCCCAAACAGCTGCAACGGGAGATACCGACATGCCTCACAACGATCAGAACCGCGTCTGGGACCTCATCGACTCGATCAAATTCGCCATGCTCGTGACCCATGACGGTAATGGCGACGAGCTTCGGGCACGCCCGATGCACGCCCATGGCAAGCGCGAGGAGGACGCCATCTACTTCCTGACGGATCGCCGCCATCACAAGGACGACGAGATCCAGATCAACGATAATGTCTGCCTCGCCTTCTCCGACACGAGCGGACACCGCTATTTGTCGATCAGCGGCACGGCGAGCTTGGTCGACGATCCCGCCCGCGTGCGTGCGCTATGGGAGCCGAGCAACAAGGCGTTTTGGGACGACGAGAACGATCCCAACATTCGCATCCTGCGCGTGCGGCCCGCAATGGCCGAGTTCTGGGACAGCCCCGGCAAGATTGTCACCAGCGTCAAGATGGCCGCGGCGGCTCTGACCGGTGCGAAACCCGAACTCGGAGAACACCGCAAGGTTGTCCTCTAAGGCTCTGCTTCTGAACGGAAAAACGATGCTGAAGCTCATTGTTCATGGCCTCGGGGCATGGTTCGCCGTCGAGGCCGCCTCGGGGCGCTATCCGCGTCCGATTGCGGTCGGGCTGACGATGCTGGTGTCGCGGCTTGGCGCGCCCGCGACCTTGCTCGCTGTCGCCGGATACGGGCTCGAACGGCTCAGGGAAGCCGGGGCCTTCGACAGCCGGGCTCGGCAGCCACGGCGCCGCCAGGCAGCGCCTGCCGCCATCCGGCGGCGCAGAGTGCAACCCGTCAGCCCTCCACGGGAAAGCTCGCAACGAACCGAGACCTGATCGCGCTCCGCCTGCCCCCATGAGCGGCCGCAGGAGCGGGCGGGCCTTGGAGCCGGTCAGCTGCGTCCGCCGCGGGCGACGCGCTCGATCTCGGAGCGGACCAGACGTTCGACCATCGTCGGAAGGTTGTCGTCGAGCCAGGTCTTGAGCATCGGCTTGAGCATGTCCTTGACCAGGTCTTCCAGCGTCCGGGCGTTGTTGCTGAGCACGGTGCTGGCGAGTTGGCCGAAAGCATTGGTCACGGCCGAGCTGGCCTGGTCCGACAGCAGGCTTGCCATGTCCACGGCAGGCGCGGGCGACGCAGCGATGACGGGAGCCGGTTCCGGCGCAGGAGGCGGCGGCGCAGCAACAGCAACGGCCGGCTGCTCATCGGCGAAGGCGATGTCGGAATCGTCGACGATGCTGATCGGTGGGGCTGGTTCCGCTTCAGCTGCAGGCGCAGCTGTCGGGGCTGCGATCAGAGCGGCTTCGGCTCCCAGATCAAGCACGTCATCGTCGATAGCTGCTATCGTGGCCGGCTCGGGCTCGGGCTCCGATTGCAGAACCTGAGCGGCAGCAGCCTCGCCCGGCTTCGCCTCATCGTCCGAAATGATCCGGCGAATGGAGGCGAGAATCTCCTCCATCGACGGTTCGTTGGGCTTGGCTTGCGCGCTCATGAAGGCCTGACCGTTTCGACAACGGGCGCGCCGATGGAATCAACGCTGCTCCAAGAGCTGAGTATTCCACGACTTATCGGGCAGACAAGGCGATGACGGCCTCTCCCACAGGAGAAATCGGCGCTGTTGCGCGAATGCGCCGGCCCCGATCGCCGCGCGTCCTGTCGAACGCGCAATGGCGATCTTTCTTTGTTTGAGCATCGGGTTCGTCCGAAAAGTGAATGCCACTTTTCGGTCCGATGCTCGAGGCGGCCGGCATCATGGCCAGCCGCATTTAAGGAGAGCCTCAGCGGCCGTCAGGCGTCTGCGTGCCCCACAACAGGCCCTTGACCTGATCGTAGTGCTGGCGGGGTTCGTAGGTCTCCGCCTTGAGTTTGAGCGTCTGCGAGGAGAGCTTGCCGACGGCCGAAAGCACCGCATAGGACGCGACGACGCGATCGCGCTGCGCCGTCACCAGGCTCGAACGCGCGCTGACCAGCTCCTGCTGCGCGTTCAGGACGTCGAGAGTGGTTCGCTGGCCGACCTTGGCCTCTTCGCGCACGCCGGCAAGCGCCGTCGAGGACGCCTCGACCTGAGCCTGCGCGGCGATGATCTGGGCTTTGGCCGCTTCCAACCCGCCCCAGGCGGAGACGACCGCCGCGCGAACCGTATCGCGCTGCGTATCGACGTCGATCCGGCGTTGCCCGGCCGTTTCTTTGGCCTGGCGGGTGCGGGAATAGACCTGCCCGCCCTCATAGATCGGGATCGTCAGCGCGCCGACGATGGTCGCCGACAGGCGGTTGTCGCCGAAGAACGTGCTGTCGTAACGCTGCTGGACCGTGCCGGTGACGCCAAAGGTCGGATAGAGGTCAGCTTCCGTCACCTTCACCTGCAACTCGGCGGCATCGACGCCGTGCAGGGCCGCGACGATCGCCGGATGATTTCCGAGCGCATGATTCAGCGCCAGCGGCAGCGATTTCGGCAGGAGGTTCTCGACCGGACGGGCGGGCGTCAGCGAACGGGGCTCGATACCGATATTCTGGCGAAACCGCGCCACCGAGGTCTTGAGATTCGATTCGGCGAGAATCGCCTGCGACTGCGCGGAGGACAGCCGCGCCTCGGCCTGCGCGACGTCGGTTCGCGTCACCTCGCCGACCTGAAATCGGTCGCGCGTCTGGCGCAGCTGCTCTTCCAGAACCTCGACGTTATTACGGTTCAGGCTGAGAATTGCCGTGTCGCGCAGCACGTTCATATAGGACGTCGCGCCATCGAGCAGCACATTCTGCTCGGTATTGCGCAGGGTAGCGCGTGCGCCAAGCACCTGCGATTCGGACTGGCCGACCGAGTTGCGGGTCTTGCCGGCGTCGAAAATGTTCTGCGTGATCGAAACGCCGGCGCCGCGCGGCGCCAGCCGACTGACAGTGCTGTTGTGAAGGCCCGATGACGTACTGCCAGCCGGGGTGTCGGTCTCCAAGATGCTCGCGCCGATATCGGCCGAAGCCTGGATACGGGGACGATATCCGGAAAGAGCCTGCGGAACATTCTCGTCTACGGCGCGCACCGATGCGCGCTGCGAATTCAGCGTCGGGTTACCTGAATAGGCCCGAGCCAGCGCGGCTTCCATCGACTGGGCCGCCGCAGGCAAAGCCCAGCCGCCTGACATCGCCAAGGCGATGATGGCGGAGAGCCCGAACCCGGAAATCTTGTCGTATTGTCTTTTCACTGGACGCCTCGTGTGCGCACTGAAGTCGCGCCCAGGCTACGCCCCAGCCTCGGCATAAGTCTCAATTTCATACTCTGCCCGACGCCGCGAGCCAACGCATGGGTGCCGTCAGGAGCATTTCCCTCGGAACCTGCCACAAAAATGCGACACCCTCCTTTCGAAAATGCAAACGCTCAAAAGATGAAGGCCTCCGGTCGGCGGAACTCGGACAGAACCGGAGCCGCAGCGTCGAACACCGGGCGGCCGGCAACGATATCCGCGGATTTTCGATAGAGTTTGACCCGGGCGGCGCGGCCTGCCCCCTCGACCACGACCAGCCGCCCCTCGGCACGCAGCAAGGGGAAGAGCGATTCCGGCTCGGTCTCGCAAGAGCCGCTCACCAGAATCGCGTCGAACGATTCGCTGGCAGGCTGCGTGGCAGTGATCGTGACCTGGCGAGCGCCGGCGGCGCGCAGCGCGCCTTCAGCAAGAGTGCGAGCGGCCGAGTCGGGCTCCCACAATGTCACCTTGGCGCCGACATGGGCCATCAGAGCCGCACCATAGCCGGACCCGCCGCCATATTCGAGCGCATCCTCGCCCGCCTGCAGGTCGAGCAGCTGGATCATGCGGGCGATGACCATCGGCGCCATCAGCGCACGCCCGGTGCCCGGCAAGGCGGTCGACTGATCGAGATAGGCAAGATGCGCGAAATTTTCCGGGACGAACACCTCGCGCGGGACCGCATCGGCCGCAGCCAGAACGGCCCGATCGGTCACGTCATAGGTACGCAACTGGCAATCGACCATGTTGCGGCGCAGCCCGCTGAAACCTTCCATAACCCTGAACTCTCCGTCTGCGCTGGCACCGCGCACGGAGCGGCTACGAAGAGCACATTCCGCGCGACCGGCTCAGCGCCGTCACGGCTGCTTTGTGTTCGACCCACGAGCAAAAGGCAAGCGCGCCTTGCATCGCAACAAGGCTGCGGGCGTTTGGGCGGGCTAACGATTTCGGGGGGAAATGTTGGCTCCCGGAGCAGGATTCGAACCTGCGACCAATCGATTAACAGTCGATTGCTCTACCGCTGAGCTATCCGGGAACAACGTGGCGGGGTCATAGCGGGGCGCCCCCGGCAGCGCAAGCCCCTTGCGAGCCAACGAAGCAGATTTGTCATCAACGCTGTGGACTGTGCGATGCCGGCTTGCGGCGAACTGCGGCTTGTGGTTATAGCGCTTTCGCTGAAGCGGCAGACGCCGCTTTCGCCGGAAGGCCTCGTGGCGGAGTGGTTACGCAGAGGACTGCAAATCCTTGCACCCCGGTTCGATTCCGGGCGAGGCCTCCAACAGATTTTCAAGCGCTGGTTTCCTTGCGCTTTTTCCCCGATTTGTCCCGGTTTTCGCCCACCCGCTTCCCGGCGGGACGATTTTATCCGCGCTTTTGCCCGTGGAGAGCGTGATTTTCGCTGCGCCGAATCCGGCCAGGCGGCGGCGGTTCGCCCTCTTCGCGTAGATCGCCGCCTGCTTCGGTGATTTGCCTTCAACATCGCCGAGAACGCTATTGGGCCGATTGCGTGGCCAAATCTCCGATGCGCCGTGCGGACCGCGACAGCAGTCGCCACTTGCTTATCGCCATGTCGCGAACTGTCATATATCTGGGTCGCAGGGTCGGTTCTCAGTTTTAGGACCGCCAGAAAAGCTCGCCATGACACTCGCGAAGTCGCTCACCAACCAACTTCACAAGTCGCTCGATCCTTGGCTGTCGGTAACGCGAAAAGCACGGCTGCGCGATTTCGGCCTTAAGCCTGATCAGATCCTGCCGATCGCGCATCTGGAGCCCGAAGCGCCGCAACGCTGCGTGCACCCCTTGTGCAGCCATATTATTTCCGATGCGCGTCGCTTCCATGAGCGAAACGCGCCTCGGTCGGGCCTTCGGCGTTGGACCGTTCCTACCGCCATGCTGTTGGACCTGGATCGTTTTCCGACATCGGACTCGTATATCCGTGCCGTTGCGAAGCGCTCCCACGGCAACATCGTACGTGCGAGCAAGAAGGCCGCCCGCCTGGGCGTCAGCTGCACACCCATTCAAGCGGAGAGTTATACCGCCAGCATCGCAGCTATTGCCGCCTCCAAACGCTTCCGTTCCGGGGGGCCGGTGCTGTCCGCATGGTTCGGCGTCGGGCCAAATCTCGTCGATACGCTTGCCCCACCCTCCGCGCCGTCCTGCTCCTCGCATTGGACACTGACATGGGGCGCCTTCATTCAGGACGAGGACGGTGAACGGCTCATTGCGTATATTTCGCTGAGGCGCGTCGGCAATATGTGCCGCACACACGAAATCATGGGGCATGGCGACTATCTCAAAACGGGCGCCGTGAAGCTCCTTTTCCTTGAGGTGGCCCGCTGGCTCACGGATCGACAGGACCCTCAAGTCCAAGGCCTTCGCTGGCTCATGTACGGCACCATGGAGCATGGCGGGGCTGGCCTGCACGAATGGAAGCGGTTGCTCTGTTTCGAGCCCGCCAACCTGAAATTTGTGCCAGGCTAACCGTTGTATAGCCGCCTGCCGCGTTTGTGCCGGCATGACTGGCGTGCGCGCGATGTTGCGCCCCGCGGGTGAGGAATGATGGCCCAACACGCCCTGCACTGGTTCAGGAACGATCTGCGACTGGCTGACAACCCTGCCCTCGCCGCCGCGGCGCAGGCCGGGCCGGTCCTCTGCCTCTATATTCTCGACACCAGCCCCGATCGTCGCCCGCTCGGCGCAGCCTCGCGCTGGTGGCTGTCGCGCTCGCTCGACACGCTCGGCAATGCGCTGGCGCAGAAGGGCGGCGAGCTCGTGCTGATGCAAGGCGATCCGGCTGCGCTGATTCCACGCGTCGCGGCAGCGGCCGGGATCCGGCTGGTCACGTGGAATCGCCGCTACGAGGCAGAGGCGATCGCGCTCGGTCGCCAGCTCAAGGAAGAACTGTCGCGGTGCGGAATCAGCGTCCATAGCTTCAACAGCCATCTCCTGAACGAGCCCTGGCAGGTCACCACCACGACCGGGCAGCCGATGAAGGTGTTCACGCCGTATTGGCGCGCCGCCCGGCAGAAGGGCGAGCCGCTGGCTCCGATTCCTGCGCCAGCGCGAATCGAGGCGGTTGCCCTGCCCGATTCGATCGAGCCTCTCAGCGTTACCCTGCCGAATCTCGGGCTCGAGCCCCGGAAGCCCGACTGGGCCGGGGGCATGCGGGCGGAATGGACGCCGGGAGAAGACGGCGCCTCGGCCCGACTCGACGATTTTCTCGCCGGCGGACTGGCGGGTTATGCCGAAGGCCGCGACCGGCCGGGCCGCGAATCGACGTCGCGCCTTTCACCGCATCTACGCTTCGGCGAGATCGGCCCACGCCAGATCTGGCATGCGCTCCATCATGCCCGCGCGACCGGCGAGGCGGCGGGATCGGAACGCGATGCGGAAAAATTCCTGTCCGAGATCGGCTGGCGGGAATTCTCCTACCACCTGCTCTTCCACAATCCCGAGCTGGCGACACGCAACTACGATGAGCGCTTCGACTGTTTTCCCTGGCAACCCGCCAGGGAAGCGCTCAGCCGCTGGCAGCGCGGACAGACCGGCATCCCGCTGGTCGACGCCGGCATGCGCGAGCTCTGGGCGACAGGCTGGATGCACAACCGTGTCCGGATGGTCACGGCGTCATTCCTGATCAAGCATCTGCTGCAGGACTGGCGCGCCGGCGAAGCCTGGTTCTGGGACACGCTGGTCGATGCCGACCCCGCCAACAACGCTGCCAGCTGGCAATGGGTGGCGGGATCGGGCGCCGACGCCTCGCCCTATTTCCGCATCTTCAATCCGGTCACGCAGGGCGCGACCCATGACCCCGCCGGCGGCTATGTGCGCAAATGGGTGCCGGAGCTGGCCGGGCTCGCGGATGACGACATCCACGAGCCGTGGAAGGCGTCCGAGATGGCGTTGCGCGCGGCGGGAGTGCGAATCGGCGAGACCTATCCGGCCCCGCTCGTCGACCTCGCCTTCGGGCGCCAGCGCGCGCTCGATGCCTTCGCCGAAATCCGCAACCGTTGAAGCAACGCTCAGTCAGGCCGCTCGGCAAAGCGGGACATCAGCGCGAAATAGATCGGATAAGGCAATAGCCGCGCCGCCTTCAGGATCCAGGCGAGGCGACGCGGGAAGGTGATTTCGAAGCCGCCGCGCTCGAAGCCTTCGACGATTCGACGGGCGCCATCCTCCACCGTCAGCAGGAACGGCATCGGGAATCGCCGGCCCTGCGTCATCGGCGTGTCGACGAAACCGGGATTGACCAGTTGCAGGCGAATGCCGGCTGCCTTGCAATCGAAGCGCAGCGCCTCGCAGAAATAGATCGCGCCCGCCTTGGCGGCACCATAGGCGGCAGCACCGGGAAGGCCACGGTACCCGACCAGCGACGCGTTGACCGCGATCTGGCCGCGCCCGCGGGCAGCCATGCGCGGCTCCACGGCGAAGAGGCTTTTCACGACACCGAGCAGATTGACCGCGACAACCCTTTCGACCGTCTCGGCATCAATCCTGCCGCCTTGCCCCCACGCGATGCCGGCATTCAGGAACGCCAGCGCGATCGGCCCGTGAATGCTCTCGATGGCCTCCGTCACTCCCCGCATCGCCTGTGCGTCGGTCACGTCGCCGGCATGGGCTACGATCCGGCCCGGCAGGCCTTCAGCCTCGCGCGCCACCGCTTCGAGGGCATCGGTCCTGCGCGCGGTGATCGCGACCGTCCAGCCGCGCCGCGCCAACTCGAGCGCGACCGCCGCGCCGATGCCGGAGCTGGCACCGGTGATCCAGGCGACGCCGTCCTGCGGGGTCATGCGGGGCAAGGCCATCGGCGGCTCCGGTTTGATCGGAACAGCCATCTAGGCATCGAAACGCGATGCCGGAAGCCATGCGGTCCAAATCATCCCCGTTATCCCGCCAAGGCTGTGGCACTGTCGCGGCAATCGGTGCAGTCTGCGCGGCGAAGGCGCGTTTCGCGCGACCCACGAGATTGACGAGATCATGCCGACCGAACTGCTGTTTCGCCAGGATGCCTATCTGCAGGAGACGCCTGCGACCGTCCAAACCGTCAACGAGCGCGGCGGCGTCATCCTCGACCGTACGGTGTTCTACGCGACCGGCGGCGGCCAGCCCGGCGATGTCGGGCATCTCCGCCTGACGGACGGCGGCATCGTCGCCATCGGCACCACGATCTACGATCCCGAGGACAAGAGCCGCGTCATCCATGTTGCCGCTGAGGGACAGGCGCTGCCGGCGCCGGGCGATGCCGTCACGGCAGTGCTCGACTGGGAGCGCCGCTTCAAGCGCATGCGCGTGCACACCGCGCTCCATCTGCTCAGCGTCGTGCTGCCCTTCCCCGTCACGGGCGGATCGATCGGCGATGGCGACGGGCGGCTCGATTTCGACATCCCGGAAGGCGGACTGGACAAGGCCGAAATCACCGAAAAGCTCCAGGCCTTGGTCGCGCGCCCTGCTGACGTGACCGAACGCTGGATCACCGACGAGGAGCTCGACGCCAATCCGGGCCTGGTCAAGACGATGTCGGTCAAGCCGCCGCGCGGCTCGGGCCGCGTCCGGCTCGTGTCTATCGGCGACATCGACCTGCAGCCCTGCGGCGGAACCCATGTCCGCAACACGGCGGAGATCGGCCTCGTCAGCGTCACCGATATCGAGAAGAAGGGCAAACAGAACCGGCGCGTGCGCATCGCGCTGGCCTGAGATTGGCTTTCGACGGACCGTCACGGTCATTTCGAGGCCGCGCCGATCCGGAATCCATCGCGTTCCATGATGGATTCCGGGGCAAGCCCGGAATGACGGAGCGGATCCGATCATCAGATAAGACTTTGCCCAGAGGATACGCCTATGGCCCGTGAAGACGTTTTCGTTTCGACCGAGTGGCTCGCCGAGCGCCTGAACGCGCCCGATATCGTCGTCGTCGATGCCTCCTGGTATCTGCCGGCGCAGAAGCGCGACGGAGCGGCCGAATATGCCCAGCGCCGCATTCCCGGCGCGGTCCATTTCGATATCGAGAAGATCAAGGACAGCCGCTCGTCCCTGCCCCACATGCTGCCATCCGCCCCCGAATTCGCGGCGGCCGTCGGCGCGCTTGGCATCGGCGACGGCATGCGCATCGTCGTCTATGATGGGCTCGGCTTCTTCTCGGCGCCGCGCGTGCGCTGGACCTTCAAGGTGTTCGGCGCACGAGACGTCGTTATCCTGGATGGTGGCTTCCCGAAATGGCTCGCCGAGGGCCGTCCCGTCGAGGAAGACAGTCCGCAGCCGCGCCAACCCCGCAGCTTCACCGCCCGGCTCGACAACGGCGCCGTCGCGAATGCCGAGGACGTGGCGCGGGCCACGGCCTCGCAGGCGATCCAAGTGGTCGATGCGCGCGCGGCCGACCGCTTCCGCGGCGAAGCGGCGGAGCCGCGTCCCGGTCTCCTCTCCGGCCATATTCCCGGCTCGCTCAACCTTCCGTCATCCCAACTCACCTCCGATGGCAGGTTGAAGTCTCCCGAGGAGATCACGGAATTGTTCCGGGATGCCGGCGTCGATCTCGACAAGCCCTCGATCATGACCTGCGGTTCGGGTGTCTCGGCCGTGATTCTGTCGACGGCGCTCGAGACCGTCGGCAAGCCGGCCAAGGCGATCTATGACGGCTCATGGTCCGAATGGGGCATGGGCCAGCGGCCTGTGGCGACCGGGCCAGCGAAGAAGGACTGATCGGGAGACTGCCATGGACCACGACCACGATCATTCGCACGACCACCCGCACGATCACAGCCATGACGGCGAGCCGCGCTGGAAGCATGATGGCGTGCGCGTCATCTCCGGCGACAAGCTCGATCCCAACACGGCGCAGACGCCCGGTATGTTCCGGCAAGCCGCGATCAACCAGGCCCGCGTCGGCGCGCAGAAGATCTGGGCCGGCACGGTTGCGATCGAGCCCAACGCCAAGACCGGCGTGCATCACCATGGCGAGCTCGAAAGCGTGATCTATGTGGTGAGCGGCAAGGCCCGCATGCGCTGGGGCGAGCGGCTCGAATTCGTCGCCGAGGCCGGGCCGGGCGACTTCATCTATGTGCCGCCCTTCGTGCCGCATCAGGAGATCAACGCCGATCCCGACAACCCGCTGCAATGCGTGCTGGTGCGCTCGGACAACGAGGCGGTGGTGGTCAACATCACCGATGTCGACCCGGTCGAAAAGCCGGAAGAGGTCTATTGGGTCGACCCGATTCACAAGCATCCGCACGGCTGAGCGGGACTGCAGAAACGCCGTCGTCATGATCGGGCTTGCCCCGAGCATCTCCGGCTAGGGTTCTCGGGTCTGCGCTTCGCTACGCCCGAGAACGACGGCGTTCTCAGCGGGGAAACCTCAACCCGTCTCGAAATCGCCGGGTTGCGGCGGCGCGATCGGCGTGAACAGCGTGCGGTCCGGCTTGATGTCGAGGAGCGGCGTCTCGTCGAGGCAGTCGAGCCCGCGCACCAGCAACACCCGCCCTTCCCGCGCCACCAGCGTCGCGGTCGAGGTGCCGATCGGATTGGGCCTCACCGGCGTGCGCAAGGCAAACGTGCCGTGGGTCTCGCCGTTGTTGGCTGGGCTCTGGCGGACGAGGTCCCGGCGCGACTGGTGCAGCCAGTAGAGCACCTCGAGCCGTTCGAAGCGCTCGACGCCATCCAGGGCCTCGTTCCAGGGCGGGAAGAGTTCGATGCGGCAGATCGGCCCGTCCGCCCTGCCCTGGCGCGGACAGGTCAGCCGCGAGGTCCAGGGCGTGCGGATGGTGCCGATGAAGGCGAGACCGGCATCGGTCGCCTGTGGCGGCGCGACGGCGACCTCCTTCTCGCGGATTTCGTTCTCGCGGACCATGCCGGCCGACCTCCTCAGTCGATTGCTATCATCACGTCGGACGCCTTGACCACGGCGTAGGCTTCCTTGCCGATGGTGAGCCCGAGATCGTCCACCGCCGCATTGGTGATCGAGGACGTCACGATCGCGCCGCCGATATCGATGCGGACATGGGCCGTCGTCGCGCCCTTGGTGATCTCGACGATCCTGCCCTTGAGCTGATTGCGCGCGCTGATCTTCATGGCTCGTCCTTTCCTTGCGACAACCCGACTGCGACGGCGCCTTGACTTGGCTCGGGGGGCGCGGCAACCATCGTTATATCCATCGATATACAACGATAAATTCGAGCGAGGAACAGCATGTTGAAGCGTCGCACCCTGCTGGGCATGGGCCTGGCACTTGCCGTGAGTTCCGCCCCCGCCTTCGACACCGCTCAGGCGCAGACGAAGGACCTCGTCATCTTCGCCGCTGCCAGCATGAAGAATGCGCTCGACGAGGCCGCCGCCAACTGGGTTAGGGAGAGCGGCAAGCCCGCGCCGAAGATCTCCTACGCCGCCAGCAACACACTCGCGAAGCAGCTGGAGAACGGCGCCCCCGCGGATCTCTTCGTCTCGGCCGATCTCGACTGGATGGACTATGCGGCCAGCAAGGGCCTGATCAAGCCGGACACCCGCGTCAGCCTGCTCGGCAACCGCATCGTGCTCGTTACCAGCAAGGATTCGACCGCCAAGCTCGACCTCAAGCCCGGCGCCGATGTCGCGGGCGCGGTCGGCTCCGGCCGCCTCGCCATGGGCAATGTCGATTCCGTCCCGGCCGGCAAATACGGCAAGGCTGCGCTGGAAAAACTCGGCGCCTGGGACAAGGTGAAGGACAAGATCGCGCAAGCCGACAATGTCCGCGCCGCTCTGCTGCTGGTCTCGCGCGGCGAGGCCCCGCTCGGCATCGTCTATGCGACCGACGCGGCCGCCGACCCGCAGGTCAAGGTCGTCGCGACCTTCCCCGAGGATTCGCATCCGCCGATCGTCTATCCCGTCGCCATCACCAAGGATTCGGCCAATCCCGACGCGCAGGCCTTCCTGACTTATCTGCGCAGCCCCGCTGCCAAGCCCGTCTTCGAGAAGCAGGGCTTCACGGTTCTCAACAAGCCCGCCACCTCTTCGTGACCGACTGGCTTTCGCCCGAAGAATGGACGGCGGTGAGGCTCAGCCTCATCGTCGCCAGCACGGCCATGCTCGCGAGCCTGCCGCTCGGGCTTGGCGTCGCGCTTCTGCTGGCGCGCGGGCGCTTCTGGGGCAAGTCCCTGCTCGACGCCATCGTCCATATGCCGCTGATCCTGCCGCCGGTGGTGACGGGCTATCTGCTGCTCATCGGCTTCGGCCGGCGCGGGCCGATCGGGCAGTTCCTCTATGACTGGTTCGGGATCGTTTTCTCGTTCCGCTGGACGGGTGCGGCGCTGGCCTGCGGCGTGATGGGCTTTCCGCTGATGGTCCGCGCCATCCGTCTCTCGATCGAAGCCGTCGACCGCAAGCTGGAAGCCGCCGCCGGCACGCTCGGCGCCGGCCCGATCTGGGTCTTCCTCGTCGTCACCCTGCCGCTCTGCCTGCCCGGCATCATCGCCGGCATGATCCTGTGCTTCGCCAAGGCGATGGGCGAATTCGGGGCGACGATCACCTTCGTCTCCAACATCCCCGGCGAGACGCAGACCCTGCCCTCCGCGATCTACACCTTCACGCAGGTGCCCGGCGGCGATGCCGGCGCCTTGCGCTTGACGCTGATCTCGATCGTGATCTCGGTCGCGGCGCTCTTTCTCTCCGAAGTGATGGCGCGCATCGTCGGTCGCCGGATCGACATCGAATGAAGCCCGCTCTCGACATCGCGGTCCGGCACCGGCTCGGCGACTTCAAGCTCGATGCCTCCTTCACCTCCGACGGGCGCCTGACCGCGCTGTTCGGCAGTTCGGGCTCGGGCAAGACCTCGCTCGTCAATGTCATCGGCGGGCTGATCCGCCCGGATTCCGGCTATGTCCGCGTCGATGGCGAGACGCTGGTCGACACCGAACGTGGCATCTGCTTGCCGAAGCACCGCCGGCGCATCGGCTATGTCTTTCAGGAGGCCCGGCTTTTCCCCCATCTCACCGTGCGCCAGAACCTGCTGTTCGGGCACTGGTTCGTACCGCGCCGACAGCGCAAGCCGGCCGAACTCGACAAGGTGCTCGAGTTGCTCGGCATCGGCCATCTGCTGCTGCGGCGGCCGGGCACCCTCTCGGGTGGCGAGAAGCAGCGGGTGGCCATCGGCCGCGCCCTGCTGGCGCAGCCCCGCCTTTTGCTGATGGACGAGCCGCTGGCCGCGCTCGACGAAGCGCGCAAGGCCGAGATCCTGCCGCATATCGAGCGGCTGCGCGACGAGGTCGGCATACCCATCGTCTATGTCTCGCACGCACTGGCAGAAGTCGCGCGCCTCGCCACCACCGTCGCCATGGTCGAGAACGGGCGCATCGCCGCTTGCGGTCCGACAGTCGAGATTCTCGCCCGCCCCGATCTGGCGGCGCGGCCGGGTGCGCCGGAAGCGAGCACCTTGCTCTCGGCCAAGGTCGCCGGCTTCGAGGAAGCTTTCGGGCTGGCGCGGCTCACGACTCCGGCCGGGCCGCTGACGATCGCGCGCGGCGCGCTTCAGCAGGGCCAGCGCATCAAGGTCCGCATCCTGGCGAGCGACGTCATGCTCAGCCTCGGCCGCCCCGGGGACATCAGCGCGCTCAACGCGCTGTCCGGCACAATCTCCGAGATCGGGGAGCGGAGCGGTTTCGGCGGCAGCACCGTGCATCTGCTCATCGCCTGCGGCGAGGCGAAGCTGGCGGCGCGTCTGACGGCGAAATCCGTTGCCTTGCTCGGGTTGGCGCCCGGAAAGCCGGTCCATGCGGTGATCAAGAGCGTCTCGGTCGAGATGCCTTGATCCGGACGGTCAGGGCGTCATTCTCGGGCGAAGCGAAGCGCAGACCCGAGAATCTTAGGCAGGATGAGATGAAAAGAGCCTCTTTCGGCATGAGATGCTCGGGTCAAGCCCGAGCATGACGGCCAAACCGGTGATCGGAGAATTCGAAGCCCATCACACCCCTTGACCTTCCCACCATGGGAAGCCCTATATCGCTCGTCATCACCCTAAAGGAGACGGCGATGACGGTCATCGACAGGCCCCGTAACGAACTCGAAACGCTCGATCTGGGCGTGGAAGGCATGACCTGCGCGAGCTGCGTCGCCCATGTCGAGCGCGCCATCGCGGCGGTGCCCGGCGTCGATGCGGTCTCGGTCAATCTCGCGACCGAACGGGCACATGTCACTTTCGCCAAGGGCGGCACCGATCTCGGGCAGATCGAGGCCGCGATCCGGCACACCGGCTACACGCCGGTCGAGACGATGATCGAGCTGTCGGTCTCGGGAATGACCTGCGCGTCCTGCGTCGGCCATGTCGAGAAGGCGCTGCGCGCCGTGCCGGGCGTGGTTGAGGCCACCGTCAACCTCGCCACCGAGCGCGCCAGCGTGAAGACGCTCGCCGGCGACGAGATCGTCCCGGCTCTCGTCAAGGCCGTGGCCGGCGCCGGCTACGAGGCGAGCCCGATGGTCGCCGCCGATGGCGACGCGGCCTCGCGCCAGCAGGCCGCCCGGGACGAAGAGCAAGGCAAGTTGCTGCGCTCGGTCATCCTCGCCGGGCTGCTGACCTTGCCGCTGCTCGTCGTCGAGATGGGCAGCCACATGGTCCCTGCCCTGCACCACTGGCTCGCCGGCACCTTCGGCGAATGGAACGTGCGCGTCTTCTCCTTCGCGCTCGCGACCATCGTGCAGTTCGGCCCGGGCCTCGTCTTCCTGCGCAAGGGTTTCCCGGCGCTGCTGCGGCTCGCGCCCGACATGAATTCGCTCGTCATGCTCGGCACCGGCGCGGCCTATCTCTACTCGACGGTCGCGACCTTCCTGCCGAATCTGCTACCGGCGGGAACGGAGGGCACCTATTTCGAATCCGGCGCCGTCATCGTGACGCTGATCCTGCTCGGCCGCTGGTTCGAGGCTCGCGCCAAGGGGCGGACCAGCGCCGCCATCCGCAGCCTGATCGCGCTCCAGCCCAAGACCGCCCGCGTGCTGCGTGACGGCGCCGAGAGCGATGTGCCCGTCGAGAGCGTCCGCCCCGGCGATGTCGTCATCCTCCGGCCGGGCGAGCGCGTTCCGGTCGATGGCGAGGTCGCGGACGGCACCTCTTTCGTCGACGAATCCATGATCACCGGCGAGCCCGCCCCCGTGCGCAAGCAGGCCGGCAGCATCGTCACCGGCGGCACCGTCAATGGTTCGGGCGCGCTGCGTTTCACCGCTCGGAAGGTCGGCTCCGACACGCTGCTGGCCCAGATCGTGCGGACCGTCCAGGCCGCGCAGGGCGCCAAGCTGCCGATCCAGGCGCTGGTCGACCGGGTCACGCTCTGGTTCGTGCCGGTGGTGATCGCGCTGGCGCTGGCGACCTTCCTGGTCTGGCTGACATTCGGCCCGAGCCCGGCGCTCTCGCATGCGCTGGTCAATGCCGTCGCGCTGCTCATCATCGCCTGCCCCTGCGCCATGGGCCTGGCCACCCCGACCTCGATCATGGTCGGCACCGGCCGCGGCGCCGAGCTCGGCATCCTGTTCCGGCAGGGCGACGCCTTGCAGGCGCTGAAGGACGTCGAGATCGTCGCGCTCGACAAGACGGGCACGCTGACCAAGGGCAAGCCGGAACTCACCGACATCGAGCCGGCTGCCGGCTTCGCGGTGGACGAGATTCTGCGCCTCGTCGCCTCGGCCGAGAACCGCTCGGAGCATCCGCTGGCACAGGCGCTGGTCGCGGCGGCCAAAGCGCGCGGGCTCGCGCTCGCCGAACCGGCCGATTTCGCCAGCGATCCCGGCCGCGGCGTCACCGCGACGGTCGAAGGTCGCAAGGTCGCGATCGGCGGGCACCGGCTGATGCAAGAGGCGAAGCTCGACATCGTGCCCTTCGCGGCCAGCGCCAAGGCGCTGGCGGAAGCGGGCAAGACGCCGCTCTATGCCGCGATCGACGGCCGGATCGCTGCCGTTATCGCCGTCGCCGATGCTGTGAAGGAGACGACGCCCGCGGCCATCGCCGCCTTGCACAAGCTCGGCCTCAGGGTCGCGATGGTGACCGGCGACGACCGACGCACGGCAGAAGCCGTCGCACGCCAGCTCGGCATCGACGAAGTCCGGGCCGAGGTGCTGCCGACGGACAAGGCCGAGGTGGTGAAAGCGCTGCAGCAGCGCGGCGCCAAGGTTGCCTTCGTGGGCGACGGCATCAACGACGCCCCTGCCCTCGCCCAGGCCGATGTCGGCATCGCCATCGGCACCGGCACGGACATCGCCATCGAGAGCGCCGATGTCGTGCTGATGTCGGGCGACCTGATAGGCGTGCCGCGCGCCATCGCCCTGTCGCAGGCGGTGATCGCCAATATCCGCCAGAATCTGTCCTGGGCCTTCGGCTACAATGCCTTGCTGATCCCGGTTGCGGCGGGCGTGCTCTACCCGGCTTTCGGCATCCTGCTCTCGCCGGTCTTCGCCGGGCTCGCCATGGCGCTGTCGAGCGTCAGCGTCGTCAGCAATGCACTGCGGTTGAAGCGCTTCCAAGTTCCGGTTTCGCATGTACAGGAGACCTGAGATGAATATCGGCGAAGCCGCGACCCGCTCCGGCGTCAGCGCCAAGATGATCCGCTATTACGAGAGCATCGGCCTGATCACCCCGCCGGCCCGAACAGCCGCGCAATACCGGGTCTATGCCGATGACGACGTCCATACGCTGCGCTTCGTGCGCCGCTCGCGCGATCTCGGCTTCTCGCTGGAGGAAACGCGCGAACTGCTCGCGCTCTGGCGCGACAAGAGCCGGGCCAGCGCCGACGTGAAGAACCTCGCCATGGCGCATGTGCGCGAGCTCGAGGAAAAGGCGGCAGAGCTCAAGGCCATGGCCGACACGCTACGCCACCTTGCGACGCATTGTCATGGCGACCACCGGCCGGATTGCCCGATCCTCGCCGATTTCGCCGCCACCTCGCCGGTGCAGGGCAAAGCCTGAGACGCTGTTCCGCCATGCGCTGAATGTCTGGACGGCGCCGGCCGAGATTGCTCATATGCCGCTGCCCACCAGAGGCGGGTCCGGCCCGGCTGCATCGGCCCCGTCGGGGAATCCGCCTCTCAACGAAAGACGGGGAGCGCCCAGGCGTTCTCCAGGCGGAACGACAATGGACAATCGAAACGATCTCTGGCGGCATGTCGATGCAAACAAGGAGCGACTGATCGCGCTGAGCGACCGGGTCTGGGGCATGCCGGAGGTGTGCTACACCGAGAAGCGCTCGGTCGCCGAGCATATCGCCGAGCTGAAGCACCAGGGCTTCAAGATCACCGAGAATGTCGCGGATATCCCGACCGCCGTGATCGGCGAGGCCGGCGAAGGCGGCCCGGTCATCGCCTTCCTCGGCGAATACGACGCCCTGCCCGGCCTCTCGCAGGAAGCTGGCCTCGCCGAGCACAAGGAAATCGAGACCAACGGCCATGGCCATGGCTGCGGTCACAACCTGCTCGGCTCCGCCGCGATGCTCGCTGCCGTCGCGATGAAGGACTGGCTGGCCGAGAACAAGATCCCCGGTCGCGTGCGCTATTATGGCTGCCCGGCCGAGGAAGGCGGCGCCGCCAAGGCCTTCATGGTCCGCGCCGGCGCCTTCGACGACGCCGATGTCGCGATTAGCTGGCACCCGTCGAGCTTCTGGGAGGTCGCCCCGGCGCTGGCGCTGGCCAATACCCGCGCCGATTTCGTCTTCACCGGCCGCGCCTCGCACGCGGCGGCGGCGCCCCATCTCGGCCGCTCGGCGCTCGACGCCGTCGAATTGATGAATGTCGGCGTGAACTATATGCGCGAGCACATGCCGTCCGATGCGCGCGTCCACTACGCGCTGCTCGACACTGGCGGCATCGCGCCGAACGTCGTGCAGGCCCATGCGCGGGTCCGCTACTCGATCCGTGCGCGTGACCTGCGCGGCATGTTGGAGCTCGTGCAGCGCGTGAAGAAGATCGCGGAAGGTGCTGCGTTGATGACGGAAACCAAGATGGAGATGCGGATCGTCAGCGCCGTCTCCGACCTCGTCGCCAACACGCCGCTCGAAGAAGCCATGCACAAAGTGATGGAGGATCTCGGCGCGCCGCATTTCGACGACGCCGACAAGGCCTATGCCGAGAAGATTCGAGCGACGCTCTCGCCGCAGGAGATCGCCTCGATCTGGCGCACCGTCGGCATGCCGGATAGCGGCGCGCCGCTCGCCGACTTCCTCGTGCCGCGCGATGCCAAGCGCAATCCGGCCATCGGCTCGACCGATATCGGCGATGTGAGCTGGGCGGTGCCGACCGTGCAGGCCCATGCGCCGACGGTGGCGATGGGCACGCCGTTCCACACTTGGCAGGTGGTGGCGCAGGGCAAGTCGCCGGCCGCGCACAAGGCGATGGTCCATGTCGCCAAGGCGATGGCTGCGACCGGCGCCGCCGTGCTCAGCGACCCCGCCCTGATGGAAGCCGCCAAGGCCGATCACAAGGCGCGCCTCGGCAAGGAAGGCTACACCTCGCCGCTGCCGCCCGAGGTCAAGCCGCCGCTGACGATGTCGCTGGGCTGATAGCGACGGGCTTGCCGTCATTCTCGGGCGCCGCGCAGCGGTGACCCGAGAATCTCGCACCGATGGGTGCGCCCTTCCTTCATGAGATGCTCGGGTCAAGCCCGAGCATGACGGCTGTGCTAGCCTGCGCGATTGAATGAATACATATGATCCGGGACAATGACCCCTGCCGGCCAGCCGGCAGAATCGCCGCCCGGAGCCAGCATGGATCGCACAGAGGAATCGGAAGACGGGCTCGGCCGGCATCATCGCTCGGCCAGTGGTCAGGCTGATTCCGCCACTCCCGAACCGGTCGATCTCGCCGGCTATGTGCTGGACGAGCAGTTCGGCTTCCTGCTGCGGCAGATGCAGCAGCGCTATGTCGCGATGTTCCTCGAGATGATGGGCCAGGATGGGCCAACGCCACCGCAATTCGCGGTATTGTGCCGCCTCGCCGCCGATGGACGCATCTCCCAGAATCAGCTCGGCCGCATGACGGCGATGGACCCCGCGACCATCCGGGGCGTGGTGACCCGGCTTGCCGAACGCGGGCTGGTCGAGCGCCTGCACGATCCCGACGACAAGCGCCGCGTGCTGGTGCAGCTCGGCGCGCGCGGCCGCGAGTTGCTTCCTGATTATGTCGAGCGCGCCAAGGCGATCACCGTCGCCGCGCTCGAGCCGATGGCCGAGCGCGAGATCGAGCCATTGCTCGACGTCATGCGGCGGCTGCTCGCCGGCTTCAAACCGCCAGATACTGGCTCCGCGCCGCCTCGTCGGTCTTGAGAGCGGCCATCGTATCGTCGAAGCGGATCAGCCCCTTCTCGATGATGACGGCGCGGTCGGCGATGCTGCCGGCGAAATGCAGGTTCTGCTCGGAAAGCAGGACCGACAACCCCTCGCCTTTCAGCACGCGAATGGTCTCCGCCATCGCCTCGACGATGACCGGCGCCAGCCCCTCCGAGGGTTCGTCGAGCAGGAGCAGGCGCGGATTGCCCATCAGCGTGCGGGCGATGGTCAGCATCTGCTGCTCGCCGCCGGACATGGCGCCGCCCGGCCGGTCGCGCATGCGGCCGAGATTGGGGAAGAGATCGAAGAGCCGCTCCGGCGTCCAGTGCGGCGCACCCGCCCGCGCCGGCTGGCGGCCGACTTCGAGATTCTCCATCACTGTCAGCTCCGAGAAGACACGCCGGTCCTCCGGGACATAGCCGATGCCGAGCCGCGCGATGGCGAAGGGCTCGCGCCCGGCGATCTCCTTGCCGTCGAAGCGGATCGAACCCTGCGGCTGCGGCACCAGCCCCATCACCGTCTTCATCGTCGTCGATTTGCCGGCGCCGTTGCGCCCCATCAGCGCGACGACCTCGCCCTGTCCCACCGAAAAGCCGACGCCGTGCAGGATCTGGGCGCGGCCATACCAGGCCTCGACGCCGGCGAGTTCGAGGAGCGCCGCCATCAATGCCCTCCCGAGGTCGCGCCGGAGCCGAGATAGACCGCCCGCACCTGCGGGTCGTTGCGAACCTCGGCGCTGGTTCCCGCCGCGATCAGCCGGCCGCGGTCGAGCACCAGCACGCGGTCGGCATGGGCGAAGACGACGTCCATGTCGTGCTCGGTGAACAGCACGGCGATGCCGCGCTCCCTGGCGATGCGGGCGGTGAGCGCCATCAGCGCGATGCGCTCCTGCGGCGCCATGCCGGCGGTCGGCTCGTCCATCAGCAGGAGTTTTGGCGCATTGGCGAGCGCGACCGCAAGCTCGACGCGCTTCAGGTCGCCATAGGCGAGCACGCCGCAGGCGCGCTCCGCCTGCTGGGTCATGCCGACCTGATCAAGCAGCGCGTCCGCCGCCTCGCTGTGGCGCCCGTTGGCGCGGCCGAAGAGGCGCCAGCTTTCGCCGACATGCGAAATCAGCGCCATCTGGACGTTCTCGCGCACTGTCATCGAGGCGAAGGTCGCGGTGATCTGGAAGGTGCGGCCGACGCCGAGGCGCCAGATCTTGCGCGGCTCAAGCCCGGTGATCGGCTGGCCAGCGAGAAGGACCTCGCCGCGGTCGGGCTTGAGCTGCCCGTTCAGCATGTTGAAGCAGGTCGTCTTGCCGGCGCCGTTGGGGCCGATCAGCGCGACCAGCCGCCCGGCCGCGACCGAGAAGGACACCCCATCGACTGCTTTCACCCCGCCGAAGGATCGGGCGAGGTCGCGTGCTTCCAGCACGGGGGCCATGGGTGGGGTCATGCCGCCACGGCCGCTTGCGCCGCGCTGTCCCGCCGGGCGCGCCAGAACAGCCAGGTGCCCACCAAGCCTCGCGGGAACAGGACGACCAACAGCACGATCGACAGCCCGAGGCCGAAGCGCCAATAGGCCGTCATCTTCGCGAGCTGTTCGTTCAGCCCCATATAGGCGAAGGCGCCGACGACCGGCCCGGCAACCGTCTGCACGCCGCCGAGCAACACCATCAGCAGCGCGTCGACCGAGCGCGGGATCGCCATATAGGTGGGGAAGACCGAGCCCTTCGAGAAGGCGAAGAGCCCCCCGGCGATACCGGCCGCGATCGCGGCGATGACGAAGGCGGCCCATTGCAGGCGCCCGACATCGAGACCGATCGCCTCCGCCCGCAAGGGGCTGTCGCGGCCGGCGCGCAGGGCGTAGCCGAAGGGTGCGAAGATGATGAGGCGCAGGGTCAGGATCACAAGCACGGCGGTGGCCAGCGCGAGATAGTAGAACGCCGTCTTCGAGACTGCCCACGCCGAGGGCCAAACGCCGAGAATGCCGTTGTCGCCGCCGGTCAGATCCACCCATTGGAAGGCTGTTGCCCAGGCGATCTGGGCGAAGGCCAGCGTCAGCATGGCCAAGTAGACGCCCGAGAGCCGCACGCAGAACCAGCCGAAGATCGCCCCAGCGACGCCGGCCATCACGGGCGCGAAGACGAGCGCAGGCTCCATCGATGCGCCCAGCCATTTTACCGCCAGCGCCGCGCCATAGGCCCCGAGGCCGAAATAGGCGGCATGGCCGAATGAGATGATGCCGCCCGGCCCCATCAGCAGATGCAGCGAGGCGGCGAAGACCGCGAAGATCACCAGATCGGTCAGCGTCAGGACGAAATGATCGGGCACGACGAGCGGCGCGATGACCAGCAGGGCGAGCGCGACCGTGCCAAACAGCTTGGCCGCGCCATCGGCCGGGCGCAGCAGGAAGAGCTGGCCAGCATGGCCGCGCGGCTCGGCGGCGGCCTTGCCGAGCAAGCCGTGGGGCCTGGCGATCAGCACCGCCGCCATCACCAGGAAGACCAGCACGAGCGTGATTTTGGGCAGGATCAGGATGCCGAAGGCGTGGAGCACGCCGATCAACACGGCGGCGAGATAGGCTCCGGTCACGCTGCCGAGCCCGCCGACAACCACGACGACGAAGGCCTCCGCGATCATCGACAGGTCCATATGCAGGTTGATCGCCTCGCGCGGGAGCTGGAGGGCGCCGCCAAGCCCCGCCAGCGCGGCGCCAAAGGCAAAGACCGAGGTGAAGAGCAGGCGCTGGTTGACGCCGAGCGCGCTGACCATCTCGCGATCTTCAGTCGCGGCCCGGATCAGCACGCCCCAGCGTGTGCGATGGAACAGCAGCCAGATCAAGCCGAGCACGACCGGGCCGACCGCGATCAGAAGCAGATCGTAGCTCGGGAAACGGTTGTCGAACAGGATGACGAAACTGCGGAAGCCCGGTGCGCGCGGGCCGAGTTTGTCCTCGGGGCCCCATGTCGCCAGCGCGATGTCCTGCAGCATCAGCACGACGCCGAAGGTCGCGAGCAGTTGGAACAGCTCGGGCGCCTGATAGATCCGCCTGAGGATCGTGACCTCGATCAGCACGCCGACGACGCCGGTGAGCAGCACGGCCAGGCTCACGCCGCCCCAGAAGCCCAAGGGATCAGCCGGGCCGAACCAAGTCACCAGCGTCCAGGCGAGATATCCGCCCAGCATGTAGAGCGAGCCATGGGCGAAGTTCACGATGCGCGTGACGCCGAAGATGATCGACAGCCCGCACGCCACCAGGAAGAGCGACGATGCCGAAGCCAGGCCGTTCAGGGTCTGGGTGAGGACGAGATCCAGCATGTCGTCTCGGGCGAAGCGATAGGTCTCAGACGGTGGGGATCTTAGCGGTGGTGGCATCCGGTGATGCCGGCGCTTCGCTCCGTCATTCTCGGGCGAAGCGCAGCGTAGTCCCGAGAATCGTCCGCCAAAAGAGGCTCGGGAGCCTCATGCGTCAAGAGATGCTCGGGTCAAGCCCGAGCATGACGCGCTGGCTTTCAACGCCCTCAGACCGCCGGCCGCAGCTTGCGGACCTCGTCGTCGCTCGGCAGGTACTTGGCGCCGTCGCGATAGCTCCAGTCGACCATCACGCCCTTGCCGTTCCGGAGCGCGCTCTTGCCGACATAGGCGCCGAGCGTCGATTGGTGGTCGATCTTGCGGAACTCGATCGGGCCGAAGGCCGAGGTCATCTTCAGCCCCTCGAAGGCGTCGACGAGCTTCTCGTTGTCGGTCGAGCCGGCCTTCGCCAGCGCCGCAGCGATGGCCTGGACCGTCTCGTAGCCGACGACCGAGCCCAGGCGGGGATAGTCGTTGTACTTCGCCTTGTAGGCGTCGCGGAACTTGACGTGCTCCGGCGTCTGCAGGTCGGCATGGGGATAGCCGGTGATGATCCAGCCTTCCGGCGTTTCGGCGCCGAGCGTGTCGAGATATTCGGGCTCGCCAGTCAGCATCGAGACGACCTGGCGCCCCTCGAACAGGCCGCGCGTATTGCCGGCGCGAACGAAATTGGCGAGGTCGACCGCGAAGGTGACGTTGAAGATCGCCTCGGGCTTCGCGGCTTCCAGCGCCTGGACGGTGGCGCCGGCATCGATCCGGCCGAGCGCCGGAAACTGCTCGGCGACGAAGGTCACGTCGGGGCGTGCCTTGAGCAGCAGTTCCTTGAACCATTTCACCGCCGACTGGCCGTATTCGTAGTTGGGAGCGACGATCGCCCATTTCTTCGCCGGGAGCTTCGCCGCCTCCTCCACCAGCATCGCCGCCTGCATGTAGGTCGAGGGTCTCAAGCGGAAGGTGTAGCGGTTGCCCTTCGACCAGACGAGCGCGTCGGCCAGCGGTTCGGAGGCGACGTAGAGCCGCTTGTTCTGATTGGCGTAGTCGGCGAGCGCCAGGCCGACATTGGAGAGGAAGCCGCCGGCGATGATGTCGACCTTCTCGGCCGTGGCAAGGTCGGCGGCGTGGCGCACCGCATCCTCGGGCTTGCCGGCATCGTCGCGGAAGACGGTCTCGAGCTTGCGGCCGAGCACGCCGCCCGCGGCGTTGATCTGCTCCTGCGCCAGTTCCCAGGCCTGCCGATAGGGTTTCAGGAAGGCCGGCTGGGCGGTATAGGAGTTGATCTCGCCGATGCGGATCGGCCCGGCCCCCTGGGCGCGCACCAAGCCCGGAGCCCCGACGGCGGCGACGCCGGCGATGAAACTGCGACGATCGATCTGCATCAGGCTGTCCTCGCCCGCTTCGGCCGCGTTGCGCGCCGATACCACCCGCCACGCGATGCGGCAGGAGCGGATTCATTTGCATGCATATGAAAATCGATGCCAGCCGATTGTCAACAGCGTCTCGGCAATGCAGCAGAAGCAGGACTGCCGAGAAACTCATCGCCGCCGCCGCAAATTTCAAGAAAACTTTTTGATATCAAGAGATTAATCGCAGCTGAAAAATAAGTCAGTGCTGCTGCCCTTTTCCTCTTGCGGGAGCGAGGTGACGCTCCTATCTAGTGCGCAGCGCAGCAGAGATGTTGCGTCGCCCTCCTTGGGCGTTTCCTCCCTAGACTTGGGCTGCGCTTTCGGGCGTGGCCCTTTTTTCTTGTCTGGAAGGTGGTTAGCTCACCACCAATTGCGGCCGTAGTACCAGCCGGGCGGTGCATCGTATCGGTCGAAGCGGGCACGCCGATCCGCGGCGCGATTGAGATCGAGCTGGAGCAGGCAGTTCGCAAAGCCTTCGCTCGATGTGCGGAAGCCGAATGAGTGGCAGCGCGCCTCGTCTGCCGCGCGCAGCTCGGCTTCCGTTCCGCAGCCGCTGCAGGCGACCGCCAGAAGAGCGCCGGCTGCGAGCTTTCCGATATCCATGGCGCGTCTCCTTTGCGCACTGGCTGCGAACGCGACGACGCGCAAATGGCGTCCGGGTTCCCCATCTACCTCAGCGCGAGAACCGGACGGGCACCGCAAGCGCGATCGCGCTGCCACCGATGCCGTCCGGCGGCGCCGGCACGGGGCTCGCCCGCCTGATCATTGCGACCGCCTCCTCGTCCAGAGCCGCATCACCAGAGCCACGGACCAGCCGCGCCGACAGAACCCGGCCGCCCCGGTCGATGCTGAACGCGACCTGCACGGTACCGGGACTGGCGCCGTTCGGGAAGCGCTTGAAGCGGTTGAGATGGGCGATCAACGAGCCCCGCCAGCTGGCATTGGCAGCCGGCGCAGCGGGCGAGGCACCCGAGGCAGGCGCCGCGGCCTGCGGGGCGGCCTGCGCCTGTGCGATCGGCGCCGTGGTCTGCTCCGCCTTCGGCTTGTCCGGGTTCACCGGCTTGCGCCGCTCGACCACTTTCGGCTTGGRCTTCGGCTTCGGCTGCTCCTTCGGCGGTGGCGTCAGCACGGCGGCAGCGTCAGGCAGCGGCGGCAGTTCTGGAATCTTGATCTCGGGTTCCGGAATCGCGACCGGCTCGGGCTCCGGCGGCGGCGGCTCTGGCTCCTTGGGCTGCTCGACAGGCTCTGGCGTCGGCGGCTCAGGCTCGGGCTGCGCCTCGACCAACTCCGGCCCCGGCGCGATATCCTGCTGTGCCGAAGCGGGCGCGACGGCGAGCGGCGCAAGCTCGATCATGACGGCGGCGGGCGGCGAGCCCATCGCAGCCTCGGCGCGCTGCCAGTTCGCCGCGACCCAGCCAGCCGTACCATGGGCACTCGCGACGACGAGCGCCGCCACGCTCCAGCGCAGCGCGGCCGGGGCGAAGCGCGACAGGGAGCGGCGTTCCAGGCTCATGGCTTGGCCCCCGCCGCGGCGGCGCCCTGTCCAGTATCCTCGAGGCCGACGAGAGCGATCTTGAGATAGCCGGCGTTACGCAGCAGGTTCATCACCTCCACCAGCTCACGATAGGCGACGGTGCCGTCGGCGCGGAGAAATACGCGCTGCTCGCGGTCCCGGTTCGTGCGCTGGTCGAGCGCGGCCTGCAGCGCCTCGCGGGACAAGGAGTCGTTCCCCAACGCCAGCGAGAGGTCGCCCTTGACGGTGAGGAAGACGGGCGTGTCCGGCCGGGGCTGCGGCTGCGCATTCGACACCGGCAGGTCGACAGCGACGTCGACGGTCGAGAGCGGCGCGGCGACCATGAAGATGATCAGCAGAACCAGGATGACGTCGATGAAGGGCGTGACGTTGATATCGCTGACTTCGTTGAGGTCGCCGTCCTGCGGGTCCTTGAGGGAAATGGCCATGGCTCACTCCGCCGGCACGAGCGCGGATGCGGCCGCGGCCGCCGAGGAGGAGGCCGAACGGGGAGTGGCCGCGACGGCGCGATGGTGCCGCTCGAGATCGCGCGAGAGATGGCGCAGGATCTCGCCGGAAGCATCCGAAAGCGTGGCGCGATAGCCGGTGATCGCACGGGCGAAGACGTTGTAGATGATGACGGCGGGGATCGCCGCGACGAGGCCGATCGCGGTCGCCAGCAGCGCCTCGGCGATGCCGGGCGCCACCACGGCGAGATTGGTCGTCTTCGCCTGGCTGATGCCGATGAACGCGTTCATGATGCCCCAGACCGTGCCGAACAGGCCGACGAAGGGTGCCGTCGAGCCGATGGTCGCGAGCAGTCCGGTTCCGCGCGCCATGGAGCGCCCGGCCCGAGCCTCAACGCGCGAAAGCGCGATGGCGACGCGTTCCTTGGTGCCGTCCTCACCGAGATCGGCCGAGCGCCGGGTCTCGGAGAGCGCGGCCGTGAGGAGTTCCCCGACGGCGCCGCGCAGCTTGCCGCTCTTCGAAGCTGCAGCGCTGGCCGCAGCGCCGAGACTGTCAGCCGCCTCGATACGGCGCAGTGCCCGGCCGGCCGCGGCCTTCGCGCCGGCGAGTTCCATCGCCTTCGCAAGCCAGATCGTCCAGGTGATCAGCGAGGCGAAGGCGAGGCCGAGCATCACGGCCTTCACGACGATGTCGGCGGCCATGAACATACCCCAGGGCGACAGGTCGTGCGGCAGCACCGCTGCCACAGCCGGCGCGGCAGTGGGCGCCGATGGAGCCTCCGTCGTCAGCGGCGGATGCGCGGTGCTTGGCGGATTGATGGCGAACTGAGGCGGAACCGAGGGCAGCGGATTGGTCGGGGTGGCCGGCTGGACCTGAGCAGCAGGAGCCTCCTGAGCGTGGACGGCAAGCCCGGACAGCGCCGAGAGACCCGCTGCGACGAGAGCCAGACGAAACGCACGCATCATAACCAAGTCCAGTCTTCGCTGGAGGTAAGCTTACCCAGCTGCTGCCGGCTCGGAGTCTTCCGGTTTGCGCTCTCTGCACACGGCCATTGGCTTCGTGCCAAGAGATCATTCCGAATACTTAGGCTCCGCCGCTTCCTCATTAGAAAAATTACAAAAAAGACCTGCAGAACTCATTCTGCATATGCGATACGCCTGTTCGAATAGGCTGCGGATGTCAAGGCTGACCAGCTTAGAGCTGTGTCTGTGCGCAGTCGTCTTTCCGGCGCCCAAACCGGCCCGGACGTTTCCGCATATCCGTTCTTCGATGGATGCGAGGCCGGGCGCCGGCTTGCGCTTCAGGAATTCGTCGGCCGGTCGATCTCGGCCTGAAGCGCGGCAAGGTGCTCGCTCGCGGCCGCCGCAGCGGCCCGCTCGACAGCCCGGAAGCGCGTGATCAGGGCCTGACCGAGATCGGTCACGCGGGCTCCGCCGCCATTGCGGCCGCCGGTCTGGCGCTCGACGACAGGCTTGCCAAACAGGGTATTGAGCTCCTCGACCAGCTCCCAGGCCCGCCGATAGGACATCGCCATCGCCCTGCCCGCAGCCGAGATCGAACCCTGCGCCGCGATCTGCTCGAGCAGTTCGATCTTGCCGGGGCCTATCCGCCCCTCGGGATCGAGCTGGATGCGCAGGCTAAGCGAGGGCACCGCTCGGCTCAGGAAGCTTTGGCGAGACGGGCGCCCTCGCCGCAGGCGGCAAGATAGATCGCGGCGATGCGCTCGATCCCGGCCTGATCGGCGGCGTCGAAACGCGCGACCGAGGGGCTGTCGAGATCGATGACGCCGATGACGCCGTCACGGCCGATCAGCGGGACGACAAGCTCCGAGCGGGAGGCCGAATCGCAGGCGATATGGCCGGGAAAAGCATGGACATCCTCGACGAGAACCGAGGCACGGCGCTCGACTGCGGCTCCGCAGACGCCCTTCCCGACGGGAATACGCACGCAGGCCGGCTTGCCCTGGAAGGGCCCGAGTACGAGTTCCCCGTTCCGCATCAGATAGAAACCGGCCCAGTTCAGCTCCGGCATCATCTGGTAGAGCAGCGCCGAGGTGTTGGCCGCGTTGGCGATCGGGTCGCTCTCCCCGGTGAGCAGGGCTTCGAGCTGCGTCGTCAGCTCGTCATAGAATGCGGCCTTGTCGGTCGTGTCGATGCGCTGTGCCTCGAACATGGTCCTGCGTCTCGCTGAAGGGCTTTGAAGTCCGATGGCTGTCCTACCACCATCGACAGGCCGGCGCCAAAGCCCTTTCCGAAGGAGCGCGCGTCATGGCAATCCTCCCCCGCGCCATCTGAAAGGGAATCGACCTTTGATCGGGACGACCCGGCGGCTGCGCATTGCGACCGCCCTGCTGACGCGGGACCATATCCTGCCGTTCTGGCAATCCATGGCCTCGGAGGCCCTGAATGACCACTGACCTCAATGCCGCCACCAGCCTGCGCCGCGCCGATGGCAGCGCGGGAGATGCCGATTACGGCCGGATCGGCCAGGGCTATGCCTCCTATCGGCAACCGGAGCCGGCTATCGCCGCGCTGATCGAGAGCGCGCTCGGCCCGGCCGGTCGCATCCTCAATGTCGGGGCCGGCGCAGGCTCCTATGAGCCGCGCAACCGCGACGTCACGGCGGTCGAGCCTTCCGCCTCGATGCGGGCGCAGCGGCCGGCCGATATTGCCGTGGCGATCGATGCGACAGCCGAGAATCTGCCCTTTCCCGACAAAGCCTTCGACGCGAGCATGGCGACCTTCACCGTGCATCAATGGCAGGATCTCGATGCCGGCCTGCGCGAGATGCGCCGCGTGACCCGCGGCCCCGTCGTCATCCTCTCCTGCGACCCGGAGCTGGTCGAGGCCTTCTGGCTCAACCACTATGCCCCCAAGGTTCTGGCGACGGAGGCGCGGCGCTATCCCTCGCTCGGCCATATCGGCAAGGTCCTGGGCGGCGATGTCGAGATCGTCGCGGTGCCGATCCCCCTCGCCTGCCGCGACGGCTTCAACGAGGCCTATTACGGCCGGCCGGAACTCTTCCTGGAGCCGGGCGCTCGTTCGGCCTGCTCAGCCTGGAGCTTCGTCAGCGACGCCGAGAGCGCCGCCTCGATTGCCCATCTGCAGGGCGACCTCGAATCCGGAGCCTGGGATTCCTGCTACGGCTTCCTGCGCAGCCAGCCGAGCTTCGAAGGTTCGCTGCGCCTCGTCGTCGCGCGGCCGTGACTCAGCGACTTTCTGGCGGGGTGCAGGCGTTTTCGCGATCCATCGCTCCCGATGCGGAATTCGCCGGCCGCGGCCTGACGCGGCGCGTCGGCTTCGTCGTGCCGAATTTCCAGATGGTCCAGACACGGCTGCACGGCTCGGACATGGTCGCCCTGCGGCCTTCGCGCGTGCTGTCATCCTGCGAGGGGCTGGTTTCGTTTCCGTCGCCGCTGCGGTGCTGGGCTTCTCGCTCCATATCGCCTAGCACCGGCGACGCTTGAAGGATGTCGCCCTGCGGCATGTCGCGGCGATTCTGACCAAGATGTTCCGGTAACGACATGGTTTGAAAGCGGCCTTGCGAGGTGCCGAAGATGTTGGCCCCGCCCTTCGGACGCCCTACATTGTCATTTCCGAAGCCAGTCTGGAGCGTATCCCATGGAACGACGTTCATTTCTGCTCGGATTGCTTGCCCTTGCAACGGGGTCCGCCCTGGCCCTGCCGGCCCTCGAGGCCGAAGCGGCGCCGCGGCAGCCGACGCCATTGCCGGATCAGGAACTCAGGCTGCCCGACGGGACACCGATCGACTGGTCCCAGAATCGCAGGGGCCACCCGGTCCACCGCCGGCATCACTATCGGCACTGGCACCGCCATAATCGCCGCCGCCGGCGGGTTTGCCGGACCCATTGGGATCGGTGGGGAAGGCCTGTTCGCCGGTGCCACTGGGTCTCTTTCTAAAGCATTTTCGAGCGTCGCGGGTATCGTCTCGCGTGAAGAAAATGCGGTAAAACAAAGAACTAGAGCATTTCCGCGAATCGAAGACGTGCGGCGATGCTCTAGCGTTGTTTCTGCGGGCGGCCAGAGCGAACGTCGTCCCGCCATCGATCGCGACTTGGGGGGGAACATGCAGACGCTCGATCATGTGATTGTCTGGATCATCATCGGGGTGATCGGCGGCGGCCTCGCCGGCCTCACGATCAAATGGGACAAGCGCGGCTTCGGCCTCCTGCGGAATCTCGCCGTGGGTCTGGCGGGCGCCGTGGTCGGCGGACTGCTCTTCCGCTGGTTTCAGATCCTGCCGGGTCTCGACAACATCGCGATTTCGCTCAGGGATGTGATTGCCGCCTTTATCGGGTCCCTGATCGTGCTCGTCGCCCTCTGGAGCTGGAAGCGCTTCGAAGGGCCTTCGGCCTGAGGTCGGGGCGCCGGCAACCCTTCAGAACCGCCAGATCAGCGGTACGTAAAAGACCGCCATTACGAAGAACCAGAGCATCAGCGGTGTGCCGAGCTTCCAGTAGCTGTTGAAGCTGTAGCCGCCCGGCCCCATGACCATCATGTTGGTCGCGGTCGCGATCGGGGTCAGGAACGAGGCCGAGCCGGCGACGCACAGGCTCATCAGCACCGGCCGCGGCGATACGCCCATGCCGGCAGCGGCGGCCATTGCGATCGGAATGACCAGCATCGTCGTCGCGGTGTTGCTCATGACCTGGCCGAGGCTCGCCGTCAGCACGAAGAGACCGGCGAGGAAGACGATAGGCCCTGCCCCGCCCGTCAGAGCCACGAGATGGTCGGCCACGACCTTGGCCGCGCCCGACTGCACCATCGCGGTGGAGAGCGGCATCATCGCCGCGATCAGGATCACCGTCGTCCAGTTGATCGCACGGTATGCCTGCTCGACGGTCATGATGCCGGCGGCGATAAGGGCCCCGGCACCGAGCAGCCCGGCGACGGCCGGCGGCAGGATACCCGTCGCGAGCGCGGCGACGAGGCAGGTCAACACCGCCAGCGCCACTCCGGCGCCCGCGCCCATCGGCACGGCCTGGCGCCGGACGAGGTCGGGCGAGTTGACGACGAGCACGTCGGGATCGTCGAGCTGGAGATCGAGCGCTTCCCAACTGCCTTCGAGCAGCAGCGTATCGCCGGCCAAGAGAGCATCGCCCGGCTCCAGATCGACCCCCGCGCGCTGGACGGCCAGCACGACGAGATCGCCACTGTCCGTCACCATTCCTGGAAAGAGCGCACGGCCGATCAGTGCCGAGCGCGGCGGAATCACCACCTCCGCCAGCCCCGAGCGGCGGCTGAACAAGCCTTTCTGAGCAGGGTCGTCGCGCAGGGCGAGATGCTTGTCGGCTGCCAGCGTCGCGACGGCCTCCGCATCGCCGCGCACGAGGAGATAGTCCCCCTCGGAAATGGCCGGCGCCCGCAATGGTGTGCCGGAAGCTCCCGCCTGCACGGCCATCAGGCCGAGCCGCCCGTCCGCGTTGAGATCGACCTCGAGCGGGCTGACACCGATATAGGAGGAGGTCGAGCGCACGCGCAGCCTGAAAATCCCGTCGCTTAACCCGTAATGCTCAACGAGAGTCTGAGCGTGCCGGCTAAAATCGGCCGGCAGCCGCGCGCTACTCTGCTGCGGCAGCAGGCGTTTGCCCAGCAGCAGGATGATCGCCATCGTGCCCGCCAGCAGCGGCAGGCCGACGAGCGCGAACTCGGCAAAAGCGAATCCCTGCAGGCCGGCATCCTCCAGCGCCTCGGACACCAGGATGTTCTTGGGCGCTCCAGTCAGCAGCAGGTTGGAGCCGGCATGGGAGGCGAAGGCGAGCGGCATCAGGAGCTGGGCCGGCGACTGGCGCAGCCGCACCGCGGCCATGACCGCCACCGGCATGAGGGCTGCGACCGAGCCGCTGCCGCTGATGAGCGCGCTGAGACAGCCGGCCGCGACCATGATGATGATCAGCAGACGCGTCTGTCCATCGCTGCCGGCCTTGGCGATCAGATATTGCCCCGCCCAGGCGGTCACGCCGGTCTTGTCCAGCGCCGCGCTGATGATGAAGAGGCTGGCGACGAAAAGGGCGGCGCGGTCGCCGAAGCCGGCGAAGGCCTGCTCGAGCGTCACCACGCCCGTGGCGCAGAGCGCCAGCGCCGCCCCGATCGCGACCACGACGACCGGAAGCCTGTTCCAGGTGAACAGGACGATCGCGGCCACGGTGACGACGGCGGTACTTTCGATCGGTGTCACGCAGCGGTCTCCTGCAGGCCTTCGTCAGGTCCTGAGCATCAAAGCGCCGCCGAGCAGGATGGCAAGGGCGATCAGCCCCAACCCGGCGGCGGGCCAGCGCCGGAGATGCACATCGATTTCTCCGATGCGGTTCGAGATGCCACGAACCAACGGGCCGCCCTTTTGCGCGAGGACGACGATGTCTCCCTCCGGAATCCTGCCCAGGCGTTGCGGCCAGCGGTCGACGAAGAGCATCACCGCCGCGCCCAGCAGCATCGGCCAGCTCACCTTCCAGAGCGCCTCGGGCTCGAGCAGGCTGGCGATGGGTTCGCCGGACACGGCCGGATAGAGCGACCAGGGGATGACGAGCGAGGCGGCCAGCACGACGAGCCAGGGCAGGAGCTGCCCGAGCGGCGGCGATCCGACAGGGTTGTCGAGCGTGTCGCGGCGGACGATCAGCAGGAAATGCACCATCAGCGCGGTGCTGCCCGCGGCGGCGAGCGTCATCGCGCCGGCGAGCCAACCATAGCCGAGCATCGGCTTGGTCGCGAGCTTGGCCAGCGCCCCGCTGGTCAGCGGCAGGCCGCCGAGGCTCAGCGCCAGCACGGCCGTCAGCAGCAGAACAGGCGTCAGCCGACGCCCGCCGGTTGCGGCGAGGATGCCGATGCCGAGAAAGAGCGCGCCCTTCACCAGCGTGTGGTGGACGGCGTAGTAGGCCGTCAGATGGGTGGCGGCCGGGTCGGCCGTGTCGAGGCCGACGCCGAGCAGCACGGCGAGCAGCCCCATCTGGCTCACGGTGGAATAGGCCAGCACCGTCTTGGCGCGCCGCTGGGTGATGCCGAGCATGGCACCGTAATACGCTGTGACGAGGCCCGCGCCGATCAGGACGGCACCCGCGAACGGCATCCCGGCCTCGAAGGGCAGGAAGCGGATCAGCCCGATCACGCCGGCCTTGACCACGACGCCGCTCAGCACCGCCGAGGCCGGGGTCGGCGCCGCCGGATGCGCCAGGGGCAGCCAGACATGGAGCGGCACCAGCCCCATCTTCAGCGCGAAGCCGAGGATGAACAGCGCGACGATGCCGTCGCGCATCGGATTGGCCGAGAGATCGGCGACGACGCTGCGGATCTGGGGGTTGGCGTCGGGATGGCCTGCCGCCAGCATCACCAGCGCGATCAGCAGGAACGCCTCCGCCAGCAGTGCTAGCACGACATAGATGACGCCGGCCCGGTGCGCGGCAGCGCTCTGCTCATGGATGATCAGGCCATAGGCCGCGAGGCTCGCCAGCGTGAACAGCAGATAGAAGTTCACGACATCGCCGACGATGAAGAGGCCGAGGCTGCCCGCGAGCGTCAGCAGCCACCAGATGGCGAAGCGCGACCCACCGGGATCGCGAGCCATCGATGAGGCTGCATAGGCGCCAGCCGCGCTCCAGAGCAGCGCTGCTCCCCCGAGCAGGATCGCGCCCGGCTGGTCGAGCACGAGCGTCAGCCTGAACGGAGCCGGGAAGAAGGCGAAGCGGCCTTCGGGCACGAAGATGGCCCCCGCAAGCGCCGGGAGCGGGGCAATGACGAGCACGGCCAGCACCCTCGCCCGGAACCAGGCCGACAGGCAGCACGCGGCAAGCAGGAGCGGCACGAGCAGGGCCGAAGCTAGGAGGAGACCGGCGGCAGTCATGGCGCCAACGCCGTGGCGAGGCCGTCGCGGCCGATCTGCAGGAAGCCGAAGGGGCGCAGCGGCACGAAGCCGAGCAGAACGGCGGCCAGGGCCAGTGCCAGCGCCGCGAGTTCGAGCCGGCGCGGCACTTTGCGTCGCGGCGCGACGGGAACGGCGGGGACGGCGAGTGCCTTGTCGATCACGCGGAAGACGTAGCCTCCGGCGAGAAGCCCGCCGGCCAGAATCGTCGCGGCCAGCCAGGGATTGCCCTGGATGACCGCCGCCGTCAGCAACAGGCATTTGGCGACGAAGCCGCCGCTTGGCGGAATGCCCATCAGCGACAGCCCGGCGAGGCCGAAGGCCGCCGCGCTGAGCGGCAGCACCCGGCCGAAGCCGCCGAGATCGGCAATGCGGTCATGGCCGTAGGCCTCGGCGATGACGCCGGCCGCAAGGAACATCGCCGCCTTCGCCAGCGCGTGAGAGATGAGCTGGAGCGCGCCGCCGGTCCAAGCGATCGTTCCCCAGGGCGGCAGCTCGGCGCTGCCGGCCGCCAGCGGAAAGACGATGAAGAGATAGCCGATCTGCGCGACCGTCGAATAGGCGATCATCAGCTTGAGCCGGGCCTGCCGGAGCGCCATGACGCTACAGAACAGGATCGAGGTCGCGCCGAGGACGGCCAGCATCTGGCCGGCGATCGCGGCCGATTGCGGCGGAGCGACATCGAGCACCAGCCGCAGGATCAGGAAGATCGGCGCCTTGATCACCAGCGCCGAGAGCACGGCGCTTGCCGGCGCGGGCGCCCCGGCATGGGCCGGCGGCAGCCACAGATGCAGCGGGAACAGCGCCGCCTTGGCCAGAAGCCCGACGATCATCAGCGCCAGTGCCGCCGCGAGCGCCGGATCTTGCCGGCTCAGGCGCGAGAGCGCGAGCAGGTCGAGCGTGCCGTACTGGCCGTAGATCAGCCCGGTCCCGAGCAAGTAGAGCAGCGAGCCGATCAGCGCGAACAACAGGTAGCGCAGCGCGGCTTTGACGGTTTCCGCCCGGCCGTCGAGGCAGACCAGCGGCACCGCTGCGAAGGTCAGCAGCTCCAGCGCGACATAGAGATTGAACAGGTCCTCGCCGACGAAGACGGCATTCAATGCACTCCAGAGCGCGAGCAGCATCAGCCAGAACGTCGTCTGCGCACGCCCGTCGTCTGCGCCCTCATGAAGCTTGTGCTGGGTTCGTGCGAAAAGGCCGACCGTGACGACGACCAGCGCCGTCATGACGAGCATGGCACCCGAAAGCCCGTCGGCCCGCAGCGCGATACCGAGCGGCGGCTGCCAGGCACCGACGACATAGGACAGCGCCGTGCCGCTGGAGGCGAGTTCGAAGGCGATCGCGACGGCAACGGCGAGCCCGGCCGCAAACGTCGTCATCGCAATCCGCGCCGCGCTGCGCGGCCCGCAGGCGAGGATGGCGAGCACGGCACAGACCGGCAGGATCACGGCCAGAACCAGCAGGAAGCCGCCCGGCGTGGTGGCATGGACGAGCGGCGTCATGACCCGCTCCGCCGTTCGGCCGGCGCGGAGGCATCTGACTGATCGCCCACATTCAGCTCGGAGAGCCGCTTCAGCAGGGCAACGGCCAGCGCACTCGCCGAAAAGGCGACGACGATCCCGGTGATGACCAGAGCCTGTGGCACCGGGTCCGCTTCGAAGCCGGCGGCGGCGCCCCGCCGCGCGACGGCGCCGAAGACGAGGAAGATGCCCGCGCCGAGAATGTTGCAGCCCACGATCCGCCGCAGCAGGACGGGGCTCGTGACGATGGTGAAGAGCCCGATGCCGACGAGCGCAGCGCCGCACAGGCCGAACAGAATGCCGGGCTGCAGCGCCGCCGTCATCGTGTGGGCGCCTTTCGGGCCGGGCCGGCCACCAGCATGGCGAGCGCCGCGGCGACGGACAGAGTGAGGGCCGCCTCGATCGCCACGATCAGCGGCTTGGCGAGCCCTTTCGGATAGGCGAGGAAGCCGTCGGCAACAGCGAAGCCGAGAAAGGCGATCGCCAGGAACAGGGCCGGGCCGCCCGTGAGCGCAAGCCGAAGCAGCGGGCGCGCCGTATCGGGCGGTGGACGGAGACCCGCCATCATCACCAGCAGCCACATCGCGGCAAGCACCGTGCCGGCCTGGAAGGTGCCGCCCGGCGCGTCGGCCCCGACCCAGAACATGTAGACGCCGATCACGATTCCGAAGGGTGGCAGGATGCGCGCGAGATAGGCCAGCGGCCCCGGAACGGCGGCGGGCTTCACCTCCGGGGCGCCACCCCAGACCCCGTCAGGCGCCAGGGACCAGACCCCGATCAGCGCGAGCAGCACGACGACCTTCTCCAGCAGGGTGTCGAGCGCGCGATAGGCCAGCAGCACGGCAGTGACGGGGTTGCCAAGCCCCGTCGTCCCCAGCGCCTCCGAAGCGGGCGGCGCCAGCGTCGGAGCGGGCGCCGAAAGAGTCAGCACGGCAAAGGCGAGCCCTGCGGAGATCGCGGCGCAGCCCACGGCCACGGCGAGCTTGCCGGCGCGCGTCATCGCTTCCTCATGCTTGCCGCGGCCGCGCAGCGCCGCTTCCGCTCGCAGCAGCAGGATGCCAGTCCCGCCCCCTCCGATGGCGATTTCCGTCAGCGCGACGTCCGGCGCCGCGAGCCGGACCCAAACCAACCCGAGCAGGAGCCCGAAGGCGAGGAAGGCGATGATCGCGCTGCGTTCATCCGGCTGCGCGACCACATAGGCCGCGAGCCCCAGCAGCCAGGCGACGAGCGCGAGATCGAGCAGGAGCGTCATGGCTCGGCCCGGTCGCGGCGGAGGGCGCGCGCGAGCAGCTGGCTCGCCGTCGCGGCCGAAAGCTGAGCGAGCAGCCAGACGCAGATCAGCTTCAGCGAGCCCGTGACGCTCGCCGCCTGTGGCAGGAGACCGAGAACGATCAAGCCGAGCCCCAGATTGTCCGCCTTGCTGATGGCGTGCAGCCGGCTCAACGTATCGGGGAAGCGCAGCAAGCCGAGCGTGCCGGCGAGAAAGAGCAGCGCTCCCGCCGTCGCGAGAACGACTGTGACGATGTCGGCGAGGCCGCTCACTGCCGCTCCTTCGACGAATCCCCATCGGCGCCCGGCCCGTCGGCGCCAAGCACGAAGGCGACGCAGGAGAACGCCGCGAACAGCGCGAGCAGCAGCGCGACATCGCTCGTCGCCGCCGATCCGGAAGCAGTTCCCAGCAGCAGGAGGGCCGCCGCTCCGCCGGTCCCCAGCAGCTGTACGGCCATCATGCGTTCGGGAACGATGCCGGAACGCAGCACGCGGAACAGCGCTATCGCCGTTACGGCCAGGATGAAGAGCGCGGCCCCGGTGAGGAAATCAGCCATCGTGCCGCCCCGGTCCGAGGATGCGCAGGAATGCCGCCTCGTCTTCGGCGACCTGCTCGGCCACGGCCTCGCGCAGATCGAGGCAGTGGATCAGCAACGTCCCGTCGGGCTCGGCGGAAACGGGCAGCTTGCCCGGTTGCAGGCTCATCACGGCGCAGGCCGAGTCGAGCGCGAGGCCGGCAGGGATCAAGAAGAGGCAGGTCGCAAAACCGGGCTGCAGGTCGGGCTCGCGTGCAAAGGCGCGCCGCGCCACGTCGAGACCTGCAACGACGGATTGCGGGAGAAAGCGAGCCAGAAAACCAAGGAGGCCAATCCATGAGAGCTTCCCGCCGGGCGGCCAGAGAGCCGTGCTGGCCCAGACTCCGCAGGCGCTGGCGACCAGCCCGACCGGCAAATCCTCGAGCGCCGGTCCCATCAGGATCACCCAAAGCAGCAGCAGCCCAAGCCCTCGGGCGAAGAGCGCCGAGAGGGGCGCGTCGTCGGCTGCGGCCGCCGCCTTCATTCCATCCGCCCGTCTCTGGTGGGTGCCCTGCCGGGCCGTGAGACCAAGGTAGCTTCCACCTCCGCGGGCAACATCAGCCCGACGTCTCACTCCTGTGCGCCGCGTCCCATTCTCGCCTGCGCTGCTGGCAGTGGCCCGCCCGATATGAGCAGGATGCGTTCCATGCCGCACTCCGGGGATCGCATGAATCGGCCAAGGCTTTCGCCAATCACAGCTCTCGGCTCCGCCGGGGTGCCGTGTCCATGATCATCGAACCGCGCAACGGCGACGCCGAGGACGATGCCAGCAGCACCAAGAAGCACTCGCTGATCGCGATCGCCGGCAGTCTGCTCGGCGAGATCAGCCTGCCCAAGCTCGCGCTCGCCTGGGTTCTGGGCGCCTTGCTGCCGAGCCTCCTGCTGGGCGCAGCTCCGCTGGTGGTGACGGCGTGGTTCGCATCCGTATCGGGCCGCGTGGTGGCGCTGGCCGGGATCGGCTCGCTCGTTTTGCTCGCACTTGTCGGCATAGTCGGCTGGTATGGCTTCCGGCCGCTGTTCCGCATCGCCGAGAAGAGCTTCTGGTCGTTGAACGCTCTGGTGGTCCAGCCGGGCTACGCGGTCTGCCGCGAAGGGCTGCAGCATCTTGCGGAGAGTTTCAGTTCCGTCGGAGCCGATCCCGATAAGCGCGCACGATTGCGGGCAGGCAGCGCGATCGGGGCAGGCTTGCTGGGCTGCGCCGTCGCCGGGGCGGTCTTCGCCCTGGTCTGGCCGGCGACACGCTGGTCGGGCGGCTTCGCCGACTTCATCGACCCGCTGCGGCTCGTCGTGCCGGCTCTCGCAAATGCCGTCGCGCTGATGTCGGTCTATCTGGCGGTGGCGTCGCTGCTCTGGGGCATGGCCGACGGCCTGATGGATCAGCCACGCGACCTCGGCGGCTTCGACACCGCGGCCGCATCGGCGCGGCGATGGCGCGTCGCCCATCTTTCCGACGTCCATGTCGTCGGCGAGCGCTATGGCTTCCGGATCGAAAGCGGGCGCGCCGGTCCGCGCGGCAACGAACGCTTCCTGCAGGTGCTCGACAGGCTGGCGGAGATCCACGAGAGCGAGCCGCTCGACCTGCTGCTCATCACCGGGGACATGACCGATGCCGGGCGCTCGGCCGAGTGGGGCGAATTCCTCGACGCGATGGAACGCCATCCCGCCCTCGCCGGTCGCTGCCTGATCCTGCCGGGCAATCACGACGTCAACATCGTCGACCGCGCCAATCCCGCCCGGCTCGAGCTGCCGGGAAGCCCGGGCAAGCACCTGCGCCAGATGCGGACCCTTTCCGCCATGGCGGCCCTGCAGGGCGAGCGCGTGCAGGTCTTCGACCAGCGCCGGACCAGGCTCGCAGGCAGCCTCAGCGCGGCGCTTGAACCGCATCGCGAGAAGATCGCCGCCTTCGCCGACGCCGGCGGCCTGCGCCGAGCGGTGGGACTCGAAGCCGTCTGGGCGGATGCCTTTCCGATGGTGCTGCCGCCGGCGGAACCGGACGGGCTCGGCGTCATCCTGCTCAACTCGAATGCCGAGGCGCATTTCTCCTTCACCAACGCTCTTGGGCTGGTCGCCGAGGAGGACATGCAGGCCACCATCGCCGCGGCCCGCGCCTTCCCGCAGGCGCGGTGGATTTTGGCGCTCCATCACCACCCGATCGAATATCCGAAACCGGCGAAAGCCTTTTCGGAGCGGATCGGAACCGCGCTGATCAACGGCAGCCGCCTCTTGCGGCTGCTGCGGCCCGTCGCCGCCCGCATGGTCGCGATGCACGGCCACCGCCATATCGACTGGATCGGGCGCTGCGGCGCGCTGAAGATCGTCTCCGCGCCCTCCCCGGTCATGGAGGCGACGAATGCGGAGCCAACCTGCTTCTACATTCACACGCTGGCGGCAGCGCCCGAGGGGATCGCGCTGCTCGAACCGCAGCGCATCCTGATCGCGCCGGCACCGCCCGCCATTACGGCGTGACGGGCGCGCCTTCGGGGACCTTATCTTCCTTCTGCGGCGAGCCGAAGATTTCGGCGAGCCACAGGCTCGACGGATGCAGGGCGCAGAAGGTGAGGAAGGCGATGGTGATGGGCACGCCGATGAAGGCGCCGAACACACCCCAGAGATAGCTCCAGAAGAACACCGAGAACAGCACTGTCGCCGGCGAGATCGAGAGCGCACTGCCGGCCACGCGCGGCTCGACATAGCTGCCGACGACGAACTGGATCAGGTTGAGGCAGGCGAAGACCGCGACCACCGCCTGCCAGGAGCCGAACTGCGTCATCGCGAACAGCGTCGGGAAGACGGTGGCGACGAGCGGCCCGAGGAACGGGATGTAGTTGAGCGAGAAGGCGATGAAGCCCCATTCCTCGGCCAGTTGCAGCCCGACGGCTCTGGCGAAGAGCCAGACCAGGACGCCGGTGATCAGGCTCATCAGCGTTCGCACCAGCATGTAGCGCCTGATTTTGGCCGCCGTCATCATGCTGCCTTGCAGCAGCAAGGCCCCAGCGGCGCGGTTGCGCATGCCCTTGAGCTTGCGGCCGAAATCGTCGACCTCCAGCAGCCCGAGAAAGACGTAGACGAGAACAACGAGCCAGAAGCTCATGGTGCTGTTCAGGCGGCCGGTCACGGTCTGCGCGGTGCGCAGCATCCAGCCGACACTGAACGCCTCCGACCAGGCTCCCGCGACCGCTATGCCGTGTCCTTCGAGCCAGAGTGTGATCTGGTCATAGAAAGCCTGGAAGCGGGCGGCGTCGCTGACGATCCAGCGCCCGACACGTCCGAACGCGGACACCACCAGCGACCCGACATAGACGAACGCGACGGTCATGACGATTACGCTGACCGCGAGCGCGAGCAGCCGCGGTAGAAAGCCCTGAAGCATCTTCTGCAGGGGCCAGACCAGCGCGATGATGAACAGCGCGAAGGCGACCGGCGCGAAGACCGAACTCGCGATCGACAGCGCCGCAACGACGAGGATCGTCGCAACGACGACCTGGGCCGCCTGATAGATGCCGCCACTCGTCATAGGCCCGCCCAATTCCGCATCCGGAGCGTCGCCGACACGGCTCGATTTCAAAGACACCCGTCAAACCCCCTTGGTGAACTCGGCGAGATCGAGCGTCGAGCGCTTTCCGATCTCGTCGCGATGCGTCCGGTAGAACATCTCGGCCGAGCGCCTGCCCTCGTCATGCAGCATCGTCAGGAACTCCCACTCGGCATTGAGTTTGGAAGAGTAGCCGAGCTCCGTCATCGCGTCGCTGGCGATGCGGTGGATGCGCATGCGCGCCCAGCGGGCGCCCTCGCCCGAGCCGGAGACTGCCTCACGCTGCAGGAGAGCCATCATGCGCAGCTCCTTCAGCAGAACCGCGTTGAAGGAGACCTCGTTGAGGCGGTTGAGAATGTCGCGCGCCGTCCGCGGTGTGCCCGGCCGCTCGACCGGATTGATCTGGACGAGGATCGTGTCGCTCGCGTTGCTCTCCTCGATCAACGGGGTCATGGTCGGGTTGCCGGAGTAGCCGCCGTCCCAATAGCTGTCGCCGTCGATCTCGACGGCTTGAAACAAGGTCGGCAGGCAGGCCGAGGCGAGCAGCACCTCGGGGGTGATTTCGGCGTTCCGGAAAACGCGGTTGCGGCCGGTCCGGACATTCGTCGCGCTGATGAACAGCTTGATCGGGCATTTCGCGAGCGCCTCGAAGTCGATCACCTCGGCGAGGATGTCCGTCAGCGGGTTCGTGCCCATCGGGTTGAGGCTATAGGGCGAGACGACGCGGGACATCATGTCCATCGCCACGAACAGCGGCGAGGTGTCGAGCGTCCAGCGCCCAAGCAGGACATCGAGCGGCGAACGCTGGAACGGGCTGAAGCGCGCAGCGTCCGAGACCTTCCGCCAGAATTCGTTCAGGGCCTCGCGCGCGCCGGCCCGTCCGCCCGTGACATAGCCGGAAGCGAGGACCGCGGCGTTCATGGCGCCGGCCGAGGTGCCCGAGATAGCCTCGATCGTCAGCCAGTCTTCCTCGAGGATCCGGTTCAGCACGCCCCAGGTGTAGGCGCCATGTGCGCCGCCGCCCTGCAAGGCGAGATCGATGTTGAGCGGCTCGCGCGACGCTGCACTGCCGCGCTCATCGCTGGCGCTGCTGGAAGTGGAAGGTGCCTTGCTCACGATTTCACCCTTGTTGATAGAACAGGCCGCCTCACGACGACTTCACCAGCCCGGAGAAGCCCGCGACGGCGAGCAGGCTCAAGGCCCAGCCGACGACCGACTGGAAATAGAAGTAGTTGATGGCGGCCCGTCCCCCCGGCTTGGTCGGATTCGGCCGCCAGAAGGTACGCTGCCCCATGTCGAGCACAGGAAGCAGCGTGTCGAGCGAATACATCCAGGGGCTGAAGGCGGGGTAGCTCGAGGCCTCCCAGCGTTGCCGGAAGCAGGCGAGCTGGTTCTGGCCGGGCGCCGCCAGCCCTTGCGAGGGGCCGGTGGCGACCAGCGGGCGCTGCTCGCTCCGCTCAATGCCGCACAAGGTCCATTCGGGCGCGCGCAGCACCACGGCGCTGTTGGGCATCAGCGCGCCCTGGCGCTCGGCATAAGCGAAGATCGCGACGCCCACGAGCCAGAAGAACACCAGCCAGACGAGCGCGAAAAGCGGCCTGCGGCCGTATCCGAGCGTGATCCCGAGGATGCCGTCGGCGACGAAGAGAATTACCCGCCAGACCGGGTTCTCCGTCCGGGCGCGGCGCGCCCTGCGCTGCAGGCGTTCCTTGATGACGAGGACGGAGCTGGCATCCTCGCCATGGCCCATCTCGCGAAAGACGGCGGCGAGCTGCTCGTAGGGCTGCGGCCAGAAATCCTCGCCCCAACGCTTGGGCGTTTGACGCGCCAGCCAGTCCAGACGGCTCTCGGCATCGACCGGCCCGTCGATGAAGGCGCCATAGCGGCAGCGGTTGAGGAGCAGGTCACCGGCCCTCGGCCAGCTCGCTGCCTCGTCATGGATCGTGCCAATCGAGGCGCCGGTGAGTGCGAGCGTGCCGTCCAGCCTTGCCTCGCGCCGCAGGAAGAACGCGCCCTTGACCACGACACGGCTCGCTTCGATGGCCGTCTTCCCGGCATTTTCCACGGTCGTGCCGGAGCAATCGAGATCGCCGGCGATGGCCGAGCCGGTCAGCCGCACCTCCCCCGTGATTCGGGTGCCGCGCAGGACGACGCTGCCGTGGCAGGCGATCTCGCCGGCGTCGAGCGCCATTCGATCGAAAGCGGGGATGCTCGCACCGGCCGCATCCAGATCGGCGGCCAGCACGGCGCCGGACAGGTTGATCCCGCCGCGCAACATCGCCCCGCGCAGGAGCACGTTGCGAGCCTCCAGGCTGCGGCCCAGCAGCGCATAGTCTCCGCGGTTGCGGATCGCCGCACCATCGCATTGCAGGTTCCCGCCGAGCCGCGCTTGGTCGAGATTGACCGCCCCTTCGACCTCCGCGCCGCGCAGATAGACCCCGCCGCGCGCCTCCAATCGCTCGCCCTGCAGGCCGGGAAGCCGCGAGCCATCGAGGAACAGCCGGTTGATGATCGCCGCGCGCAGGATCGGCGTCGCCTCGAAATGGCAGTCGTTCAGGCCGATATCGCGGAAGACGCGGCAGGCTTCGAGATCGAGGACCTCCGTGATCCAGGCGCCCCGGATCAGGACGCCCTTCTCATGCGGGCGGAAGCCCGGCTCGCCGCCCAGGATCAGGAAGCGCAGGAAGGCGGCGCGAACCGACCGGGTCGGATCCGCCTGCGTCGGCAGGATGCCATCCCCCAGCCTGTCGAAATTGCCGGACTGGAGCCTGGCGACGATCTCCTCCTCCGCCGGAAGCAGAGGCCGGAAATCCTCGAGACGCGCGGTCGACGCCGCCCAGACGGCGGCCTCCGCTCCCAGGCTCCAGTCCAGGGTCACGTCGCGGCCGCTTGCGTGTCCGCCACGGCCGAGAGGGCTTCGCGCAGCTGGGCTTCCTTCGTTTCATCGAAGGAGGTGCTGATCAACGTGCCGCCGGTTCCCTTGAGATCGGCCAGAACCTTGTCGGTGGTCATCTTGCGGATCAGCAGGAAGAGACCGGCGGTGTTCGGCTGGAGCGCCGAGGCGGCATCCTTCATGAACTGGTCGTTGATGCCGATGTCGCTGAACTTGCCGCCCAGCGCACCCGAGGCGGCGCCGATCGCGGTGCCGATGAGCGGCGACAGGAAGATGAAGCCGATCAGCGTGCCCCAGAGCGCGCCGGAAGCCGCGCCCGTGGCGGTCAGGTTGATCATCTGGTTCAGCTTGACGTGGCCCTTGTCGTCCTTGACCACGACGACGGCGTCGCCGAGCTCGATCAGGTATTCGCGCTGAAGCGAGAGGACCTTCTGACGGACCTCCTCGGCCTTCTGTTCGGTCGGAAAGGCGATGAAAACGAGATCGCTCATGAGTGTAGCTCCGGGTTCGGGCGGGGGGGAAAGATTGACTGGCCGGGTACCGCCTGTGCCCTGCCGATCAGGAATTCGGCCAGCAGCGGGACAGGACGCCCCGTAGCGCCGCGGATTCGGCCGGCGGTTGAAGCGGTTCCGGAGATGTCCAGATGCGCCCAGGGATAGGCGGTGGCGAAGCGGGCCAGATCGGAGGCGGCGGCGATGGCGTCGGGCGGTTCGTCGGCCGGGTCCGCCTCACCGGCCGCAGAGGACGCCGGATCATCATCCCATAGCGGCAGCCGCCAGACGCGATCGCCAGACCGTCCACCGCATTTCATCAGTTCCGATGCAAGAGCTTCGTCATTGGCGAACAGGCCGCTGGCATGACTGCCCAAGGCGACGACGCAGGCGCGCGTCAGCGCTGCGACATCGATGACGCAGCTCGGCGAAAACTGCGCGGCGTAGCCGAGCACGTCGCCGAGCAGCGAGGACTCATGTGCCTGCCGGCGCCGGACTGCTTTCGGCGCGGCTGGGCGCCATCCGCCTTGACGCGGTGTCCAACCCTGGCTGGCGACGATGAGCCCCACGACATTCAGAGCGAGGCCGAGCCGTTCCACCGTCCGCATCGCGCCCAGCACGCTGGCGATCCCGCGCATGTCGCGGATCGGGGCGCGATGCAGGCGCTGCTCATGCTCGGGCAGCGCGTCCAGCGCCGCCACGCCGTTACCGATCAGGACAATCGGCCGGCCCGTCGCCAAGCGCCGGTCACTTCTCAGGACGATGAGTTTGCAGTCGCCAGCGGCGATCTGTTCTCCGGCGAGAAACGCCGCCAGCCCGTGTTCCTCGAATTCGCGCCGCCCGAGCACGTCGACGCTGAAGCCGAACTGGTTCGCCATCGCCTCGGCCGTCCGCGCGATGAAAGTCGGCGTGCACAAATCCGGCGGCAGGTTTCCGAGCTCCTTGGCGAAGGAGACGCCCTCTCCGATGGCCACGCCCTGCCGAAGCGCCGTGACCAGCTCCGAGGTCAGGGTTTGCGGCACCAGCAGCATGATGTTGCGCCGCTCCTCCCGAATGGGCACGTCAGGCAATCCGAAATCATAGCGGCCATCGGCGAGGATGCGCCCCGCCTGCTGCATCCGCCAGCTGAGCGTCCGGCGCGGGACCTCGTTCTCCGCCAGCGTCACGACTACCTCGGTAGCGGGGTCGCCATTGAGGGCTTTGGCCACGACGGAGAGTGCCTGGCGATAGGCCCTGTCCGAAAAAGTCTCCGCACGTCCGAGGCCGACCAGCAGCAGTCGTTTCGCCGCGACGCCCGGCAACGGCCCGACCATATGCATGGCGCCAACGGCGTCTCCGAGACCGGCCCGGCCGAGGATGCCGGCGAGCCGGCCGGAGCAGCGATCGTTCACGGCCCGAGCCGACCCCGTCAGCGGGCCATCGCCGAAGACGCCGAGGACGAGCAACTCGGCCCCGAGCTTTTCCGCTTCTCCGACTGCCGGAATGATCTCCATGGATGCCCTCTGCCGGGGAAACATCGTGTCGGTGGCCACATTTCGAAACGCTTTGACCTGGTATCGCGCCAGCTCCTGCCGCCGCGTCACGGTCGCTGCGGCGAAGCAGCGGCCTCCTGGCGCGAGCCGGATCGCTGCTCGGGCAACAGCCTGACGCGCTGACCGGGATGCAGCGCCTGGATACCGGCCGAGACGATCGTTTCACCCGGCTCCAGCCCCTGTGACAGGATGACCTTGCCCGGATCGAAGCGCAGCACATCGACGCTGCGCAGGGAGACGGTCGACTTGACGGGATCGACGATCCACACGGCGGGCGAGCGGCCCTGCTGGGTCAGCGCGCTCGCGGGGATCGAGACGATTGCGGCGGTGGTGAGCTCGACCGTGCCGACGACGGTGGAGCCGAGCCGCATCGCCTCGGGCGGATTCTGCAAGCCGACCCTGATGGCGAAGGTCCGCGTCACCGGATCGGCCTGCGGGGCGACCTCGCGCACTGCGCCATAGGCCGTCACCGTCGGCGCATCGGCCAGCGCGACGCGGATCCGAGCGTCGCTGAGATGGGTATCGAGCACGGCGGCCGGCACGTTGAAGACCGCATCACGGCTGTCGTCGCGGGCGATCTGGACGACGACCTGACCGGGCTGCACGACCTCCCCGGGCTCGATCTGCCGCGCCGTCACCACGCCGTCGACATTGGTGCGCAATTCGGTGAAGCCGAGCCGGTCCCGCGCCAGCTCGAGCTGCGCCTCCGCATTCTCCAGCCGGGCCTGCGCGGTTTCCTGGGCGCGCTGCGCCTGGTCGAAACGCGGCCTCGTGGTGAAGCCCTGCGCCATCAGGCGCTCCTGGCGCTCGAAGGTGTTGCGCGCCGTGTCGACCTCGCCGCGGGCAGCTTCCAGCGCCGCCTTGGCTGCCGCCAGCGCATTCTGTTCGAGGGCCGGTTCGAGCCTTGCGATGACCTGCCCCGCCTTCACCCGGTCGCCGACATTCACCGGGCGTTCGAGGACGCGCCCGCCGATGCGGAAGGCGAGCCCGACATCCTTCTTCGCCTGGATCTCCCCGCTGAGCTGGATGTCGTCGGAGAACTGCCCGGCCTCGACCGTGACGACCCCGACCGGCCTCCCCTCCGCCTGCGGCGCCTTCTCGCTACTGCAGGAAACGAGGACTGTTCCCAGTAGCGCGGCGGCGGCGACCCGTCCCAACCCGTTCATCGGCATCCGCCTCGTCGCGATCGCGCTCATGACAGGGAGCCTCCCGCACCGGCCGTCCGCCCCGCCCTGCCGCCCGCGCTCGCTGCGCCGAAGACGGTGACGTAGAGGACAGGCAGAAGAACGAGGGTCAGCACGGTCGCGACCAGCAGGCCGCCCATGATCGCGAAGGCCATCGGCCCCCAGAACACGGTCGGCGCGATCGGGATCATGCCGAGCACGGTCGAGATGGCCGTCAGCATGATCGGGCGGAAGCGCGTGCCGGCGGCGTCGATGGCGGCTTCGACCACGCCCTTGCCGGCTGCACGCTCGTCCTCGATCTGTCCGACCAGGATCACCGCGTTCTTGGTGATGATGCCGATCAAAGCGAGGATGCCGAGCAGCGCGACGAAGCCGAGCGGCTTGCCGGAAAGCAGCAGCGCTCCGACGACGCCGATCAGTCCGAGCGGCGCGATGCTGAGCACGATGGCGAAGAGCCTGAAGCTCCTGAGCTGCGCCATCAGCACCGTGAACATGATCAGCAGCATCACGGGGATCACGGCGATGACCGATGCCTGCGACTTGGCGCTCTCCTCGACCGTGCCGCCGACGGTGATGTCGTAGCCGGCCGGCAGCGTCTTCCGCAGCGCGTCAACCGAGGGCTGCAGTGCGCCGACGACGGCATCCGGCAAGGTGCCGGGCGGCACATCGGCAGAGACCGTCAGGTTCGGCACCCGGTCGCGACGCCAGATCAGCGGCGCATCGAGCCCGTAGCTGAAGCTCACGAACTGCGAGACCGGCACCGAGCGGCCGCTCGGCAGCGCGACCTGCATGCTGCGTAGTGTGTCGAGCGAGGCGCGCTCGGCGTCCTGGGCCCGCACGACGACGTCGACGAGGTAGATGGAGTCGCGCACCTGGGTGACGACCGTGCCGGAGACTACGGTGTTGACGATCGCGGCGACCGCGGCGGAGCTGAGGCCGAGCCGGCGCGCCTCGTCCTGGTCGACGCGCAGGCGCAGTTCGCGGGCGGGCTCGATCCAGTCGAAATTGATCTGGAGCGCCTTGGGGTTCGACGCGACGACCTGCGCGAGCTGCATCGCGATGGTGCGGACCTCGGCGATGTCCGGGCCGCTCACGCGGTACTGCACGGGCCAGCCGACTGGCGGGCCGAGCTCGAGCGGCGAGACGCGCCCGACCACATTGGGGAAGTCCTTCGCGAGAAGCGCCTCGAGCTTTTTCTGCAAGCGCTCGCGCGCAGCCACGTCCTTGGCGACGATCACGGCCTGGCTGAAGAAGTCGTTGGGAAGCTGCGCATTCAGCGGCAGGTAGAAGCGGATCGCGCCGCGGCCGACATAGGTGCTCCAGCGCTCGACATCGGGATCACCCTTCAGCGAGGCCTCGAAGCGGTCGACGAGATCCTCGCTCGCATAGATCGAGGCGTTCTGCGGCAGGGTGAGGTCGACGAGCAGCTCGGGCCGGTCCGAGGCCGGGAAGAACTGCCGCGGCACGAGCGCCAGCGCCAGGATCGACGCCACGAACAGGCCGAGCGTCACTGCGATCGTCACCCAGCGCAGCCTGATCGCGCCGGAGAGCAGTGAGCGGAATCCGCGCTCGACCCGCCCCGGCTCTTTGCCCTGGGCCGAAGCGTCAGGTGCCTTCAGCATGGCGACGCCGAGCACCGGAGCGAAGAGGACGGCCACGAACCAGGATACGACGAGCGCGATCGTCACCACCGCGAAGAGCGAGAAGGTGTATTCGCCGGCCGAGCTCGCCGCGAAGCCGATCGGCACGAAGCCGGCGATGGTCACCAGCGTGCCGGCCAGCATCGCAGTGGCGTATTTGTCGAAGGCGAAGGTCGCCGCCTTCATCTTCGCGTCGCCTGCGGCCAGCCGCGTGACCATGGCATCGGTCGTGGTCATGGCGTCGTCGACCAATAGCGCGAGCGCGATGATGAGCGCGCCGAGCGAGATTCGCTGCATGTCGATGCCGGCGACCAGCATACAGGCGAAGACGATGGCGAGCGTCAGCGGGATCGCGAGCGCGACGACGAGGCCCGGCCGCACGCCAAGGCTAATGAAGCTGATGAAGAGGATGATGCCGACCGCCTGCCAGAGCGAGGTCATGAAGTCGTTGATCGCGTGCGAGACCGTTACGGCCTGGTCGGCGACGAGATAAGGCTCGATGCCCAGCGGCAGGCCGGCGGTGATCCCCGCCATCGCCTTCTTGATGTTGCTGCCGAGCGCCAGGATGTCGCCGCCCTCGCGCATGGCGATGCCAAGCCCGATCGCATCGCGCCCATTGACGCGGAACATCGGCGTCGGCGGATCGACCTGCCCGCGCCTGATCGTCGCGATGTCGGCGAGGCGTACCATCCGGTCGCCGGCCGGGAAGTTGATGCCGAGCAGATCGGCCTCGGACTGGAAGGCGCCGGACACCCGTACCGAGAACGTCTCGTCCTGCGTCTGCACCTCGCCCGCCGGCCGTACCACGTTCTGCGCCTGGAGCGCCGCAAGCAGCGCGGAACGATCGAGGCCGAGATTGGCGAGCTCTCTCACCGAGAATTCGATGAAGATGCGTTCATCCTGCGCGCCGATGATCTCGATCTTCGAGACATCGGGCACGAGCAGCAGGCGCGACCGGATGGTCTCGACATGGTCGCGCAGCTCGCGGCTGGAGAAGCCGTCCGAGGTGAAGCCGTAGATGATGCCGAACGTGTCGCCGAAGCGGTCGTTGAAGAACGGCCCGAGTGTGCCGGCCGGAAGTGTGTGCCGCATATCGGCGATGAGATTGCGCACTCTGTACCAGGTGTCCTGGACCAGGCGGCCGGGCACTTCACCTTTGAGGTTGACGAAGATCGTCGTCACGCCGGGCTTGGTGTAGCTGCGCACGCTGTCGAGGCCGGGCGTCTCCTCGAGCTGCCGCTCGAGGCGCTCGGTGACCTGGCTCAGCGTGTCTTCCATGCTGGCGCCGGGCCAAACCGCCGAAACCACCATCGTCTTGATGACGAAAGCCGGGTCCTCGTTGCGGCCGAGCCGGATGAAAGCGAAGATTCCGGCCGCGACCGCCACGATCATGAGATAGATCACGACCGAGCGGCTCTTCAGCGCCCATTCCGAGAGGTTGAAGCTCATCGCGGCTCCGCTCCGATCAGGCGTACGCGCTGGCCTTCACGCAGAAGCCCCGCACCGGCGGTGACGACGATGTCGCCGATGTCCAAGCCCTTGGCGATCCTGACCGCCGCCGGGTCCGCGCTAGCGACGTCGAGCTTCCGCAGCGAGACCGTCAGGTTCTTGGGGTCGACCACCCATGCCCCTGTCGCCTGATCACGCTGCGTCAGGGCCGTCGCGGGGATGGTGATGGCGCCGCTCGCGCCGGCGCGGATCGAGCCCGAGACCGCGGCGCCGAGCCGGAAGGCCGGCGTGGGGTCGGTGAGGCCGACCCTGATCCGGAAGGTCCGGGTCACCGGGTCCGCCTGCGGCGCGATCTCACGTACGCGTCCGGTCGCCTCCGCTCCCGCCTCCCCGGTCAGCGCAACCCGCACCGGCATGCCGGGCGTGAGCTGACGCACCAGATCGGCCGGGATCTCGAAGACCGCGTCGCGGCCCTCTCGCCGCGCGAGCTGGACGATCATCCGGCCGGCCGTGACGACCTCGGAAGGCTCGGCACCGACGCGCGTCACGATGCCCGGCGCGTCAGCCGTTAACGTCGTGAAGCCGACGACGTCCTCGGCGGAGCGAACACGCGCCTGGGCGGCGTCGACCTGCGCGCGGGCCGCCGTGAGCGCCTGCTGGGCGGCCTCGAAATCGGCCTGCGTGGTGATGTGGCGATCGAGCAGATGGCTCTGCCGCTGGAACTGGTTCTCTGCCTTGCGCAGATCGCCCTGCGCGGCCGTGAGCGCAGCCTGGGCCGAGCGGAGATCGTTGAGCTCGTTCTCGGGGTCGAGCCGCGCGACGATCTCTCCCTCCTTCACGCTCGCGCCGACGCCGACAAGGCGCTCAGCCATCCGTCCGCCGATGCGGAACGCAAGCGAGGCCTGATCCTGCGCTTCGATATGGCCGGTGAAGGCGAGATCGGGCGCCTGGCGCGGCGCCTCGACCGTCACGGTGCGGACATAGCGCACCGGAGGCGGAGCCTCCTTCTCCTCCCGATTGCAGGAGGCGACGCCGAGCGCGACGACGGCCGCGGCCGCGACGCAGCCCAGGCGCGATGAAGCTTCGCTGCGCCTCATGCCCGCTCCGCGGAAGCCCCCCGGTGCCGTGTCGGCCCCGGACGCCGTAAGCCTCGCCTCTGCATCGAACTGTTCCTCTGACGGCTGCCGCGTCGCGCATCCGCAAGCGCGTTTGCGCCCAGCAAAGCTCTTCGGGACCCTGGATCGACGCTAGCAACAGCCGAGGAGGCGTGGATTAGCTCAGAATCCCAACTCTGGGCTGCTCATCCCATTGTTGGGAAAGGTCACTCTCCCGCTAGGTCACGCTCAACGGTTCCCGCGTCGAGACACGGCGCAGACCTAGGGCAACCGCCAGCAACAGGGAGAGCCCGGCCGCGGCGACAACGGCCATGACGAGGTAGATCTGCTCTCCCCACGTCTCGTAGAGCAGGCCGCAAAGCGTCGTCAGGACGCCCATGGCGCCGGCCCAACTGCCGGCGAGCCAGGCCTGGGCACTGGCTTGCATTCCGCCCGGCGCCAGCCGCGCGAGGAGAAAGATGCCGGCAAGATGCGTAGCGCCGAATGTCACCCCATGCGTCAACTGGAGAAACACTAGCGTGGAAAGGCTCGGATCCTGCGACATCGCTCCCCAGCGCAGGATGGTGGCGACCGCCGCGCCGACCAGCAGGCCAGCTGCGCTCGAGACGCCTTTGACGCGGTAGCCAAGGAAGGAAAACAACACGACCTCGGACAGGACACCGAGCGCCCAGAGCCCGCCCATCGCTGCGCCGGGAACCCCGGCTGCCTGCCAATGGAGCGTACCGAAGCCATAGTATGCGGCGTGGCTTGCCTGCACCAAGGCAGCGCCGGCAATTGTGCCGATGAGCAGCAATGGGCGCACCGCCCGCGCTTCGCTCGCTTCGGCAGCGCGCGGGCCGTTCGATCGGGGGGCCATGCAGCTGGTAGCGGCCGCCGCCGTGAGGACGGACGAGAGCAGCAGCATTGGGACGATCGAAGAGGTCGAAAACCATTCGAGCGACCAGCCGGCTGCGAGATTGGCTGCCGCGAAACCGAGCGATCCCCACAGCCGGATGCGCCCGTAAGTCAGCTCGGATCGCGGCGTTTCGGCGAGACGGCCGAGCGTCATCGCGTCGGCCAAGGCAATCAATGGGCCCTGCGCCAGAGCAATGGCGACGACGACGGCGAGGATCGGCCAGAAGCCGCGCGCCACGGTCAGGAGGCAGGTGCCGGCAGCAACCAGCGCCGCGCAGACCGCAAGCGTCGCCGAGATGCGTCCGCTCCGGTCCGCGAACGCCCCGACCGTGGGATTCGCGATAATTCGGATCAGCAACGGCGCCGCCAGAACGATGCCGATGGCGTCGGCGTCGAGAGACTGGGCTTGCAGCCAGAGCGGGAAGAACGGGAGATTGACCCCAAGTTCGAAGAACAGACATGCGTAGAGAAGCGAAAGCCGCCCCCTGGGCAGGCCAGCGGCCGGGCTCGCTAGCGGGACCTGCCGAACAGCGGAATCTGAGGTCCACCGGCCGAAACGCGGCGTTCTGGCACGTGCTCGAAGCCGCATCGTTCAGCCTTCGATCGCCTCGCCCCGCTCATCGGTGAAGGCGCGCACGATCCCCTGCTCACGCGCTTCGGTCGGGCTGTAGCCGAACTCGCGGCGAAAGGCCCGGCTGAAGGTGGAATGATCGACGAAGCCGACCTCGCTTCCGATCGCGTGGATCGAAAGCGTTTCACGCTGCGAGCTCAACCGGAGATGGGCTTCGCGCAGCCGCTCCCTGTTGATGAAATGAGCCACCCCGCCACAGTTCTCGAAAAGCCGGTAGAGCTTCGAGCGGGACATCGCCAGCAGGCGGGCCAGCCGTTCAGGGCCGAAATCCGGCGAGGCCATGTTCTGGCGCACGACGTTGCGGGCCCTGTCGACGAGAACCGACCCAAGAGGCGCCCTCGCCGCCTCTTGGTAAACCGATTGCGGGATGATGCAGGCCGCAACGAGCGCCCTGGTCGGCATTTCGAGGCTTGCTGCATGCTCCGCGGTGACGTGCGGCAGCTGTCGCACCAGACTGTCCAAGTAGCCGATGAGCAGCGGCGCGAAATCCTGGCTCACGGCCAGATCATGCGCCCAATCGAAGCGCTGCTCGTCGGCAACGCGCTGGTCGCGCGGGAGATACAGGGTGATAACCTCGCTGTCCCGGGCTCTCCCCTCATAAGGGAGCGCCAGCGAACGGAAGCTCAGCTCTTCGTGCAGCACGCCATTCGCAGCCTTCGTCCGCGCCAGCACGACGCACCAATGATCGAGATAGGATTTGGGCCGGTGCCGCCATTGCCTGTCCGGCGCGCCGGAATAGACGACATGCGTCAGAGCAAGCTCACCCACGCGCCATGAGGAGAATTCGGCGGCGAATCCCGCCWGGGATTCGCGCGTCGGGAAAAGCTCGATGGTGTTCCCATGCAAGGACCGCCAAGCGTCAAATTGATCCTTCGCGTGAAGCTCTGCAGTGCAAAAATGCGCTACGGAAAACACGCTGGCGTCCTTCCTCACTCCGCCATGAGAGAAAGCCGGCATCGGACACTCCGATCATTCGACGCTCGTCAGAAGTAAGGTGAAATTCCAACACAACCCGAAGTCGATTGAAATTGATCGAAGTCAATAAACCGAAACAAGATCAATATTGCTTATTCAGTATTTCAAATTTATTATATCAGTCAAATATTGGCACCATCGACCTAGGCCGTCAACCCTATGGCGTCGCTGCGGCATCGAACACTCTGATCGGCGCGGTGACGAGGAGTGTCGCCGCCGAGCCGATCGCCCCGGCAGCAGCCAGCGGTGCCGGGACGTCGACATCGGTGATCACCTGGCCTTGCAGCAACCTGTCGCCGATCAGGCGAACGGCGTCCGGGCTGGCCGCGAACAGATCATGGTTGATCCTGTCCCCCGCATTGATCGCGGACAGATCGATCACGGTGATCCCGGACAGCCCCGCGAACTGGGTGCGGTACTCCTCCTGCGTCGGGTCGATACCGCCGAGCCGGGTCCCCCCGCGCGAAATGAAGCGGGACAGCTGCAGTGCCCGGTCGTGCTGTGCCGTGAACAGGGTGATCTGCGGTCGTTTCGGACCCATATCCTCGATCTGACGGCGGAAGACCCCGACATCGAGATCTGGCGATGCCAGGATGAGGTTGCTGATCTTGCGCGGGACGCCGCCATCCCTGAGGGCGATCTGCCTGACCGCTTCGACCGCTGGCCAGCTCCCCATCGAATGGGCCAGGATCAAGATTTCCCGAACCGAGGGGCTCGCAGCCGCCACCTTCAGCAGATCCGCCAGATCCGAGCGCGAGTAGGAGGCGTTGTCGAAGTCGCGGCTGTAGTCGAGCAGATAGCCGCGCGATGGCCAGGAGAACAGCACGGGCGCCGCATCGGCATCCGCATCATGCGCCAGCTGCGCGAAACGGAAGACTGCGCGGTCGAACGGCGTGTTGAATCCGTGGACGAAGACGAAGACGCGCTTCGACCGCCCGCTCGTCGAACGGAACCAGTCGACGAGTTTGGCTTTCGGCACCGGCGTCGCGCTTGTGACGACGAAATCCGTGGCGGGATTGCCGGGAACCGAGCGCGGCAACTGGATTGTGCCGGCCTCGCGCTCACGCGGGATCGAGACGATGATATTGCTGAACGAAACATGCTCGCCCCGGTCGCCGGTGAAGAGGATACCGGGATCGGGCGAGGCTGCGCGCGTCGTTGCAGCCAGCATATCGACCCGGTCGGTTCCGGGCGCCGCGGCGACGGGCTGCAGCAGCCCCTGCGGCGTCGAGGCGCAAGCGCCGAGACCGACGGCAAATACCAGGAGAGCAAGACGGCATCGAACCATCCGGCCGATATGCGCGCGCAGCTCAGGCTGAATCCTGCCGTCGGTCGCGCAGCCGGCCCCCGCCCAGCTTGCGCGGCCATTTTCTTTGCCCCGAGCTGGCATCGCTTCGACTCGTTGGTTACCGGTAGGCGGCATTTCGCATGCGCAGCAGACCGTAGGAAACCCCCTGGCCCACGGCAAGCGAAAGCATCTCCTGCCGCCGTGACCGGCTGAACTTTGGGACAGGGGGCCCAAAGTTTGGGATTCTCTGCCGATGCCCTCCCCGTGCCCGGATTTATGGTTCGCTTTCGAGACTCGGAGTCTTGTCGGCGCCCATCATCGGGTCGTGCGGGCCTGCCGCTGATCTTGCGTCGAGGGCCTTGGCTCAAGGGGGATAAGAGCGATGACGACTGACGCCGCCGCGCCGAAGACAACCATGCAGAGGTTCCTCGACACCGTCGAGAAGGTCGGGAACATGGTTCCCCACCCCGTCATCATCTTCCTGATCCTCATCGGCATCGTGATCGTCCTGTCGGCCGTGCTCGGGCTCTTCGGCGCCGCCGTCACCTTCGAGCGGATCAATCCCGACACGCACAAGATCGAGACGGCGAGCACGGCGATCCAAAGCCTGCTGACGATCGACGGCATCCGCTTCATGTATTCGTCGCTGATCCCGAACTTCATGAGCTTCACGGCGGTGGGGCTGATGATCGTCGCGATGATCGGCGCCGGCGTCGCCGAGGAATCGGGGCTCGTCACCGCGCTGATCCGCAAGCTGGTCATCGTCTCCCCGCACTGGGCGCTGACCTATATCCTGGCCTTTGTCGGCATCCTCGCCAGCATCGCGGCCGACGCCGGCTATCTCGTGCTGATTCCGCTGGCCGGCATCGCCTATCTCGCTGTCGGGCGCCATCCGGTTGCCGGTCTGGCGTTGGGTTTCGCTGCAGTGGCCGGAGCCTTCACCGTCAACATGCTGATCAAGCCGCTCGACGCCGTTCTGGTTGAGTTCACCAATGATGCGGCGCGCCTCGTCGACCCCAACCGCACGATCGGCCTGGCTTCCAATCTCTGGTTCTCGATCGCCTCGGTGCTGTTCCTGACCGTCATCATCGCCTTCATCACCGACAAGATGATCTCGCCGCGCCTTGGAGCCTACGATCCGAAGCTGGCGGCCGAGGGAACCGTCACCGAGCAGGGCGCCGTGCTGTCCGAGGCGGAGTCGCGCGGGCTTCGCTTCGCCGGCTTCGGCCTGCTCGCGCTGATCGCGGTATTCTGCCTGCTGACGCTCCCCGCGGGCGCGCCGCTGCGCAACCCGACGACCGGCGAGCTCATCGGCAACTCGCCCTTCATGAACGGCCTGATCGCCCTGATCATGCTGATGTTCCTGATCACCGGCTGGGCCTACGGCATCGGCGCCGGGACCCTGAGGACGCTGTCGGAGGTCATCGCCGCGATCGAGAAATCGATCAAGAACATGGGCGGCACGATTTTCCTCTTCTTCGTGCTCAGCCAATTCGTCGCCTATTTCACCTACACCAATATCGGCACGGTGATGGCGCTGAGCCTTTCCGGGATGCTGCAGGCAGCCAATATCGGCGCCCTGCCGCTGCTGCTCGGCTTCATCGTCGTGGTCGCGCTCATCGACCTCCTGCTGACCGGCGCGATCGCGAAATGGGCGATCTTCGCTCCGGTCTTCGTGCCGCTGCTGATGAAGCTCGGCGTCGAGCCCGAGGCCGTGCTCGCCGCCTATCGCATAGGCGATTCCCCGATGAACGCGATCACGCCGCTCAACGCCTATTTCGCTCTCGTGGTCGGCTTCATCCAGAGATACGACAGGAACGCCGGCGTCGGCACCGTGGTCTCGCTGATGCTGCCCTATGTCGTGTGGATGTTCGTGCTGTGGACGGCGCTCTTCGCCGTCTGGAAGATGCTCGGCCTGCCCTGGGGGCTGTGAGCCTCTTCGCCGGCCTCCCCCGTCGCCAACTCAACCCGACCGGATGCAGATCATGACGACACCATCCATCCCGCTCGATGTCGAAGCCGCCATCGCCCATCTCATGCGCTTCCTCTCGGTCGAGGGCGTGACCGGCAAGGAGGCGAATATCGGCGCCGCGGTCAGCGACGCGCTCAAGGCCGTCGGCGTGCCCGCCTCGGCCATCCGCTTCGACGACGCCAACAAGCGCATTCCCCTGCCGACCGAGACGGGAAACCTGATCGTGGACCTGCCGGGCACCAAGGCCGGCCCGCGCCTGCTGTTCTCGACCCATCTCGACACTGTGCCGCTCTGCGCCGGCGCCAAGCCGAAGCGCGAGGGTGACCGCATCGTCTCCGACGGCACCACGGCGCTGGGCGGCGATGCCCGCACCGGCGTCGCCCTGCTCGTCGTGCTCGCAGAGACGCTAATCAAGCACAAGCTGCCGCATCCGCCGATCACGCTGCTGTTCACGGTGCGCGAGGAAAGCGGCCTGCACGGCGCGCGCGAGCTGAATCCGAAGGACCTCGGCGGCGCCGTCATGTGCGTCAATGTCGATGGCCAGCTCGCTTCCGAGTTGCTGATCGGCGCGGTCGGCCAGGAGAACTGGGAGGTCGAGATCACCGGCAAGGCGTCGCATGCCGGCGTCGCGCCCGAAAAGGGCATCTCGGCCACGCTCGTCGGCTCGATCGCCATAGCGGAGGCCCGCCGCGAGGGCTGGTTCGGCAAGATCGTCAAGCCGGACGGGCGCGGAACCAGCAATGTCGGCATTTTCGGCGGCAAGGGCGGCACGGTCGCAGCCGGCGACGCCACCAATGTCGTGACGGATTACGCCTATATCCGCGGCGAAGCGCGCAGCCCTGAGGCCGCCTTCGCCACGAAGATCGCCGAGGCTTTCAAGGCCGCCTTCGCCAAGGCGCAAGCTGAGGTCAAGGACGATGGCGGCGAGACCGCAAAGGTGACCTTCACCCATAAGCCGGCCTATCCGCCTTTCGAGCTCGACAAGAATTCGCCGGTGGTGAAGCGCGCCGCCAAGGCCCTCGGCATTCTCGGCATCGAGCCGAACTACCTGTTCTCCAATGGCGGCCTCGACGCGAACTGGCTCGACAAGCATGGCGTGCCGACGATCACGATCGGCGCCGGCCAGGCCGAGATCCACACGATCAAGGAATATGTGAACCTGACCGAGTACGAGAAGGGCTGCCGGCTCGGCATCCTGATGGCGACGCTCGAGGACTGAGACCCTTCCAAGCAGGGTCTGCGATCGAGCAGGACCCACAAGGAGCTGATGCGTGAGTCCGATCGCCTATACCGGCATCATCATCGCGATTGCCGTCGTCCTGTTCGTCACGAACAAGGTGCCCGTCGTGCTCGTCGCGATGGGCACGGCGCTCGGCTTGTGGGCGACCGGCGTCCTCACCTTGCCGCAAGCGCTGAGCGGCCTGGGCGATCCCGCCGTCATCTTTATTGCCTCGCTCTTCGTCGTCAGCTCCGGCCTCGAGGTGACGGGCGTCACTGCCTGGGCGGGCCAGCTCCTGATCAAGGGCGCGGGTGAGGAAAGCCGAACACGTCTGCTGCTGATGATGATGGCGCTGGTCGCGCTTCTCGTCGCGCTGATCAGCCTCAATGGCGCGGTCGCCGCGCTGCTGCCGGTCGTCGTCGTCATCGCGGTCCGGCTCAAGCGCAACTCGTCGCAGCTGCTGATGCCGCTGGTCTTCGCCGGTCATGCCGGCTCCATGCTTGCGCTCACCGGCACGCCGGTGAACGTGCTGGTCTCCGAAGCCGGGCTCGACGCCGGCGTCGGCGGCTTCGGCTTCTTCGAATTCGCTTTGGCCGGCATCCCTCTGCTCGCCGGCACGATGGCGATCATCATCCTCTTCGGCGAAAAGCTGCTGCCGCAGCGCAATGGCGCGACCATGCCGGCTGATTTCAGCCGCCATGCCCGCACGCTGGTCGAGCAATACGGGTTGGCAAGCGGCCTCCATCAATTGCGTGTCCGCGCGAGCTGCCCCTATGTCGGAGCGTCATCCGGCGCGATCGCGCTGGACGAATGGCCCGGGCTTCAACTGGTGGCGGTCCAGGACGGCAACACGGCCGGCCCGCTGCGTCGGACAACCATCGCCGAGGGCGATTATCTGCTGCTGCGCGGCGACGCCGAGGCGGCTGCCAATTTCTCGGCCAAGATGCATCTCGCCTTCCGTGAGGAAGGGGCCGGCGACAGCGAGGAAACCCTGTTCAACCGCCGCTCGGGCTTGGCCGAGGTGGTGATCCCGCCGCGCTCCGGCTTGATCGGCCAGTCCGTGTTTCCGGGCATGGTCACCGAAAGCGGCGACCTGATCATACTCGCCGTCCAGCGCGGCGCGAGCGCGGCTCCGACCGTCGGCGCAACCAAGGCCGCCGGCGTCATGCTGCAAGCCGGCGACACCATGCTGCTTCAGGGCACGTGGAAAGCGCTCGACACCCATCTCGACGACCCGGACGTGCTGGTCGTCAGCTCACCGGAGCTGGTGCGGCGGCAGGCCGTGCCGATGGGGCCGGGAGCCAAGCAGGCGATCATCATCCTGTTCGCGATGGTGCTGATGCTGGCGACCGGTGTGGTGCCCTCCGCCGTGGCGGGCCTGCTGGCGGCCGGCGCCATCATCCTCTGCGGCATCATGACAGTCGAACAATCCTACCGCGCGATCAGCTGGACGACCGTGATCCTGGTCGGCGCGATGATGCCGCTCTCGACCGCGATGATCGAGACGGGCGCGGCGAAGATGCTCGCGGACCGACTCGTCGGCCTGGTCGGCGATGCCGGCCCTACCGCGCTGCTCGCCGGCCTGTTCGTGTTGACCGCGATCATGGGGCAGCTCATCAGCAACACAGCGACCGCGCTGATCGTCATCCCGATCGGCGTCGCCGCCGCCGCCAGCATGGGCATCTCGCCGCGCCCCGTGCTGATGAGCACCGCCGTCGCCGCCGCCGGCGCCTTCCTGACGCCGATCGCCACTCCGACCAATCTGATGGTGATGGGCCCCGGCGGCTACATCTTCAGCGACTATTGGAAGCTCGGGCTGCCGCTCCTGATCTGGTTCTTCGTCGTCGCGGTTTTCATCGTGCCATTGATCTGGCGCTTCTGAGGGAGGAATACGATGCGTTGGAAGTTTGCTCTACTTGCGGCTGGCCTGGTCCTCGCGGGCTGCAATGCCGACTCGGCCGATCAGCGGACGCTGGGCGGCGGACTCATCGGCGCCGGCACTGGAGCTGCGATCGGCGGCATTGCGGGCGGCGGGCGTGGCGCGGCTGTCGGTGCCGCGATCGGCGGTATCACGGGTGCCGTGATCGGGCGCGCGACCACCCCCAACAACTGCATCTATCGCGACCGCTACGGCCGCACCTTCGAGGCGCGCTGCCCCTGACGGTCGCCGATCATTCGGTCCGGAGGTCATGGGACCGCCGTGACGTCGGCGGATGATGGTCTTCGAAGCCTGATCCGCGAGGCGCGCTCCACGCGCCTCGCATCCTGCTGCCCAGGAGGAAAAGCATGATCCGCGTGGGCAAGAAATATCAGCACCTGATCCACGGCGCAGCCTGCGGCTGCTCCAACCCGATGCTCGTCCAGGCCTCGCAGCGCCTCGATGCCTTCACGCGCCGGGGCCTCCTGACGGGAGCGGCCTTGCTGGCCGGCGCAGCGGTCGCGCCGGCTCGGGCGCAGGGCACGCGTCCCCCGATCAAGACCTTGTTCCGGCAGGTCAGCCTGTTCGACGGCAAGTCCAGCAGCCTCCAACAGGGCGCGCAGGTCCTGGTCGAGGGCAATCGGATCGCCGCGCTCGAAACCAGCAACAATCCGCCCCAGGGAGACTGGACGGTGATCGACTGCGGCGGCCGCATGTTGATGCCGGGCCTGATCGATGCCCATTGGCATACGCTGTTCGCAGCCGTTCCCGCGCCGACACTGATGACCGGCGAGCCCGGCTCGATCTTCACGGCCTCGACGGCCGAAGCAAACCGCACGCTGCTGCGCGGTTTCACCACGGTCCGTGACGTAGGCGGACCGGTCTTCGCCTTCAAGCAGGCTATCGACGCGGGCATCATCCCTGGGCCGCGCATCTTTCCTTCGGGCGCGATGATCACGACGACCGGCGGGCATGGCGACCTGCGCATGCTGAGCGACATCCCGCGCGATCCGGCGCGCCTCAGCCTGATCGAAAGCATGGGGGCTGCCGCGATCGCGGACGATGTCGGCGACCTCAGAATGAGAATCCGCGAGCAGCTGATGCAGGGCGCCTCGCAGATCAAGCTCGTGGGCGGCGGCGGCGTCTCCTCGCCGCGCAGCCCGCTCGACATGACGACATTCAGCGAGAGCGATCTCCGGGCGGCGGTCGCCATCGCCAGCGACTGGAACACCTATGTCACCGTCCATGCCTACGCGCCGCGCACGGTCCAGCGCGCGGTGGCGGCGGGCGCCGCCTGCATCGAGCACGCCCATCTGATGGACGAGGAAACCGCTGGCCTGCTGGCTCAGAAGGGCATCTGGCTGAGCATCCAGCCCTTCCTGACCGAGGCGGATTCCGTGCCGCTGACGGGGCCGAGCCGCGAGCGGATGCTGCAGGTCTTCGCCAGCACGCCGCGGGCCTACGAACTCGTCCGGAAGCACGGCATCAAGACGGCCTGGGGATCCGACCTGCTGTTCTCGCCCGAGATGACGCCCCGCCAGGGCGTGATGCTCACTCATCTCGGCCAATGGTACAGTAACGCCGAAGCGCTGCGCATGGCGACCGCAGGCAATGCCGAGCTCCTGGCATTGTCCGGCCCGCGCAACCCCTACCCCGGTAAGCTCGGTGTCATCGAACCGGGAGCGCTGGCGGACCTTCTTGTCGTGAACGGAAACCTGCTCGACGATCTCAAGCTCATTGAGCAGCCTGATCGGAGCCTCGCCGTCATCATGAAGGACGGGAAGCTCTACAGGAATTCGCTGGCCTCGTAGAGGGCTATGCGGATGTCTCAAACGCAACACAGGCCGGAACGCGCGCCCGGGCTGCAAGGCCGGCGAATCCGTGCCGGTAAAGGGAGCAAAACGGTATGATGGACAGGCGCCTGTTCCTGTTGGGCCTTCTAGGCGGCGTCGGCCTGGCGCCGAAAAGTGCCGCTGCCGAAACCGGCTTTCTCCCCGGCGGCGATCGGCCGGTCACGGTAGAGATCGCGCGCGCGCTGGACGAGGCCGACGCCGCCTTCAGCCAGCAGCGGCCGCAATTGCACTACAACCGCCAGCGCCAGCACGGGCAGCCGCCGCGCCATCGTCGTCAGCGCCGGCGTCCGCCGCATTGGCGCCATCGCTGATCGTCAGCAGGCCCTGCTCTGCGCAAGAACGGCCGCCGGGCGGGAGGCTCTTGGCAAGCCTCCCGGACATGAAAGAAAATGGCTAATTCAGGCCCCGAACTCCGTCGGGCGCCGCCCTAGAAGGTTTTTATGCGGCACATTTTGTCCACTGTGTGTGTCAGCCCCCGGAATTGATTGAGTCCTCACCATTTAGAAAGCTTGTCCAGCCACCCCTTTAGTGACGCGCGCTTGTTTTGGTTCAGAAAGGCGTCGTGCCTGCGATTGTGCGCGTTGGTTGGAAGCCATTCACTGCGTCGCCGTCCACTTCCCCGTCCCCTCCCCGCTGACAACCGCTATCTTTCTTTTTGGGTGGAGAGGCCAAGCGGATCAAGCTTGGCTACCCACGGAGCTTCCGCTGATGGCCGATACCCGGCATTCGGAATGTCCGCTTTCGAGCGGTTCAGTTTGACCAGATATCGCGTAGCCGAGTTGCCCCGTGGCTGACATCAGGAAAGCCCGCTCCCGGGACAGATCGTGATTCCGCTTTTGGCGCGACCCGGTGGTTGACCTTGGCCTTGGTCGTGCTGAAAGCATTGCAAAGCGCGGCGCTGACCACGGCCCCAAGTTCCCCTGGCGGCGGCCGCGGGCTTCGCGTGTGATTAAGGACCCTTGCCGAACGCTTCGAATACCAGTGCACGGAGCCAGCGATGGCCGGCATCGGCATCTATCCGCGGGTGGCAGATCTGCGACACGACGAGCTCGGGCATCTGGATCGGCAAATCGTAGAAGAAGTCCTCGAGGCGTTCAGTTTCGAAGGCGCAATTAACCCTACTCCGGAATCCAAAAGGGAGTAAAATTAGAGTGTTTGAGGGCACCCGGCAGAGATCGCAACCCACCGATGAACATGGAGGCGGATCATGACCGACTTCGGCGCCAAGAGGATCAAGGATGAGGTCATTCTGATTGCTCGAATCCTGCTTGCTCTGCTGTTCCTGATATTCGGTTGGAGCAAGCTCACCGATTACTCCGGGACCGTTGCCTACATGACGCAGACCGGCGTTCCCCTGCCGATGATTGCCACCCTCGTGGCGATCGTCGTCGAGTTTTTCGTGTCCATCGCAGTCATTCTTGGTGTCTGGACACGGCCCCTGGCAGTGGTGCTGGCACTCTACACCATTGCCAGCGCGTTCATCGGTCATCCCTTCTGGACCATGGCCGGGGCCGACCACTATGAGAACATGATCAACTTCTACAAGAACGTCAGCATCATGGGTGGCCTCTTCCTGCTCTACGTCACGGGAGCAGGCAAATACTCGATCGATGCGAGGCTGGGGGGCTTGGCCGGTGCACCGCCGCTGCGGCCTCGGGCTCCCTGAACGCGACCGGATTTGGCGGGCGGTGTCGATGCGCCGGCCGACGGTATGCGCGCGCCGCCTCGGACCGGGGGATCAGACAGGGGTTTGGTTGCAACGAAATTAGCAAGCCCGATGGCATGGCCGGCGCGGCGCGCCATCGCGACGACATCGACCTCCTCATTGGTCGAGTAACCGTATAGGTCTTCCGCCCATCATCTACACGGGCCATCGTTTCCCGCCGGCGATCATCGCCCATGCGGTGCAGCTGTATTTTCGCTTCCCCCTGAGCGTTCGCCTGGTCGAGGATGCTGGTTGGGGAGTTCATCGCCGTCGCTCGTCGTCCGAATTATCTCTTTCGGCACGCCGCTGCGCGGAGAGATGCGCAATCGGAAGATGCCAACCACGCCTGATCGCCATGAAACGAAGGCCGAAGCACACGGCGGCTCCAGCCAGCGCTGAAACGCCATAGGAAAGGCCGAGCACATGGCCGACAACCACGAAAGACGCGGCGGTCAGCGCTGCGACGGCGTATAAATCGGAACGCAACACGTGTGGAATCTCCGCAAGCAGAACATCGCGCGTCATGCCTCCGCCGATTCCGGTCATCATTCCCAGAAGCGCTGACATCACCGGGTTTAGTCCGAACTCGAGCGCCTTCTGTGCACCGACCACCGCGAAAAACGAAAGGCCCACCGCGTCGAACAAGAGGACGGGGCTACGCAGCTTGTCGACGCCTGCATACCAGAAGAAGGTGATGAGCCCGGCCAGGACTGAGACCAGCAGATACCGCCAATCCGTCAGAGCGGCAGGCGGGATGGCGCCGATGAGGACGTCACGAGTGATGCCGCCAAAATTGCCGGTGACGAACGATAGGACGAGGATACCGAAGATATCGAGGCGGCGATTGACTGCGGCAACCGCCCCGCTGATCGCGAAAACGAAGGTGCCGCCCAGGTCGAGAATTCGCACAAAGGTTTCGATCGCGATCATGACGAATCCGCCCGCGAAATCCTGGCGCATCCGGACGAAAGCACCGAACAGCATTCAACTGAGACTGACCTCCGTCGCAATCGGGTGGAGCAGTTCATGTTGTTTTTGCGCCCAGCCAAGCGAGCGCTCCGACAACCAGTGCCTCGACGCCCGTTTCCAGCGTAGGATGCAGAACCGGCGCGAATTGCGGGCTGTGATTGACCGGCAATTCGTTCAGCTTGCCGGCCGCCTTGGCCTCGGCATAGACCTTGGGATCGTTGCCACCCACGAACCAGAATACCGAAGGCACCTGCCATGCGGTGCCGAAGCAACCAAAGTCCTCGCTCGCAGGGGCGGGACCAGTATGCTTCACCCGATCGGGCGAAAAATACCCGCGAAACGCTGCGGCGATGCGGTTGCTGGCGGCTTCGTCATTGACGTTCAGAGGGTAGCGATCGAGCGGCGTGATCTCCGGTTTGCGCGGCGCGCCGGAGGCTTCGGCCTCAGCGTTGACGATCCGCTCGATGGCGGCGAGCACATGCTTGCGCACGCCTTCGTCGAACGTACGCACATTGAGCTTGATGACGGCGTCGTCGGGTATGACGTTTTCCTTGGTGCCTGCCTGTAGCACGCCCACAGTGACCACTGCCGCGTCGTTTGCGGCAACCTCGCGGGACACGATAGCCTGGAGCCGCAGGACAACGGATGCCGCCATGACGACGGGATCGATGCTGGCCTGCGGCATCGACCCGTGCGCGCCGCGCCCGAACAGGCGGATTTGCAGGCTGTCTGCAGCGGACGTGATCGGTCCAGCGCTTCCGGCGACGCTGCCGGCGGGGCCGACCATGACATGCTGGCCAAGCACGACATCGGGCGTTGGGAAACGTTGAAGCAGACCGTCATCGATCATCGCCTGAGCGCCTTGCGCGGTTTCCTCGCCGGGCTGGAAGACGGCCATCAACGTGCCCTTCCAGGCACCGCGCGCCTGCGACAGCAACGTCGCCGCACCGACCAGCCAGGCGACGTGCATGTCATGGCCGCACATATGGCCTACCGGGACGGTGCTGCCTTCGGCATCCGTCGCTGTGACCTTGCTGGCATAGTCCAGGCCAGTGTTCTCGGCGATCGGCAACGCGTCCATGTCGGCCCGCAGCATGACCGTCGGCCCCTCGCCGTTGCGAAGCAATCCGACCACGCCCGTCTTACCCACCCCAGTTGTCACCTCGAAGCCGGCTTTCCTGAGCTTGTCCGCGGCGAGGCTCGCGGTTCGCGTCTCCTGCATCGACAGTTCGGGATGCGCGTGAACGTCCTTATAGAGCGCCTCGAGATCGGGCAGCAGCTTGGCCATGTCCGCCAGGACTGCAGATGCACTTCGGGAGTAGGCATGCCCAGCCATCATAATCTCCTCCTGCCCTTGGCTAGTATCCGCCGGTGAAGCGATTGCGGCTGTTCGCAGGAGGCTCAAGCTCATCGACCATCGCGATCGCGAAATCTTCCATTGTTTCGAGGCGCTATTTGACCTGAGTATAACTACGATCCGTCAGCGTAACGCCGATATCCTATCTCGCGGTCGCGATTCCGGAATTACGTCGCCATCACCTTCCTAGTCTTCCAAATGCTGCCAGTGCTGCATGCGCAACAGTCAAAAACGAGATTATCTTCCGATCTGCGCTGTGCGCCTGCTTTTATTCCGCCGCACAAGGAACCAACTGATAAGGCCAATCACGACAAGCCCCCCCGCCGCCATGGCCGACTGCGCGAGAGTGACGAGGACGGTGCTTGTTGTTCCGCTCCGAACCGAGGCTGCTTGTTCGACAGAGACCTTGGCCGCCGGGTTGCCGAAATGCTGGATCAGATAGTTGCTCAGGGTTGCAACCTGCGTATCCGAAAGCTCCTTGGCGAAGCCCGGCATAAAAACATCCGGCTGGCGGCGCAGCCCATCCAGGATGACCATCACCAGATTGTTGGTATTGGTCCTGCCCAACGCGGTGTTGTGCAGCAGCGACGGCAGGCCGCCCTTGAAGCTGCCCTGTCCCTGCGCCTGGTGGCAGGTTGCGCAATAAGCATCGTAAATCTGCGGACCGCTCATGGCGTCCGGGTTCGACGGCAGCGCCACGCCGCGGATACTCGCCAGTTCATCTGACGGTTCGCCCCAGTCAAAGACCGGCTTCGTGTCGGCCGGATCGCGAATAGGCGAAACCGTTTTAAGGTAAATCGCGATCGCCTTCAGGTCTTTCTCGGTCAAAAACCGCAAGCTGTAGTCGATTGCTTCTGCCATCGGGCCAGTGGCCTGGCTTTTTCCTGAAGCGTGGCCGTCGCGCATATAGGTGACCAGTTCTTCGACGCTCCATCCACCAATCCCGCTGTTGGGGTCGGATGTGATGTTGGGCGCATACCAGAAGCCAACCTCGCCCCCGGCCATTTCGCTCGACGTCTTTTCCGCCATGAACAGATTGCGCGGTGTATGGCAGCTTCCGCAATGCGCCGGCCCACGCACGAGATAGGCGCCCCGGTTCCATTCGGCGTTATGCGCGGGATCCGGCTTGAACGGGCCTTTGTCGAGGAACAGCAGGTTCCAGGCGGCCATCGACAGGCGGATGTTGAACGGGAACGGCAGTTTCGTTTCGGCAGGGCGAGTTTCGATCGGCACCACGTCATTCATGAAATAGGCGTAGAGCGCGGCGACGTCGTCGTCGGATAGTTGCGCATAAGAGGTATAGGGCATCGCTGGGTAGAGCTGCCTGCCGTCCGCCCGCACGCCTTTGCGCAACGCGGCGTCGAACTGTTCAAGCGTGTAATTGCCGATGCCGTTTGCCTTCGATGGCGTGATGTTGGTGGCAACGATCGGGCCGATGGGCGTGGCAATGGAAAGGCCGCCGGCCATGGCCGCGCCGCCGGGCGCCGTATGGCAGGCCATGCAATCGGATGCCGTGGCGAGGTATTTTCCATGCGCGATCTGATCGACCCCGGCCCCGGTGGACTGCTGCGCGTCTGACGTGCCGGGCACGGACAACGCCAGGGTAAGCGCGAAACCGGAAAACAGGCGATGCATCGCGCGGCTCATCTCTTCGCTTCGCTCATCGGAGTGGCAAGCGAGGCGCTCTTCCGCCCCAGAATATGCGCGACCGAGCGCAGGGCGACCGCCAGGCCGTTCTCCGTCGAGTTGCAGGTCGCGGAAGTCGGCAGCACGCCGGTGCTCGCCAGGAAAAGGTTCTCGTGGTCGTGCGCACGTCCCCATTGATCGCAGACTGAGATTTTGGGGTTGCTGCCCATGCTGAGCGTGCCGCAAATGTGCTGGTTGTTGGCGAAGTCGCCGTCCCTGCTGAAGCGCAGGTTGGTCCCACCCATCAGTTCGGCGATGCGGCGGAAGTCCTGCTGGGAGCGCTCATGACCACGCTTAGTGTAGTCGGCGATCGCATAATGCGCTTCGGGCTTCGGAATACCCATCGCATCCTTCTCGGAGCTCAGGGTTATACGGTGCTCGGGATCCGGTAGCACCTCGAGCACGTTCTTCACGTTCATCTCGCGGGCCGCACTGTAGCGCAGGCGCTTCTCCAGTTCCGTACCATAAACGCCGGCCGCGATTAGACTTTTCGTGGCACCATCGACACGCGAGATGTTGGTGAAATCCAGCCGGTAGGGAGCGTGCTCGGAGCGGAACGCGCCGTCGCGCATCGTATTGATCGAACTCGGGCTTTGCGGTCCCCGTCCCAGCCATACCTCCTCGTCGGCGTCGAAGGTCAGCGAGGTGCTCGGATGATCCATCAGATTGCGGCCGACCATGTCGGAGCTGTTGGCGAGGCCCTTCGGGAACTTGCCGCTGGCCGACAGCAGCAGCAGGCGCGGGCTTTCGATGCCGTTGGCAGCGACTATGAAGGTCTTGCCGGTGACCCGGTGCGAGACCTTGTCGGGATCGTAGTAAAGCGCCGCCGCGATGCGGCCCTTCTCGTCATGTTCGAGCTTGTAGACATTGGCGTTGGGAACCAGCTTTGCCCCGGCCGTCTCGGCGGCGGCCGCCGCGAGCCCACCATGGTACTGGGCATCGATGGGGCAGATTGGCTGGCAGGAGTTGTTGCCGCAGCAGGCCGGCCGGCCGTCATAGGGCCGGCTGTTGCGCGCCGTGGTGTTGGTCACGACCGGGTAGTCGGAGGCGAGCCGCTCTCGCAGGCGGCGCATGGCAAAAGGCTCGGCGACCGGCTCCATCGGGAAGGGCTTGTTACGCGGCGAGCCGGTGTCGGGCGCGCCCGAAACGCCCATGATCTCCTCGGCCTCCTGGTAGAAGGGCTCGATGTCGTCATAACTCATCGGCCAGTCGACGCCGACGCCATACAAGGTTTTGATCTTGAAATCGTTGGGCAGATTGCGCCAGGCTTGGGCCGCCCAATGCCATGTCGTGCCGCCGACTTGCCGAACATACTCGGCGGCGTAGGGGTAGGGTCCGGCCTGTACGAGATAGTTGTTCGGCTCCGGCTGATAGATCGGATGCGGTGCCCAGGCCGCGGGCGGATAAGGCGACATCCAGTCGCTGCGGCGCGGCGAATTGCGGAAGCGTGCGACCAGTTCGCCACGCGTGACGCGTGGGCCGGCTTCGAGAATGAGAACCGACGCGCCGGCGAGCGCAAGCTTGCGAGCGACCAGCGAACCGATGATCCCCGATCCGATGACGACGAAGTCCGCTGACAGCGTATCGGCCATCGTGTTTTCCTCAGATCGGGCTTCGCGCCCAACTGCCATAGGCGCCGTAGGCATAGGTCGGCGGCTTCAAAACGTCGGCGACGGTCTGCGCATTAAGCGCCGTCTCGAAGGCGAGGCAGCGCGCCTTGGTCCCGTCCCCAACGATGCCCATGTACCAGGCCGTCACGATCCGGGTCGGCAACGGCGCCAGTGACGACTTTTCGTCGTCCAAAGTTTTCTGCAACTGCATGGGATCGATCTTGCGCTGCTCGATCATGTCGAGCAGCGCCTTCGTTGCAGCAGGAAAACCGGGATCGTCGGCCACAAGGGCGCCGAACAGACGCAGGGACTGTGCCGCGTCGAGCGACGGGCGCCCTGCCAGGATGGCCGACAGCGCCAGGAACGCGCCATGGTCTGCGTCCGTCGCTTCCTGAGCCAGCGCCCACGGGATCAAGGATGCCGTGTAGGCCGAAACAAGTCCGAAAAGCAGAAGCCGGCGGCCAGGATCAGGATGCGCTTTTGAAGCCTGCATGACATATGTCCGATGTTGCAGTCGCGACGCCGGCGGATTTGAGCCGACAGCGTCGGCGTCGGAATAGTCCGCCCCCTACGCGTCCGGAGGCAGGACTGAAAGAACCCTTGCGATGAAGGTATGGAATTCGGTCATATAGTTTCGCAAGAAATCTTCGGTTTCTTCATTGCTCACCTCACCATCATCGGAAATCAGGCCCGGAGTGAAGCGAATATAGGCTTCAGGAGCGTTCATCTGCGGCGAATTACAGAAACTGAGCACACTGCGTAGACTCTGCTGGGCGACGGCCGTTCCGATCGCGCCGGGCGACGTGCCGATGACTGCAGATGGCTTGCGCGTGAACGAATTCTTGCCATAGGGGCGGCTGGCCCAGTCGATTGCGTTTTTCAACCCGCCGGGGATCGAACGATTATACTCCGGCGTGATGAAGAGGACGGCCTCTACGGCAGCGAGCGCATCCTTGAAGGCGCGTGCAGAAGGCGGAAAATCAGTATCGTAGTCGTAGCTGTAGAGCGGCAGATCCTTGAAGGACACCTCCGACATTTCCAGCTCCGGGGGCGCAAGTTGGACCAACGCCTTCGCGAGTTTGCGATTGATCGATCCCTTGGCGAGGCTGCCGATAAGGTAGCCAACTTTATGTACGGTCATCGAAACCTCCATTTAGGCGCGGCGGTTTGAGGCCGCTCAGTCCGCGGCTGAAACGAGCTTCTCGCGGCCGGTTGCTTCGACAGCCTTGCGGAATTCGACATCTTCCCAAGAATTGATAGTGGTGCGATCAGCAACGGGCGGTCCATCGAGGCGATGGATTTCACCTGCACCGGCTGGTCGTCGATGATGATGAAGGCCGCATTCTCTGGCGTCAGCAGATGGTCCTTGACGGGATCGCGGATCGGTTCGCTGGACATCGCTTTCCTCCTCCGATCATCGCGCGGGGAGACCCGGCACCCCGTCAGATTCTGTCGAAGCCTCCGCCGGCGGCAACCAAGCCGCCGCTCACGCGCAGGGATTCGATCGCGCCATGTTGTTCGATGGGAGCTACGCCGGCTCCGTTAGTCTTGATGCCGCCGGTGAACTCGATCTCGAACGCGCCAGTGATGACATAGACGCCATATCCGTGCGGGCGTTCTGTCTCGCTCCGAGCATCGGCCGCGATGATATCGAGCCCGTTCACATCGACATGGCCTGCGCGAACCTTGTCGCGGGCGAGGATCCGAACGCAGCCAGTCGTCGTGACGCCGCGCAATTCGATCCGTCCGCGGCTCAGCCCGGGAGACAGACGGATCGACGGCACGTTCGTCAGACTGCCGTGAACGGCGATTCGCTGGATACCCGCGCCCTTGGTGGCCGCTACCAAAGCATCGACGCTCGAGACGGCGCATTCCACAGTCTGCATGAGGCGATCCTAAGCCGATGCCCATAACGCCCAGACCGACATAGGGACACTGCGTTTAGATCAATTCAAGGCGACGTTTCGGGGAAAGCAATCGATCAACTGAATGTGAATTCGCGGAGCCTAGGTTCAGGCAAATGAAGCAGGGCGCTGCACTTATCAACTTTGGTCGCACGATGTTGCCGTGGATCTATTCTCGTGTGAGGGCGGCCTCGCCGCAGCAGTTTCTGCGGAGGCTTATGGCTGCTGCTCAACAGTCCGAGTTCGAAAAAATGGGCGAGGCCGAAACCGGCCCCGCCCTTCCAAAGCGTTGAAATATCGCCTTCGCTTACTTCGCAGCGCGCCCGGCCGCGACCCAGCTGTCGAACTGGGTCTTGTGCGCACCAACCCATTCTTCGGCCATCTTCGTGATGAGGGCGTTGCTGCCGCCGTTCTTGTTAATATTGAACTCCCAGTGGGACCAGTCCTCGAGCGGGAACTTCATGTTCTCGACGAGCGCCTTCACAGCCGGATTCGCGGCGATAAACTTCTTGTTGGCGACCGAACCCCAGTTCCAGGAGGCCATGGCCATGCGGCAGGGATCGGCGCCGCCGGCGCAGCCCTTGACGCCCTTGACCAGGGCCGAACCCTTGTTCGGGACGGAGGGCGGCAGCGCGTCCTCCGGCGTCGGCAGCCAGACGACATCCTTGCCGGGAACGAGCGCGTTGTTCACCCAGGACGGGCTCCAGGCATAGAAGAAGGCCGGCTCGCCGCGCTTCACGCGGGCCACGGCCTCGACCATCAGCGCCTCGTACTTGCCGCGGATCGACTTGACGTTGTCCTTCAGGCCGAACTTGTCGAGCTGGAAATCGACGACGTCGCCGCAGGACCAGCCGGGATCGCAGTTGATCAGGTCGGCCTTGCCGTCCTTGCCGAACAGCGCCGCGATCTTGGGGTCCTTCATCTGGATCAGAGAGGTGATGTTGTGGGCGTCAGCGGTCTTCTTGTCGATCAGGTAGCCGTTGATGCCGCCGCCGACGATCATGCCGCCTCCGACGATCTCGGCATCCTTCTCCACCGCGCGGAAGCCCGGCTCGCGTTGCGGGAAGTTGACGTCGGTCGCAAGGTCGAGATCGCCCTGCCCCGCCGCCTGGAAGAACAGCGTCGTGTTCACGGTGCTGAGCTTGACGTCGTAGCCGAGCTCCTTCAGCGCTTTCATCACGATCTGGGCGGTGACGTAGTTGGCGCCGAGGCTGTCGCTCTGGGCGTAGCGCACGGTCTTGCCCTTGCCGGGCAGTTCCTGCGCCTGAGCAGGCGCCGCCGCAAAGGCGAGCGCGCCAGCGGCCATTGCCACCGTCAGCATCTTCAATCTGGTCATGGTCATCAACTGTTCTCCTCGTCGTCGACCGTGCCGGCCGTGGTTGCTTTCCCCTGCCCGCCCTTGCGACGGGTCTTAAAAACCGGAACGCTGCGCTGTCCCGGCCATTCCTTGAGTGCGAGCACCTCCCGCGGCGTGGAGGCTCCGCAACGCGTTCAGAGCGCCTGCTTCACCGGTGCCACGGCCTGGACGGTCTCGTCCGGCCGACCGCCCTTGAACAGCCGCGCGACCGCGCCGAGCAACGAGGCGCGTGCAGCTGCCCTGCCACCGGCCTTGGGAGCGGCGAGCTTCTGCGTGATCCGGTCGAGCACCATGGCGAGGAGCACGATGGCGATGCCGCCCACAGCAGCACGGCCGACATCGAGGCGGCCAAGGCCCTGCAGCACGACGAGGCCGAGGCCCTCCGCACCGATCATGGCGACGACCACCGAGAGCACCATCGCCGTCAGGACGGTCTGGTTCAGGCCGCCGAGGATGGTCGGGATAGCCAGCGGCAGCTGGATCTCGAAGAGGAGCTGGCGCTTGTCCGCACCGAAGGCGAGACCGGCCTCGACGATCTCGTGCTCCACCATGCGGATGCCGAGATTGGTGAAGCGGATCAGCGGGGGCGCCGCCGCCGTCACGACCGCGACCTCGCCGGGCACGGTGCCGACGCCGAACAGCATCACCACCGGCACGAGATAAACGAAGCTCGGCGTGGTCTGCATGATGTCGAGGATCGGGCGGACGACGTTCCAGACCCGGTCGCTGCGCGCGCACCAGATGCCGATCGGAATGCCGATGACGGCGCAGAAGACGATGGCGGTCGAGATCAGCGAGAGCGTCGTCATCGCCTCGTTCCAGACGCCGAGCATGGCGATCACGATCAGCGATACCGCACTGAAGATCGCGATGCCGGGCGTGGAGAGCCGCCAGGCCAGCAGGAAGAAGCCGACCACGAAGAGCGGGAACGGAATGGCGTGGAGGAGCCAGTCATTGAGGCTCAGCAGGTTCTCGACCGGCCATTTGATGGCGAGGAAGATCGGCCGCAGATTGAGCGCGACCCAGCTGACGCCCTGCTGGATCCAGGCGTCGATCGGGAAAACGGCGAGATCGTCGGCTTTAAGCATGATGCTCTCCGACCGAAGCGGGCTTGGGAGTGGTGGATGAGATGCGGGCGAGGATGTCGTCGGCGCCGAGCGACCCCATGAACTTGCCGTCATCGTCGACGACCGCGATCGGGCGGCCGTCGCGATAGCTGCGGGCCACGTCGAGGAGCTTCGCGCCGGGCGGGACGCTGACATAATCGCCGCTCGGGGCGGCGATCTCGCCGCCTGCACGGGCTTGCCCGCAAGCTTCGGCGTCGAGCGTCCCCAGCACCTTGCCGTCGCGGTCGAGCACGAAGCCGGCGCCGCCGGCCTCGCCGATCAGCGCTCCGCGCTCCGACTGCAGGATCGGCTCGCCCGGCCGCATCACGGAACGCGCATCGAACAGCCGGGCGCGGTCGACCTCGCGGGTGAAGGCGGCGACATAGTCGCTGCCCGGCTCCAGCACGATCGACTGCGGCGTGCCTTCGCGCACCAGCTCACCATCGGACATGATGGCGATGCGGGTGCCGAGCTTCAGCGCCTCCTGGAAATCATGGGTGATGAACAGGATCGTCTTGTTCAGCGTGCGCTGCAGGCGCAGCAATTCGTCCTGCATCTCGGTACGGATCAGCGGGTCGAGCGCGCTGAAGGCTTCGTCCATGATCAGAATGTCGGCGTCGGTCGCCAGCGCGCGGGCGAGGCCGACGCGCTGGCGCATGCCGCCCGACAGCTCATGCGGGAAGTGGTAGCCCCAGCGGCCGAGTCCAACGACGCTCAGCACCTCCTCGGCGCGGCGGCGCCGCTCGCCGGGCGCAATGCCGCGCAGCTTCAGGCCGAATTCGACATTCTCGATGACGCGCTTGTTGGGCAGCAGTGCGAAATGCTGGAAAACCATGGAGATGCGGGTGCGGCGCACCTCGCGTAGCTCCTCCTCGCCCAGCGGAACGATGTCGCGCCCGTCGAGCAGGATCTTGCCGCCGCTCGGCTCGTTCAGCCGGTTGATGCAGCGCGCCAGCGTCGACTTGCCCGAGCCCGACAGGCCCATGACCATGTACATGGCACCCTCGGGCACGCTCAGCGAGACGTTGTTGAGCCCGACCACCGCGCCGAGCTTCTCGAAGACCTCGTTCTTGTTGCCGCCCTTCGCGAGCATCTCCAGCGCCGGGCGGAGCGTGCTCGAAAATATCTTGTACAGATTCTGGATTTGCAGTCGCTCGGTCATGTCCGGACCCCTCTTCTCGGCGCCCGATTGATCGGGCTTGTTCGACCTGCCTGCCGACACCATTAAGTGCCGGCGGGGATGACGCGTCTTCCTGCGATCCGATGGAGGAACGTTCCTCTCCCTCGTCCCCCTGGAGGAAAACGCAGGCGGCCGCTGCTAGCGGAGCGGCGAAAAATCCGTCGGCAGCAGGATCCGGTTCTCGGCCTGCTCGATGTTCTCCGACAGCTTGGGCAGGAAGGCCTGCCAGCGCGGGTCGTCCGCGAGCTGCTGGCGCCGGCGCGTCCTGTCCTCGAAATCGGCATAGGCCCAAAGATGGGTCACATGGCTGAGCGCCCCGATCTCGGTGGTGAAATAGCCGACCAGATGCCCGAGGATCGGCTGCTGGATCGCCAGCCCTTCCTCGCGGACCAACTGGAGATAGCGGCCCATCCGGCCGTTGCGGATCCGGTAGATGCGTTCTTCGACGATCATGGCTGCCGCTCCTCCCTGCCGTCCCCGAGGAAGCCGCGCATCAGCCCGGCGACCTGCTCGGGCGCCTCGGTCAGGATCGAGTGGCGCAGGCCCGGCAGGATGTGCAGCTTCGAGCCGGAAATGCGCTCGTGCATGTAGCGCGCCATGCGCGGATTGGAGCCGGCGTCCTCTTCCCCGGTCGCGATCAGGACGGGCACGCGGATCTGGTCGAGCAGCCCGCCGAAATCCGTTTGGGCCAGCACGCGATAGGCCGCAGCATAGCACTCCGGGTCGTTCTCCGCATTGCGCTGGCGCAGCTTGGCGATGAGTTCCGGGTTCTTCGCCTGGAAGTCTTCGGTCAGCCAGCGCGAGAGCGAGGCGTCGTAATGCGAGCCGCGATCGCCCGCCTGCAGGGCGGTAAGTCGGGCGGCGACACGTTCCCGCTCTTCTTCGGTGCGCCCGGCGACGGTTGCCAGCAGAATGAGGCGGCGGATGCGCTGTTGATGCGTCAGCGCCAGGCGCTGTGCGATCAGCCCACCAAGCGAGAAGCCGGCGAGGTTGAAGCTGCCGAACCCGGTATGATCGGCCAGTGCCAGCACGTCGCCGACGAAATCGTCGATCTCGTAGCGGCCGCGCGGCTTGCTCGAGCGGCCATGGCCGCGCAGGTCGAAGCTCAGGATGCGGAAACGGTCTGAGAGGCGCTCGACCACGCCCTCCCAGGCCTCGAGATAGGAGCCGACGCCGTGAATACAGATCAGCGGCTCGCCCTCCCCCTCGATCCGGTAATTCAGCGTGACGCCGCCGACGGTCAGGCTTTGCGGTCCCTGCGCCGGCTCGGCACGCCGGGCAGGCAATGTCGCGCCAGCCATCGCCTTAGTGCCCGACCGCGGCCAGGCGCGGAGCCTGCGCCGCCGCCTTGGTCTTCTCGCGCTCGCGGGCGGCGAAATGCGGCATCACCTCGTCGATGAAGAGCCGCAGCGTCTTCATCTGCAATGCGAAAGGCAGGTTGAAGGAGAGGCCCAGCGCGAACTGGTCGACGCCGGCATCCTCGTAGACCTGCAGCTTGCGGATGATCTCGTCCGGCGTGCCGAACATCAGATTGTCGCGCACCGCCTGCGGATTGTAGTTGTCGCGGTTGGCGATGGTCTCGAACGGAATGGCCTCGGGGAAACCGTTCCTTACCGCACCGCTGTTCTGCATCAGGTTCTCGAAATAGCCGCCATAGTCGACCGAGTGCCGCACGGCGAGCTCCCAATCCGCCTGCCGGTCGTAGACGCAAGTGCGCCGCTGCATCATCAGGCGCGGACGCGGGCGCTCCGGGTGATCGGCCACCGCCTTGCGGAATTTCTCGCCGAGCACGCCGACCTCAGCCGGCGGCGCCGAGAGCGGCGTCGAGAGGATATTGGCGCCGATGCCCACCGCCCAGTCGAAGGTGCCGGGGTCGCGTGCCGCCACCCAGATCGCCGGGTGCGGCTGCTGCAAGGGCTTGGGCACCGAGGTGGCGAGCGGGAACTTCCAGTAGTGACCGTCATGCTCGTAGTCACCGGCCCAGAGCTTCCGCACCGCCGGGACCAGCTCCTTCATGAAGGCGACGCCTTCCTGCTGGGGAATGCCGCCGGCCATACGGTCGAACTCGTATTGATAGGCGCCGCGCGCGATGCCGAATTCCAGGCGCCCGCCCGTCAGGTGGTCGCAGAGCGCCGCCTCGCCGGCGAGGCGGATCGGCGACCAGTAGGGCGCCACCAGCGTCGCGGTGCCCAACCGGATGCGGTCGGTATGCTGGGCGAGCCAGGTCAGTGTCTGAAAGGGGTTCGGCGAGATCGTGCACTCGATGGTGTGGTGCTCGGCGGTCCATAGCGTCTCGAAGCCGCCCTCGTCGGCGACTTTCGCCAGCGCACGGAAGTTCCTGACGGCGTCCTGCATGGACTCGTCCGGCGAGAAGCGCTCCATGCTGATGGAAACAGCGAATTTCATGGCATTCCTCCGTCGTTCTGGCTCACGCCGTGGGCCGCTCAGCGCAGGCGGATCACGAACGGGTCCTGCATGGCGCCCGAGTAGTCGATGAGAACGTTCTTCAGGCGCGAGAACTCGCGCATGACCTCGAAGCCGCCGCGGCGGCCGTAGCCGCTGTTCTTCATGCCGCCATTGGCGGACATGTAAGCGGCAGAGCGGTAGGTGTTGATCCAGACGGTGCCGGCATCGATCTCGCGGGCGAAACGCATCGCCCGGTCGATATCCTTGGTCCAGATGCCCGAGGCGAGGCCGTATTCGGTATCGTTGGCGAGCTGGATCATCTCGGCCTCGGTCTCGAACGGCACGATGCCGACGACCGGCCCGAAGATCTCCTCGCGCATGAAGCGCATGTCGTTGCGGGCCTCGACCATGACGGTCGGCTCGAAATACCAGCCGCGGGCCAGCTCGCCGTCCTGCGGCTTCCGCCCGCCGACCGCGACCTTCGCACCCTCGCGCACGCCCGAGCCGACATAGTCCTCGACCTTGGCGAGCTGCGAGGCGAGCGCGACCGGACCGATATCGGTGTCTTCGCTCTGCGGATGGCCGACCTTGATGCGGCGCGTGCGCTCGACCAGCGCCTCGACGAAACGATCATAGATCGGCCGCTCGACGAAGCAGCGCGAGCCCGCGACGCAGGTCTGGCCCGCGGCGGCAAAGACGCCGGAGACGACGCCGTTCACCGCGCGATCGATATCGACATCGGAGAAGATGACGTGAGGTGACTTGCCGCCGAGCTCCATCTGGCAGGGAGCGAGGTGGTGCGCGGCATTGGCCGCTATCTTGCGGCCCGTGAAAGTCGAGCCGGTGAAGACGTATTTGGCGATGCCGGGATGGCGCGTCAGCGCCTCGCCGGTGGTGGCGCCGTCGCCGGTGACGACATTGATCACGCCCGGCGGCATGCCGGCCTCGATCGCGAGTTCGGCCAGCGCGAGGCTGGAGGCGGTCGCGTGCTCAGAAGGCTTCACGACGATGGTGTTGCCGATAGCGAGGCAGGGCGCCAGCGTGCCGGTCAGCATCATCAGCGGCGAGTTCCAGGGAATGATCATGCCAATCACGCCAAGAGGCTCGCGCAGGTTGAAGTTCAGCGAGTCGAGCTTGTTGACCGGAATCGTATCGCCCTGAAGCTTGTCGGCCATGCCGGCGAAGTAGAAATAGGAGTCCGGGATCGCCCGCATCTGGGCGCGCATCTCCTTGAGCAGCTTGCCGTTGTCGCGGCACTCGATCATCGCGAGCTCGTCGGCGTTCGCGAGCACAAGCTCGCCGAGACGGCGCACCAGCTTGCCGCGCTCGGTCTGCGTCATCCGACGCCAGGCCGGGTTGACGAAGGCGGCCCTGGCCGAGCGCACGGCGGCGTCGACATCATGGGCGTCGCCCTGGGCGAATTCGTACCAGGGCACGGCCGTGGTCGGATCGTATGACGCGACGTAGGCGCCGCTCCTGGGCGCGACGAAGGCGCCATCGATGAACAGGCCCTGGCGCGAACCTTCGAGAGATTTGACGGTCGTCTTCATGGTCGCTCTGCCAGCTCAGATTTGCGGAAGGTTGGCCCAGGGCTGCGCATCGCCGACCATGGCGAGGCGGCCGCCATCATCGGAATCCATGTAGATTCCGAAGCGCTTGCTGGCGCTCTCGCGGACGTAGCGGCGCAGCATCGAGGAGATTTCCCGGGTCGGAATCTCGTCATAGGGAAGCTGGTCGATCGGGAAGAAGCGCAAGCCGGCGGAAAGCGGTTGCGAGGCCGCTGCCTGTGCGAGGCGGGCGCGGTAGATCAGGTAGCCCGGATCGCCGTCGGTGACGTCGAAGACGGAGTAGAGGAAGGTGTCGTCGGGCAGGAGCGTCAGCGCCTCGCCACCGTCGAGCTTCAGCTCGCTATCGGCGATGCGGCGCTTCGCGCTCGGCAGCACCCAGCCGCCCTTGCCATCCGACCGCAGCAAAAGCCTGCCGTCGGACTCGATCAGATAACCGACGATCATACCCTGGGATTCAAGCCAGCCCGGCGGCAGCGGATCCTTCACATTCGCATAGCGGCCGCGGCAGAAGCCGAGTGGCGCGGAAGGGCTCGTACCGAACGCCTGCACCTCGCCGATCAGCACCAGGTGATCGCCGGCATCGACGCGGCTATGCACGGTGCAGTCGAACCAGGTCAGGCAATCGGTGAGCACCGGCGCGCCGGTATGGACGTGGTCATGATTGATCGCGTCGAACTTGTTCGCGGCCTTTGAGGCGAACAGGTTCGAGATATCGGTCTGCGCCTCGTGCAGGAGATTGACCGCGAAGGCGCCGGAACTGTTGAAGGCGCCGTAGCTATGGGCGCTCTTGCCGACGCAGACCAGAAGCAGCGGCGGATCGAGCGAAACCGAGGTGAAGGAGTTCGCGGTCATGCCGCGGGGTGCCCCCTCGGCATCGCGCGTCGTGATCACGGTGACGCCGGTGACGAAGGTTCCGAAAGCGCGTCGCAGCGCGACCGGATCGATTGCCGTTGCTGTCTTTTCCGCGGGAGCGAGCATCCGCCTCACCTCGATCAATGCGGGATCGTGGTAAGAGGCTAGGCGCCGAGGCTGCCGTTCGCTTCCTAGGAATAGCTGGACAAATTCCGGAAATGTTTCGCCGGATCGGTGGAAGCGAGTTTCGCCTCAGGCCACCGTCGCTTCGGTGTTCTCGATGACGCCGTGCAGCCGGATGGCAAGCTCGATCGCAAAGCGCTTGTCGGCGGTCTCCGGATCTATGCCGAAAAGATCCTGGATCCGCGAGAGCCGGTAGCGCAACGTCGTGACGTGGAGCCCCATCGCATCGGCGCAGGCCTGGGCGCGGCAGCCCTCGCGCAGATAGGCCGCAAGCGTCGCCAGATACGGCGTGTCGTGCTTGCGATCATGCGCGATCACCGCACCGATCGCGCCATCGACGAAGCTGCGTACATCCACCGACTCCGCGGCGCCGATCAGCATCGGCATCGGGCCAAAATCGAAGGCCGACAACGTTCCACTGCGCCCGAAGGAACGCGCGATGCGGATCATCCGCCAGCAGCGATCCCATTCCTTGGGATAGCTCTCGAGCCCGTCACAGATGCCACCGAGCACGGCGATCGGCTCGCGGCTGAAACTGTGGCGGAGCACCTCGACCATGCGGCGCGCCAGCTTCCCGGCGCGCTCCGTCTCGCCGCTCTTCTCCTCGGGAACGAGGCAGACGAGCCCCCCGCCGACCGCGATGACATTGATCGGCAGGTTCATCTGGCGCGCGAGCCGCGTTACGGCATGATGGCAGTCAATGCCGATATCGGCCGGCAAGGACGGGCCGTCGGGAAAATCCACCACGATCATCCGGGCCCGAGCGCCCAGCGCCAGCCCGAGTCGCCGGCCGCGCTGGACGATGTCGTCGGCATCCCGCCAGCGCCGCTCCACGATCTCGAAAAAGAGCTCCGTCAGCGTGCGCGTCTCGAAGCGGAAGCGGATGACGCTGCGCATCATCTGGACGCTCAAGGCGAATTTCACGCTGTCGAGCAGCAGGCGCCGGAGATCGCCGGCGCCCTCCCCGGCTTCCGGAAAGATCACCAGCGCGCCGACAGCCTGCCCATCGACATCGAGCGCCTCGATCCGCGCCGTGATCTGCAGCCGCTGAGCTCCAACGTCGAGGCGCAGAACCAGAGGCTCGGTGCGGCCCACTGCCACGGCGTCGCGTGCGGCGGCCGTGATCTGGGCGCCGATCGCGCCGTCGAGCGCCCGCTGCCAGGCGGCATCGTCGAAATGCAGCGGCGCCGGCGAGCGGCTGGCGGCGAGCGCATTGCCGGCGAAATCCACCACCAGGATCGCTTCCGGCAGCAGTTCGGCCAGCATTGTCGAGAGCGCCGCGGTCGAGCCGCCCGACAGAACCGCTTGCAGCAGCGTGGTCTGGGTCTGCAATGCGTTCTGCAACTGCTCGGCCGCTTGGCGCTCTGCGCGCAAGCGATGCTCGCGCTCGACGGCGATGCCGCCGAGATGGACGATCATGCTCATGAAGGCGAGGTCGTCGGCCGAGACGTCCTGAATGTCGCGGGAGACGACGTTCAGCACCATGGCCCGCCCCTGCGCGTCTGCGCAGCTCATCGGCAGCACCAGCACGGTGCGATAGTCGCGTTCGAAGGCCTCCCGGCGATAGCCCGGAAACTCCTCCGAGACGCGCGCGTCCCGGATGTGGACGGGCTCATTGCGCTGGAGCGCGATCAGGGCGGGGCTGGTGGCCAACTCCCAGCGATCCTCCAGACGTCGGCGTAGCAAGGTCGGATCATGGCGGACGACGACATGAGCGTCGCCATGAGGCGCGTCGATTGCCATGATCGACCCCAGCGCCCAGCCGCCATGCTCGCAGGCAGCGCGGATGAGATCGCGGAGCACCGTGTCGAGATCGCCGCCGGAATTGATCCGGCTTGCGACATCGCGCAACGAACGCATCTGCGAGGCCTGATCCGCCATGGGTCTCTCCCTACCGACCGCAGGCGATCTTACGCCGCATCGCAGGTCGATCCATGAGTTTCTTCCCGCGTTCCGATGGAAGACGATACGGGAACGGCCTGGCTAGGCTGCTCCCATCCATTCACGATCGCAACAGGTGGACACGCCATGGATTACGGCCTTCGCAAGATCTCGACCTTTGTCGAGGAAACCTTCATCGAGGGCGGCAAGGCCGCCGACAAGCCGGTGCGCTTCGTCGTCGTGGCCGCCGTGCTGCACAACCCCTGGGCGGGCAAGGGATTCGTCGAGAATTTGCGCCCGGAGATCCTGCGCATCGCGCCCCGGCTCGGCGAGGAGCTGACGAAACGCCTCGTCGCCGTGATGCCGGCCGAGCACGTCGAGGCCTATGGCAAGGCTGCCGCCGTCGGCACCAATGGCGAGATCGAGCACGCCTCGGCGCTGATCCACACGCTGCGCTTCGGCAACATGTTCCGCGATGCGGTGAAGGGCACGGCCTATCTGAGCTTCACCAACACCCGCAACGCGCCGGGCGCGCTGCTCTCGCTGCCGATGATCCACAAGACCGAGACCGGCAAGCGCTCCCACTTCCTCACCGCCCAGTTCCTGATTCCGGATGCTCCGGCCGCCGACGAGGTGCTGGTCGCGATCGGCGCCGCCGACAACAGCCGCGCCCATCCCCGCCTCGCCGATCGCTTCCAGGACATGGAAGAGATGAAGCGGGAACTGGTGAACGCCTGACGCCGCTGGGCCGGACGACTCTCCCAGCCCCGCAGGGCCCGCCTGATCGGCGGGCCCTTTTTTCATGGCCTGAGCCGCTTGGGAGCGCCATCTCAGGCGAGCGCGACCTTGTCGCGGGCGAGTTCGCCCATCACCTGCCGCACCGCCTTCTCGGCGATGGCGACGATCTCGTCGATCTCGTCGGTGGTCGTGACCAGCGGCGGCGCGAAGCCGAGGATCTCGCCATGGGGCATCGCCCTGGCGATCAGCCCGCGATCGCGCGCCGCCTTGGAAATGCGGGCGCCGACCTTGAGGGCGGGATCGAAGCGCGTCTTGGACTCGCGGTTGGCGACGAATTCCAGCGCACCGAGCATGCCGACGCCGCGGACCTCGCCGACGATCGGGAGCTGCGCGAAGACCGCCTTCAGCCGCTCCTGGAAATAGCCGCCGACATCGCGCGCCTTGCCCGCCAGATCCTCCGTCTCGACAATGTCGAGCACCGCATTCGCCGCTGCCGCGCCGATGGGATGGCCGGAATAGGTGTAGCCATGCGAGAAGGCGCCGACCCGGTCCGCGCCCTCCTCCATCACTTTATAGACCTTCTCGCCGACGATCGCGGCGGAGAGCGGGAAATAGGCCGAGGTCAAACCCTTGGCGACGGTGATCAGGTCCGGCTCGATGCCGTAGAGATGCGAGCCGAAGGGCGCGCCGATGCGGCCGAAGCCGGTGACGACCTCGTCTGCGATCAGCAGCACGTCGTATTTGCGCAGAACCGCCTGGATCGCGGTCCAGTAGCCTTCCGGTGGCGGGGTGATGCCGCCCGTGCCGAGCACCGGCTCGCCAATGAAGGCGCCGACAGTCTCCGGCCCCTCGCGCAGGATCAGCTCTTCAAGCTCGACGGCAAGGCGCTTCGAGAACTCGGTCTCGGTCTCACCTTGCTGCGCACCCCAGTAGTGGTGCGGCGCGCCGGTGTGGAGGATACCGGAGAACGGCAGATCCATATGGTCGTGATAGAAGCTCATCCCGGTCATCGAACCGGAGACGACCGAGCAGCCATGATAGCCGCGCAGGCGCGAGATGATCTTCTTCTTCCGCGGCTGGCCGCGCAGGTTGTTGTAGTACCAGACGAGCTTGGCCTGGGTCTCGTTGGCGTCGGAGCCCGACATCCCGTAGAAGACCTTGCTCATCCTGCCCGGCGCCATCTTCACAAGGCGATCGGATAGGATGGCGAGTTCGTCGGTCGTGTGGGCGGCGTAGGAATGGTAATAGGCCAGCCGATAGGCCTGCCGGGAGATCGCCTCGGCAACCTCGGTGCGGCCATAGCCGATATTGACGCAGTAGAGCCCGGCGAAGCCGTCGATATAGCTGCGGCCGGTCGCGTCCTGGATGCGGATACCCTTGCCGGTCTCGACGATGGTGGGCTCGCCCAGCTTGCCGGTGGCGAAGTCCTTGAGCTGGGTGAAGGGGTGCAGGGTGCTGGCGCGATCCAGCGCGCCGATCGCCGCGACGTCGATCGTCATTGTCTCATCTCCTTGATTACGCTGCCAGATTGCCGAAGCAGACATATTTCGCTTCGAGATATTCGCTGAGGCCGTGGCGCGAGCCCTCGCGGCCGAGGCCGGACTGCTTCCAGCCGCCGAAGGGGATCGGCGCGCCGGTGAATTTCGGCGTGTTGACCGCGACCATGCCGTATTCGAGCTGGTCGGTGAGACGCATCGCCCGGCGCAGATCCTCGGTGTAGAGATAGGCGGCGAGCCCCATCTCGGTTGCATTGGCGCGGGCGACGACCTCCTCCTCGGTATCGAAGGGCAGGATCGCGGCGACCGGGCCGAAGGTCTCCTCGCGGGCGATGAGCATGTCGTCGGTGACGTCGGCCAGCACCGCAGGCTGGACGAAATTTCCGCCGAGCGGGCTGTCCTGCCCGCCCGCGACCAGCCGGGCACCAGCGGCGATCGCCTGCGCGACCTGCTCGCGGCATTTCGCGGCGACGGAGGGGCGCGTCATCGGGCCGATATCGACGCCCTCCTCCAGACCGTGCCCGACTTTGAGGCGGGCAGTGGCCTCCGCATAAGCCGCGACGAAGCGCTCATAGGCGCCGCGCTGGACATAGATGCGGTTGGCAGCGAGGCAGTCCTGCCCCGAGGTCGCGAACTTCGCCGCGATGCCGCCGATGACCGCCTTGTCCAGCGGCGCGTCGTCGAAGACGATGAAGGGCGCGTGGCCGCCGAGCTCCAGCGAAGTGCGTTTGACTGTCTGTGCGGCATGGCCGAGCAGGAGGCGGCCAATCTCCGTCGAGCCGGTGAAGGAGAAGGCGCGGATCTCGGCATGCGCCAGCAGGCGATGCGCCATCGGCGCGGCATCGCCGGTGAGCACCTGGAAGATGCCGAAGCCGACCTCCTCGGCGAGCTTCGCCAGCGCCAGCGCCGAGAGCGGCGTTTCGGGAGCGGGCTTCACCACCATCGCACAGCCGGCGGCCAGCGCCGCGCCGGCCTTGCGGGTGATCATCGCGCTCGGAAAGTTCCACGGCGTAACCGCGGCGGCAACCCCGATCGGCTGCATCTGCACCGAGAGTCGGCTGCCCGGCAGATGGCTCGGGATGGTCTCGCCATAGCTGCGCTCGCCTTCGGCCGCGAACCAATCGAGGAAGGCCGCGGCATAGGCGATCTCGCCATGGGATTCCGCCAGCGGCTTGCCCTGCTCGGCGGTCATGATCACGGCGAGATCGTCGACATTGCGCCGCATCGCCGCCGCCCAGTCGCGCAGCAAGCGGCCGCGCTCGACAGGCAGGGTCTCGCGCCAGAGCTTCTGAGCAGCGACGGCTGCAGCCACTGCCTCATCAACGGCTTCCAGCGGCAGCGAAGCAATGGTCGCGATGGTTTCCTGCGTCGCGGGATCGACGACCGGGATCTGCTCGTCCGCCGCGCGCCAGCTGCCATCGACGAAGGCCCGGCTCTCCAGCAGGTCGGAACGCTTCAGCTCTTTCAGCGCTTTCGCGGATAAACCCTGCATCACATCCTCCGCTTCGATGATTGAGTGGCGAGGACGCTAGTGCAGAGAATGCGTCCCATGCCGTCGAAGCACGCGCTTTCACGATGATTTTCGGCTTAGATCGACGAAACAACGCAGGTTTTCAGAATGATCGAACTCGACAGCCTGGATCGCAGACTTCTGGATGCGGTCCAGCAGAACAACCGGCTGACGACAGCCGAACTCGGCGAGCGCGTCGGTCTCTCCGCGACCGCCTGCCAGCGCCGCCTCAAGCGCCTGCGCGATGAAGGCGTGATCGAGGCCGATGTCGCCATCGTCTCGCCGCGCGCCGTCGGGCGGCCGCTCTCGATGCTGGTGCTGGTGACGTTGGAGCGCGAGCGGGCCGACATCGTCGACCGCTTCAAGGCCTCGATCCGGGCGACCAGGGAGGTGATGATCGGCTTCTATGTCACCGGCGATGCGGATTTCGTGCTGCATGTCACGGCGCGGGACATGGAGGACTACGAGCGCTTCACTCGCCGGTTCTTCTATGAAAACCCCGACATCAAGGGCTTCAAAACTCTGGTGGTGATGGACCGGGTGAAGGCGAGTTTCGCCCTCCCCTTCGATCCGTAAGCTCAAGGCAGCACATGGCTGGGCATCACAAGCTCGATCGGATCGACATCAACATCCTGGGGTATATCAGGGCTATGGAGCAAGGCTCGACCTCGCGAAACTAACGAGCAGCGTGACCGTGTTCACGAAGTGACACCGGGTCACCACGGGATCGACGACATCACCAAGTTCGAGGCCGGCATTCGAGACGTCGACGGGCTGATGGAATGCCATCTGATAAGGGGCGGGTATAACTATCTGTCGCGTTCCTGGCGCCGAATATCGTGCGTTACCAGGAGCAAATAGAGAGCGTGCTCCGACGCAATATCGCGATCGAGAATACTTCAGCTATGTCGCTGGCAGACCAAGCTGCTCGTGCTGACGCCGCAGATGCTGAAGGTCGTCGTCGCACCTGCGCCAGCTACATGATCGCGCTGTTCAAGACGACGCCCTATCTGGCGATCGTCGGCGTCAAGGAGATGCTGGGCACGGCTTTCGACCAGGCCTTGGACTTCCGCTATCTTGAGCCGATGAGCGTCTTGGAATTCTATTTCCAGCCTGCTGTCTGACCATCGCGCAGGCGGTCAAAAAGCTCGAAGCTGAGTCATCCGGCGTGCCGCTGGGCGAACCCGCATGGTAGAACCGAGCGGGTACGCGACCACCGGAGAGCGCTCTGGCGCTCAAACTCCAAACCATACGGCTCTAAGTTCGATCGAACGCCTGCTTCAATGCCTGTGTCAGGCTGGAAACATAGGCATCGAGGAATTGCTTGCCTTTGTCCGCGGTCGCCGCGGTCGCGGTGTTGAGCACGCCATCCGATGGAACGGCTTCGATGTCGTGCGGCCAAAGCTCGTAACCCGGCACGCGGGACGGCGCATGTTCGACCAGGCGCTCCATATGGACGAGGTCGGGCCGCAGATGCAGCATCATGGAAGTCTCCATGATGCCGGCGTGCTCAAGGTCCCAGTCGATCTGCGTCGTGCCGAAGATGGCAGTCGCGGTTTCCGCGGGCAGGAACTGCCAGTAGCCGACATTGAGAATGCGAAGGCCATCGGCGAGGTGTGCGTTCTCGCGGTAGGCGAGATCGCATCCTTCACTGACATGCCAGAGATTCTCGGTGTGGCCGACGATGAACGCGATGTTGCGCACGCCATGCCGCACGAATTCGCGCGAGATGTCCTTGACCTGCGCGATCAGGCTCGCCGCATCGAGGCTCGTCGTGCCCGGAAAGTGCTGCCCTCCGCCGGAGCGCGGCATGGATTTGTAGCCGTAAGCCAGCGGCGGCGCGACGAGATAGCCGCCGCCCTCAGCTACGCCTTCGCACACTGCCGTGGGCAGGATGACGTCGACCGAAAGGGGCAGATGCGGGCCGTGCTGCTCGGTCGCGCCGACCGGAACCAGCAGGGTGGCGCCGCGCGCGATCGCATCGCGGTATTCGAGCCACGTCATTTCGGTCATTCGGAAGCTGGTCACGTCATTTCCCCGTATTCTCTCGGACGATCAGGTTTCGAGGACATAGGCATTGCCCGGCTGCCAACCGGCGAACAGTGCCTCGCCATGCGCCGGCGCAAGCTGCTCGAACTGGTGCAAGGGCAATTGGGCCCGAAGGCTGCGCTCGTCGCCGGCGTCGAGATGAACCACCACGACCGAGCCGACAAACTGCTCGCCGAGGACGCGCACCGGCACGAGGTTCGGCAGATCGGGACGCTCGCGCGACAGCGTCAGGAAATCGGCGCCGATCACCAATTCGACCTTGCGCCCCGGTGCTAGATCGCTGCTGCGCGGAAGCTGCAGGATGCCGAAGCCCGACTCGATCATCGAGCCACCGCCATCGGAGCGAACCTTGCCGGCGATGATGTTGTTGGTGCCGATGAACTCCGCCACGAAGCGGTTCGCAGGCTTGCGGAAAATCTCCCGGGGAGCGCCGACCTGCTGGATCGTTCCGCCGTTCATGATCACCACCCGGTCTGCCATGGCGAAGGCTTCCGACTGGCTGTGGGTGACATAGCAGAAGGTGATGCCGAGCTGTTTCTGCAGCTGGATCAATTCGGCCTGCATCTTCACGACGAGATGGGCATCGAGCGCGCTCAGCGGCTCGTCCAGGAGCAGTAGTTCAGGTTCCAGGACGAGCGAGCGGGCCAAGGCGACACGCTGGCGCTGACCACCGGACAATTGCGTGACCGGGCGCGTCGCGAAGGCTCCGAGACCGAGGCGTTCGAGCCAGCCATCGGCCTTTGCGCGCCGGGCCGAGGCATCGACGCCGCGCATCTTCAGGCCGAATTCGACGTTCTGACGAACGTTGAGGAAGGGAAAGAGGGCCAGGCTCTGCCAGACCAGCGGGGTTTGGCGCTGCCAGGGGTCGACATGGTTCAACACCTTGTCGCGCAGCCGGATCTCGCCGGCCGTCGGCACTTCGAGCCCGGCGATCATGCGGAGCGTCGTGGTCTTGCCGCAGCCGCTGGGACCCATGATGGCGATGAACTCGCCGGATTCGACGACCAGATCGATCGATTTCACCGCAGTGAAACCGCCATAGTCCTTTTCAACCTTATCGAGAACGAGCAGGGGCGAGTTCATCACGCGTCGCTTTTGTTCGAAGAAATCGGGGGGCGCTCAGGACGGTCGCCGGTCCGGCGCCAGGAGAACAAGGCCAGCGCCACAAGCGCCAGGAGGATGGTCACGAAGAAGACGATGCTGCCGATCGCGTTGACCCGCGGGCTGACCTCCCGCTGCAGCAGGACCAGAATCCGCACCGGCAGCGTCTCGTTGAAGCCGGAGACGAACCAGGCCATCGCGAACTCGTCGAAAGAAACGGCCATCGTCAGAAAGAAGGCGGCCAGGATCGACGGTAGCGCAAAGGGGAGGATGACATGCCGTAGCGCCTGTGTCTGGCCAGCCCCTAGATTCCAGGCGGCCGCCTCCAGATCGGGATCCATCTGCGACAGGCGCAGGCGGATCAGCGCCATGGCGAAGGGCGCACAATAGATCACATGGGCGATGATCACCGAATGCAGGGCGCCCGCGAGGGAAAGCTGGCTCTGGTAGACCAGCATGGCGAGGCCGAGGATCATCACCGGGACGTTTGGCGGCAGCATCGCCAGCGCCACATAGACCGCCTTACCCGTGAAATTGTAGCGATAGTCGGTATAGGCAGCGGTGAAGCCGAGGACGGTCGCGATCGCGGCCGAACACACGGCCACGATCAGGCTGTTGGCGAGCCCCGACCGGATGGCCGGCTCGGTCAGAACCGCGACATACCAATCCGTGCTGAACCCCTGCCAGGGCAGGCTCGGAAAGCGCCCTGCATTGAAGGAGAAAACGAAGCTCGAGACGATCGGCGCCAGAATGAAGGCGATCATGAGCACGACGTAGCCGAGCAGCGCCCAGCCGATCAGACGGTTGGTCATCGCGCTGCCGCTCCCTGCTTTCCGTAAGCGAGCTTGAGGGCGCCGAGGCCCGCCGCCAGCAGGGTCACGACCATGACCATGGCGATGACGGAGGCACGGGGCCAATCCGAGCCCGAGCGCACCGTGTCGACCATGAGGATGCTCAGGACCGGCGGCTTGCTGCCACCCAGAAGAGTGGGACTGACGAAGTCGCCAAAGGCGAGGACGAAGGCAAATGTCCCAGCCAGGACAAGTCCGATCTTGGCCGAGGGGATGACGACCGCGAACACCGTGCGCAGGCGGCCGCACCCCAGATTATGGGCGGCCTCGATGAGGCGCCGGTCGACATTGGACAGGCTGATCAACTGGATCAGCAGGACCAGCGGAAAGCAGAGGGTGACATAGCCTACCATCGTTCCGAACAGGTTGTTGTACATCCGGAAGGGGCCGAGCCCGAGCCCGCCGAGAGCGAGATTGATCAGGCCCTGATCCGTGAGCAGAATCTTCCAGGAGTAGATGCGCACGAGATAGCTGGTGAAATACGGTGTGATCAGCAGGAAGACGACGATGCGGCGAACGCCGGCCGAAGCGCGGTAGGCGAGGTAAAATGCCCCCGGAAAGCTCACGAGGCTCGTGATGGCTGCGGCAAGGAGCGCATAGAGCAGCGTGCGCAGATAGATATCCCAGAAATAGCCGGTCGAGAGCACCTTGTTCCAGTTGGCGAAGGTGAAATCGGGTGAAAGCGCGAAGTTTCGGACGCTCCAGAACGTCATCATGACGAGGAAGCCGAGTGGCACCACGAACAGCAGTATCTGGCAGACCAGCATCGGAGCGCCGAGGGCCACTCCGAACAGGCTCCTTCCACCGCTGGCGCGGCCTTCGCGGGTCGCGTCGCCTGGCATTGTCTTGAGTTCCCGTAAAGAAGGACAGCGAGCCGGTGGCAGCGAGCTGCCACCGGCCATGACGATCACGCGTTCTTGAATCGAGTCCAGACGTCGGTCCATTCCTCGATGGACTGCTGCGTCGGCAAACCGCGAATCTGGATCTTGCCCTCGGTGATTTCCGTCATGACGTTGCGCGTATCGAGGCGATGCTCCAGCAGATCGGCCATCTTCGGGTCCGTCTTGTTGAGCAGTTCCCAGGCGGCCTTGTTGGGCATCGACGCGACATAGGACGATTTCGTCGCCGTCTTCACCTGCCCCTCGGGCGAGGCGCGGTACTGCAGGAACTTGACCGCGAGATCCTTCTTCCGCGACGAAGAGACGATCGAAAGCGACTCCGTCCATTGCACCGCCCCCTCGTCGGGAATGGTGGCGGTAATGGGCACGCCGTTCTTCTGCAGGAGAATGGCTGCCCAGGCGCCGACGCCCGGCATGACCCAGGCCTCGCCATTGGTCAGCGAGGAGAAGACAGACGACCACGGGCCGATGCCGGACATCTGCGGCGACAGCGACAGCAAGGTCTGGCTGAGCTTTTCGAACTGCGCCTTATTGAGGTCTGAGGGCGGCTTGTTGCCATTATACATGCTGAGGCACGACATATTGGGCAGATACCAATCGTACATGCCGACTTTCTTGGCGACTTTCTTGTCCCAGAGAATCTTGTAGGATTTGGCTTCTTCGGCCGAGATCTTCGTGTTGTTGTACACCAGCCCGAGATAGCCGAAGCTGTTCATCAGCGAGTAGAGCTTGCCGTCCTTCCAATGGGTCGGGAATTTCTGGAACTGCGGCCAGAAATCGTTCAGCGGATATTGGGCCGGATCGAGCGCGTCGATCTTTCCGGCCTGAGCGAGCATGGTGACGTATTCGGCGTCGGTCAGGACGACGTCGAAAGTGCCCGGGGGTGACGATTGCAGCAGCGCCAGCATCTCCTCGCCGCCGGTATATTCCTTGGCCTGGACTTTGACGTTGTACTTCTTCTCGAACTCGCCGACGACCTCCGGGCCCGCGTGCCCAGGCCAGCTCAGCAGGCTCAGAACCTGATCATCCGCGGCCAGGGCCGGCCGCAGCGATGCGCCGACAGATGTACCCAGACCGATTGCTGCACCCGCCTTGATGAAAGAGCGGCGCGAAACGTGACGGCTGAAGAAGCCGCGACCTTCGAATTTATCCATTATTGTAATCCCCTCTGATCGATTGCTGGTTATTATTGCGGTTTTTCACCGTTCTTCAGTGCTATGAGGCATAGGAGCTCGAACAGAACCTGCGCGGCAATCTGCGCGGTATTGCTGGTCGGATCGTATTGGGGAGCGACCTCGACGACATCCGCGCCGATGATATCGAGGCCGGCGAATCCGCGCAGCAACTGCAAGGCCTCTCGCGGCAGGAGGCCGCCCACCTCCGGCGTGCCGGTCCCCGGCGCAAATGCCGGATCGAGGCTGTCCACGTCGAAGGTGATGTAGGTGGGGCCATCGCCGACGACCTCGCGGGCCTTCGCGATCACGGCTGGAATGCCCTGTTCGACGAGTTCCTCGGCGTGGATGACGGTCATGCCCGAGGCGTAGGAAAACTCCCAAAGATATTCCGCGCCGCCGCGAATTCCGATCTGCACCGTCCGGCGTGGGTCCAGGGCGCCCGCCAGAACGGCCTCGCGAAACGGGCCGCCATGGTGGAACTTCGAGCCCTCATAGGGACCGGCGGTGTCGCAATGCGCGTCGATCTGGATCATTCCGACCGGACGCCCTGCGCCCAATGCCTTGAGGATCGAGCCGGTCATCGAATGGTCACCGCCAACCGAAAGCGGGACGGCCCGCGTCCCGGACACCATGCGGTAGCAGGCTTCGATATCGGCATGGCATTCCGCCAGATCGAAGCGGCTTCTCATCGGCACGTCGCCGACATCGGCAACGGCGAGCGTGCCCATCGGCGCCAGCCGCAAGATATGTTCGTAGGGGCCGACCCGATCGATCGCCCCGACGGCTCGCGGCCCGAAGCGGGCGCCATTGCGATTGGTCACGCCGAGATCCATTGGAACCCCGATCAGGGCAACATCGAGGGTTTCCAGAATTTTCGGGGTCAGGCCATTAGCGATGAAGGGCCCATCCAGCAGCGTGGCAGGATCGGCAAACGGCCATTTGCGGCCGTCGGAATCGCGAAAGATCTGCCGCGCGACGTCCCGGAAATGCGGATCGAACATCTCTCCGCCGCCGGCGCTGCCATAGCGCGCGCGCAAGTCTTCCAGGTCGAGAATATCAAATGGCATGATTGTCGCTTCACCATCCGGGCTTCGTCGCCTTCCGGGTATCGGCCCTCGAGAAGCGACGCATTATCTGGCCTGGACGGTGGCACCCCGGCTCCGTCCCGGATAGCCTCAAAAGACTGGAGAGGGCATAAGGAAAACTGAATGCCGAGCCGGAAGGCACGCGAACGCGCCTGGCACTCCAGATCTTGTAATCATATGAGAAACAAGGGAACTTTGGGCGACTCTGCGCGCCCGCAATATAATGATATGTGAACGATGAATCTCGACCCCTACCTCCTGCGCGCCTTTTTGACTGCCGCCGAAATCGGCACGGTGAATGGCGCGGCGAACACCCTGAATCGCACCCAGGCTGCCGTCAGCATGCAGATTCGCAAGCTGGAGGACCTGGTCGGCAAGGAATTGTTCGAGCGCTCCTCGCGCGGCTTGACGCTGACCGCAGACGGCCAGCTTTTCGCGACCTACGCGCGCGAGATGATTGCCCTGAACGAGGAGGTACGGCGGCGATTTCAGGGGGACGAGATCGAAGGACGGGTCAGGCTCGGCGTCGTCGAGGATTTCGCGGCGACGCGTCTGATCCAGATCCTCAAGGCATTCCGCGATCAGAATCCGAGAATCGACATCGATATCATCGTGGAGCCCAACCGCCGCCTCGCCTCGCTGTTCGAGGCCGACAAGCTCGATGTGACGATCTGCGACGTCTCTCAGATTGCTCGCAAGCCGATTTTGGTCTGGAACGAGGAACTGCACTGGATTGCGCGCTCAGACCTGGTTCTATCGACCGACGCGCCCTTGCCGATCATCATGTTCGCGGAATCCTGCCCGTGGCGCGCGCCGACGATGGCTGCCCTTGCGAGCCTCAAGCGCAGATGGAGCGTCGTCTGCGAAGCGTCGACATTGGTCGCCATGATCACCGCCGTGCGTGTCGGAATTGGCATCGGACCGATGATCGCCGCGACGGTGCCAAGCGACTGTCGCATCTTGGATGGTTCGGGCTCCTTTCCCCGGTCTCCCTATATCGATGTCGGGCTCTATGCTCACTCCGCCGCGTCCAGCGAGGCTTCCTACCTCGCCGATTTCATCGCCCGGAACAGTCGCCTCAGGAAGTTTTGAAGAGACGCGGGAGCCGATAAGCGCCGGGTGCGGGCGATACCATGGCGAAGTAGTCCGCAACGACAGCTGCTAACTGGGTGGGTTCCCAATCGGAGCGGGCGGCGCGCCTCAGCAGCAGGTATTATCAGCACCACTCAATTGTTTAGGGCGGAAGTCAGTGCGCTCAGCAGGCTCTCGCCCGCAGGCATCGGCACTGCTCGCGTTTAGGGCAGCTGCTGGTCTTCGAAGAAGCCGTCCAGCGGGATTTGCGTGGTTTTCTCGAAGTCGTCCATCGCTGCGAGCAGACGCTGGCGATAATTCAAGAGAGCCAACAGCAATTGTGCAGCATCGCGCGAAAGGCCGTAGCGAGCCCAGCTCTCAGAGGTTCGCGGCTCAAGGCCGATCTTGTCCCCGAAGGCCTCGACCGTTGCGAAGCCCAATCTTTGGACGACTTCGAGCAGTTCCTCAGCCGACATGCGCGGCTTGACGACATGAGAATGCACGCGCTCCAGCATGAGGCGAACGTCTGAAGGGCGGAACTGAAGCGAGTTTTGTGCGAATTGCCCTAAATTGCTGACCATCGAACCCTCCCGAATCTCTTCTATGCGCGTGCGCGCCATTCACTCTGTCGTGCTTCGGCGTTTCCGGCCAGCAGGCCTTCGGCGGCGCCTTCATCCGTAATCAGGACCTTGGCGCCGCTCGCACGCAGGGCTGCGCGGATCGCTCCCTCCTTATGCGCGCCGCCGGCGGCGATCGCGACCAGCCCGATACCCCGCAGGTCCGCAGGGCTGATCGCCATCACGCGCTGGTTGACGGGGTGATCGACCAATTGCCCTTCGGCATCGACGAAATGGCAGACGAGGTCGCCGACGGCACCCGCCTTCTTCAGCGAGACCAGATCGGCACGAGGCAGGATCGCTTCGCGGAACAGCGTCGAATCCGGGGCGAGATCGCCGACGCTGATCAACGCGAGGTCCGCCGCACGCGCCCGATCGATCAGATCCCGTAGCGTCGGCTCGCGCCAGAGCGCCTCCCGTAGCTCGGGGTTTGAAACGAAGACCGGCGCCGTGAGCTGAAAGCAATCCGCTCCGAACATGTCGGCGACGCGGCGCGCCACGGCGGACGGATTGATGCTGCGCGAATGGGTCAGTCCTCCGAGGAGCGACACGACCGACATCGCCTCGATCTGTCGCGGCTGGATGCCGCGTAGCGCCTGGTGCAGCGTCTGCCCCCAGCCGACCGCAAGCGACATGTTGTCTTGCAGCCGGTCCGAAAGCCAAACGCCCGCGGCATGGCCGACCAGCGCCGAGATGTTGGCCGGATCGCGCGCCGTCGGCACGACCACCGCCTCCTGCAGTCCGAAGGTGGTGACCAGCCCGCGCTCCAACCCGACCTGCCGGGCCGAGCGCGCCTCGATCCTGATCTTAACCAGGCCTTCGCTGCGCGCCGCGGCCAGCATGCGGACCACCTTGATCCGGCTGAGGCCGAGAAGGTCTGCGATCTGCTCCTGCGTCAGCCCCTCGACATAATAGAGCCAGGCCGCACGAACTTTCGCATCCGCAACCGACTCCTCACGCGGGAAATGTCCAGAATCGAATGTGTCTTCCACCGTTTCGTCGCCAAGCTGCCCCGCACTCGTTGCCAACATCGCAGCATCGCAATGCGAAACGCAATAGGCCTGCACATATGGGCTATTGACAGAACAAAAGATACGATCTTTTGTTCCAAGCAAAGAACATATGTCCTTAGGGAGATTCCGAAACGATGGCTGCGCTTCTGACGCAACTGCCTCCAGGCGCGCCCATAGCCGGCCTGTCTTTGGCCGAGGCCCTCGACTTGCGGGAGGCCTCCGGCAAGCGCGTTCGTGTCGGCTTGATCGGCGCCGGCCAAATGGGAACAGACATCGTCGTCCAGATCTCCCAGATGACCGGCATCGAGATCGCCGCCGTCGCCGACATCGCGCCCGATCGCGTCGCGGAGGCGGCCGCACTGGCCGGGCGCAAGGGCGAAGTCGATAACGTCACCGACGAGGCCGGGCTCGATGCCAGCAGACGCAAGGGCCGCATCGCCGCCACGACCTCGCTCGACCTGATCTGCCGTTCGCCCCATGTCGACGTCATCATCGACGCCACCGGCAATCCCGAGGCCGGCTCGCGCGTCGCGCTGACCGCGATCGCCGCGCGCAAGCATATCGTGATGATGAATGTCGAGGCCGACATCACCATCGGCTCCTATCTCGCGGTCGAAGCTGCCAAGGCCGGCGTGGTCTATACGCTCGGCGCCGGCGACGAGCCCGCCGCCGCGATGGAACTGATCAATTTCGTGCGCGCCATGGGTTATCCCGTCGTCGCCGCCGGCAAGGGCAAGAACAACCCCTTCCGCATCGACGCCGTGCCGGCCGACTATGTCGAGGAAGCCACGCGCCGGAACATGAACCCACGCATGCTCGTCGAATTCGTCGATGGCTCGAAAACGATGGTCGAGATGGTCGCCATCGCCAACGCCTGCGGCTTCATCCCCGACATCCCCGGCATGCACGGCCCGGCCGCGCCGAAGGACGAATTGCAGAACTATTTCTGCCCGAAGGAGGAAGGCGGCCTGCTCTCGCACAAGGGCGTGGTCGATTTCTCCGTGGCCAAGGGCGTCGCGCCCGGCGTCTTCGCCGTCGCCGAGATGCGCCATCCCCGCGTCCGCGAGCGGATGAGCGACCTGCATCTGGGCCCCGGCCCTTACTACTCCTTCTTCCGGCCCTATCACCTGACGAGCCTGGAAGTGCCCCTCTCGGCCGCCGCCGCCGTCATTTTCAACCAGAGTCATATGCGCCCGCTGCCGGTGCCGACCTCCGAGGTCGGCTGCATCGCCAAGCGCGATCTCGCGGCCGGCGAGACGCTCGATGCCATCGGCGAATACGGCTATCGCGGCTTCGCCCTCTCCCGCGCCGACGCGCAGGCCCGCAAGGCCCTGCCGATCGGCCTCGCGCAGGGCGCGACCATGACGCGGGCCGTCGCCAAGGGCGAATTGATCACGCTCGCCGACGCCACCCCCGACGAGCGCTTGAAGATCGTGGAGGTGCGCCGCGCTCAGGACGCGATGATCGCCGCGCTAACCTCCGGAGCCCAGGCATGAGCGCACGCAAGACGGACGAGATGGCGAGCGCCGCGCCGAGGCCCAACCAGCGGCCCGAACTCGCCGCGCTCGACGACGGGACGGTGGCCCGCGCGCTGACCCGGATGCACCTGATCCGCAAGTTCGAGGAGGCGGCCGAGGCGAGCTATATGCGCGGCCTGATCCACGGCACGATGCACCTGTCGATCGGCCAGGAGGCGAGCGCTGTCGGCACGACGCTGCCGCTCGAAGCGCACGATTACATCCTCTCGACCCATCGCGGCCATGGCCACTGCATCGCGCGCGGCGCCGAGCCCAAGCTGATGTTCGCCGAGTTCTTCGGCAAGGAGACCGGCTACTGCAAGGGCCGCGGCGGCTCGATGCACATCGCCGATGTCGAGGGCGGCAATCTCGGCGCCAACGGCATCGTCGGCGGCGGCCTGCCGATCGCGGTCGGCGTCGGCATGAGCATCAAGGCCCAGAAGAACGGCCGCGTCTGCATGGTCTTCTTCGGCGACGGCGCCTCGAACGAGGGCGCCTTCCACGAAGCACTCAACATGGCTTCGATCTGGAAGCTGCCGGTCGTCTTCGTCTGCGAGAACAACAAATACGGCATGTCGATGGACATCTCGCGCGCCATGGCGGTGGCGAATGTCGCCGATCGTGCCGCCGCCTATGCCATGCCGGGCCACAGCCTCGACGGAAACGATCTCGCCGGCGTCGCGGCGGTGGCGCGCGAAGCGATTGCGCGGGCCCGCGCCGGCGAAGGCCCTTCGCTGATCGAGTGCAAGACCTATCGCTGGCGCGGCCATTCCAAGAGCGACCGCAATCTCTACCGGACCAAGGAGGAGATCGAGGAGTGGCGGGCGCAGGACCCGATCCGGCGCCTGGAGGACGAGCTCAAGGCGCATGACCGGTTCGACGCTACGACACTGATGAAGCTGGAGGAGGATGCCCAGAGCGACATCGACGCTGCCGTCGAATTCGCCCGCGCCTGCCCGGACCCCGATCCGAAAGACCTGACCCGTGACGTCTATGCCCTCTGACACGCTCGAAGCCGTGAGCGAGATCCGCGAGCTGTCCTATGCCGAGGCCGTGCGCGAGGCGCTTGGTCAGGCGATGGAGGCCGACGAACGCGTCTTCCTCTTCGGCGAGGACGTCGGAATCTATGGCGGCGCCTTCGGCGTCTCCGGCGATCTCGTCCACCGCTTCGGCAAGGAGCGCGTGATCGACACCCCGATCAGCGAACTCGGTATTGCCGGAGCCGCCGTCGGCGCGGCGATCACCGGTATGCGGCCGGTGCTGGAGATCCAGTTCTCGGATTTCGTTACGCTTGCCATGGAGCAACTCGTCAACCAGGCGGCCAAGATCCGCTTCATGTTCGGCGGGAAGGCGAGCGTCCCGATGGTGGTGCGCCTCCCCGGCGGCTCGGGCACCGGCGCCGCCGCGCAGCACAGCCAGAGCCTGGAAGCCTGGTTCGCGCATGTGCCGGGTCTCAAGGTCCTGCAGCCAAGCACCCCGCATGACGCCAAGGGCATGCTGCTCGCAGCGATCGACGACCCCAACCCGGTGCTGATCTTCGAGCACAAGCTGCTCTACAAGACCAAGGGCCATGTCCCGGCCGAGGCCTATCGCGTGCCGATCGGCCAGGCGGCGATCCGCCGCGAGGGCACGGACGTCACCATCGTCGGCTCCTCGATCATGGCCCGCAAGGCGGAGGCCGCGGCCGAGCGTCTCGCGGCCGATGGCATCTCGGCGGAGGTGATCGACCTGCGCTCGATCCGCCCGATCGACTTCACGACCATTGCCGAGAGCGTGCGCAAGACGCATCGCCTCGTGGTGGTCTACGAGGGCGTGAAGACAATGGGTATCGGTGCCGAGATCTCGGCGATGATCGCCGAGAGCGAGGTCTTCGATTTCTTGGACGCGCCGATCATCCGGCTGGGCGGCGCCGATGCGCCGATCCCCTACAATCCGGTGCTGGAAAAGGCCGCCGTCCCGCAGGAGGACGACATCGTCGTCGCCGCAGCCAATCTCGTGCGTCGCGGGGAAGCCTGATGCCGGTCGAGGTCATCCTTCCCAAGGTCGACATGGACATGGAGACGGGCACGATCGAGGCCTGGCATGTCGAGGAAGGCGATCTTGTCCGCCAGGGCGACACGATCTTCGAAATCGGCACCAACAAGGCCGTGATGGAGGTCGAGGCGCCGGCCAGCGGCGCGATCCGCGGTATCAAGCTCGAGACCGGCGTGCCGATCACGGTGGGAACGCCCGTCGCCTGGATCTACCTCGACGGCGAGGCCGCCACCACGCCGTCCGAGCCGGCAGCCGCTGCGGCTTCCGTGGCGGCTGCCACCTCCAACCCTGAAGGCGCGGCCCCGGCGTCAGGCGCCTCTGCGGCTCAATCCGCGGCGCCGGGCCTGCGCGCGACGCCCCTCGCCCGCCGCATCGCCCGCCAGAATGCGCTCGACCTCAAGACAGTGGCCGGCACGGGGCCGCGCGGGCGCATCGGCGAAGCGGATGTGAAGCGTCATTTGGAGCAGCGGCCCCGCTGCACTCAGACGCAGGAGGCTCGCCCGGCGCCGACGCCTGCCAGCGCTTCCGAAGGCCGCCTGCAACCTTTCTCCGCCATCCGACGCATCGTCGCGAGCCGGCTCTCCGAGAGCATGCGCACGGCGCCGCATTTCTATCTCACCTCCGAGATCGAGATGAGCGCGGCGCGCGAGCTGCTGCGCCGTCTCACGGCTCGGCATGAGCGGATCGGCGCACCCAAGCCCAGCATCACCGTGCTGATCGCGCGCATCGCCGCACGCATCCTGCGTGACCACCCGGTCATCAACGCCTCGGCCGAGGGCGAGGCGACGCGCTTCCACGAGCGCGTCGACATCGGCATCGCCATGGAACGCGATGGCGACCTCGTCGTCCCTGTGTTGCGCGATGCCGCCGGCATGGACATGCCTGCCATGGCTCGCGAGTTCGCCAGGCTGCGCGACGGCATGGCGAAGCGCACGCTGACGCCGGCAGAGCTCGGGGGCGGCACCTTCACCATTTCCAATCTTGGCATGTATGGCGTCGACAGCTTCACGGCGATCATCAACCCGCCGCAGGGGGCGATCCTCGCAATCGGGCGCACGCTCGACAAGCCGGTCGGGCGCGATGGGCAGATCGTGCTCAGGCCGATGGCGAACTTCACCCTTTCCTCGGATCACCGCATCGTGGACGGGGTGGCAGCCGCCCGCTTCATGGCCGACCTGCGGGAGGCGGTGGAGAACCCCGAAGTCATTTTGTGATTGAACGTCACCGTCGGCACCTCAACGGGCGCCGGCCATAGACCATCGATGATCGAGATCGACCGACGCGACAAGCGTAAAGGTCGGCGGCAAATAACGGAGGAGACAAAACGATGACCCCGACGAAACGCAGGTTCCTGATCGCCGCCGCCTTCGGCACCCTGCTCGCGGCTGCCCCGGCCTTCGCCCAGGCGCCCTCGGGCAAGCTGGTACTCTATACCTCACAGCCCGAGAAGGATGCCGCCCAGACCACCGCAGCCTTCAAGAAGGCCTACCCCAATGTCGAGATCGACATCTTCCGCTCCGGCACGACCGAGGTGATGGGCAAGCTTGCGGCCGAGATTTCCGCCGGCCAGCCCGGCGCGGACGTGTTGCTGATCGCGGACGCGGCGAGCATGGAAATCCTGAAGGCACAGAACCAGCTTCTCGCCTATCCCGGCGCGAAGACCGAAGGCCTGCTGGAAGGGTCCTTTGACAAGGACAAGAGCTATTTCGGCTCCAAGCTGATTACGACCGGGATCGCCTACAATACCGCCGCGAAGGAGAAACCGGCTTCCTGGGCCGATCTCGACAAGCCGGGCTACAAGGGACAGATCTCGATGCCGAGCCCGCTCTATTCGGGCGCTGCGGCGATCATGCTGTCGACGATGACGGCGCGTCCCGATCTCGGCTGGAAGCTGTTCGAGGGGCTGAGGGCCAACGAGGCCGTGGCGGTGCGCGGCAATGGCGCGGTGCTGCGCTCGGTCGCCACCGGCGAGAAGGCCTATGGCGTGCTGGTCGATTTCATGGCCTACAACGCCAAGAAGCAGGGTTCGCCGATCGACTTCGTTTTCCCGAAGGAGGGCGCGCCCGCCGTAACCGAGCCCGTCGCCATCGTGAAGACGACCAAGAACGTGGCTGCCGCCAAGGCCTTCGTCGACTTCATCCTCTCCGATGACGGCCAGAAGCTGGCGCTCGCCATGGGCTACATTCCGGCCAAGCCCAGCGTCGGCTCGCCGTCTTGGCTGCCGGAGGGCACCAAGATCAACGTGATGGCTTCGGACATCCCGGCCGTGGTCAAGGCGACGGAGGCCGACAAGGCCCGCTTCGCCACCATGTTCGGCAACTGAGCCGGCTGGGTGCGCATGTCCCTCGCTGATACCGCGACGCTTCGTACGCGCGTCGAGGAGGCGGGCCTTCTCTGGGGTCTCGTCGGTCTCGTCGCCGTACTGTCGCTGCTACCGATCGGGCGACTGGTCGTCGAGGGTTTCGCCCCTGGCGGCCAGCTCTCGACGACCGCGCTCGGCAAGGTGCTCGCCAGCCCGGCGACCTGGACTGCGACCTGGAACAGCCTCGTCACGGCGATAGCAGGCACCGTGCTCGCGGTCCTGATCGGCGGCGCGGTCGCGCTGATCGCGACGCTGACCGACATCCGCGCCCGCAACGCCTTCACCTTCTGCTTCGTCCTGCCGCTGATGATCGCGCCGCAGGTCACGGCTCTCGCCTGGCTGCAGCTCTTCGGCCCGTCGAGCACGCTGCTCAAGCTGATCGGACTGGCTCCGCCGCTCGGCAGCCGCAACCCGCTCTATTCTCGCGAAGGCATCATACTGCTGCTCGGCATCCAATATGCGCCGCTGGTCTTTCTGACCCTGCGTGCGGGGCTTCGCGCTCTGCCGAAGGAACTGATCGAGGCCGGGCTCGCCGCCGGCGCCGGCCCGCTCACGGTGCTGCGCACCGTCGTGCTGCCGCTGATGACGCCGCCCCTCGTCGCCGGCATAGCGCTCTGCTTCGTCTCCTGCCTCGGCAATTTCGGCATACCGGCCTTCCTCGGCATCCCCGGCAACTTCCTGGTGTTGCCGACGCTGATCTATCAGCGCCTGGCCGGCCTCGGCCCTGGCGTGCTCTCCGAAGTCGCGATCCTCTCCCTGCTGATCGGCGCCATCGCGATGGCGGGCATCCTGCTGCAGGATTTCATGATGCGCCGTCGCGATTTCCGCATCACCACGACCTCCAGCGCCGCGCGGCCCTTCGAGCTCGGCCGTTGGCGGGCGCCGGTCGAGATCCTGCTCTGGACCTTCGCGGTCCTCGTCCTGGCGCTGCCCTTCCTCGGCCTGCTGACGACGTCGCTGATCCCGGCCTTCGGCGTGCCGCTCAATGCAGCGACGGCGACGCTCGCCAATTATGCCTATGTGCTGATCGAGCACGCCGCCTCGAAGCGCGCCTTCGTCAACAGCTTCCTGATGTCGGCCGGGGCGGCGCTCGCCATCGTGCTGATCTGCGTGCCGCTCGGCTATTTCCTCGTCTGGAAGAAATCCCGGACCCTGCGCCTGCTGAACCTTGCCGCCGAGTTGCCCTATGCGATGCCGGGCGTCGTGCTCGCAATCGCCGCCATTCTGCTCTTCCTCAGACCGATCTTCGGTATCTCGCTTTACAACACGATCTGGATCATCGTTTTCGCTTATCTCGCCCGCTTCCTCGTGCTTGGCCTGAGACCCGTCGTCAGCGGATATCTTCAGGTCGATCGCACACTGGAGGAGGCTGCACAGATTGCGGGTGCCGGCCTGCCGCGCCGCCTCGTCACGGTCATCTTTCCGTTGGTCGCCCCTGCCGCGGTCGCCGGAGCGCTGCTGATCTTCCTGACCGCCTTCAACGAACTCACCGTCTCCGCACTGCTCTGGTCGTCGGGGGCCGAGACGCTGGGCGTCGTGGTCTTCTCGTTCGAGCAGGGCGGTGATTCCACCTATGCCTCGGCGCTGGCGACGATCACCGTGCTCGTCACCGTCGGGCTGATGGCTTCAACCACCCTCTTCGCCCAGAGATTGCACCAGGGAGTCCTGCCGTGGCGCGACTAACCATCGACCGGGCGCAGAAGCGCTTCGGCTCCTTTATCGCACTCGACGACGTCTCGATCGATGTCGCGGACGGCGAATTCCTCGCCGTGCTCGGCGCCTCTGGCTGCGGCAAGACCACGCTGCTGCGTCAGATCGCCGGTTTCGACAAGCTCGACGGCGGCTCAATACGCATCGGCGACCGGCTGGTCTCGTCAGCGGAATCCCATGTTCCGCCCGAGCACCGCAAACTCGGCATCGTCTTCCAGTCCTATGCGCTCTGGCCGCATATGACGGTGGCGGAGAACGTCGCCTATGGACTCACCGTCGCCGGCGTGCGCGATCCCGAGCGGGCGCGTCGCGTCGCTTCAGCGCTCGACCTCGTCGGCCTGAACGGCTTCGCCGAGCGCCGCCCCGGCATGCTCTCCGGCGGCCAGCGCCAGCGCGTCGCGCTCGCCCGATGCCTCGTGACCGAGCCCTCGCTGGTGCTGCTCGACGAGCCGCTGGCCAATCTCGACGTGCATTTGCGTGCTTCGATGGAGGACGAATTCGCCCGCTTCCACGAGCGCACGGGAACGACCATGGTCTACATCACCCACGACCAGGCCGAGGCGATGGCGCTGGCCGACCGTATCGCCGTGATGGACCGTGGCCGGCTGCTCCAGCTCGCTACGCCTTCCTTGCTTTACCGGGAACCCGCGAACGCCCTCGTCGCCGGCTTCATCGGCGAGGGCATGGTCCTGCCCGCGGCGGTTCTCTCCGCGCCGCAGGCCGGCCGCTGCAAGGTCAGCGTGCTTGGCGTGGAGGCGGTAGTGCGCTGCCGGCCCGACCAGACCGTCACCGAACGGGCGAAGCTCTGCCTGCGTGCACGCGACATCGGCATCGCGCCCGCAGGAGACAGCGGCCTTTCCGCCGATGTCGAGCGGCTGTCCTATCAGGGCGGGTACTTTCGGCTCGAGGCACGGCCGGCCGCGAACGAAGGTGTCATCCTGCATCTCGACGCCGCCGAGCCGGCCCCCGCCCAGGCAGGCGAGGCGATCCGCATCGCCATCAATGATGGCTGGGTGATTCCGGAGCACGGCGTCACGGACAAGGCCGCATGACATCGGCCGTATGAGATCTGCGTATGAAACTGACCATTCATGGCGGCGTCGGCGAGAAGGGCCGCACCTGCATCGGCGTCGAGGAAGGCGGGACGCGTCTTCTGCTCGATGCTGGTGTCGACACCAGCGTGCCGCGAGGCCCTAGCTACTACCCTGCGATCAGCCCGTCCGAGCTCGAGCGCCTTGATGCGATCATCGTCACTCATGCCCATGAGGACCATGTCGCGGCACTGGGCTGGTGCCTCGCCCATGGCTTTATGGGCCGGATCCTGATGACGACCGAGAGTGCGGCTGAAGCCGACGCCACACTCGCCGCCTATGCGACGCCGCAAGAGCATGCGCTCGTGCGGATGGCCGCTATCGAGACCATCGCGCCCGGCCGGGAATTCGCCATCGGTCCGCTGACCATTCATACGGGCCGCAGCGGCCATGTCGTGGGCGGCGTCTGGTGCCATCTTTCCGCGGGCGGGCGCGGGCTTGTTTACTGTGGCGATGTCGTGCCGGCCAGCCCCGTCTTCGCGATGGACCCGCTGCCAGCCAGCGACCTGTTGCTCGTCGATGCGTCCTATGGTGCCGACAATGTCCCCGCCGCCGAGCGTGGCGCTGCCATCACGCGCTGGCTGGACCGCCATCCGCAAGGGAGTGTCTTGCCGACCCCGCTATCCGGCCGTTCAATCGAACTGATCGGGCTGATCGGGGGGCCGATCGCAATCCACCCTTCGATGCGAAACGCCCTTGCCGCACAGATCGCCGCCAGCGGCTGGCTGAAGCCCGGCATCGCCGAGGTTTTGTCGCACCGCCTCGCCGCTGCACTCCTCTGGGAAGAGGGGCAGCCGCTGCCTCCGGCCGCCCTGCTCTGCGACGACGGAATGGGGCTCGCAGGTCCCTCCAAGGCTGCGCTCCACCAGGCGGAGCGCGCGGGGCATCCTGTGCTGCTGACCGGCCATATCCCGAAAGGCAGCCCTGCCGATGCGTTGCGCGCTGCCGGAAAAGCCGATTGGCTGCGGTTCCCAACCCATCCCACGCTGCCGGAGAATGCCGCCATCGCCGCGGCCAACGGTGCCGGTCGCGTGCTCGCCCATTCCTGCGACGCCGCAACTGCCCGCAATCTCGCCGCCACCATCCCCCGCCTCGTGGCCGACTTGAAGCCCGGCGACAAGATCGAGATCTGAGCCATGCGCATCCTCATTGCCAATGACGACGGCATCGACGCAGCCGGGATCGCGCTGCTCCGTCAGGCCGCCTCCCGCGTGGCGTCCGATATCTGGGTCGTCGCCCCCGAGCGGAAATGGACGGCAGCAAGCCACCATCTCTCCTTCGATCGCGACCTGACGCTGACCCGTCGCGAGCAGCAGGTCTACGCGTTGGACGGCACCCCGGCCGATTGCGTCGTCGCCGCCATGACCGTGCTGTTCCGCGATGGAGGCCGTCCCGATCTCGTCCTGTCCGGAGTCAACGACGGTCGCAACGCCGCCGAAGACGCCGCCTATTCCGGCACGCTGTCAATTGCGCGCGAGGCGAGCTTCTGGGACGTTCCGGCGATCGGGTTCTCCCGCACCAAGGGCGGCGCATCCGAGGAACGGGATATCACGGCACTCGCCGCCCTGATCGAGAATCTCTGGCAGCGTCGCGCGCTCTGGAGTCGCGAGGGCGCCTATCTGAGCGTCAACCTGCCGAAAGACCTGCCGGCAGAGGCAGGCCTCGCCACGATTGGCCGCGACAAGATCGCCGGAGCGGCCGATGTAAAGTCAGATGATGGCGAGCGCATCGTCTGGCGCATCCGGCGCGGCCGGCCTCATACGAGCCGGCCCGGCGACGAAAACAGCCTGATCGATTCGGGCCGGATCGCCATCGTCCGCCATTGCTGGATCGATGGGGCGCCGCTGCCTGACGGCTTCGCCGCCGGGCTCAACGCCGCGCTGTCCCCTGCCCCGGTCGCCACAGCTGAGCAATAGCGTACTTGGCGAGATCGTCTCGCCGGGCTCCTGTGAGTCCGCCAGAAAGCGCGGCGTCTCGAAACCACACTGGTGCAATGAAGAAACCCCGGGAAAACGGCAAGGCTAATCTGCAAGTCGGAGCGTTACCGCTTCGACGGACAGCCGCCGGTTCTTGGGAGGTTCTGCTCGTCACTACGCGTTCGACAAAACGCTGGACCGTGCCAAAGGGGTGGCCGATCAAGAGACTGAAAGCTCATGACGCAGCAGCAAGAGAGGCGCGTGAAGAAGCTGGCGCGGTTGGGCTGATGAAAAAGAAGGCCGTCGGGCGGTATCTCTATTGGAAGCGAATGGAAGCGGAATTCAGGCTCTGCAAAGTTCGCCTCTATCCATTGCTTGTCACAGAGCAGTTGTCCCACTGGCCCGAACAGGCACAGCGCCTGCGACATTGGTTTAGCCTGAAGGACGCGGCCGACCTTGTGGAAGAGCCGGGACTTAGAAAAGTGCTGGCTACGCTGAAGCTCTGATGCCAACCTCGCCAATGTTGCATCCGTCGGGCGCTTGGCGAGGCCGAGTGCCGCATTCGCATAGGATGCGCCGATGCGCGGCACGACAGGGCTTGGCCCATTTTTTCATTCGTTGTTACTAGGGCTCGGAATCGAACTTCCCCCCATTGCCGGTGGAGCTATATGCCGACGCTCGGCCTCACCTCTCGCCAGAAACAGATTCTCGCCGTTGTGCAGGAAGTCGGCTTCACGACGATCGAGACTCTCGCAGCCCGCTTCGGCGTGTCGACCCAGACAATCAGGCGCGAAATCATCCGTCTGCAGGAACAGAATTATCTGCAACGCTTCCATGGCGGCGCGGGCCTGGCGTCGGGCGGCATCCGCTCGGCCTACGCCCAGAAGCTCACCATTTCACCCAAGGGCAAGCAGCGGATCGGAGCGGCTCTGGCGGACGTCGTTCCACCAGGCGCTTCGGTGTTCCTCGACGTTGGCACCACTGTAGAAGCCGCAGCCCGTGCATTGCTAGGGAAGCCGGGACTGCGTGTCGTGACCGCAAGTGTTTCGGTCGCACAGATCTTCTGCCAAGGCGGCGTGTTCGAGGTCGTAGTCACAGGCGGAATCACCCGCGGTGCCAACGGGTCCCTCGTTGGCCAGCAGGCCATCAGCATGATTGCGGGTTTCCGCTTCGACTATGCAATTCTCGGCGCCGGTGGTTTCGACGACGACGGTGCGCCGATGGACTTCGATCTCGAGAAGATTGCCGTTCGTCAGGCGGCGATGGCCCGGTCTCGTCAGACGGCCGTGCTCGCAGACCACAGCAAATTCGGCCAAGTCGGCACCGCCAGGATCGCCGAGCCAGGCATGGTAGACCTGTTCGTCGTCGATGCCGAACCGACCGAGCCGCTACGCCAAGCCTGGCTCAAGAGCGGCAGTCGCTGGCTGGTCGCCTAGGAGGCGCAGTGGCATCTGAGTAGCCGGCAACCCTTGTCACGCTGATCGATATTGATCAGGATGGAAGAAATCTTACACGAGCGCTGTTCACAGGCGCCGCTTCCGGGGAGGTTGCCATGCTGCGCGTCAAAACCGCGTTCCTTTGCCTGTTCGCTCTTGGTGTCGGGCTCGCGGGCTCCGCGCAGGCGCAGGATTGTGCGAACCGCGGGACGCTCGATGCACGCTATTGCGACGCCAATCGCGACTTGCTCGCCGACACGCCGACCGATGCGGCGAAACAGAAAGACCCCGATACGCTGATCTTCTCCTACACGCCGGTCGAAGATCCGTCGGTCTACGAAAACGTCTTCGCCGACTTCCTCGCCCATCTGAGCAAGGTCACCGGCAAGAAGATCAAATGGTTCGGCGCCGAGTCCTATGCCGCGCAGGTCGAGGCGATGCGCTCCGGGCGCCTTCACATCGCGGGCGTCGCCAGTGGACCGACGCCGTTTGCGGTCAATCTCGCAGGCTTCGTGCCGATTGTCGCAATGGCGAAGAAGGACGATTCGATCGGCTACACGCTCCAGCTCATCGTGCCGAAGGATTCGCCGATCAAGAGCATCGCTGATCTCAAGGGCAAGCGCGTGGCCCATGTCGCGCCCTCGTCGAACTCCGGCGACACCGCGCCGCGCATCCTGTTCAAGGAGAAGGGCGTCGTACCCGGCAAGGACTACGAGGTCCTCTACTCGGGCAAGCACGACAACTCGATCATGGGCGTGGTCAACAAGGACTACGATGCGGCGCCGGTCGCCTCCAGCGTCGTCGAGCGTATGGCCGATCGCGGCATGTTCAAGCGCGACGACATCCGCATCGTCTATGAGTCGAGCCCGTTCCCGCGCACGGCCTTCGGTCTCGCCCATGACCTCAAGCCCGAGCTGCAGGCCAGGATCAAGCAGGCCTTCCTGACCTTCGACTTCCTTAATTCCGCGCTCGCCAAGGAGTTCAAGGACACCAAAGGCTTCAAGGAGCTCAGCTACAAGGACGCCTGGAGCGACATCATCCTGATCCAGAGCAACAGCGGCATCACCTATACCCAGGACGGCCTCTCGAAGCTGAAGGGCGATTGATGTCGGCTGCGTTCGGGGCGGCGGCAGGCAGCGGCGCGCCGCTGCTGGCCGTCGAGGGGCTGACCAAGGTCTATCCAACCGGCAAGAAGGCGCTCGGCGGGGTCGATGTCGTGATCGACAGGCCGCAGCTCGTGGCGGTGATCGGCTCCTCGGGGGCCGGCAAGAGCACGTTCATCCGCTGCATCAATCGGCTGGTCGAGCCGACTGCGGGCAGCGTGCGGCTCACCGGCGAGGATATCGTCGCGCTCGACCGGCGTGGCCTGCGCGCCGCACGGCGCCGCATCGGCATGATCTTCCAGGAATACAATCTGGTCGAGCGGCTCAGCGTCATGCAGAACGTGTTGTCGGGGCGGCTCGGCTATACCGGCCTCCTTGCCTCGTTGCGCTACCGCTTCCCGCCCGAAGATATCCAGGCGGCCTTCGCCCTGCTCGACCGCGTCGGCCTCGATGGCTACCACAACCAGCGGGCGGACGCGCTCTCCGGCGGGCAGCGCCAGCGTGTCGGCATCGCACGCGCCCTGATGCAGCGGCCGGACCTGCTGCTCCTCGACGAGCCAACCGCGAGCCTCGATCCCAAGACGTCGCGCCAGATCATGCGCCTCGTGCGCGAGCTCGTCGCTGAGCGCCAGACACCGGCCATCATCAATATCCACGACGTCGCGCTCGCCCGCGCCCATGCCGACCGCATCATCGGCATGAAGGACGGGTTGGTCGTCTTTGATGCGGAGGCCCCGGCCCTGACCGATGCGGCGCTGACGCGAATCTATGGCGAGGAGGACTGGTCGACCCCACAGGACGAGGAGGCCGAGACTTTTCCCGCGAGCGCTACGATGGCCCCGCTCGGCGCACTGTCATGACGGTGGCGGCAGCCTCCCATCCCAGCAAATGGCGTGCGCCCAGCATCTTCGGCAGCCCCGACCGGCGGCTCGCCTTCTGGGCGCTGGTCTGCGCCTATCTTGTCTGGTCGCTCTCGACGCTCAATGTCGACACGGCCCGCATCCTCGCCGGCTTGCCACGCGCCTGGACGATCCTCGCACGCATGGTTCCACCTGATTTCGGCCGCTGGCAGCTTTTGCTGACCGGCATGGTCGAGAGCGTACAGATCGCCATCGCCGCGACGATCATCGGCGCGGTGCTGTCGATCCCGATCGGCATCGCGGCCGCGGCCAATCTCTCGCCCCGGCCGCTCTATCTGCTGGCACGCGCCTTCATCGTCACGGGGCGGACCTTCCACGAGGTCATCATCGCGATCTTCTTCGTGAAGCTGTTCGGCTTCGGCCCGGTTGCCGGCTTGCTGACGCTCGCCTTCTCCTCGGCGATCTTCCTCGGCAAGATGCTGGCCGAGGATATCGAGAACATGAAGCCGGGCCCGGTCGAGGCGATCCGTGCCACCGGCGCGAGCTTCGGCCAGACCTTCTTCTACGCGGTCGTCCCGCAGGTCCTGGTCAAGATGCTGGGCGTGCTGATCTACCGGCTCGATTCCAACCTCCGGCATTCGACCGTGATCGGCATCGTCGGGGCCGGCGGCATCGGCCAGACGCTCTCGGCCTCGTTCTCGCGCTATGATTTCGACTTCGCCAGCGCGATCCTGCTGACGATCGCGGCGATGGTCGCCTTCGGCGAATGGTTCAGCGACTGGGCCAGGCGGAGGCTGAGATGACGGCGCATCAGCTCCCGCAGGACCGCGCGCCGATGCGCCGCTATCCCGACCAGTGGGAACGCTATTCGCTGCGCGAGCGCATCGTGCACTGGCTCTGGCTCGGCGGCATCGCGGTCGCTGCGGCGTGGTCGGTCTCGGCGCTCGACATCGAGTGGGCCTTCTTCGCCGATGCCCACGAGCAGGCGGCGGACCTGATCGCGCGGATGTGGCCGCCGCGCTGGTCCTATCTGCCGCGCATCGTCCAGCCGCTGATCGAGACGCTGCACATCGCGACGCTCGGCACGATGATCGCCATCGTCTTCACGCTACCGGTCGCCTTCCTCGCGGCGCGCAACACCACCTACAACCAGGCGACCTGGCTCATCGGACGCTCCATGCTGGTGCTGTCGCGCTCGATCAACACGGTGATCTGGGGCCTCCTCTTCGTCGCGATCTTCGGGCCGGGGCCGGTCGCCGGCATCTGCGCGGTGGCGGCCCGCTCGATCGGCTTCATCGCCAAGCTCGTCGCCGAGGCGATCGAGGAGGTCGATGGCGGCCAGATCGAGGCGGTGGAATCGACCGGCGCAAGCACCTTGCAGGTCTATGGCATCGCGATCCTCCCGCAGATCCTGCCGGTGCTGATCGGCACCTCGATTTATCGCTGGGACATCAATGTGCGGGAGTCGAGCGTGCTCGGCTTCGTCGGCGCTGGCGGCATCGGGCTCCTGCTCTACGCCTCGATCAACCAGTTCGCCTGGTCGCAGGCGATCGTCATCCTGATCGCCATCCTCGGCATCGTCATCATCAGCGAGGCGCTTTCGGCCTATGTCCGCTCTCGCATCGTCTGATCTGCATCGGCAGACAATCTTCGTGGAGGGCGTGGCGCAGCTGGCCGGGCGTTATGACGGGTTCCTGCTGGATCAGTGGGGGGTGCTGCACGACGGCGCTGCCGCTCACGAAGGAGCCGTGGCCTGCCTTCGGGCGCTTCGAGCAGCCGGCAAGCGCGTCATCATCCTCTCGAACTCGGGACGCGGAGGCAGCGAGAACGACGCGATCCTCGCCAGTATGGGCTTTCACCGCGACCTCTACGACGTTGTGGTTTCCGCCGGCGACGATGCCCGGGATGCGCTGTTGAGGCGTGATGAGCCCGGCTACCGAGACCTCGGCCAGCGTTGCCTGCCGCTCACGCGGCCCGGCGAGCAACATCTCGCCGACGGCCTGGGCCTCACTCTCGTGGAAGCCCCCGAGGAGGCGGATTTTCTCTTCACGCTCAGCATCGATGCCGAGAGGCAGTCGGCCGCCGGGTGGCGGGCCGTACTCGAACGAGCTCTGCGACTGGGGCTGCCGATGATCTGCGGCAACCCGGATCGCCACCGTGTCCATCCGGGCGGGCGTCTGCTCGAGGCGCCCGGAGCAGTCGCTCTCGCCTATGAGCGGATGGGCGGGACGGTGCATTATCACGGCAAGCCGGAGGCGCGCATCTATCGCACCTGTCTGGAGCGGCTGGGATTGCCTCCCAACCGCCTGCTCGCGATCGGGGACTCGCTCGAACACGACCTGGCCGGCGCGGCGCGCGCCGGCGTGGATTGCCTCTTCATCGCCGGCGGCATTCATCGCGACGAACTGAGCTGGAACGAAGGCAGCCAGGCGTTTCGGCGAAGCTGCGAGGACCTGTTCGCCCGCAACGCCGGCGCGCCGCGCTATTGCCTGCCGACATTCGCCTGGGAGCCGGACAGTGGAACAATGAGCAGTTCCGCCGGGCTCACCCCAACCAACAATACCTCGGAGGGAGATTCACAATGTTGACGCGCCGTTTCGTGATCGCCGCCGCGCTGGGCGCGGTGAGCCTGCCTGCAGTGGCCTTCGCCCAGACGTCGTCGGGCAAGGTCACGGTCGTGACCTCATTCTCGAAGGATGTCACGGATCCAATCAAGAAGGCGTTCGAGAAGGCGGTTCCGGGCGTCACGCTCGAAGTGCAGAACCGCAACACCAATGCCGGTGTGAAATATGTCGAGGAGACCAAGGCCAACAACCAGGTCGACCTGTTCTGGGCCTCGGCGCCCGACGCCTTCGAGGTGCTGAAGGGCAAGAAGCTGCTCACCGCCTACAAGCCCAAGGCGACCGGCATCCCCGACAAGATCGGCTCCTATCCGATCAACGATCCGCAGGGCTACTATTTCGGCTTTGCCGCCTCCGGCTACGGCATCATGTGGAACGACCGCTATGCCAAGGCCAACAAACTGCCCGAGCCCAAGGAGTGGCAGGACCTCGCCAAGCCGATCTTCTACGACCATGTCGCGATCGCGGCGCCGTCGCGCTCCGGGACGACCCACCTGACGATCGAGACGATCCTGCAGGGCGAGGGCTGGGACAAGGGCTGGCGTACCATCAAGGAGATGGCCGGCAATTTCCGCTCGATCAACGAGCGCTCCTTCGGCGTGCCCGAACAGGTCAATTCCGGCCAGGTCGGCGTCGGCATCGTCATCGACTTCTTCGCCTTCTCGGCCCAGGCCTCGGGCTTCCCGGTGAAGTTCGTCTATCCGAGCGTGACGACGGTGGTCCCGGCCAATGTCGGCATCGTCGCCAACCCGCCGAACAAGGCGGCTGCCGAAGCCTTCATCGAGTTCCTGCTCTCGCCCGCCGGCCAGGAGGTGCTGCTCGAGCCCGGCATCCGCCGCCTGCCGGTCAATCCCGCCGTCTATGCCAAGGCCGGCGCCGACTACCCGAACCCCTTCACCGATCCGCGCTTCCAGAAGATGATCGGCTTCGATGTCGACAAGTCGGAGCAGCGCACCGCGGTGGTCGACACCTTGTTCGACCAGTTGATCTCCTTCCAGCTCGATGCGCTGAAGGGCGTCAGCAAGGTGCTGCACGAGGTCGATGCGGCCCTGGCCAAGAAGCCGAACGACAAGGCCAAAGCGCTGGCCGAGGAAGCCCGCGTGCTGCTCGCCGCCATGCCGGTCAACGAGGCGCAGGCCGCGAGCGCGGAGCTGCGCGGCGCCTTCACCGGCGCCAAGGAGAAGGGCGCCCGCCAGGCCGAGGTCGAGAGTCAGTGGGCGAGCTTCGCCCGCGACAACTACGCCAAGGCCAAGGCCAAGGCGGAAGAGGCTCTCAAGGCTGCGAAATAAGCTCTACCGCGCATGTCATCCCGAGCGCGCTGCGGCGCAGATGCGGGACCGCGTGACGAAGAGGCGCCTTTCCTGAAGACGGTCCCGTGTCTGCGCAGCGGCATTTCATGCCGCGGCGCGCACGGGATGACAGCCCGCGCAGCGATCTCATGACAGCCATTCCGACCTCGGCTCCCCGCCCCCGTCGCATCGCCGGCACGCCCGGCCAGGTCGCGCTGGCGCTGGCGATCGCCGCCTTCCTCCTGATGTTCCTGGTGCTGCCGGTGGCGACGGTGATCTATGTCGCCTTCACCGAGAAGGGCACCTCGACCTTCACGCTGGTCAATTTCTACGATTTCGTTCGCACAGAGCTATTCATGCGCTCGTTGTGGAACTCGTTCTATGTCTCTGCAATGTCGGTGGTCTGGGCCTCGGTCTTCGCCCTGCCGCTGGCTTATCTGACGACACGGTTCGTCTTCCGCGGCGCGGCCATCGTCCAGACACTCGGCTTCCTGCCGCTGATCATGCCGCCCTTCGTCGGGGCGGTGGCGATGCAGCTCTTCTTCGGCCGCAACGGTTCGATCAACCTGCTGCTCGACGACTGGTTCGGCTTCAAAATCGACTTCATGGAGGGGCTGAACGGCGTCATCTTCGTCCAGTCCGTCCATTATTTCCCGTTCATCCTGATCAATCTCTCGGCGGCGCTCCGCAATGTCGACCGCGCCATGGAAGAGGCCGCGCAGAATCTCGGCTCCTCCGGTTTCCGGCTGTTTCGGCGGATCGTCTTCCCGCTCGCCATGCCGGGCTATCTCGCCGGCGCCTCGCTGGTCTTCGTCAAGGTCTTCGACGACCTCGCGACCCCGCTCCTGCTCAACGTCAAGGACATGCTGGCGCCACAGGCCTATCTGCGGGTGACCTCGATCGGCATCGCCGACCCGATGGGTTATGTCATCTCGGTCGTTCTGATCGTCGCCTCGGTCACGGCGATGTGGCTCTCGGCAAGGGCGTTGAAGGGGCGCGATTACGCCACGACGCAGCGCGGCGGCGGCGGCCTCGCCAAGCGCGTGATGACGCCGATGGAGGCCGTGTTCGGCTACGGCATCGTCATCCTGATCCTCGCGCTGGTGCTGGCACCGCATCTGGGCCTGCTGCTGCTCTCCTTCGCGACGATCTGGTCCTATTCGCCCCTGCCCGACGCCTTCACGACGGCGCATTACGCCCGCGTCTTCGGCGAGAGCTCGGTCTACATCAAGAACACGCTGATCTACGCGACGATCGCCGGCGGCATCGACGTCGTGCTCGGCGTCGCCATCGCCTATCTCGTGCTGCGGACCAAGCTCGTCGGCCGCGAATGGCTCGACTGGATGGCGACAGCCGCGCTTGCGATCCCCGGCGTGGTGCTCGGCATCGGGTACCTGCGAACCTTCTACGGCATCACCCTGCCGGACGGGACGCCTCTCGCCGCGCTCTGGATCACCATCGTGATGGCGCTCGCCATCCGGCGCCTGCCCTATGCCCTGCGCGCCTGCTATGCGGCGCTCCAGCAGATCTCGGTCTCGCTCGAGGAAGCCGCCGAGAACCTGGGAGCTACCAAGGCGCGCACGGTCCGGCGCATCGTCGTGCCGCTGATGGCTGGCGGCATCCTTGCCGGCTTCGTCACCTCGTTCTCGACGGCGGCCGTCGAGCTCTCGGCGACGCTGATGCTGGTGCAGTCCAATTCCGACGCGCCGCTGGCCTATGGGCTCTATGTCTTCATGCAGTCGGCGGCGGGCCGCGGCCCCGGTGCCGCGCTCGGCGTCGTCGCGGTGATCCTCGTCGCGGCCTGCACCTTCCTCTCCCATCTCATCATCGAACGCAGCCAGAAGGCCAAGGGAATGGGCCACTGATCATGAACGCGACCGTCTCCCTGACCACACCCGCCGTCTCAGTCGACATCGAAGGCGTCAACCTCTCCTACGGCACCAACCATGTGCTCAAGGACATCAACCTGGCGATCAAGCCTGGCGAGTTCTTCGCCTTCCTCGGCCCCTCCGGCTGCGGCAAGACCACGCTCTTGCGCCTGATCGCCGGCTTCAACCATGCCGATGCCGGCGAGGTCCGGATCGGCGGCAAGCCCATCACCGACCTGCCGCCGTGGAAGCGCGACGTCGGCATGGTCTTCCAGTCCTATGCGCTGTGGCCGCATATGACGGTGCGCCGCAACGTCGCCTTCGGGCTGGAGGAGCGCGGCGTGAAGCGCGCCGAGGTCGAGCGCCGCGTCGAGGCGGCACTGGGCCTCGTCGGCCTCGCCCATCTCGCCGAGCGGCGGCCCTCGCAGCTCTCCGGCGGCCAGCAGCAGCGCGTCGCGGTCGCCCGTACCGTCGCGGTCGAGCCCAAGGTGCTGCTGCTCGACGAGCCGCTCTCCAATCTCGATGCCAAGATGCGGGTGCATGTACGCCGCGAATTGCGCGACCTGCAGCAGCGTCTCGGCCTGACCACGATCTTCGTCACCCACGACCAGGAGGAGGCAAACACGATCTGCGATCGGATCGCGGTCATGAATGACGGGATCGTCCAGCAGGTCGGGACGCCGATGGAGCTTTATGAGAATCCAGCCAATCTTTTCGTCGCGAATTTTCTCGGAAGCGCAAACATCCTCGATGGACGGGCCACTGCCGACGGCCGAGGCTTCGAGCTTGCCGGAGGCCTCGTTCTGCCGGTTGGCCATGAGGTCGCTCCCGGCGCCAAGCTCGTCTTTCGCCCGCAGCATGCGACTCTGGCTGGGAATGCCGACGGCATCTCGCTACCTGGCTCCGTAGCAGGGCGCGAATTCCTCGGGGCGAGCGTCCGCTATCTCGTCAGGGTTGGGGAAACGGAGGTGGCGGTGGATGCACCGTTTCAATCCGGTCGCGAGATCTTCCAGATCGGGCAGGAGTTGACGGTTTCATTGTCCCGGACGTCACTTCTCTGGCTGAAGGAGTGACGACCCTTCTCATTTGGGAAGCCGCCAAAGCGGCGCCTGTGCGAGTTCGCCGGAATTTACTTGGGCACCTGACGTTGCCAAGCTCCGCAAAGGGCCGGTGATGCACCCGGTATTCCAGGCCAGGCGCTGATGGACCTGCCGAGCTTCGACAAGCATCGTGCATCCTCCGACGGGATGCCGCATCAACCGGCCGCGAGGTCCCAGAGATCGAGCTTGGCGCGGGAGGACCACCGCGAAATCCGCTTGGAGAATCCGGCGTCCGCGTCCATTCGGAAGGAGCGTGTCAGCCTGACGAGGGCGAATGGCCAACCAGTTCAACTATCCCGTCTGGAACCTGATCAGGCTCGAGCGCGATAGCGATATCCCGCTCTATGAGCAGATCTTCGCCCGGTTCCGCGCCGGCATCGTCGAGGGGATGCTTCCGCGCGGCACGCGACTGCCGCCCAGCCGCATCCTGGCCAAGGAGTTATCGCTCGCACGCAATACGGTGGTGCAGGCCTATGACCGGTTGGAGGCGGAAGGCTATGTCCGGCGCGCCCATGGCTCCGGTACCTTCGTCGACAGGATCCTGCCCGAGGATCACCAGACACGAGCTACGCCCGGCTTGTCCACACCGCCGTCCGGCGAGACCGTGTTGTCGGAACGTGCGGCCCGTTTGATCGAATTTCGCCTCCCACCCGAGCGCTCGGAGATGCTGGGCCTCAGTCCGGGCATGCCTGCGCTCGACGAATTTCCCTATGAGATCTTCAGCCGGATCGCGGCGCGGCACTGGCGTTCGCGCGCCATCTCGCAAACGGGCTATGGCGTGGGCCATCCTCGCGCCGGCCTCACCCACCAGATCGCCGCCTATCTGGCAGAAGCGCGAGGCCTGGCCTGTGCGCCGGAACAGGTCATCGTCATCGGCAGCACCCTCCAGGCGGCTGCGCTCGTTGCCCATGTCCTGCTTGACGTCGGCGACACCGTCGCGGTCGAGGACCCCGGCCACCTGGCCGAGCTCGCCACCTTCGAGCTCAGCGGCCTGCGCATCCACCCCCTTCCGGTGGACGAGATGGGGCTCGACGCCGCCGCGCTCCCGACCCGGGCTGAGGTCGGGGCGCTGCCGAAACTGGTCGTCATCTCTCCAGTCGAGCAATACCCGTTCGGATGCTCGATGCCGCCGGCACGGCGCCAGGCGCTGCTCGCCTGGGCACAGACCCATGGCAGCTGGGTGCTAGAGGACGATTTCAACAGTGAGATCCGCTGGTCGGGAGAGGCACAGCCACCGCTCTTCGCCGCTGGTCCCCATGCCCGCGTCATCTATACCAGCTCGTTCAACCGCGCTCTGGCACCGGGCCTCAGGCTGGCCTATCTCGTTGTGCCGCCGAACCTGATCGAAGCCTTCACCCAGGCGCAGCGCGTCTTCTCGCTCTACGCGCCGCAGCCGGACCAGGCGCTGGTCGCCGCCTTCATGGCGGAGGGGCATCTGGCAGCGCATTTGCGGCGCATGCGGGCGATCTACCGGGAGCGCTCGCTCTTGCTCGGCGAACATCTGCGGCGGCGCCTCGGCGATCGCTTCACTGTCCCGCAGGTCACGGCGGGTCTGCATCTCACGATCAGGTCCCGGGTCCCGTTCGACGATACCGCCGCCGCCGCATCGCTTCTGAGCTGGGGCTTAGACTGCCCGGCTCTGTCGCAATATTGCCGCGGCCCGGCCCGGCGCGGACTCGTCATCGGCTTCGGCAATACCGGCACCGAGAATCTGCCGGCCTGCGCCGAAGCGGTGGTGCGTGCCGTCGAGGCGGCCTGCAAAACCGTCAAGTAACGGCGCTTGCGCGCTTTCGATCCAGGCCGAAACTGGACCCCAGCGAAATCGCAAAATTGGACCTTGGGAGGTCCTTCCCCGCCCCGCATGTTCTCCGCACCAGCGGAGTTCTCATGAACGTCGAACGCAGCACTGTCCTGGAAGTCGAGGGTGTCAGGAAGAGCTTCGGGGACCTTGCCGTCCTCAAGGGGCTTGATCTGACGGCGCGCAGCCACGACGTCGTCACGATGATCGGCGCCAGCGGCTCGGGCAAGAGCACCTTCCTGCGCTGCATCAATTTCCTCGAGTTTCCCGATGCCGGCACCATCCGCTTCGAGGGCGAGACGGTCCGCCTGACGCAGCAGGGCGCCGGCCAGGGAAAGCTCGACCGCAAGCAGATCAACCGGATGCGCAGCCGTATCGGCATGGTGTTCCAGAGCTTCAATCTCTGGACCCACCTGACCGTTCTGGAAAACATTGCGGTGGCGCCGATCAAGGTGCTTGGGCTGAGCCGCAAGGAGGCGACAGAGCGCGCCGAGGCCTATCTCGAAAAGGTCGGGCTGATCGAAAAGCGCCACGCCTATCCCGCCCATATCTCCGGCGGCCAGCAGCAGCGCGTCGGCATCGCCCGGGCGCTCGCGATGGAGCCCGCGCTGCTGCTCTTCGACGAGCCGACATCGGCGCTCGATCCCGAGCTTGTGGGCGAGGTGCTCGCGGTGATGCGCACGCTCGCCGCCGAAGGGCGCACGATGATCATCGTGACCCATGAGATGGGCTTCGCCCGCGAGATCTCCAGCGAGGTCCTGTTCCTGCACCGCGGCGTCGTCGAGGAGCGCGGCCCGCCCGAGCAGGTCCTCGGCGATCCGCGCTCCGAGCGCTGCCGCGCCTTCCTGCAGCGCATCCTGTGAATCGAGCCGTCAGACAAAAGGGGAGATCGACATGCTGAAGCCATTTCTCGTCGCCGCTGGATTGCTCGGCGCCTTCACCGCGGGCGCAGCCGCGAAGGACGTCAAGGTCGGCAGCGAATGTACCTACCCGCCCTTCAATTTCCGCGACGCCAAGGGTGAGCTGCAGGGCTTCGACATCGACGTGGCCCGCGAGATCGGCAAGCGCCTCAACGTCAATCTCGTCTTCGTCTGCCAGCAATGGGACGGCATGATCCCGGCGCTGCTCGCCGGCAAGTTCGACCTGATCGTGGCGAGCATGTCGATCACCGACGAGCGCAAGAAGTCGATCGACTTCAGCGTGCCCTACCGCTCCTCCACAGCCCGCTTCGTCGGCGCCAAGACGCTGAACGTCCAGCCGGTCTCGGCTGACGGCAAGCCGGACCCGAAGGCACTGGCCGGCAAGACCGTCGGGCTCCAGCGCTCCTCGACCTACGAGCAGTTCATGACCAAGGAGTTCCCCGGCGTGAAGCTCGCTCAGTACGACACGGTCGACAACCTGCTGCTCGACCTGCAATCGGGCCGGATCGACCTCGCCTTTGCCGGGCCGATCAAGCTTGACGGCGATTTCCTGCAGAAGCCGCGCGGCGAGAAATTCCATTTCGTCGGCCCTGAGATCAACAACGTCGCGCTGTTCGGTCCCGGCGTCGGCGTGGCGCTGCGCAAGGAGGACAGCGCGCTCCGCGACGAGATCGACGCGGCGCTGAACGCCTCGTTCAAGGACGGCTCCTTCAAGGCGATCAATGATCGCTACTGGTCGTTCAGCGTCCTCCCCTGACCGCTGGCGAGCGAGCCAAGCCGGAGAGCCGCGGAGGTCGCGATGGATATCCTGATGGGCTGGGGCGGCCAGCTCCTGCACGGTGCGCTGACGACACTCGAGGTCGCCTTCGCCGCGCTGGCGCTCGGGCTCGTCTGGGGCATTCTCGGCGCGCTCGCCCAGCTCTCCCGCTGGTGGCCGGTCCGGCAGCTCGGCTTCCTGTTCACCCTGGCGATGCGCGGCACGCCCGAGCTGCTGATCATCCTGATCATCTATTTCGGCGGTTCGGTCACGCTGACCGGACTCGCGAAATCGATCGGCGCGGCGGCAGGTTTCGTCGAGATTCCCGCCTTCGCGGCGGGCGTCTTCGCGCTCAGCCTCGTCTTCGGCGGCTATGCCGCGGAGGTGTTGCGCGGCGCCTTCCTCGCCATTCCGAAAGGCCAGATCGAGGCGGCGGAAGCCTTCGGCTTCTCTTGGTGGGATGCCTTCACGACGGTGCGCCTGCCGCAGATCTGGCGCTTCGCCCTGCCGGGCCTCGGCAATAACTGGATCTCGCTGATCAAGGACACCTCCCTCGTCTCTGTCGTCGGGCTGGAAGAGGTCATGCGGGTCAGCACCATGGCGACCGCGGTCACGGGCGAGCCGTTCCGCTTCTACCTGATCGCCGCGATCATTTTCTACGCACTGACCACCAGCAACGGTCTGCTCGTCGCCCAACTGGAACGCCGCGCCAGCCGCGGCGAACGGGAGCTGGCGCGATGAACCCGGCCCTGATGATCGAGAGCCTGCCCGCCCTGATCGAGGGCACCTGGCTCAGCCTGCAACTCCTGACGACCGCCCTCGTGCTCGGGTTGGTGCTGGCCGTGCCGATGGCGATCGCCCGGCTGGAGGCGCCCGCTCCGGTCCGCGCGGTCGTCGCCTTCTACATCTCCTTCTTCAGGGGCACGCCGCTCCTGGTCCAGATCTTCCTGGTCTATTACGGCCTGTCGCAGTTCGACTTCATCCGCGAGAGCGCGCTCTGGCCCTTCATCCGGGAGCCGTGGTTCTGCGCGGTCCTGACCTTCGCACTGCACACCGCCGCCTATACGGCGAATATCCTGCGTGGCGCGATCCAGGCGGTGCCGGCCGGGGAGATCGAGGCGGCCCATGCCTGCGGCATGTCCGGACCGATGACGTATCGCGTCATCATCCTGCCACGCGCCTTCCGCCTCGCTCTTCCGGCCTATGCCAACGAGGTCGTCAGCATGCTCAAGGCGACGTCGCTGGCGAGCACCATCACGATCATGGAGCTGACCGGCACCGCCAACACGATCGTGGCGCGCACCTTCGCGCCCTACGAGCTCTTCGTGACCGCAGCCGCGATCTATCTCGTCATCGCCGCCATCCTGACCGCAGCCCTGCGAGCCCTCGAATACCGGCTCGCGAGACACCAGCGCGCGCCCGCCAAGTCCACGGCGGTCATCGCCGGAGAAGCCCATGTCCAAACCTGACATCCACGCCTTCGCCGGCTTCGGCGGGCGGCTCGCCGACTTGAGCGGCGCAATCATCCGCGACGCGATCGCCAGGGGCCGCAGCTTCGACACCAAGGCCGATCGCAGCCCGGTCACCGAGATCGACCGCCGCGTCGAGGACCGCCTGCGCCGCGAGCTCGCCTCCGCCCACCCCGATCACGGCATCCTGGGTGAGGAATACGAATCCTTCGGCCTCGACCGCGACTTCGTCTGGATCATCGATCCGATCGACGGCACCAAGGCGTTCATCACCGGTATCCCGACCTTCGGCACGCTGATCGCGCTGGCCTACAAGGGTACGCCGATCCTCGGGATCATCGACAACCCCGTCACGGCCGAGCGCTGGATCGGCGGCGACGGGCTGCCGACGCAGCGCAACGGCGAGGCGGTGCAGACCCGCAAGGGCGCGTCGCTGCCCGATGCCATTCTCGGCAACGGCAATCCCGAACCCTTCGATGCCGGTGAGCGGGCGGCCTTCGAACGACTCCGGAACGATACGAAATGGTGCGTCTATGGCGGCGGCTGTCACGCCTATGGCCGTGTCTCGGACGGAGCGCTCGACATCAGCGTCGACGGCGGGCTCGACCCCTTCGACTACTGCGCGCTGACGCCGATCGTGCGCAATGCCGGCGGTGCGATCACCGATTGGGAGGGCCGGGAGCTCACGATCCATTCGGGCCATCGCTGCGTCGTGGCAAGCGGCAGCCCGGCGCTGCATGGAGCGGTCCTGGAGCGACTGAGCCGCCATTGATGAATTGGATCGTCGGACCGGAGCGAACTTCAAACCGGATGAGGTTCAACGTTACAGGCAAGGATGGCATCTCGGTCGAGATAACCGACGACCGTGCCGTCCGGTGCCTTGACGTCCAAGCCTTGGAGATTTTTGCCCAGGATGGATGCGAGCGCCACATGCAGGTTGGCATCCGGCGAGATCTGAGGGCCCTCGGCGAACGAACGGGGCGGCGCCATCACGCTCGCGACATTGATCAGGCTGAGCCGCTTGATGGTCCGATCGGGACCGAGGAAGTTCTCGACGAATGCATTGGCCGGATTGGCTAGGATCGCCTCGGGGCTGTCGTATTGCAGCAACCGACCGTCGCGCATGATCGCGACGCGGTCGCCCATCTTGATCGCTTCGTCGATGTCGTGCGTGACGATGACGACGGTCTTGCTGACCTTCTTCAGGATCTGGCGAAATTCGTCCTGGAGACGGACTCTGGTGATCGGGTCGATGGCGCCGAAGGGCTCGTCCATCAGCATGATGGCGGGATCGGCAGCCAGGGCCCTGGCGAAGCCGACACGCTGCCGCTGGCCGCCCGACAGTTCATGAGGCAGGCGATCGCGCATGACGCTCGGATCGAGGCTCACGAGTTCGAGAAGCTCGTTGATGCGCCGGTCGGTCCGCGCCTTGTCCCAGCCCAGCAGGCGGGGCACGGTGGCGATGTTGCGGGCGATCGTCATATGCGGAAACAGACCGACTTGCTGGATGACGTAGCCGATGGTTCGGCGTAGCTGCTTCGGATCGGTGTCGGCGACGTTGCGGCCGTTCACCAGAACCCGGCCGCGGGTCGGGGTCTCCAGGCAGTTGATCATGCGCATGGTGGTCGTCTTGCCGCAGCCCGAAGGGCCGATCATGGCAACGGTCGTCCCGGCTTCGATGTGAAGCTCGAGATTGTCCACCGCAGGGCGATCGCTGCCGGCAAAGTTCTTGGTCACATTTTCGAGGCGTATCATCTTGGTATCCCTGTTCCGCTGTCAGAGCCGGTAGGAAACGCTGCGTTCGAGCCAGCCGAACGCCAGCTCCGCAAAGATCGCCAGAAGCGCGATCGGGATCGCCCCCACCAGGAGACGCGGCATGTCCATGATGGCGATGCCGGCATTGATGAAATCGCCCAGGCCGCCGCCGCCGATGAAGGATGCGAGGGCGGCTCCGCCGATGACCTGGATGGCCGCCGTGCGGACGCCGGAAAGGATTGAGGGCACGGCCAGCGGCAGTTCGATCTGCCAGAGAATCTCCGCTCGCCCCAGTCCCATCCCGTTGGCGGCATCAAGGACAGCCGGATCGACTTCCCGTATGCCGATGATCGTATTCAGCAGCAGTGGAGGGACGGCCAGAACGACCAACGCGATCACCGATGGCCAGAGGCCGATGCCCATGATCGGCATGGCGGCTGCCAGAATGGCGAGGCTCGGGATGGAGCGTGCGGCGCCGGCGACGTTGACCGTCACGAAGGCGGCGCGCGGCGATCTTGCCACGGCGACGCCCAACGGAAGGGCTATAGCCAGCGCGACGCCCAGCGAAATCAGGCTCATCGCCATATGCCGGTTGAACGCACCGGTGAACGTGCCGAGATTTGCGGCGATCCACTGAAAAGCTTCGATGACGATCATCGGGCTTGCCTCCCATTGCGCCGGCGCAGCGCCTTTTCCATCAATGTGAGGAAGTAGTCGGCCGACAGCGCGAGAGCCGAGGTCAGCAGCCCGCCGGCGATGATCTTTTCGGGGAACCTCTGGTCGATGCCCTGGAAGATGATGACGCCGAGACCGCCGGCATTGATGTAGGCGGCGACGGTCGCGATGCCGATGACCGTTACGACCGCGAGGCGGATTCCGCCGACGATGTACGGCATCGCGAGCGGCAGCTCGACCTCCCAGATCCTGCGGGCGGTCCCGTAGCCCATGCCGTGCGCCGCCTCGAGGATTTCATCCGGGATCGCCTGGAACCCCGTGCCGATGTTGCGGACCAGGATCATCAGCGAATAGGCGGCGAGCCCCAGGATCGCAGGCGCCGGCCCGATGCCCATCACGGGGATGAGCAAGGCGAACAGCGCGAGGCTGGGAATGGCGAAGAGGATGCTCGTCACCAGAATGATGCTGGTGAAAGTCCTTGGACGCCGGGCGGCCCAGATGCCGACGGCAAGCGAAACCACCAAAGCGATCCCCACCGAGGAGAAGACCAGGTACAGATGCTCCATCAATGCCTCGGCGAGCCGGGGGATATTCTTTGGAACCCAAGTCAAAACGATGCTCCTAGCTCTCAGGTCCCCTGGGAGACCCGCCCGTTACCTCTGCCGATCAAACGACGCAGCTCAGGCTGGTTGGCTCTGGCGTCACCACGCGGCGAGCCTCCGGTCGACCGCATCCGCGCGTTCGGCGAGGATCCGGTAGTCGGCCACGTCGGGATGCGCGAACCGCGCTAGGCCGAGCTGGCGCAGCAGCCCACGCCCGTCCTCGCACTCATGCGCCCGCAGCAGCGCCTGCCGCAGCGTGGACAGCATCTCGGCGGGCACGCCGGGAGACGAGACGAGCGGCGGACAGGGTGTCGGTTCAGTTGTCGCGACGATCCGCAGCCCGGCCAATGCGTCCGGCTGATGCATCGCCAACAATTCGTAGGCGTAGGCGTCGATCGGGCCCGCCTCGATGCGGCCGCAGCGCAGCGCCTCCACCACGCCGGAGGGGTTCAGTAGCGGCCCCACCGGCGACCGCCCGAGCAATTTCCCTTGCAGGAGGTCGGCAAGCAAGCCGCGCGGCGCGTGGTACCCCGACTGCGAATCCCGCACCGTCCATCCCCAGGTTGCGGTCCCAAGCTGCGCGGCCGATCTGATTGGGCCGTCTTCGGTCACGACGATGTGGCTGGCATAATAGGGTCGCCCGCCGGCCCACGGCGCTTCCGCCACGGGTGCGGCCAGGATCGTCGGACGCTGCGCCTCGCACCAGCGCGACAGGGGGAAGCCACACATGAACACGGCCCCCATGTCGCGCCGTTCCCAGAGTTCGGCGAGCGGCGCGGGCGAAGCGTGAGCGACGATGTCCAGCGCCACACCGGCCTCTTGGCTCAGCCACGCGAACAGGTCGTCCCACCGGACGCGCACGCCCGCCGAGACATTGTACATTCGCGAACAGGCGATGAGTTTGGCGTCGCTCATGATGCGGTCAGGCAAAACGGAGTTTCTGGCCGAGGTTCATGCGCTTCGCCTTCGCGACGATCGCCGCACCCAGCGCCACGTCCGTGCTGCTTAGTCCGCGATGCCAGAACAGGATGGTCTCGTCGTCGCTCTCGCGCCCCGGCTTGGCGCCGCAGACGATCTGTCCCATCTCGGCGTGCAGCGTCTCCAGGGTTACCTTGCCCTCGTCGACATGTCGGCGCAGCGCGCCGAAGGGACGTCCCGGCTGGCACTGGCCCCAGTCGTCGACGACGACCTTGTCCATGATGTCCGTGAGATCGAACTCCAGCGCGCTCATCGTTCCGTAGGGAACCACGAAGGCGCCCTTCTTCACCCAGCTTGTCTTGAACAGCGGCGTGGGCTCGGGCAGGCGGCTCGCCTCCACCATGATGTCCGCGCCCTTCAGGCAATCCTCCCAGTTGTCCGTCACGATGATTTTCTTGCCGAGATCCTTTTCCAGCCGTGCGGCAAAGCCCTCGCGGCTCTCGGGGCGGCGCGAATGGACACGGATCTCGTCGAAATCGAACAGGTGGTCGAGCAGGCGGACGTTCCAGTAGGACGTGCCGCGCGCGCCGACATGGCCCAGGATCTTGCTGTCCTTGCGCGCCAGATGCTTGGCGCCGAGCGCGGTGATCGCGCCGGTACGCATGTCGGTGATGGCCGTCGCGTCGATGATGGCTTTGGGCATGCCGGTGCGCGGATCGAACAGATTCAGCACTGCCATTTCGGAGGGCAAGCCGACCTTGTAGTTGTCGACGAAATCGCCGACCACCTTCACGCCGGCGTAGTCGAGCGGCTTCACATAGCCGCGCAGCACGTTGAAGTGCCCCTTGTCGGAGCTCTCGGGAACGAGGTGAACCCTAGGCTCGATCACCGTCTCGCCCCGCCCCTGCGCGGCCAGCGCTTCCGACACCGCATCGAGGATTTCGTCGTTGGTCAGCTCCAGCGCCTTGGTGTCCAAGGCGTTGATGTAGTCGATCCAGATTTCCTGCATTTCTCGTCTTCCCAGATTTCAGTTCGAATGGAAGGTCGCGCCCCCTCCTCTGCCGGGACTGCACCCGGCAGGGAGATCGGCATGCGCGTTCGCTGCCGGCCGCAGCCAACCGATAGGGGCCGGTTGCCGTGCTGTCGGGGTCGACGTCAGGGACGGTCCCTTGCCGAGCGGGAGGTCCCGGCCGGCAAGGGACCGGGCGTCAGCGGAGCAGGCCCTTGTCCTTCAGGAAGGACACGGCGACATCGCGAGGCTCTTCGCGGTCCTTCTCGACGCGGGCGTTGAGGGTGCGCATCGTCGCGTTGTCGATTTGCGTACCGACGGCCTCGAGCAGTTCGGCGATTTTCGGATTGGCCTCGAGCGTCTGACGGCGAACCACCGGGGCAACGTAGTAGGGTGGGAACAAACCCTTGTCGTCGTCCAGAGCCACGAGGTTTTGCGATACGATCTGCCAATCCGTCGCAGCGCCGTTCGCCCCGTCGATGTCCTTCTGCTGCAGCGCGTCATAGCGCAGGCCGAGCTTGGCGAACTGCTTGAATTCCTTGAATACCGCACCGTAGACCAGCTTCAGGCCCGGGAGGCCGTCCTTGCGTTCGGGGAATTCGGGCCCACCGCCGAAGACCATCGAACCTGACACCTTGGCAAGGTCGGAGAGGGTTTTGAGCTGGTTCTGCTGAGCCGTCTCGCGGCGCACGACGATGACGTAGCCGTTGTTGACCCCGGTTGGCCTCAACCAGATGAGGTTGAATTTCTTGGCGTAGAAATCCTTGACCTCATCATAGACCTTCTGCGGGTCGGTCGATGTCTCGCCCTTCACCACGGCCGACAGCGCCGTGCCGGTGTATTCCGGATAGAGATCGATCTGACCTGTGGTCAGCGCCTGGTGGGCGATGAGGGTGCCGCCGAGATTGATCTTGCGCTCAACCTTGAAACCGGCCTTTTCCAGCACGGCGGCATACATTTCGGCCAGGATGTACTGCTCGGTGAAATTCTTGCTGCCTACTTTGATCGGTTCCGCCGCAGCCAGCTGCAGTGTCGCTGCCGCCATCGCGATGGTTGCGACGATAGCCTTCGTGGTCCACTTCTTCATTGTTGTTTCCCTCTGTATTGCAGCGTTGGGTAGGCGTCTCCATTGGACCGGCCGGCTGCGCCTGGCCGTCTTCCTCCCGGGTCCTGCGGCTTCGTTCGGCCGTCCTGTCAGTCCCTCCCCGCCGGAGCGGCGTGCGAAATGGCGTCCGCGAGGCACATGAAATCCGGCCCCTGCGCCCGGTCCTCTCCCAGCGGGTCGACCAGGCTGCGCACGAAGCGGTAGGCATCGCCAGACCCGGCGCCGAGCTCGTCTTGCACGCCCCGCAGATCGACCGCCTGGGCGGAGGCTATGAGTTCGATCGCCACGAGGTAGCGCAGCCGCTCGACGATGGTCGCCGTCTTCGCCAGAACGCTCGGCGCCATCGAGGCCTGGTCCTCGACGCCGTCGGCGACAGGGATCGGCGTGAGCGAGACCGGCGCGGCGAGATGGCGGATTTCCGCCTCCAATGCCGACACGGTCTTCTGGACGGTGGCGAAGCCGGAGCGGTTCTGGCCCATCGAGGTCAGGAAGCGCGGCAGGTCCGACATGCCGGGCGACATGATCTTCATGGTCCGGTAGGCCGTCGCCGCTGCACAATGCGCCAGCGCCTGCCCCAGCCGTTCCCAGGCCAGAACGAAGGCCGTCAGGTCGAAGTTGGCGTGCGAGAGGATGAGCCCCTCCGAAGCCAGGACGACGGGGTTGTCGCCCGAGCTGGAGAGCTCGATCTCGGTCGCTTCCCTGGCCTCCGCCATAGCATGCGACAGCGCCCCCCAGACCTGCGGCGCGCAGCGATAGCTGAGCGGGTCCTGCAGACGCCGCGCCGCCCCCTCCGCGAGCAGCGAACTGCCTGAAAGGAGTTCCCGCAGGCGCGCCGCGACGGCCCGCTGGCCGAAGGCGGGCCGTGCCGCAAGGGCGCGGTCGTCGAAGGCAGTCGTATTGGCGCGAAAGCCTTCGAAGTTCAGCGCAACCGACAGCAGCGACCACTCGAACAGGCGTTCGATGTCATGGAGGACGAGGCAGGCCTGGGAGACCGACAGGCTGTTGGCGACGACGATCGCATGGCCGTCCTTCGGCCCAAGCGCGAGCGGCTCCAGGCCCGCCCTCTTCAGTGCTTCGAGGGCCGGCATCACCTCGCCGCCGAACTCCGCCTCGCCATAGCCGAGAAGCGCCCGCCCCATATGCGCGAGCGGGGCGAGGTCGGCGGCGCCGATCGAGCCGAGCGAGGGAACGACCGGATGGAAGCCGGCGTTCAGCGCCGCGACCATCGATCCGACGATGCGCGGCGAGACGCCCGAGCCACCCGCCGCCATGCCGGCGACCCGGACTGCCATCATCGCCCGGACAGCCTCGCGCGGCAAAGCCGCTCCTACGCCGACGGCGCGCGCCTGCGGCACCCTGATCTGGAAAGTGACGAGATCGTCGGCCGCGAGGCGCGTGTCCACACCGGCGCCGAGCCCGGTCGTGAGCCCATAGGCGGGCAGGTTCAGCTCGGCATAACGGTCGACGACAGCGCGCGCGGCAGCCATACGCTGCTCGACTTCGGGCGAGATTTCGATGCGGGCATCATGGCGCGCGATGGCGACGATGTCGCCGATCGTCGCCGGAGGGGTCTTCAACACCACGGTTTCGGGCGTGCTGGTCATGCTCTCGTTTCTTTCCGCCGGAGGCTGCCGGCGTCCGTCTTCGCTGAATGGGCTCGGAGGCGGCGCTTCTCGAACCGAATAGGGAAATTGGCTGGTCATGCGAGCCGCGCCACGCCGTTGTCGAGAACCGTCGCGCCGCGCGACGGCGCGGTGCATCGGAAGCGGATGTCCTGGCCGGAGCGCCACATCTGGAATTCCAGCGTGTCCCCCGGAAACGCCGGTGCGGTGAAGCGGGCGGCAATCGCGGCGAGCGCGGCAAGCCCGGAGCCGGAGGCCATCCGCGACAGCGCGTAGCCGGCATGTCCGAACGTGCATAGCCCGTGCAGGATGGGCCGGCGGAAACCACCCCTTTCGGCCGCCGCGGGATCGACGTGCAAGGGATTGAGATCGCCGTTCAGCCGGTAGAGAAGTGCCGCGTCCTCGGCGATGGCCAACTGGCAGGAGACGTCGGGTTGCCGATTGGGAACCGGCGGCAGCGGTTCGGGCGGCGTACCGGCGGAGCCACAGCCGCCGTCGCCCCGGCAGGCGTTGGTCTGCACGATCGACGCCACCGCCTCGCCGGTCGCCTCGTTCGACACGACGCGTTCGAATGCCGCGAACATGCCCTTGCCGGCACCCCGGTCGACAACCGACAGGCTTTGCGTATGTGACACCAGCGGCGTGTCGAGCGGCATCGGGCGATGGATGGTCAGGCGGTGCTCGGCGTGCACGACCTGGCTCCAGTCGACGCCCACCTGCTTCATCCATGGGCCCGCATGCGCCACGACGTTGGCGAGCGTCGGCGCCGTCGCCAGGTCGGCCTCGTAAAGGAAGCGCAGATGCGCGGGGTCCAGCGGTGCGCCGCCGTAACCCACGGACAGGGCGTAGAGGATCGCGTCCCTCGCCGTGACCGTCTGGCGCGTCTCGGGGATGGCGAAATCCAGGATCGAGCCGGCAGGAAGGCTCACGAACCGTCCCCCGTGCGCGGCGCCTGCTTGCGCACGCCGCCGCCCAGCCGCACCCCGCCATCGACCGACAGCAATTCTCCGGTGACGAAGTCGGCGCCCTCGACCAGCCACACCACGGCGCCGGCGACATCGTCGGGCGTGGCGACGCGGCCCAGTGGCGCCGTCTCGGAAAACCGCTGTGCCAGCGCGGAATAGGCCTCCGTACCGAGCGTCTGGCGCATCCAGCGCGTGTCGATCACGCCGGGGCAGACGGCGTTGACCCGGATGTCCGGCCCACAGGTGCGCGCAAGCGCCAGGGTCAGCGCATTCAGCGCACCCTTCGACGCGGTATAGGCGAGAGAGCTGCCTCCCCCGGTAAAGGCGACATTGGAGGAGACGTTGACGATGGCGCCGCCGCCGCTGGCCCGCATCGGCGGGATCGCCGCCCTGCACATCTGGTAGGCACCGATGACGTTAACGGCGAAGACGTCGTGGAAGTCGCCGGCGGACAGGGTTTCCAGGTCGAAGGGATTCGACTTCACCGTCATGGCGGCGTTGTTGACGAGCGCGTCCAGCCGACCCCAACGCTCCACGACCGCGCCGACCATCGCCCGGCAGGCGCCGTCATCGGCGACGTCACCCTGCACCACGATGACCTCGGACCCGAGCGCCCGGCAGGCATCGGCAGTCTCGTCGGCCTCGGCCTTGCTGCGGTTGTAGTTGACCGCGACGCGCGCGCCCCGCTCGGCGAACTGCCGGACGGCGGCCGCGCCGACGCCCGTGGCCGAACCGGTGACGATGACAACTGCCTCGCGAATGTTCATGCGGCGAAGTCCTTCATTGCACGCGTCGCGTAGAGACGGGCATCCATCGTTGCGAGGTGATCGGCAATCGCGACGCCGTCCGGCAGCCGCTCGAGGACATGCTTCCTGACGTCGATGCCGGGGGCCACTTCGGTCAGCGTCAGCCGGCCGTCCAAGACCTTGAAGACCGCCCGTTCGGTGACGACAATCTGTGCCTGCCCGGCGGGCGCGAAGGTTGGGTCGGAGCTGACCTGCGCCACCCGGTCGACGATCTTGCACAGCCGCCCGTCGTTCACGATGGCGAGCCTGCCGTCGCGGATCTCGATCTCGGTGCCGCCGGTCGAGAACGCGCCGACATAGACGATGCGGCGCGCCGTCTGTGAAATGTTGGTGAAACCACCGACGCCGACGATCGACTTGCCGAAGCGGCTGACGTTGACCGCGCCGCGCACGTCCACTTCGGCCATGCCGAGGAAGGCGATGTCGAGGCCGCCGCCGTCGTAGAAGTCGAACTGGGATGCCTGCGGGATCACCGACGATGGATTGATCGCAGCGCCGAACGACAGTTCCTCGGCGGGCACGCCGCCGATGACACCGGATTCGATGGTGACCGTATAGCCGTCGAGCCCCTCTTCGCTGGCGATGCGTCCGATGCCAGCCGGGATGCCGATGCCGAGATTGATGACCGGGCGATCGAGCCCGAGCAGTTCCTGGAAGGCGCGGCGCTGGATGACCTTGTCCACCGACAGCGCAAGCGGCTCGAGACTGCCGGCGGCGGCTTGCAACCGGCCGGTATAGGAGGGGTTGTCGGTCTCGCCGAAGCTGATGCCGTGCTGGGCCGGATCCTCGCAAACCACGACATAGTCGACCAGGGTGCCGGGAATGCGCACATCGCCGGGCGCCAGCGAACCGCGCCGGGCGACCTGCTTGACCTGCACCATCACCACGCCGCCGGAATTGCGCCCTGCCTGGGCCATCGCCAGCACGTCGAGCGGGAACGCTTCGTCCTCCATCGTAACGTTCCCGTCCTCGTCGGCCGTCGTGCCACGCAGCATCACGCAGTCGAGTGGCATGGACGGGTAGAGCAGCCAGTCCCGGCCGCGCAGGGACACGCGCTCGACGAGGGTCTCGCGCGTCGAGGCGTTCATCCGCCCGCCGCCGCTGTTCGGGTCCATGAACGAGCCCAGCCCGATATGGGTGATGACGCCCGGCTGGCCGGCGGCAATCGCCCGATACAGCTGGGCGATGACCCCTTGGGGCCAGCAATAGGCTTCGATCTTCTCTTCGAGGGCGAGATTGCCGAGACGCGGGGTTCCGCGCCAGCCGCCGGCTATGACGCGCTTGACCAGCCCCTCATAGCCAAAATGGCCCATCCCGCGGGTCTTGCGGTCGCCGGCACTGGCGGCAAAAAGTAGGGTCAGGTCGCGAGGCGCGGCTTCGGCGAGGTACCTGTCCTCGACCGCGGCGGTGATCGCCTCGGGATGGCAGCATCCTCCGAAACCGGAGACAGCAACGCTCATCCCGTCGCGCAGCCGAGCGGCCGCCTCGCGGGCAGTTATGATACGCATTGGTTCCCCTGAAGGTCTTCTTATCGGGGTAGCCAAGCACAGCTTCCGACCGCTGAGAAGGCCCCTATGACCTCGCGTCAAGGTGTATATGTTTTGGGATATCCCAGAATCTGCAGACTAGCGTACGGTATGCACCATCGCGGCCTACGTTTCGATTCATTTTCGAGCAATATCAGCTACTTAGATGAAATGAGCATAGTTCGGCGCAGCATTGGGAAAAATTTCGAAAATCGCCAATTGGAAGGGAGGATCGTTCTAATCACCATTTCCGAACGATAGGGCGAAATGCGCAGCCGTCCGCTCCCACGGCGATGCCGATCGTACCTCCCAACCTGCTGGCGCTATTTCGCCTTGTCGCCATAGCCCAGCCCCGCGAGCACCTTCAGGATGGCGCGGGCGGTCTGGCGTCCACTCTCGTTCTTGCCGCAGACGAGCCAATAAGGCAGAGCCAATTCGGAAGGCAGCGGGATTTGGCGCAAGTCGCCGCGGATTCGGGCGACCGATTCCGACGGCAGGACCGAAACAGCCCCGTGATGCAGAACGAGATTGATGATGACGGGCATCGAATCCAGCTCGATCACCTTCAGCCTGTCGAGCTCGGTTTCGGTAAGGGTTTCAGCCAGCAGGCGATTGATGATCTGGCGTAGCCCGCTTCTTGGGCTCGGGACGGCGATGGGTGAGCCAAGCACGATCCTGGCCAGGTCGTCCCTGCCCTCCCCCAGTTCGATGACCTCCGACGGACCAACGAGCGACAGCGGCGACCGGGCGATCAGATAGCTCTCGAAATCCGTCGGGACGGTGACGCTGTTCAGGAGAACCGCATCGTAGGTGCCGCTCTTCAGGCCGGCGATGAGCCCTTCGGTCGTCGTGCTGGCCACCAGAAGGGGTTGGCGGGGCTTGTCGTTCATCCAGGTCGCGACGAGCGAGGCGAGCAGCGTCGCGACGAAGCTGTCGTGGCCCATGGGGATGATCGAGCCAAGCCGGATCGTCGCGGCACTGCGGCGGGAACGTCCGGCGGCCGAATGTGCAAGTTCGCTCCATATCGCTTCGAGAGCACGTGTCGACCTTACCAGCCGCTTTCCCGCCTCCGTCATCGTCGAGCCGGCGACGTGGCGATTGAGCAGACGACAGCCGAGCGTCGCTTCGACATGCGCGATCTGGCGGGCAAGCTGGGGTTGGCCCAGCCCAAGAGACTTGGCCGCCCGGCGGATGCTGCCGGTTTCGGCGACATGTGCAAAGCGGGTCAACGCGCTCAGGCTCAGCGAAATGTCGCGCCGATTGCCGATCGCCATGATGTCCTGGACGTGGTCGGCGAGCTGCTTGATGGCAGGAGAAAGCCTCTCAGCCTCGAGAGTCAGGACAACGCTCGTCCCAGCCTTCTGCACAAGCGGCACCGAAATCTCGCTCTCAAGCCGGTCGACCGCCGCGGCAATGCTCGAAACCGGCTTCCTCATCACCCGGGCAGTGCCCCGGATGCTCCGTTCGCTCATCACCCTATGGACAATTTGAAGCGTAGAAGTATCCATCCCTAGACCTGTCAGCGCCTGTGTTGCCGAGAATAGCCCCTGCTGCTCAATCTTGTTTTAGGCCGGACCAGGTTCTGGAATCACATTGGCGCACGAACGGGAGTGATCCGGGTTTGACCCGCCCCCCACCCGACCGGCCCGATGCGATTGTTAGTGGACGGTCTGCCTCGGCGCCAGGGCCGGTCTCGCGGCCGGCAGTTCTCGATCGAGGACGGCTTCGGAGCGAATTCTCGCCTTCCGATGGGATGACGTCGACCATGCGGATGTGAAGGGATCGCGGACAGGCATGCGGTTTCGCACGAGCCGCACGATCGCTAGACGTCCCGTTTGCCGACGAACTGCGACACGGCCAGCAGCAGCGACGTCATCACGATCATGATCGTCGAGATCGCCGCGATGGTCGGGTCGATCTGATCGCGCAGCGCCAAAAACATCATCCGCGTCAGAGTCGCATTGTCGCCGCCCGAGACGAACAGCGCAACGACGACCTCGTCGAAGGAGGTCAGGAACGACAGGACCGCGGAGGTGACGAGGGCGAAACCGATCTGGGGGGCGGTCACCTGCAGGAAGGCCTGCGTCCGCGTGGCGCCAAGACTGCGCGCGACCCGCTCCTGATCGAGATCGAAGCTCTTCAGGGCCGAGCCCACGATCATCATGACGATCGGCACCGCCAGCATCGTATGCGCCAGCACGATGCCGAGGAAAGAATTGACCATCTTGAGCTGCACATAGGCATAGAACAGCGCGATGCCGACGAGGATGACCGGCACGATCGTCGGCGTCAGCAGCGCAAGGATCGCAAGCCCCGCGAAGCGCAGCCGCGAGGCGTGCAGGCCGTAGGCCGCGAGCGTGCCTAGTGGCGTCGCAAGCAGCGCCGTGCAGAAGCCGGCCTTGAAGGAGGTCGCGGTCGCCGCCATCCAGCTCGATGAGGAGAAATAAGCCTCGTACCAGCGCAGCGACCATTCCCGCGGCGGGAACTCCAGATATTGCGACTGGGAGAAGGACATCGGGATGACGATCAGCGTCGGTATGGCCAGGAAGGCCAGGACCAGCGCGCCGAGCCCATAGAGCCAGAGGCGCGCGCGATGGCTGATCTGCGTGTCGCTGGCGGGACGATCGAGCCAGCTCATCTCAGTGCCCTGCCCCGAACAGGCCGGCACCGCGCGACAGGCGCGCCGCCAGCACCAGCACGGCGAGCGTGATCACCAGGAGCACGACGCCGAGCGCGCTCGCAGCGCCCCAATTGAAGAAGAGTTCGATATCGTTGGCGATGCGGTTCGAGACCATCGTTACCTTGCCGCCGCCGAGCATGGCGGGCGTCACGTAGAAGCCGAGGCAGAGCACGAAGACGAGCGAGGCGCCAGCCGCGAGCCCCGGCAGCGAGAGCGGAAAGAACACCGTCCAGAAGCCATGGACCGGCGTCGAGCCGAGGCTGGCGGCAGCGCGCAGCAGGTTGCGGTCGATCGCGCGCATCGTGCCGTAGAGCGGCAGGACCATGAAGGGCAGCATGATATGGACCATGCCGATCAGCGTTCCGCCGAGATTGTGCACGAGTTGCAAAGGTTCGCTCCAGAGGCCGAGCTTCATGCCCCATGTGTTCACCAGCCCGCTGCGCTGGAGCAGCACGAGCCAGGCATAGGTACGCACCAGAAGCGACGTCCAGAACGGCAGGAGCACCGCGATCATGCAGAGATTGGCGGCCCGTCGCGGCAGCTGCGACAGGAAGTAGGCCAGGGGATAGCCGAGCATGATGCAGATCAGCGTGGTTGCGAGGCTGATCTCGAAGGTGGTCAGGAAGGTCCGGCCATAGGAGGGCTCGGCCAGCATGCGCCGGTAATTCTCAAGGCTCAGCGCGCCGCTATCGTCGAGGAATGACAGGCCGAACAGCCAGCCGACCGGAACGAGCATGGTGATGGTGACGAGCAGGAGCGCGGGCGCGGCCAGCCCCGCCAGCCCCATGCGCTCGCGCCACTGGTCGCGCCGCAAGCCTGCGGCGTGGTCATCCCCGGCCGGGCCGGCGGACGCGAAAGTGCCAGCGGTCGTCACGACGCGCCCCGCGCCTCGCCCGGCAGCAGCACGGTGTCGGAGACGGCGATGCCGATGCGGATGGGCGTCCCGGGTGCAGGCGGCGGCCCCTCGCCGCCGCGGGTCGTCAGGCGCAGCGCAACCGGGCTGCCGTCGCCGAGCGCCGCCTGCAGCAGCAGCGTGTCGCCTTGGTAGACGGCGCCGGTCACGCGGCCGTCGAAGCAGTTCATCCCCTCGCCTTCGCCTGGCCCCAGCCGATGCAGACGCTCCGGCCGCAGCACCATCGTGCAGCGCCCGTGCTGCATTGGCAGGTTCTTGGCGCGGATGGTCGCGCCGCCGGCCCTGGCGGCGCCGTCGGTCACCGCGACGTCGAGGAAGGAGGATTCGCCGATGAACTCGGCGACGAAGCGGCTGCGGGGATCGTCATAGATCGCGCGCGGGGTGTCGATGCGGGCGATGCGGCCGCGGTCGAGGATGGCGACGCGGTCTGACATGGTCAGCGCCTCGCGCTGGTCGTGCGTGACATAGACGGTGGTCGTGCCGAGGCGCTCATGGAGCTGGCGCAACTCGATCTGCATGCGCTCGCGCAACTGCTTGTCCAAAGCCGAGAGCGGTTCGTCCATCAGGATGATGCGCGGCTCGAAGACGATGGCGCGGGCGAGCGCGACGCGCTGGCGCTGGCCGCCGGAGAGCTGGTCGATACGGCGGCTGCCGAAGCCCCCGAGCTGGAACATCTCAAGCGCCGCCTCGACCCGACGCGCGGTCTCGGCCGCCGGCACGCGCCGCAGCCGCAAGGGGAAGCCGACATTACCAGCGACATCCATGTGCGGGAACAGCGCGTAGTTCTGGAAGACCATGCCGATCTCGCGCTTGTGCGGCGCGAGACGAACGACCTCGCGCTCGCCGAAGCGGATGCTGCCCTTGTCGGGCCGCAGGAAGCCGGCGATCGCCATCAGCAGCGTCGTCTTGCCCGAGCCGGACGGGCCGAGCAGGGTCAGGAACTCGCCGGGCCGGACATCGAGATCGATCTCGTCCAGAACCGGCACCGCGCCATAGGCCTTGCTCAGCCGGCGGACCGCGATCGGCAGGGCCGTCGCGGAACCCGGTACTGAAGCGGCCGCATCGCGCGGCCGCTCGTGGTCGCCGGCCAGCCTCATTCGGTCAGCATGTTCTGGTAGGCGGAGGAGGCCTGGGCTTCGTACTTGATGTACCAGTCCAGATCGATCGTCAGCTGCTTGCCGGCATTGTCGGGATGGGACGGCAGCGTCTTGGCATAGGCCGCGTCGATCGCGCCACCCTCATAGGCCTTGTTGTTGGTCGGGCCGTAGGTGATGTATTTCGTGAACTCGGCCTGGTATTGCGGTTTGCTGATCTCGGCGAGGAATTTCATCGCCAGGTCCTTGTTCGGCGCGCCTTTGGCGACCGCGAAGCAGTCATAGTCGAGCAGGCCCTGGTTGAAGGTGTAGGCGACCTTTGCGCCGTCCTTGGCGGCGACGTCGAAACGGCCGTTCCAGCCGGTGATCATGTCGACCTCACCGTCCTTCATCAACTGGGCATGCTGCGCGCCCGAACTCCACCAGACCGCGATATGAGGCTTGAGCTCGCGGATCTTCTTGATCGCGCGCTCGATGCCGCCGGGCTGGGACAGGACCTCGTAGACCTTCTCGGCGGGAACGCCGTCGGCCATCAGCGCCGGCTCCAGCGCGCCGGCGACGCCCTTGCGATAGGAACGCTTGCCGGGGAATTTCTTGACGTCCCAGAAATCGGCCCAGCTCTGTGGGCCGTTCTGGCCATAGGTCTTGGTGTTCCAGGCGAGCACGGTCGAGAACACGTCGCCGCCGACGCAGTAATCCTGCGCCGTACCGGGCAGGAAATTCGAGGTGTCGATCACCTTGTAGTCGAGCTTCTCCAGGATGCCCTCGGCGCCGGCGCGGGCCGCGCTGCCCGAGCCGCTGGCGACGACGTCCCAGGTCACGGCGCCGGCCTTCACCTTGAGGCGCAGATCGGCGATGCTGGTATAGGTCTCCTCCTTGATCTTGATGCCCAGCGCCTTGGCGGCGGGCTGGAACAACGCCTTGCTCTGCCCCTCCTGATAGGAGCCGCCGAAGGAGACGACGGTCAGTTCCTGCGCCAAAGCGGGCGCAGCGCTCAGCAGGCCCAGGATGAGGGCCAGGGCGGTTCTCGTCGGCGTCATCGGCTGGCGCGGCATGTGTCGGTTCTCCCTTTGAACGATACGTTCTTGTTCAGTGCGTTCCCTGGCGATGTGAGCGCGGTTGGCCCGGCAAACGGCGTCCACACTCCCTGCCTTATGCAGAGTTCGGCGAAATTGGTCTGGCGATAAGGTCCACTCTGAGAATTCGGGGCGGCCACTCCAGCTGCGTCAGCGGGCCATTCGATCGAGCAGGTTGTAGTAGAGCACCGAAGGCGCGAGGAACCACGGCTTGCCGCTGTAGAAGGGTCGCGTCTGGAAGGGCAGGCCGTCGAAAGCGGTCTTGCCCTCAGCCAGGCCGAGCACCTGCTGGCCGAGCCGCATGCCGAGATAGCTCGCCATGCCGACGCCCGAGCCGCAATAGCCCATCGCATAGTGCATCCCGTCATGGCGGCCGATATGCATCAGCTCGTCGAAGCTGTAGGCGACGAAGCCGCACCAGGAATGGCTGATCTTGCTGGCCGCGAGTTCCGGGAATATCCCGCTCATGGCGGCGTGCAATTTCGGCCCGCTGCGGCGCGGATCGGTCTCGCTCAGCGAGACGCGGCCGCCGAAGATGATCCGCCGCCTGTCCGGCGAGGCGCGATAGTAATAGACCACCTTGCGGGTGTCGCTGACGATGCGGTTGCGCGGGATCAGCCTGTCGACCAGCCCCGGATCGAGCGTCTCGGTCGCGATGACATAGCTGCCGATCGGGATGACGCGGCGGCGCAGCCAGCCGGTCAGCGGCCCCGTATACCCGTTGGTGGCGATGACGACGTCGCGGGTGCGGATCATGCCGCGCGGCGTCTGGACCAGGAAATCCTGCCCGATCCGCTCGATGCCCGTCGCCGGGCAATGCGGCACGAGTTCGGCACCGGCCGCGACGACGCGCTGCAACAGCCCCTGATGGTAGCGGGCCGGGTTGATCGAGGCGTGGCTCTCATAGACGACGCCACCATGGTAGAGATCGGAGCCGATCTCCGTGCGCTGCTCTGAACGCGGCACGACATGGCAGGCGACTTCGAGCCCCTTCGGCTGGGTTCCGACACTGCGGGCCAGCTCCTCATATTTGCCCGGCGCATGCGCCGCGTGGAAACGGCCAACGACGCCGAAATCGCAGTCGATCTCCTCGTCACGGACGAAGTCGCCAATGAAGCGCAAGGAGTTCCGGCCCTCCTGCATGATCGCGAAGGCGCGCTTCTCGCCATGGCGCCGAACCAGCTCGGCATGGCCGGGCTTCACGCTGGTGGAGATCTGCCCGCCATTGCGGGTACTGCAGCCGAAGCCGGCGGCCTCCGTGTCGAGCACGACGGTACGACGCCCGCCACGCGTCGTCTGGAGCGCCGCCTGCAGGCCGGTATAGCCGGAGCCGACGATGACGACCTCCGCCTGTGCAGGGGGATCGGTCCGCGGCAGGTCGGGCCGGGGCACCTCATCCCACCAATAGGGCGCAGCCTTGAAATCGCTCGCGAACAGATCGCTCGGCATCGTCTTCGTCATCCCCCCGGATCAGACTCGCGCCACTACACTCTTGAGCTTGCAGTAGCTGCGCAAGCCCGCCATGCCTTTTGCGCGGCCGAAGCCGGACTTGCGATTGCCGCCGAAGGGCATCGCGATGCCGCCGGCAAAGAACTCGTTGATGTAGACCTGGCCAGCATCGACCGCCCTTGCGAAACGCCAGGCCTTGGCGTGATCGCGCGTGTAGATGCCCGCCACCAGCGCATAGGAGGTGGCATTGGCGGCGGCGATCGCTGCCTCGAAATCCGCGACGATCTGGACCGTCAGCACCGGGCCGAAGATTTCCTCCTGCACCAGCGGATCGTCAGGGCCATCAGCGAGCACGATGGTCGGCTGGTAGAACCAGCCGCCACCGCAATCCTCCGGCGGCACGATTGCGCCTCCGGCCAGGATGCGGTTCCCGGCGGCGCGGGCGCGGTCGACATGGGCATCGACGCGCGCCAGCTGCGCCGGCGAGTTGATCGGCCCGATCCCGGCATCGCTCAGGCCATGGCCCGGCCGCAATGCCTGCGCGCTTGCGGCGAGGCGTTCGAGCAGGGGCTGCGCGATCGCTTCCTCGACGATCAGGCGCGAGCCGGCCGAGCAGATCTGCCCGGCATTCTCGAAGATCGCTTCCATGACCCCGGCAACGGCCGCGTCGATATCGCAATCGGCGAGCACGACGAGGGGAGACTTTCCGCCAAGCTCCAGCACGAGCCGGGTGACATGCTCGGCCGCGGCGCGCATCACGCGCTGCCCGGTCGCAACCGAGCCGGTGAAGGTGATGTGATCGATGCCGGGATGGGCGACGAGGGCTGCGCCCGCCTCAGTGCCGGTCCCGGCGACGACATTGAGCACGCCTTCCGGCAGACCGGCCTCGTCAAGCAACTCCGCCAGCATGAGCGTGGAGAAAGGCGTCTGCTCGGCTGGCTTGACCACGAGTGAGCAGCCGGCGGCGAGCGCTGGCGCAATCCCGCGCGCGGCAGTCGAGAGCGGGTAGTTCCAGGGCACGATCTGGGCGGCGACGCCGACCGGCTCCTCGATCGTCAATCCGATATGGTCGGGGCCGAGCGGCATGCTGTCGCCATGCAGCTTGTCGGCCGCGCCGGCACAATAGGCGAAGGCCTTCACGACGCCGCCGACATCGCCCTCGGCCTCAACGAGCCGCTTGCCGGAATCGAGGGTCTCGACCACGGCGAAACGGGCCGAGCGCTCCGCGATCAGGCGGCTTGCGCGCATCAGAATTTCGCCCCGCGCGGCCGGGCCGAGACGCGACCACGGGCCGGAGAGAGCCCTACGCGCCGCCGCCACCGCACGGTCGATATCCTCGGCACCACCGGCTGCGACCAAGGCGAAAACCTTGCCCCGACCGGGATCGAAGCTCTCCATCCGCCGCCCGGAGACGGACTCGGCGAAGCGCCCCTCGATGAAATGCCCGCTCGGCAGGCCGGCGAGCGTACCCGTCCGCTGGGCTTCGCCGATGAGCTCGGCGCGGTCCACGATCACGTGCCGATCTCCGTGACCTGATAGGCGGCCTTGTCGAGCCAGGACGGCTCAATCTCGACGCCCCAGCCCGGCCCGTCGGGGATCGCGACCATGCCGTCGCGCGCCTGCGGCGGGTTGCGCAGAAGGCCCTGCTCCCAGGGGTAATAATCCGGTCCCTCGATGGAGAACTCGACATAGGGCCCGGCATTGGCGAGCGCGCCCATGATGTGCAGCGTGAACACCGTCACCAGAGACTGGTTGGCCGAATGCGGCGTCACTGGCAGGCCGGCGGCCTCGGCCCAGCGCGCCACTTTCAGCATCCGCCCGACGCCGCCGATATAGCAGATGTCCGGCTGCACGACGTCGACCACGCCGCCGTCGATCATGGCGCGCCAGACGGCGAGGTCGCAGTCCTGCTCGCCGCCGGTCACGTCGAGATCGAGCGCCTCGCGGACCTCGCGCGTCCAGGCATGCTCCCAATAGGGGCAAGGCTCCTCGAAATGGACGATGCCGTGATCCTGCAGCATCTTGCCCACAGCAATGGCCTTGGCCGGCGAATAGCCGCTATTGCCGTCGACGAGCAGCGTCGCCTCGGCGCCGAGCGCCCGCCTGATCTGCGGCACGATCGCGTCCGTCCGCCCCGGCCATTCGTCGATATCGCGGCCGCATTCCCGCCCGACCCGGAACTTGAAGGCGCGATAGCCGTGGGCGTCGCGCAGGCGCCGGAAGCGCTCGGCCTCCGCCTCCGGCGTGATCTCGCCGCGCTTCATGCTGGAGGCGTAGACCGGGAAGGGACGCGGCGTGCCGCCGAGCAGTTCGCAGACGCTCTTCCGCTCGATCCGCCCGCGCAGGTCCCATAGGGCCGTATCGAGCCCCGTCATGGCGCGGCAGAGATAGGAGCCCGGAAACTTGTGCTCGCGCTCGCCGATGGTCGCGACGAGTTCGTCGACGGCGAAGGCGTCTTCGCCGACGGCCCAGCGCGCGACCTGCCGGTGGAAGACGGTCGCGGTGATGTCGGCATTATAGGGCGAGAACTGGCCCCAGCCCTGGCTGCCATCCTCGCATGTCGCGCGGACGAAGCCGACGTCCTGGGTCGAGAAGCTTTCGAGCCGGGTGATCTTCATCGCTGGCGCTGTCCCGTTTCGCGATCGCCGACCGGCGAACCGCGGACAGCTTCGGCGCAAGGAGGGACTTGAATTGGCCTGATCCCAAGGTCCATTCTCGTCAAACTGACAGTCCACTCTCAAACGAGGCGCCATGGTCAAACGCGAGGAAGGCGCCCTGCTCCAGTCGATCGTGCTCGACCGCGCGGGCGAGCATGGGCTCAGCGTCCAGATCTGCGCGGGCTTGCGCGAACTGATCCTCGGCGGCACCCTCAAGGTCGGCGAGCGCCTGCCGGCGACGCGCACGCTGGCGCAGGAATTCAGGGTTGCCCGCACCACCATCGTCGAGAGTTTCGAGCGGCTCGCCGCCGAAGGGCTGATCGAGACCCGCGTCGGCTCCGGCACCTATGTCAGCCAGGCGCTGGCTAACGAGCGCCCTGCTCCGGCCGCCGCGGCCGTTGCCGCGCCCACCGCGCGGGTCAAGTTGGCGCAGGCGATGAACACGGCATCCAAGCTGTTCGGCACGCGCCTGCCGCACCAGCCCCGCGCCTTCACCACGGCGATGCCGGCCTTCGACGCTTTCCCGATGGCGCAATGGGCGCGGCTTTCCGGGAAGCACTGGCGCAAGGCGCGCCATCAGGTGCTCGGCTATCCCGATCCGCACGGTGCACGGCCGCTGCGCCAGGCCATCGCCGCGCATCTGCGGCTCAACCGCGGCATCGCCTGCGAATGGCAGCAGGTCTTCGTGGTGGCGGGAGCTCAGCAAGCTTTCCACCTGATCGCGGCCACGCTGCTCGATCCCGGCGACAAGGTCTGGTTCGAGGATCCCGGCGCGATCGGCGCGCGCAACAGCATGATCCAGTCGGGAGTCGAGATCGTGCCCGTTCCGGTCGACGAGGCCGGCCTCGTGGTCGAGGAAGGACTGCGCCGCGCGCCCGAATTCAGGCTCGCCTTCGTGACGCCTGCGCATCAGCAGCCGCTTGGCGCCAAGATGAGTCTGGAGCGGCGCCTCGCCTTGCTCGACGCCGCCGAGGCCAACGGCGCCTGGATCATCGAGGACGACTGGGACGGCGAATTCTGCTTCCAGGGCGCCCCGATGGCGACGCTGACGAGCATCGACCGCAGCGGCCGGGTGATCTATGTCGGGACCTTCTCGAAGACGCTGTTTCCCTCGCTGCGGCTCGGCTTCCTCGTCGCGCCGTCGCATCTGGTCGAGCAGATCGGCATCTGCCTCGAGGCCTTCTCGCCGGGCGTGCCGACGGCGCTGCAAGGCATCGTTGCGGATTTCATCGTCGAGGGGCATTTCGCGACGCATGTGAGACGCATGCGCAAGCTCTATCAGGAGCGCTACCAGGCGCTGGAAGAAGCGGCGCGCGAATATCTGGCGCCGGACCTGCAGGTGGTGCCCACGCAAACCGGCATGCATACCGTCGCCTTCCTCAGGGACAGGTTGGATGCCGTCGTACTGACACAGGCAGCGGCCCGTCGCGGCGTGACGGTCGCGCCGATCAGTCGCTTCTGCCTCGAACCCGTCGCGCGGGACGGTCTCGTGCTCGGCTTCAGCGGCTTCACGCCGGCGGAAATCCGGGCCGGTGCGCGCGACCTGCGCGGCAGCATCGACAGCCTCGCCGCAGGCGAGAACTGGACTGGCGTTTCAGCGGGAATGGCCCTTAGCGAGAGACCCAATTCTTCCTAGGAGCGGAGGCGGAAACGCTGGCCAATACACCCTCAAAGCATCGCTAGGACGAGCATCTTGACGGAATGGGACGTGATCATCGTCGGAGCGGGCTCGGCCGGGTGCGTGCTCGCCGGCCGGCTGGCGGAGGCGGGCCAAGGCTCGGTCCTGGTGATCGAGGCCGGGCCGCGCGATCTCAGCCCCTGGGTCCATCTGCCGATCGGCTACGGCAAGACCTTCTACCATCCCCGCCTGAACTGGATGTACCGGACCACGGCGCAGCCGGAACTGAACGGACGCGAAATCTACCAGCCGCGGGGCAAGATCGTCGGCGGCTCCAGCGCGATCAATGCCATGGTCTATGCTCGTGGCCAGGCCGAGGATTTCGACGCCTGGGAACGGCTCGGCAACCCCGGCTGGGGCTGGACCGAGGTGCTCGCCGCCTACAAGCGGATCGAGGACCATGCGCTGGGCGCCTCCGACTGGCATGGCGCAGGCGGGCCGCTCCATGTCGAGGATGTCGCCGGAGAAGTCCATCCGCTCACACCCCTTTTCGTCAGGGCCGCGGGCGAAGCAGGCCTTCGCTTCAATCCGGACCTGAACGGCGCGACCAGCGAGGGCGCGGGCTTCTACCAGATCACGACGCGCGCCGGCCGACGCGAATCGGCGGCACGCGCCTTCCTGCATCCGGCGCGGCGGCGCGGGCGCGTGAAGCTGCAAACCGACACCCATGTCACGCGCATCCTGTTCGACGGCCGGCGCGCCGTCGGCGTCGAGGCCCGGCGCGGCGGCGAAACCTTGCGCTTTCGCGCCCGCGGGGAAGTCGTCCTGTCCGGCGGTGCCTTCAACACGCCGCAGCTCCTGCAACTATCGGGGATCGGCCCGGCGGAACTGTTGAAGCAACACGGCATCGTGCCGCTGCTCGATCTGCCAGCCGTCGGCCGTAACCTGCAGGACCATCTCTGCTACGATCACGTCTACCGCTCGAAGCTTCCGAGCCTGAACGACGCGCTCTTATCCTGGCCGGCCCGCATCGGCATGGCCGCGAACTACCTGCTGCGGCGGCGCGGGCCCCTCGCGCTCAGCGTCAACCAGGGCGGCGGCTTCTTCCGCACCAAACCCGAGCTGCCACGGCCGGACATGCAGCTCTATTTCTCGCCGCTGAGCTATGAGCGCGCGATCCCCGGTGTGCGCGCCCTGATGAAGCCCGACCTCTTTCCCGGTTTCAGCCTCAGCGTTTCGCCCTGCCGGCCACTCAGCCGCGGCCATGTCGCGATCCGCTCGCCCAATCCCCACGTCGCACCGGAGATCGCGCCGAACTACCTCGCCGAGCCAGAGGATCTCGGCGAACTTCTTGCGGGCGCCCGCTACCTGCACCGGCTCGCGGCGACCCCCACACTCTCCGCCGTGATCGATTCCGCAATCCGGCCGGGGCCGGAGGCCATCGACGCGGAGGCGCATGTCGCCGACATCCGCGCGAACGCCTACTCGGTCTTCCACCCCTGCAGGACCTGTCGGATGGGTCCCGACCCACGCGATGCAGTCGTCGATGCCCGGTTGCGGCTGCACGGCATCGACGCCTTGCGCGTCGCGGATGCCTCGATCTTCCCGACCATTCCCTCGGGCAACATCAACGCGCCGGCCATGATGGTCGGCGAGCGCGTCGCCGCCTTGATGTCGGACGCCTGAAAACGAATTCCCCTGCCCTGCCCGACCACGGTCGAGCGGCGGCGGCTTGCAGAACATCCATATATCCACTAACCTCGATTTATGGAATCACAGCAGATCATTCTGGCCCTTGCAGCTCTCGCGCAGCAGACCCGCCTCGACGTGTTTCGCTTGCTGGTGCAGCATGAGCCGGAAGGTCTGCCCGCGGGAGAAATAGCGCGGCGCCTTGCCGTGCCGCAGAACACCATGTCGTCGCACCTGGGTGTCCTGGCGCGGGCCGGGCTGGTCCGCACCGAACGCCGGAGCCGCTCCATCATCTATCGCGCCAACCTCGAAGCGGTGCAGCGCCTCGTCACCTTTCTGCTGCACGATTGCTGCGGCGGACGGACGGAGATCTGCGCACCGCTGGGCGCGGCGGTCTCGGCCTGCGGCGCGACCTCGCCGACGGCGAACGAAATCGAGGAAACCGCCTAGACCGCTGCGGATCGGCGCCGCTCCCTTCCCCTCGCTGAACAGCTTGCGCCTTGCGGCCTGAGCACGAAACGTCTGTGCCGGAGTCATTTCAGATGGATGTCGTCATCTACCACAACCCGAATTGCGGGACCTCCCGCAACACGCTCGCGATGATCCGGAATGCAGGTGTCGAGCCGCACGTCGTCGAGTACCTGACGACACCGCCCTCGCGCGGAATGGTGCGCGAGCTCGTCGATCGCGCCGGTCTCACGCTGCGCCAGGCGCTACGCGAAAAGGGAACGCCTTATGCCGAGCTTGGCCTGGACGATTCCTCGCTCGGCGATGAAGCCCTGCTCGACGCCATCGAAGCCCACCCCATTCTCCTGAATCGACCATTCGTCGTGACGCCGAAGGGCGTTCGGCTGTGTCGCCCGTCCGAGCGTGTGCTCGACCTCTTGCCCCCGCAGCTCGGCGAGTTCCGCAAGGAAGACGGTGAGCTGGTCGTCGATTCATCCAGCCCCGCCTGAGAGCGATGTCGACTTTCGAACGCTATCTTACCCTCTGGGTCGGCCTTTGCATCGTCGCGGGCATCGCGCTCGGCCACGCTGTGCCCGGCGTCTTCCAGGTGATCGGCGCGGCTGAGATCGCCAAGGTCAACCTCCCGGTGGCGGTGCTGATCTGGCTGATGATCGTGCCGATGCTGCTGAAGATCGATTTCGCGGCGCTGGGCGAGGTCGGGCGCCACTGGCGCGGCATCGGCGTCACCCTCTTCGTCAACTGGGCGGTCAAACCCTTCTCGATGGCCGCGCTCGGCTGGATCTTCATCTCCTGGCTCTTCCGGCCTTACCTGCCGGCGGATCAGATCAACAGCTACATCGCAGGCCTGATCATCCTCGCTGCGGCGCCCTGCACGGCGATGGTCTTCGTCTGGTCGAATCTGACAAAGGGCGAGCCCCTGTTCACGCTCAGCCAGGTAGCCCTCAACGACGCGATCATGATCGTAGCCTTCGCGCCGATCGTGGCCCTGCTGCTGGGCCTCTCGGCCATCACCGTGCCTTGGGACACGCTGCTGCTGTCGGTCGCTCTCTATATCGTCATCCCGGTGATCGTGGCCCAGTTCGTGAGGCGCCAGCTCCTGGCTCAGGGCGGCCCGGCCACGCTAGACCGCCTCCTCGGCATTCTCGCGCCGATCTCGCTGGTGGCATTGCTGGCGACGCTGGTGCTGCTCTTCGGCTTCCAAGGCGAGCAGATCCTGGCGCAGCCGCTCATCATCGCGATGCTCGCGGTGCCGATCCTGATCCAGGTGTATTTCAACTCGGGCCTGGCCTACCTGCTCAACCGAATGAGCGGCGAGGCGCATTGCGTGGCCGGTCCTTCCGCGCTGATCGGCGCGAGCAACTTCTTTGAACTCGCCGTCGCAGCCGCAATCAGCCTCTTCGGCTTCAACTCGGGCGCGGCACTTGCGACGGTCGTCGGAGTGCTGATCGAGGTGCCGGTGATGCTGTCGGTGGTCGCGATCGTCAACCGGAGCAAGGGTTGGTACGAGCGCCACCCGGCGGTCATCCGCGGGACGACCAAGCACGACGTGTCGGCGTCGGCCTGAAGCGCTGGACAGCTTCTGGCTGGCCACGCCGCTGGAATCGGCAGCAGGCGTGGTTATCGAAGCCCAGCTCAAGCCGGCCTCCGCAGGATGCGGGTACGTCATGCCGGCGCGCGGTCCAAGGCCTAATCCCTCGGCAGGCTGCGCGCCGTGGAATCGCATGACTGCTGGGCGCTCGCCGCAACGCGTGCGGCGAGCGCGCTTCCTGGCTATGGATCCCGAGGTGATGCTGTTCGACGAGCCGACCCCGGCGCTCGATCCGGAGATGGTCGGCGAGGTTCTGGCTGCGATGAAGCGGCTTGCGCGGCCGGCATGACCATGATCTGCGTCACGCATGAGATCGGCTTCGCCCGCGAGGTCGCCGACGAGATCTGGTTCATGGAAGCCGGCCGCGTGATCGAGCGCGGCAGGCCAGCGGAGCTGGCGAACGCTGCGACCCATCCAAGGCTCGCGGCCTTTCTGCGCATGGTCGGTCATCGAGCGTAGTTCGGACCGCCTGTCCCGGGCACAGGCGCGTGTCTCATGAGGGCAGGAGCGAACGTCCGCGAGAAACGAGGGGGCCTCATTCTTCGATGATCGGCTCCCTCATGGTGAGACGTGACCGGGCAGCGCGCTCCTGCGCCGCCTCAGATCGCGGATGCGCTTGGCTCGTCGACGCGCCAGATGACCGCGCCGCCAGCGGGCCGGAGTGCTTACTGATCCGACAGCTCGTAGATCGATGCCTCGTCGGCGCGCTCACGCAACCCCTTGAAAGATGCGTGGCGCAGCTTGCCGTCGTCGGTCCAGGCACGGAATTCGATCTCCGCGACCAGCTCCGGCTTGATCCAACGATATGCCTTGCTCCGGCCGGTCATGTTCACAGCGGGCTTTTCGGTGAGAATCCGGTCCATCTGCCTCCGCAGGGCCGTTGCGCTGGCTTCGGAAAAGCCAGCCAGCACGCTTCCGACATAGACGAGATGGCCATCCTCGCGAGCCGCGACCAGTATGCGGCCGACGCCGCCGAGAGCCTCGTTCGAAGGCTCATAGCCGATGATGACGAAGCTCTCCGACTGGACGCACTTGATCTTGAGCCAATCTCCGCCTCGCCCGGATCGATAGGGAGCGGAGCGCCGCTTCGCAATGATGCCCTCCAGCCCCATCTCGCCGGCCAGGCGCAGCAATGCCGGCCCATCCGCGTTGATGTCCTCGCTCAGATGGACGGAATTGTGAGGGGAATCGCCCAGGATGTCCTCAAGAATGCCCCGTCGCTCCTCGCAGCTGAGCGCACGGATATCATGGCCGTTCAGATAAAGCAGGTCGAAGGCATAGAAGATTGCCCGGGAAGCGCTCTGCGTGCCGCCGAGGCTGCCAAGAGCCTTCTGCAGCGCGCCGAAATCCGGGGCGCCGCGGTCGTCGACGATGACCGCCTCCCCGTCCATGATGGCACTGCCGACACCAAGTTGCAGGGCGTCGTGAGCAATCACCGGGAAACGCGACGTCCAGTCATAACCGCCGCGCGTGATGATCCGAACCCGCTGGTCGCGCTCGATGTGGACCGCGAGGCGGTAGCCGTCCCACTTGATCTCGTAAGACCAGTCGCGCCCCGTCGGCGCCTTGCTGCTCAGCAGGGCGAGACAGGGCTCGACACGCTCAGGCATCGGATCGGTGAAGAGGCGCTCTAGCTTCCGTCGTCGGGTAAGCGGCCCCTGAAGCGTATGTCCGCTCAGTCCGGCTCTGAGAATGCGCCGCGCACACATGGCCCCAACTCCACACGCACGACTCTAAACGTGTGACGCGCGGAATCGTTCCAGGGCAACCGCCTCCCGGCGGGGCCAATCCGATCCGCCGCGGAAGGGGCACGCCGCGCTATCGCAGCCTCCTCCGATCGCGCCGGGCCGGGTGCCGCGCGGGTCGAGATTGAGCGATCGCATCGACTTTTGCGGTGCCGGCGAAAGCCCGGCGCAGCGAAAGCCACGCTTGCCAGCCGCGCCATGTGACGGCAATGTCGGCCCAGCAAGACGTTCAGCGGGTAACGGGACATGGAAAACGGCCAGATCATGATCACGCGCGGTGGGAATGCCGATGTCGGCGAGACGCGAAGGATGGCGGGGCCTGGACTTCTCGATCGCCGATCGTTTCTGGTCGGATCGGCCGTTGGCGTCGGCGCGCTCGGGCTCGGCGGTTGCGCGGTCTCTGACGGCATGAGCTTCGCCGAAGCGCAGAGACTCTACGGGCCGGCGCCTGAGGAGAAATTCCCGATCCCAGCGGCGGATATCAGCAAGGTCGATCCGAAATATTATCGCCGTACGGTGCGCTATGACACCAAGGAAGCGCCAGGCACGATTATCGTCGATCCCGGCAACTACTACGTTTACCGCGTCGAGGAGGGTGGAAACGCCACCCGCTACGGTGCGAATGTCGGCCGCGACGGGTTCCGGTGGAGCGGTGACGCCTATGTCGGGCGCAAGGCCGAATGGGCGACCTGGACACCGCCCAAGGAAATGATCAAGCGCCAGCCCGAGGCGGCCAAATACGCCCGCGGCATGCCGGGCGGCCTCGAAAATCCGCTCGGTGCCCGCACGCTCTATCTCTATCAGAACGGCGCCTATACGCTCTACACGATCTATGCCAGCAGCGAGCCTGAATCGATCGGCTCAGGCATCACGAGCGGCTGTGTCGGCCTGCTCAGCCAGGACATGATCCATCTCTATTCGCAAACGCCGGTCAAGACGAAGGTGGTCGTCCTGCCGGCCTAGGCTGCGGCATCGCCCCCCGGTCCAGACGTTGCCCATACGGGCAGTCCAAAGGACAAATGGTGTCCAGGCGATTATGCGCGTGACTATACCTGGAAGGTCGATGCGACCTTCCAGGCCGGCGGCCGCCCCGGGCGACGCCGGCATCCAGATTGCTAAGAGCGCCGTCCGGTCGGCAGGGACCTGGAAATTGGCGGTCCAGCTCTCTGCCTTGGCCAGCTTGCTCGCGGTGTCGGCCAGCCGGTGTCTCAACCTCTCGCGGCCCGGCCCGATGCCGCGCACTGACGCACCTAACGGACCCCGAAAGCAGGCACGAACTTGACCTCGAGGCCTTCGGGCAGCTCGTGGAAGGAGACCCCCGTCGGCATCCGAATATCAGGCTGGTGGTTTCCAGCGCGCGCATCCGGCTCCGAAGCCCGGAATCCTAGCGTTCTCGGAAGACCCGTTCCGCATGATCCATGAGTGGTTTGATCAGATATGACAATGCCGTGCGATCTCCCGTCGAAATGAAGACCTCGACAGGCATGCCGGGCAGCAATTGACGGTCGCCGAGGGCGATCGCCGCGTCTTGGATCTGGACCTCCCCGATATAGAAGCTCTGCCCGCTCACCGGGTCCTTTGTCGTTGCCGGCGAGAGATGGACCAGCTTTCCCGACACCTCCGGCGTGGTGTTGCGATTGAAGGCGGAGAAGCGCATGCGCGCCGTCTGGCCGACATGAACCTGGTCGATATCGTTCGGCGCGACGCGCACTTCGACCATCAGCGTCGAGTTCCGTGGCACGACAGTCGCAAGCCGAGCTGCCGGCGTGATGACGCCTCCCACGGTGAAGATCATCAGCTCATTGACGGTGCCCGCGATCGGCGCCCGGATCTCCATGCGCGCGAGCCGATCCTCGTTGGCAACGCGGCGGTCGCTCAGCTCGGACAGCTTGGCCTCGACCTGGCGCAATTCGCGCTGGGCTTCGGTCCTTGCCGTCTCGTCGATTGCGATGATCTGCAGGCGGGCATCGCTGATGCGCAGCTTGGCGCGGGCGAGCGTCGCGTCGATCTCGCCGCGCTCGCCTAGCAGACGGGCCCATTCCCGGTTGATGTTGAAGACCTTCACGCCATCGATGAAACCTTTCTGGAAAAGGCTGAGATATTTGGCGCGCTCCAGCTCGACGAGGCGGATTTCCTCGACCTTCGCGACCTGGCGCGCCTCCAACCCACGGATCTCCTCGCCGGACTGGACGATCGAGATTTCCAGCTGTTCCTTGCGGCTGTCCCGGTTGGCCTTGTTGCCGGTGAACAGGCGCGTCTCGCCTTCCAGGATATGGTCGACCTCGTCGGAGAGCCGCGCAATCTCCGGCGAATAGGCGACACTCGCGAGATTGTCGCGCTCGGCGAGCAACCTGGCCTTGCGGCCGAGATTCTCGGCGAGCTGCGAATGAATGATCGAAAGCTCGGCGCGCGTCTGGACATCGTCGAGCCGGAAAAGCACCTGGCCTTCCGCGACACGATCGCCCTGCCGCACGGCGATCGACTGGACGATGCCGCCGTCACGGTGCTGCACCTCCTTGAGATTCTGGTCGATCTTGACCGTTCCTTGCGTCACGACAGCGCCATTCAGCGCGGCAGTCGCGGCCCAGCCGCCGCAGCCGAGCACGAGAAGCAAGGCGAGCGCCGAACCGACGACGACATGGCTGCGCAGCCGGAAATTCAGGCGGGCATCCTGCGTCTCGTGCGGGGACTTTGCGAAAGCAGCGGTGAAATCGTGATTATGGGCGTTCATCGGCGCGTTCCCCATGCCGGCCGTTCAATGCGGCCGGCTTTTCTGCGTTCAGACGTAATAGAGCTTGTGACTGCCGTAGATTTCGATCGAGAAATCCTTCGCTTCCGCCTGCTCGACATAGACGTCGACGTAGGTGCGCTCGTGCTCGCCGATCTTTTCGATGCGGAAGCGGAAGGGGCGGCTGTCGTTGCCGTCGCCATAGGCTTGGCCGAAACCGTCGCCATCCTGATCATCATCGCCGTCATCATCGTCATCGCGTGAGCGAAGCTGGTACTGCTTGATGACGATGCGGTCGCCGGCCTCGAGATCGAGGATCTGATGGACGAGATCGTCGGTCCGCTCGGGGTCGTCCTCGACCGCAAAGACGAAACGGTCATCACCCTCCCCGCCGCTCAACGTGACGGCCTTTTCCCCGACGATCAGGCAATCGTTGCCGCTGCCGCCGAGAATGGTCTCGAAATCGACCACCGTGTCGGAGCCGATCTCGATGCCAAGCGCCTTGCCACGCTTCAGATCGACGGTGACGCCGTGCTCGGTGGCGGAGAGATCCAGCGTGTCCTGCCCCTCCCCGCCATCATAGCAATCGGCGGCAGCATCGCTCGTCGCCACGATCCAGTCGTTGCCCGCCCCGCCTGAGACATGATCGCTGCCGGCGCCACCGTCGAGCACGTCGTTGCCGGCGTCTCCGAATAATTGGTCGCAGCCCTCGTCGCCGAAGACGCGATCGTCGCCGCCGCCTGCGCTGACATGGTCGTTGCCCGTCCCGGCGCGGACGACATCGTTGCCCCCACCGAGCATCACCCGGTCGTCGCCGGCTTCGGCGAGCACGATGTTGTTGCCGCCATCGGCCGTCACGATATCGTCGCCCGGCCCCGCGTGGACGGTGTTGTCGCCGGGGCCGGCATCGATCGTATCGTTGCCCGGCCCGGCATCGATGATGTCGTTGCCGGCGCCACCGGTGATCACGTCGTCACCGTCTTCGCCATAGATCGTGTCGTCGCCGTCGCCGCCGTGCAGGCTGTCGTTGCCGGCACCGCCGCGGATGACGTCGTTCCCGGCGCCACCGAAGACGATATCGTTGCCCGCTCCCGCGTCGATCTGGTCGCTGCCGGCCCCGCCGACAATGTGATCATCGCCCGCTCCGGTCACGATGACGTCGTTCCCGCCGCGTGCGTCAACGATATCGTTTCCGCCGAGCCCCGCGATACGGTCGGCACAGTCGCTGCCGAGCAGCGTGTCATCGCCGGCGGTGCCGGCCAGATCGAGGAATTCGAGCACGCGAAGCGTGGCCGTCTGCTGCACATAAGCCTCGCCGTCGCTGATCCAGTAGGTCAGCGTGACCGTGCCGTACCAGCCGGCTTGCGGCTTGAAGACCCAACCAGCTTCGGCCGCGGTGAGTTGACCATAGGAAGCCTTGAGGCCAACCACCACGAGCGGATCGGCATCGGCATCGGTCGCTCCCGCGAGCAGAGCGAGGCTCGCGATCATCAGGGTCTGGCAACCGCCGATATCGGCGAGCTGGACAGGGCCGGCTATGCGCGGGGCGCGGTTGCGCGGTTCTTCCGGCGTGTCGTCGCCGTCATCATCGCCGGGCCCGGGCTTCGGTCGCGGGTCGCCAGGCCCCTCCCAGTCCTCTTTGCCGGAGCGTGCGGATTGGCCGCCACCGTCCGTGCCCGCGCGCGCCGGCGCGCCGCCACCGGAAATCGCAGCCAACGAAAAGCTGCGCCAGCCATTGTCGTTGTTCGCCGAAAACCCCAATCCGAACTCGAAGATCGGCGAGGGATAGCGCGGCAGGGGTAGCAGCTCGTAGTCGATCAGTCGCGAGTCGATATTGAGGAAATCGGGCAGGCCGGGCACATCAGGCCCCGCCGCCCCCGAACCGACGGCCCTGGCAGCGGCCGGCTCGTTGCCCAGCGCCCCCGTTTCGTCGACCTGCTCGCCCGAGGCCGGCGACGCCTCATCCCCTTCAGCCAGGGATGGCCTGCGGGGCGCTTCCCCAGGCTGCGCGTCATCTTTCGCAGCGGGGGACGCCGAGGCGTCGGTTCTCGCCTCGCCTGGGAACAGGCTTTTCAGATAGAGCACGACCGCCGTCACGGCGAGAGCGAGCACGCCGGGCCAGCGCGGCGCCGCAATGGCCGCATCCTGCGCCTTGCGGTAGATCTGGGCGGAGTCGGGAAGCGGTTGTTCCGCCGGTTTTGCAGCCTTGATCGAGATCATGCCGTCACCCGTCCGTGAAGAGCTGCCGGATGTTCGCCGATCCCCACCGCCCGCGGCATGAAGGCGGCGCGCTCGGCTGTTGCCTGAACCGCAGCCGGGGCGCTGGGCGAAGCGGCGGTACGCGGCTGAGCCGGCGCGAGGATCTTGTCACGCGGGCCGAAGGCGACGAGCTTGCCGGCCTGGATCAGTCCGACATCGTCCACGGCCTGAAGCGCGCTGGGGCGGTGGGCGACGATGACGACGATCCCGCCGCGCGCCTTCACCTGCCCGATCGCGGCGGTCAAGGCGGCCTCGCCTTCCCCGTCGAGATTGGAGTTGGGCTCGTCCATGACGACAAGGAAGGGATTGCCATAGAGGGCGCGGGCAAGCCCGATGCGCTGGCGCTGGCCGGCGGATAGCGCGGTGCCCTGCGGTCCGAGCTGGGTCTTGTAGCCCTGGGGAAGACGCAGGATCATCTCGTGGATGCCAGCGGCCATCGCCGCCTCGACGACCTCTGCCGGATCGGCATTCTCGGCCAGGCGCGCGATGTTCTCCTCGACAGTGGCGTCGAGCAGCGCGACCTCCTGCGGCAGATAGCCGAGATGGCGGCCGATCGTCTCCTCCGGCCACTGCTCCAGCTCGGCGCCGTCGAGGCGCACCGCGCCGCGCAGGATCGGCCAGATGCCGGTGATCGCCCGGACGAGCGTGGTCTTGCCGCCGCCGCTCGGGCCGATGATGCCGACGGCCGTGCCGGCCTGAACATCGAAGCTCGCCTCGCTCAGCAACACCTGGCCGCTGCCCGGTGCGGCGACCGTGATCTTGTCGATCTTCAGCGACCGGCGCGGGGCCGGCAGCTCCATCGGCTCGACCGCCTTGCTCAGCGCGGTCATGGTCTCGCGCAACCGCTGGAAGGCCATGCGCGCGGCGACGAAGGGCTTCCAGTTGGCGATCGCCTGATCGACCGGCGCAAGCGCGCGGGCCGAGGCGACGGAGGCGGCGATGATGGCACCGGCGGAGAGCTCGCCCTTGATGGTGAGATAGGCGCCGAGCCCCAGCGTCGCCGATTGCAGGACCATGCGCAGTACGCGCGAGATGGCGCCGAAGGTGCCACCGAGATCGCTGGAACGCGTCTGGAGCAGGAGGTGCTCGCGATTCACCGCGTCGAAACGCTCGACCGCGCGCGGCGCGAAGCCCATCGCCTTGAGCACCTCGGCGTTGCGGGCATTGCTGTCGGCGATTGCCCCGCGCGCGATCGCCGCCTGCCGGGTCTCATTGTTGATGTGCCGGGTCGTCACCTCGCTGAGCAGCGTCAGCATCGTCAGCACGACCGCTCCCGCCAGCGTCAGCGCCCCGAGCCAGGGGTGCAGCAAATAGACGAAGGCGAGGTAGAGCGGAATCCAGGGCAGGTCGAACAAGGCGCCCGGCCCCTGCCCGCCGAGGAAGCTGCGCACCGTGTCGACGTCGCGGCCCCTCTCCGTGGCCTCCACCGTCGAGAAGCCGAAGCGCGGCATGTCGATCGTGACGCGATGCGCGATCGGCGCGATCTCGTTATCGAAGCGCGCGCCGACACGCACCAGCACCTGCGAGCGGATGATGTCGAAGCAGCCCTGGAAAAGGTAGAGTCCGATGGCGAGTGCCGAGAGCGCCGCCAGGGTCTGGATGCTGCCGCTGGTGAGCGCCCGGTCGTAGACCTGCATCATGTAGAATGAGCCGGTCAGCGCCAGCACGTTGATGAGGCCGGAGACGGCGAACAGGAAGAGCGCGACGCGGCGCAACCCGTGCGTCAGCCGGGCGGCGTCGCGCTTGCGGGCGGAGGAAAGCGTCTTGGACGGTGCCATTATGGCCCCCGAAAATGCGAGTGCGAGGACTATCGAGTAAAGAAGGATCGGGCGGGCGGCCCCCCGGTCCGCCCGCCCGCCGCCGGTTCGATCAGACGATGAAGCTGCCGGCTGTCAGGTTGTGACTGCCCTTCAGGTTGATCTGGAACTCGGCATCCGTCGCCGCATCGACATTGCCCTTGACGATGGTGTAGTCGCCATCCGCACGGGTCTCGTAGGTGACCGTAAGCTGGGCCGAGGCGGTGAAGCTTCCGCCGTTGGCCAGAGTGAAGCTCTGGTTGCCGGCCTGGCTCGCATCCGCGTCGATCGCGCTGAGATCGAGCCGGTCTCCGGGCTGGAAGTCGAGGATGGTGTCGCCATCCGCGCCCTGCGTGCTGAGGAAGCGGAAGGTGTCGTTGCCCGAGCCGCCTTCCATCACATTCACCGCATCGCTCGCCGTGATCGTGTCGTTGCCCGAGCCGGTCGCGACATTCTCGATGCTCCACAGCGTATCGGTGCCGGTCTGGCTGCTGACCGCGCTGCCGCGACCAAGCGCGCCGTTCCCAAGATCGACGGTCAGATTCGCCGTGATCGTCGAGAAATCGAGCGTATCCGAACCGCTGCCGCCGTCGATCTCGTCACCGAAATAGGTGTCGTCGTCGTCGCCGGCCGTGCCGATCATGAGGTCGTCCCCACTCCCCCCGACCACGGTGTCCTTGCCGGCGCCGGCATCGATCAGGTCGTTGCCCGCCCCGCCGAAGATCCGGTCGTTGCCGGCCTCGCCATAGAGCATGTCGGCCCCGCCACCGCCGAAGACCTGATCGTCGCCCGCTCCGGCGAAGACCACGTCGCGGCCGTCGCCAGCATCGACGAAATCAGCCCCTTCGCCTGCCGAGATCGCATCGGCGCCGGCCTCGCCGGTCAGCGTGTCGTCGCCGCCGAGGCCGATGATGTTGTCGGCACCCGCCGTGCCGATCAGGACATCGGCCGCCGCTGTTCCGCTGCGCAACGTGCCGCCGCTCGCAGGGTTCGGATTGGGCGCCGGCGTCCCCGGGCCGTCGTCATCATCGTCGCAGCCGCAGGACGGATCGTCATCGTCGTCATCGTCGTCATCGTCGCCGGAGCCGACCGGATCCTCGTCGTCGTTTTCGTCGTCGCCGGGATAGGTCGGCGCGTCGTCATCATCGTCGTCATCGTCCGGGTGATTGCCGGAGCCGAACTGGGGCAAACCCTCGTCGCCCGCCGTAAAGCAGATGCTGTGCGTCGCGCTCGTCATCGTCGTGACGCCGTTCTCGTCCGTCGTGAATTCATAGTCCTCCGGCAGGGCGCCGTCGGGGAGCTCGATCACGTCCTGCGGCCGCAAAGTCCCGACAATCGTGTCATTGCCGCCATTCGACCGGAACACGATGCGGTGTGCCGAGGCCAGCGTCGAGATGTCGACGGTGTCGTCGCCGCCGTCGCCGTTGATGGTGATCGTGTTGAAGTTGAGGCTGGTGGGCGAGAAGTCGCCGACTGCCTGGACGGTATCCGCGCCCAGGCCCGTATTGATGGTGATCTCCTCGATATTATCGAGCTCCGCGATCACCGCGCCGTTGCGCGTGATCACGATCTCGGTCTCGGGGCGCAGCGTCGCGACGATGGCGGCGGGCGCCGCGGCGCGGGCATAGACCACGAAGGTCTCGGCCAGGATGCTGCCATTGACCACGAAACGATCGAGCGTCCCGGCGCCGCCATCGACGAAATCGCGGCCGTCATTGGTGAGGACGCCCGCCGACCAATTGATCGTGTCGTTGCCTGCTCCGGCCAGGATGACGTCGTTGCCGCCGCCGCCGGCGAAAGTGCTGTTGCCGCCGTCCCCGATCAGGATGTTCGCCGCAGCCGTGCCATCGATCGTGCCGGTGGTGTCGCGGGTGATCGTGACCTGGGCGGTATCGGTCGCTGTGCCGTCGCTGGCGGTGTAGGTGAAGGTGCCACCCGCCTGGGCGTTGTCCGTCACCGTGACGGAGCCAGGATTCGCCGTCAGGCTTATCGCAGCCAGGCTCGCATTGTTGATCTGGGCGGCCGTAATGTCGAGCGCAGCGCTGTCGGCATCGGTGTCGTTCGCAAGCAGCGCCCATTCGGGGATAGCGAAAGGGACGGTGGCGAAGTTGGTGATGACCGTGTCGTTCGAAGCCACGGGGGCGTCGTTGACAGGCACCACATGGATCGTGCTGACCGCGACATTGCTGCTGAGCAGCGTGTCCGTGACACTCACATGGACGACGCGGTCGATAGCGCCCGGATCCTGCGAGCTGTTGCTGAAGGTGACCATCTGAATGGCCGCCTGGTAGTTCGCGACCGAAGCGGCGCCCGTCATCCGGATCGTGACGACACCGGGAACGGAGGTGTCGATCGTGCGCGTGATGCCGCCCGGCAAGGTCGCAGGCGCGGAGAGAGAATCGCCGGCCTGCGCATTGGTGAGCGTGACTGTGGCCGCGTTGATCGTGCCGCTGTCCTCCGTGATCCCAGGCAAGGACGCGATTGCCACGCCGGCGCCACCTTCGGTGAAGGTCGCCTGGTGATTGACAGTCGGGGCGACCGCTGGCCGCTGCAGGTCGATCGATAAGTTGTCGATCGACACCAGCTCGTTGGCGGCGCTGATGTTCGAGGCCACGAAGCGCAAGGCGGCCGTCGCGGCGAACGGCCCCGCCAGCTCAAAAGAGTGCTGCGTCGCGCCGCCATCGCCTGTGATGGTGGCGAGTTCGACGAAGTTGACGCCGTCAGCGGCGAAGAAGACCGCGACCTGCTCGCCCGCATCGAGATTGTCCGGATTCGCCTGGAAGCTCAGCCTGGCGAAGGAAGCCGCACTCAGGTCGACCGCACGCTCCAGCGTGGCGCCGTTTCCCGCATCGAACTGCAGCGTTCCGCCGTTGATGCGGATCTGCCCGTTCGCACTCGTCGCGCTGCCGTCATCACCGGTCTCGACCCAGTCCGGTCCCCAGTTCAGGCTGCCATTCGAGTTGCCGTAGTTGGCCGTGCCGAAATTATCCGCGTAGTTGCCGCCGGGATCGTAGGCGTTGAGGCTCAGCTGCGGCGCCGACAGGCTGACGGTCCGATCGGCAAATCGCAGTTGCTCGATGTTCCAGAGTTTGTCCGTTCCGTCGGAGGTGAGGCCGACCGTCACTGTGTCGTGGCTGACGAGCAGTGAGCCGTCGCTGTCGCGGGTAATGGTGTAGTTGGCGAAGTTGTCGCTGAAGACCGCCGTATCGACGTCGCCCGCGCCATTCGTCGCACGAATTTCGCGGACGATGTTGAGCTGGACCGGGTTGATCGCGCCGGACAGCATCAGCGTGTGGAGGGGCTCGCCGGCCCAGCCCTGGTAGCCGAGCGCCAGCCCGGCCTCGGTCAGCGCGATCGGCTTGGCGAGGCCGTCGGTCGTGGCGATCTCGACGCCGTTGGTGTCGCGGATCGCGATGCGCACATTGAGCCAGGCGTCGCCGTCGATCACGTCGTTGCCGCCACGGCCTTCGATGGTATCGCTGCCGCCGCCGCCGAGCAGGATATTGCCGTCGTCAAAGGCGACGATCTGCTCGCGCTGCTCCGCAGTCGAGCCGGCCGGCGCGGCGGCCACCCAGTTGCCGAGCACGTCCCTCAACCCCGTGATGCGGTCGACGCCCGCCTGGGTGAGCTGGTGGCCGGTCATCGTATTCTCGGCGCCGGCAAGTCCGCCGCCCCCCTCGCCGCCCAGCGCGGGATCGGCGCGGTTGTCGCCCTTCAGCGTGTCGTTTTTGTCCCAGCCCGAAAGCGCTTCGACTGCGTCAAAGCGGTCGCGAAGGATGTCTTGCTGGTCGGTTGTGAAAATCGGGACGAGGAGATCCGATTCCGCATTCTGATTGTTGCCCTTGTGGATCGCCCAATCGAAGCCGAGCATGCCCTCGTTGCGCATGACGCTTTCGCCCTGGACCATGATGTCGTCGCCGGATTCGGCGTCGAAATCATGCTCGTCGGTCCCGGCGAACATCACGTCGTGGCCGATGATCGTCGAGTTGAAGAACAGTTCGGAGTTGTCGCCGGCTGTGGTGTCGAAGCCGCCGCCGCCTTCGATCCAGTCGTCGCCCTCGTTGCCGAGCAGGAAGTCGCCGCCCTCGCCGCCGAGAATGAAGTCGTCTCCCAGGCCGCCGAAAGCCTCCTTGCCGTCGGGGCCGGCGATGAGGACATCCTTGCCCTCGTTGCCGAAGAGCAGGGCAAGGCCGCTGCCGCCATGGATGACGTCGTTGCCGGCTTCGCCGTGCAGCATGTCGACTTCGCCGATATCGGTGCCGCTGTTGGTGATGATGTCGTCACCGTCGCCGCCATGGATCTTGTCGACGCCGTAGCCGGCCTCGATGCGGTCGTTGCCCCCTCGTCCCCAGACGCTGTCGTCGCCGCCCCCGGCGATGATGACGTCGTTGCCGTTCGTGCCCTGGATGAGGACGTGGTCGTTGCTGTTGACGCGCAGATGGGCAGCGATCTGGCCGGCCCCCTGGCTCCCGGCCGCGACGATGACGTTGCCGGCCTGATCACGCACGAAGGTGCCGTCGGGGTTGCGCTCGTACTCGATCAGGTTTCCGGCGGCGTCCCGGCGCTCGACGAAGCTCGACAGCGCCTCGAGGAAGGGATCGTCGTTCTCCGGTTCCGCGATGCCGAATTTCGCCTGCTCCCTGGCGTCCAGATAGATGACATGGTCCGGCACCGAGAAGATGTCGCCCGGCACCGCGTAGCCCTGCGCACCGAGATCGGTATTGGCGAGAACCATCTTGGCGAAGGAGTTGTTCTCCAGCTCGTTCAGGAAATTGAGCCCCTGGACGCGCGACAGGTAATAGAACCGGTCGCCATTCTGCAGGTTCTCCAGCTGCAGCTCGAAGATGAAGGAGAAGGTCGAGCCGAGCATGCCTCCGAACGCCATCTTCTTCTCGGCGAGGCCCCCGACCCAGAGATCGACATCGTTCAGGCCGCCGAGGCTGCCGCCGGCATAGGCTCCCTTTGCATTGAGGAAATCGAGCCGGTCGGCGGGAGCCCCGGTGCCGCCGAAAACGAGCTTCATCGCGGCATCGCGCTTGGCGTCCGTCGTAGTGGCGGCGACGATCGTGGAATGCGTGCCATAGGCCGCAATGAAGTTCACGATCGAGGCCGGATTCTTCAGGTTGAGCGCGAAGTCGGTCCAGCTCGTGTAGGGGTCCAGCTGGGTGTCGCCGTTGGCGACCTCCTTGAATTGCGCGCGCGCCTCGTTCAGCGATGGAATGCCGGCCTCCCGGCCGCGGGCGATGTTCAGCGCCGCCAGATCGAGCGGAATGCCGACGAGTTGGTTGCGCAGCACATGGGTGACGAATTCGTCGATCTCGTTGCCGACCTGGCTGGTCATGCCGCGCACGATCGCGCCTGCGGCAGCCGCATGATCCACCGTCGCAGAACCGAAGGCGAGCGGATTCAGGAAGGCATCGAACAGCGCGAGACTGCCATCCGAACCGTCGGCGTTGGTGACGGCGATCTCCTCGCGCAGCATCGAGTGGCCGAAGCGGTAAACGACATGCGCGAACTCGGCGAAGATCGCGGGATTGATATCCGTCGACGGGTTGAAGACGAAGGCGTCCACATCCGGCTGAATCTTGCGGGCGAACTCCTCGAAGACGAGGTGCTGGTACTGCATCTCCGTCGAGAAGCGGGCAGCCTGGAACAGCCGTTCGCCGTCCCACTGCAGCGCGGCGATCGCTTGCGGGTTCGTCGGCAGCGCGGCGACGTCGGTGAGCAGCCATTCGTTCAGGAAGGCAAGGTCCGCGGCGGCCAGCGCCTTCTCCTTGATCTGCTGGACCGTACGGTTGTGCTCGGAGTGGAAGATGTGGTGCACCGCCGACAGGCCGATATTCTCGTTTCCGCGCCCGTCGCCGGTGATGTAGTGCGCGTCGAGCAATTCGTTGTCATAGGTGACGGCGACGCCGAACTCGTTCACCGGGATCTCGTTGCCCGCAGCGTCATCGGTGTCCGCCGTCTTCAGGATCATCGGGGTCGCCGGATTGCGGTCATGGTCCACCAGACCCGGCACGGCGGCGTGCGCGATGTCGTCGAGGAAGGCGTGCCCGGTGCGGACCGCGCCTGCCGTGGAGATCGGAGCGGCCGGGTTACCTTCGACGACCGTGTCGGCATCTGCGCCGCTGCCGCCGAACTTGTTGTCGGCCCCCAGGCTCGTGACCATCTGCGGGAAGCCGTTCTGGCCCCGAACGAACTGACCGTAATCGTCCATCACGAAGAGCGGCACATTGAGCACATCGCTATCGGCCAGCTCTATGCCGAGAACGGCCCTGGCCTGCGCCTTGACGTCGGCCCAGGTCGCCAGGCCGCCGTGCTCGCCCTGCGGCTGGCCACGCGTGCCTTCCAGCAGCTTGCCGGTCGCGACCGGAACCAGCCCCGGGAAATCCGGGTCCGAGACCATCGCGTATTCGCGCAGGAAGAGCTGGTGCGAGCCGGAGGAGGTGTAGGTCTGGTTCTGATCCACCCAAGGGGTCGTCAGATTGGTCGCGTTCGTCGGCGCCCTCGTGAGCACCATGAAATTGGTTTCCGGGTGCGCCGGATCATAGAGCGGGTCATCCGGCTGCAGCGGGATGTAGATCGTGCCGTTGCCGCCCTTCTGGACCAGATCGAGGCCGTGATCGAAGAACTGGCCAAACAGCGTGAACCAGGAATTGTAGGGCGCCGACAGCCCCTCGTCGGGTGCGACATTCGGGATGATGACGGTGTTGCCCTCCATCTCGACGCCATGCGTCTGGAGCAGCGTATCGAGCTGCGTCTCGGCCAGCTCGACATGCTGGGCGGCCGCGAGATTGGCCTGCGCCGTGGCGAGCTCGGCCGTCGCTGCGAGCACGGCGGCGTTTGCCTGAACCACGACGGATTGTGCGCCGGCCACGGCTGATGCTGCGGCATTCGCCTCGGCCACGGCCTGATCCTCGGCGAGCTGGGCGGCCTGCCAGGCAGCCAATGCCGCCTGCTCCGCAGCCTGGCCCGCGGGCGAGTTGTCGCCATCCGCCATCAGAGCGCTGAAAGTCGCCTCCGCTTGCGCGGTGGCCTGCTGTGCCGCGGCGAGTTCATCCTGCTCGACAGTGCTCGCGGCCGCAGCGGCCTGAAGAGCTGCGGCGGCATCGGCGGCATCGGCCTGGGCGTCGGTGAGCGCGCCGCCAGCGGTGGTGACCTCGGCCTGGAGCGCGGCGATGGTGGCCGCCTGGCCGGGCCCAGCCGCGATCGCCGCATCGAGCGCGGCCTTGGCCTGGACGATGGCCTGGAGTGCAGCGTTGAGTGCGCCGCCGGACAGGCCGGCATAGACGAGAGCCGCATAGATGGCGGCCGGATTGTCCAGCGTCTGGTCGACGATCAGGTTGGAGATGATGCGCGGATCCGCATCGGCAACCGAACCGGTCGGACCGTAGTTCCCGCCGACGGTCCCGCCGGGGCCGAAGCTGATGCTGTCATCGCCTTCGGCGCGATAGGACGGCGTCGTGATCCGCGGGAAGCTGTTGTCGGCCGCCCCCCACTCCTCGCGTCCCGCGACGAGATTGTTGTAGCTGCCATCCACCGTCCTGAGGCCGTAGGGCGCGAGCGGATGGCTGATCGCCAGCACGGTGCCGGCCGTTCCTTCCGGAACGATATCGCCCTGATCATTGACATAGATCTGGTCGAGCGGCGTTCCGCTCGAATGCGCCTCGGCGATCTTGATCTGCCGCAGGATGAACTCGAGATCGTGCCTGACGATATTGACCATAGCCGGGATCTCCCAAATCGGCGCGCGAAAGCCCAACTGCGGAAACCACCTTCCGCAGCGTTAACCTAAAGACAAATTTCGCGATCTAATGTAGATTTTGCCGATCGACGCCGTCTTGCCCCGCGTCTTCCTACAAAACAGACCGCAGACATCCCCGATTTAATACTTTGTTAAGCAACAGAGTGCCTGACGGATGCTCAACCCGGTAGATGGAAAGGTCGAGAAAGATTTAGGGCCCGAAGTCGGGGGCGATACATCGACCTTGGATGGCGCCGAGTACCGACGAAAGTCCGTATCCGCTCTCGATAGGCTGCGGCGGCGATGGACCGCGCAAAGCCTGGAGCGCCGCTTCACCATCGCCGCCTCGCTCGTCGTCGGGCTGTCGATGGTCACCCTTGGCTATTGGGTCGAGCGCCGCATTCGCAATGGCTGGGAGCAGGGCATGGCCGAGATCGGGGCCCATTACCTCGAAGCCCTTCTCGCCCCCCATGTCCTCGAACTCGAGCATGCAGACGCGCTGACGGAAGAGAGCAAGCAGAGAATCCAGGCGTTGATCGCCGATAGCCGGCTCGGCCAGCGTGTGACCATGATCAAGATCTGGAGCCGATCCGGTCAACTCGTCTACAGCACCGGCCAGGCGAAGGAGGCGGCGCGACTTCAACCTTCGCGGCTCGCCACGCTCCTGGAAGGCCGGGTTCTGGTGTCCATCCAGAACGACAGCCACGGCGATGGTCGGGACGACCCGGGGCTGCTCGAAAGCTACGCGCCGATCTACAAGCCCGGCACCCGGACAATCGTTGCCATCGGCGAATTCTATGAGGTGAGCCACTCGCTCGACCGCGAAGTCGTGCAGTTGCGCTACGCGACCTGGTTCCTGATTCTCAACGTCGCGATCATCATCGGTTTCCTGCTCTCCCTCACGATCAGGCGCGCCAGCCGGACCATCAGCTCGCAGCAATCGCTCCTGGCAGCCAATCTCGCGCGTGCCTCCGCACTGGCCAGACGGAACAACATGCTCCGCCGTGCTGCGGACCGGGCCCGGCTCGACTCGGCCGTCTCGAACGAGGTCTATCTCGCCCGCATCGGCGCCGACCTCCATGACGGGCCGATCCAGATGCTCAGCCTGCTGATGCTCCGGCTCCCCGACAAGCCTCCGGAGCTGCGGGCACCGCTGGAGCGCCTCATCCAGCAGACGCTGGCCGAGCTGCGCAATCTTTCCGCAGGGCTGGTCCTGCCCGAAATCCGCGACCTCTCGCCGTCTGACACGATCGAGGCCGCGATCAAGCGACATGAGCAGCAGACCGGTACGGCCGTCGGCCGAAACCTCGTCGATCTCCCCGAGCAGATGCCGGAGGCGATCCGCTTCTGCGCCTTCCGCGTCGTTCAAGAGGCTTTGATGAACGGATACAAGCACGCACAGGGACGCGGCCAGCATGTCGCGACGCGCTTTGCTGCCGAAACGCTGGAGATCGTGATTTCCGACGACGGCCCCGGAAACGAGGCCCAGCAGCCCGAGCCCACCCTGCAGCGGCCGCGGCTCGGCCTGCGGGGGCTGGAAACCCGGGTGAAAGCCCTGCGCGGCAGCCTGACCATCACGCCGCAACCGCAGGGCGGACTGCAGCTCAGGGCGCTGCTGCCGGTGCGCCGACGCTCACCGACGACGGGGCTCTAGCGGGCAGAGACGAGCAAGCTGGGTCCAAGCAAGCTCGGTCGAAGCCGCCTCAGCGCCCCGCCGAGGAGAAATCGCTCGGCTTCATCTTCTGGGCGGCGATGACGACCTCGAGCCGGTTGCGTGCCCTGAGCTTGGTCATCAGATTGGTCATGTAGCTCTTGACCGTCTTCTCGCTCAGCTCAAGGCTCCGGGCGATCTCGCGGTTCTGCTTGCCGCATAGCAGAAGGCGAACGATCTGCTCCTCGCGCACGCTCAGTTTCGTGCTGATCACCGCTTGCTTCTCGGCGGCCTTGCTGTTCAGGGCGCTGATCACCTTCGCCGCGAAGGCGGGAGTGATGTAGACTTCGCCGCGCAGTGCAGCCTCCACCGCGTCGAGCAATTCGCTCGCGCTGCTGCCCTTCAGCACATATCCGGCGGCTCCGGCACCAAGAGCCCTGACTGCATGATCGGTGTCGGTCGAGGCCGTAAAGACGACGACGCGACAAGCAGGCGCGATGTCACGCAGCGCGGCCAACGCACCGAAGACGTCGCCGGGCATGTTGAGATCGACGATCAGCACGTCGCAGATCCGCCGGTCGACGATATCAATAATGTCGGCCGCGCTCGCGCCGATCTCTGCCACGACAAAATCGTCGCGGCGCGACAGAACGGTCGCGATCCCTTCCGCCAGCAGCGGATGGTCGTCGACGATCGCTATCGATATCCGGGGACGGGACTTATCCTGCATGCCCCAATACTCTGCCAGTTTAGAGACTCAGTAAACAAGCGAATTAACATACGGTTAAATCAGCAAGACGATGCTTCCATTACGTCAGCTATGTGGGACACGAGGCGCATCGGGAGCCGGCACCTATCCAGTCTCCGGCGTTTTTTTCGATCGCTCGGTGCTCCGATCGGCCGGGGGCGTTGGTCTGCACTCTCAGGCGCCGCATTTTTAGCGGGGCTCAAGCGCATTCTGTCCGCCTCGGCCCAAAGCCGGAAGACAGCGCGTCGGCAGAGAACGCGCGCAGCGTCAGAAACGTCTTCGCGGTCCCCTTCCTCAGGGCCAAATCGGCAGAAGAGCTCCCTGAGCAGGTAGCGTGGAACGTCGTGCGGATCATCCCTTTCAAAGCAAGGGCTTATCGACCCAGATCCTGCTCAACCAGAGGGTGGCTTCGCCCGATCATCCGCGCCCGCATCACGAACCTCTTCCACGAGACGAAGGAAACGCTCCGCGAGAGGCGCCGTCTTGTTCAAGGTCTTCGCCAGGGCTATTCCGGTATTCGCATCGCGCGCGCGCAACTCGCGATGGTCGATCCCCGGCAACCCTTTGGAAGCGTAAACCCGCGGCAGGATCGCGATGCCCAGGCCCGCGCCGACGAAGCCGAGCAACGCGCCGCCATCGCTGCTCTGCTGCACCACCCGGGGCACGAAACCCGCACGTTTGCAGAGTGCCAGCGTGTGCTCGAATAGGCCGCTGCCGACCTGCCGCTTGAACGCGACGAAGTCCTCATCCGCGAGGGCGTCCAGCTCGACCGGGCCGTCGCGGCGTGAAAGAGGATGATCTGCCGAGAAGAAGACCTCGAGCCGGTCGCGCCATAACTCGATCATCTGGATGCTCCGGAGCGGCGAGCTTGGCACGAGCGGGCGCAGAAAGCCGAGATCGAGCTGATCATTCGCCAGCATCTGCAGCTGGGTCCCGGTCGGCAGGTGAGACATGTCGAGCGCAACATTGGGATAGCGCTGGCGGAACGCTCTCAGAATGCGCGGGAACATCTCATGCATCGGAACCGACGCCAGAAAGCCGATGCGAAGCCGGCCGGCTTCTCCGCGGCCCGCGGATTTCGCCAAGGCGAGCGTGTCGTTGAAGCGATCGAGAAGGTCCCGGAACGGCTCGAGCAGAAACTTCCCGGAGGTCGTCAATTCCACACCATGCGTGGTGCGGTGAAACAGCGTCGTCCCGAACTCCTTCTCAAGGTCGCGGATCTGGCTGCTCAGCGGGGGCTGACTGATGTTCAGCCGCTCCGCTGCACGCCGAAAGCTTGCTTCCTCCGCCACTGCCAGAAAATAGCGCACATGCCGGATTTCCATGGGGAACTGCCTCGATGATGCCGGCCCAGTGATACGTTCAGGCTTTCACGGGACCCCTTAAAATATATTGGACGATATCGCTCCCGGCACGCAACTTGGCGGCAACGAACTCGCGGCGCCACTGACCGCCGAGTCTTTTGGGAGGTTTCCGGGCGCATGGCTGATCTTCCAGCCTCCATCGAGATTCACGAGGAAGGCCCGCGCGAGGGCTTCCAGATCGAGCCGGGCCCGATCGCGACAGCCGATAAGGTGCGGCTGATCGAGGCGCTGGCCGAGACCGGCCTCAAGCGCATTCAGGTCTGCTCCTTCGTCAATCCACGGGTCGTTCCGGGCTGGGCCGACGCCGACGACGTCGTCGCGCAGATGAAGCCCAAAGACGGCGTCAGCTATACGGCGCTGTGGTTCAACGAGAAGGGCCTCGACCGCGCCCTCGCCGCTGCCGACAAGCTCACGCTCTACGGTTCGATCTCGCTGACGGCTTCGGAAGCGTTCACGCGCAGAAATCTCAATCGCAGCCATGCCGAGCAGGTCGAGGCGAGCCGCCGGCAGACGGCTCTCCACATCGCGCGCGGCGTGCCCGTCAAGCGGGTCGGCGTGATGGCCGCCTTCGGCTGCAACTATCAGGGAGACGTTTCGCGCGAGCAGGTGATCGCGACGTTGCAGGACGGCTTCGGCGTCGCCGCCGAAGCCGGTGTCGAGATCGAGCGGATCTCGCTATCGGATACGATGGGCTGGGCGACGCCGCCGCGCGTCGAGGCGCTTGTCGGCGAGGTCCGCGCGAAATGGCCCGACAAGCGCATCACGCTGCATCTCCACGACACCCGGGGTCTCGCGGTCGCGAACGCCTATGCAGGCCTGAAAATGGGCGTCGACTTTTTCGACTCCACGGTCGGCGGGCTCGGTGGCTGCCCCTTCGCCGGCCAGAAGGGCGCGGCCGGCAACATCAGCACCGAGGAACTCGTCCTTCTCTGTCACGAAATCGGCGTCGAAACGGGCGTCGACCTGGATGCCCTGATCGAGGTGGGGCGGATGGCCGAAGCCATCGTCGGCCACACCCTCCCCAGCGAACTGATCCACGCCGGTTCGCTCGACGCCCTGCGAGGTTCCGCCTGATGTCCGCCAAGCCGTTGCGAGGGCTCAAGGTCCTCGAATTCAGCCATATGATCATGGGGCCGACGGCAGGTCTCCTGTTTGCCGACCTTGGAGCGGACGTCGTCAAGATCGAGCCCGCGCCGGAAGGCGACCACACCCGCAGCCTGCCGGGATTTGGCGCGGGGTTCTTTCCGGGCTTCAACCGCAACAAGCGCAGTCTCGCGATCGACCTGAAGAATCCGGAGGGACGCCGGGCCGTCCACCGTCTCGTCGCCGGTGCCGATATCGTCATCGAAAACTACGGTCCCGGAACGATGGAGCGGCTGGGCTGCGGCTATGAAGAGCTGAGCGCAGTCAATCCACGCCTGCTTTATCTCGCCTTGAAGGGCTTTCTCGGCGGCCCCTACGAGAGGCGGCCGGCACTCGACGAGGTCATCCAGTTCCAGACCGGCCTCGCCTATATGACCGGCCCGCCCGGAAGGCCGCTTCGGGCGGGATCGTCGATCACCGACATTCTTGGAGGGATCTTCGGGGTCACCGCCGTCCTCGCCGCGCTCTCGGAGCGCAATCGCACCGGCAAGGGCCAGAAGGTCGGCAGCGCCCTGTTCGAAACCGGCGCCTTCCTGATGCTGACGCATATGGCGGGTTTCGCCGCGACGGGCAACGACCCTCGCCCGATGCCGATCAGGCACGGGGCGTGGGCCATCTACAACGTGTTCGACGTCGCCCGCGACGAGCAGGTCTTCATCGGCGTGACCAGCAACATGCAATGGAGCCGCTTCGTCGAGATGTTCGGCCTGCAGGAACTCGCGGGCGATCCGCGGCTGGCGAGCAACGCGTTGCGCAACGCCGAACGGAGCTGGTTACTGCCGCGCATCCAGGAAGCGCTGCTGCCGCTTGCGCGCGACACCGTGCAGGAGCGCTGCGTGGCCGCCTCGATTCCCTTCGCCCCGGTCGGCAAGCCCACCGATCTCTTCGATGACGCGCATCTGCTCGCAAGCGGAGGCTTGCTTGACGTCGCCGTCACCACACTCAGCGGGGATGCCAGGACCTTCGGCCTCCCTGCCCTGCCGGTCGGCTTCGATGGCGCACGCCCCGGCATCGAGCGCCAGCCGCCGACGCTCGGCGAGCACACCGTCGAGATCCTGACGGAGATCGGGCACACGGCCCAGGAAATCGCCCTCATGGACAAGGCGGGCGTGATCGCGGGCCCTGACCTCAACCGGCTTTTGTCTTCGGCCGATCTCATCGGCGCAGTTTTGGAGAGCAAGACGTGACGGCACCTGCAAGCGGATTGGTGGTCAGCGCCCACCCCGGCGATTTCGTCTGGCGCGCCGGTGGCGCAATCGCCCTGCACGCCCGCCGCGGCGTGCGAATGAAGATCGTCTGCCTCTCCTTCGGCGAGCGGGGCGAGAGCCAGGGCGCATGGAAGCAGCCTGGCATGACCCTCGAAGCCTGCAAACATGCGCGGCAGGCGGAAGCCGAGGCTGCCGCGGCCGTGCTCGGCGCCGAGATCGAGTTCTTCGACGCCGGTGATTACCCGCTGCATCTGACCTCCGCGATGCTCGACCGGATGATCGATATCTATCGCGAACTCATGCCCTCCTTCGTGCTCACGCATGCCGATGCCGACCCGTACAATGTCGACCATCCGGAGGCCGCCCGCTTTGCCCGCGAGGCGCGCATCGTGGCGCAGGCGGCCGGTCACAAGCCCGGTCCGCAGGTCAGCTACAATGCGCCCCAGCTCTACGCCTTCGAACCGCATCAGCCCGAGCAATGCGGCTTCCGGCCCGACCGGATTCTCAACATCACCGAGGTCTGGGAGGTGAAGCGCAGGGCTTTCGAGGCCCTGCCGGCCCAGCGCCATCTCTGGGATTATTATGAGCGCGTGGCCCTCAACCGCGGCATGCAGGGCGGGCGCAATTCCGGGCGGCCTATGACCTATGGCGAGGCCTACAGCTCCGCCTATCCAGAGGCGGTGGAGGCCTTCGCATGAGCGAGCTCGGGATCGTCGTCACCGATATCGAGCGCGCCGCCGGAGCGATCATCGACGAGCTCGGCAAATGCGGCGTCGCGACGTCGCATGAGGCAGCCGGCCGCGCGCCGGGCTTGATGGACCCCTATCTGGGGCCGATCTTTCCGGGAGCCGCAATTGCCGGCTCGGCCGTGACGGTTCTGGCCCAGCCCAGCGACAACTGGATGCTGCATGTCGCCGTCGAGCAATGCCAGCCCGGCGACATCCTCGTGGTCGCCTGCACCGCCGCGAATAGCGATGGCATGTTCGGCGATCTGCTTGCGACCTCGCTTCAGGCGCGGGGCGTGAGAGGGCTCGTCATCGATGGCGGCGTCCGGGACGTCAGCTCGCTGACGGAGATGGGTTTCCCGGTGTGGTCCCGCGTCATCTCGGCCCGCGGCACGGTCAAGGCGACGCTGGGTTCGGTGAATGTGCCGGTGGTCTGCGCCGGAGCTCATGTGCAGCCCGGAGACGTCGTCGTGGCGGATGACGACGGGGTTCTGGTGCTGCCGCGTCAGCGTGCCGAAGCGGTGCTGGCGGCGGCGCGCAAACGGATCGCCGGCGAAAGCCAGCGCCGCGCGCGCCTCGCGGCCGGCGAACTGGGCCTGGACATCTACGAGATGAGGCCGGCGCTGGCGCGGGCGGGTTTGAAATACGTTTCCGCGAAGGAGCGATGAGCTCGCGATCCTACTAAACATCTCCAACGATAAAAAAATGGGAGGATGACCGATGATGGACAGGCGTGGTTTCTTGCGGATGGGTGCGGCCGGACTGGCCATGTCCGCGACAAGGGCTTCGGCGCAGAACATACCTGCGAACTATCCGCCCGATTACGCGAGGCTCATCGAGGCCTCGCGTGCCGAGCCGGATCTCATTGCGTACTCGAACATGTCGCCGGGCCAATGGCGCCCGACGCTTGAGGCCTTCAAGGCGGCGTATCCCTGGATCTCCGTCCAGACATTGGACATCAACGCCAACGAAGCCATGGAGCGCTACTTCGCGGAATCCGCGACCGGCAGCCGCACGGCGGATCTCATCGTCACCGTGGCGCCCGACGCCTGGATCGACATGATCGATCGCAACCAGATCCTGGCTTACGCCTCGCCGGAAGCCGGTGCCTATCCGGTCTGGAGTCGTCCGAGCCCCGGACTCTACACAGCCGCGCTCGATCCGCTCGTCTTCCTCTGGAACAAGGCGCTTCTGCCGGAGAAGCTCTGGCCGACCAGTTTCGCCGATCTCGTCGAGAAGGTGAAAGCCAATCCTGGCATATTTCGCCGCAAGCTCACGAGCTACAGCGCCAACCTGACGTCCTACGGCTACAACGCCCACTACTTTTTCGCCAGGCACCATGGCGACAAAGTCTGGGACTGGTACCGCACTCTCGGGCCGGAGACGCGGTTCGAGCGCTCGGCCGGTCCGATGGTCGAGAAGGTGACCACCGGCGAATATGTCCTGGCTTATTTCTGCGGATCTTCGGCCGCCCGCATGGCAGTCCGCGATCCCGCGCGCGCGCGCATCGTCGGCATGAGCTATATCAGCGACGGCACGCCGATGGTCTTCCGGGGCCTCGGCATCCCCATCAAGTCGGCGCGCCCGAATTCGGCGAAGCTGCTTCTCGACTTCATGCTGTCGGAGACCGGGCAAAAGGCGCTGGCGGCAGGCTCGCGCACGCCGGTCAGGCCATCCGTCACGTCCGAGAGCGTCGGCGGAGCCGAGACTTTCTCGCAGATCGAACGGGAAATCGGCACGGAAAATGCGATCCTGGTCAATTACGACCGCGGCCTGGTGAACGACCACGAAGCCTTCGTGCGGAAATGGCGCGACGCCAACCGCGCCTGACCGACGGTACGAAACGAATGGAACCGTCATGAGCCAGCTGGACATCCCCGCATTCGACGCGCGCGCGATGCAGCGCCGGACAGGGCTCGCCTCGGGAGTGGCGAACCACCCCGCGCGCAGCGTCATCCTGCAATACATCATCGCCGTCATGGCGCTGGTCCTGGTCGCAGGGCCGATCCTGCCGCTGTTGTACCAATCCGTGCTGGACCGGCCGCTCTATGACGAGCAGGCGCAGCTCAGCATCAGGAACTACTCCGATCTGTTCGGCTCGGAAGGCTTCGGCACGATCATCTACAACACGCTGGTCTTCGCCTTCATCTCGACGATCGTGTCACAGGTCCTGGGCGTGGTCAGCGCCGTCCTGATCGGCCGCACGAATGTGCCCGGGCGCCGCCTTTTCGGGAGCATGCTGCTTTGGCCCCTGTTCATCTCCCATCTGATCCTGTCGTTCGGCTGGTTCCTGATGTACGGGCCGGCCGGGTACATCACCTTGTGGGTGCAGGGGATCGTTGGCGAGCAGCCTTGGAATCTGTATTCGCTGGGCGGCATGGCGCTCGTCGCCGGCATCTCGCAATCACCCCTGGCGGCGCTCTATTGCCTGGGCTCGACCAAGCTCGCCGACCCCGCGCTGGAAGACGCGGCACGCAGCTGCGGCGCGGGTGCGGCACGCACCCTTTTCTCGATCACCTTGCCGCTGCTCACGCCGGCGATCCTCTATGGCAGCGTGCTCAGCTTCACCAGCTCCCTGGAGATGCTGTCGATCCCCCTCATCTTCGGCGAGCCGGGCGGCATCACGCTTCTGACGACCTATCTCTATTCCCAGGGCGTCGCGGCGCCCCGCCCGAACTACGGCCTGGTCGCGACGGCGGCGACGCTTCTCCTGGTCATCGTGTCCATCCTGGTCTTCCTTCAAGGACGGATGCTGCGCAATGCGCGGCGATACGTCACCGTCGGCGGCAAGGCCTCCCGCAAGCGGCTCTTCGATCTCGGTGCGGTGCGCTGGATCGCCTTCGGCTTCCTCTTCACCTATACGACGCTATTCATCGTGCTTCCGCTCGGCGTGCTGGTGCTGCGTGCCTTTACGCGCTTCCTCAGCCCGCTCGTGCCGATGGCGGACGTCCTGACGCTCGACAATTTCGCCGCTGTCTTCTCGTCGGAAGCCAATCTCCGCGCAATCGGCAACACCCTCGTCATCGCGATCGTCGGCAGCGCCGTGGCGATTGCCTTCATCGCCGCATTGACCCTCGTCGTTCACCGCTCCGACTTCCGCTTCCGGCGCGCGCTTGAATATGTGGCGCTGTTCCCGCGCGCGATCCCCGGCCTGATCGCCGGCATCGGCTTCTTCTATGCGATGGTCTTCATTCCGCCGCTCGGCTGGCTGCGCAACAGCATCGTCGTCCTGATGGTGGCCTACACGATGCGCTATATTCCCACGGCCTTCGCGAGCCTCTCGCCTGCCCTCCTTCAGATCGGCCCGGATCTCGATCGAGCCGCCCGCGTCGTCGGCGCGGACTGGCTGACGACGGTCCGTGCAATCGTCCTGCGCCTCATCAAGCCGGCGATGTTCTCGGGCTTCGCGATCCTCTTCATCCACTTCCTGAAGGAATACTCCATCGCCATCTTCCTGATCGCGCCCGGCAGCGAGGTCATCGGAACGACGCTCCTCCAATACTGGGTCCTCGGCGAGATGGGCACATTGTCGGCTCTGGCAACGGTCCAGATCCTGCTGACGGTGCTGTTCATCTTCGCTGCGCGGACGCTCTTCAAGGTCAAGCTTTATGACTGAGCTCATCATCCAGGGACTGACCAAGCGCTTCGGCGCCGTGACGGCCCTCAGCGACTTCGACCTTCACATTGCCGATGGCGAATTCGTGACCCTTCTCGGCCCGTCGGGCTGCGGCAAGTCGACGACCCTTGCGGCGGTTGCGGGGCTCGACCAGCCGACGGACGGTTCGATCCGCACCGGCGAGACCGTGCTGTTCGATGGACAAAACGGCTTTTCTCTGCCGGCGGAACAGCGCAATTTCGGGCTCGTCTTCCAGTCCTATGCGTTGTGGCCCCATATGAGCGTGCGCGACAACGTCGCCTTTCCGCTCAAGCTCAGGAAGGTCAAGGGCGCCGAGAAGGACCGGCGGGTGACCGAGGCGCTCGGACTCGTGGAAATGGAAAGCTATGCCGATCGCTATCCGCATGAGCTTTCCGGCGGACAGCAGCAGCGCGTCGCGCTCGCCCGCACGCTGGTCTACAAGCCGGACGTCCTGCTCCTCGACGAGCCGCTCTCCAATCTCGACGCCAAGCTGCGCGAGCGCGCTCGCGTCTGGCTCGGCCAGCTCAAGGATCAGGTTCGGCTGACCACGATCTATGTCACCCATGACCAGAGCGAGGCGCTCGCGCTCAGCGACCGCATCGTGGTCATGAACAAGGGCCGCATCGTCCAGATCGGCACCCCGCATGAGATCTACGCCAGCCCCGCCGACCCCTTCGTGGCCGACTTCATCGGCACCAGCAGCTTCTTCCCGGGCCGGGTCGTCGGAAACGACACCGCCGACGGCAACGTCGTCAGCATCGGCGAAGACCAGTTCCTGCGCCTGAAAAGCCACCGGACCCTGCCGCTGGAAAGTTCGGTTCGCATTTCGGTTCGCCCGGACAGGATGCGGTTGCTGCAGTCGAAGGAACAGCGTCCGGGAGAAGATGGCGCCGTCCTGTCGGCCCGCGTGCTGTCATGCAGCTATCTGGGCGCTCGTTTCCAATATGAACTCGACGTCGCTGGATCGATCGCGAAGGTGGAATCGCAGGCCGACGTCGCGTCCTCGCAGGTCTATCTCTGGGTCCCCTCGGAAGGAGCCGTGCTGTTCGCGGCCTAGGATCGAGCGCGACACCTGCCTCGTGCATGCGCGCAACTCGCACTGGCAGGCCGGCGTTCAGACAGGAGTCCAAACGATCATGCTCTCACAATCGCCACGGTGGCGGCCCGTGCTGCAGGCGCTGTTGGACGACACGCCGCGCACAAAGGCACTCAAGAGCGGCGCGCTCCGCTCCGACATGTTCGACATCTCCTATGTCCAGGCCCAACCGATCCAGGATGGCTTCAAGCAATTCCTGAACGATCCGGGCTTCGCCTTCGGCGAACTTGCGCTGGTGACCTTCCTGCAGGCGTATGAGGCCGGCCGGCCTCTCAGCCTCCTGCCGATCACGCTCAACCACCGCGTTCAGCACCCTGCCCTGGTCCATGATCCGCGCCGAGGCAAGCTGTCGCCGGGGCAACTCGCCGGCAAACGCATCGGCGTCAGAGCCTATGCGCAGACGAGCCCGGCCTGGGTCCGCGGCCTGCTTGACGAACTCTGGGACCTTCCGGCCGACGCCGTCGAATGGGTCACGGTCGAGGAGCCCCACCTGCCCTCAGCCAATCCTCCGGCGACGGTACGGCGCGCTCCCGCCGCATCCGGGCTGCGGGACATGCTGCTCGCCGGAGAGCTCGATGCGGCGCTCCTCGTGCCCTCCGAGCGCGCCGGTCTCTCGGCCGTCATCGACAATGGCCTGCCCCGCGATCCCGCGGCCTGGCACCAGTGCTTCGGCCACTACCAGATCAACCATGTCGCCGTCGTATCCGACCGGCTCGTCGCGGATGAGCCGGGCGCGGTCCAGGAGATCGTGAGCCTCCTGAATCAGAGCGCGGATGCTGCGCCGGCCGACCCGAATACGCCAAATATCAATGGCGCGGAAGCGATGCGCTCATCCATCGAGAAAATGATGGAATACTGCGTTCGGCAAGGAATTATATCAAAATTACACGCGGTAGACGCTCTCTACAAGGGCGCTCTCAAGCTGATTTGAAATAAAGCCGGCGACGATGAACCGAGTGCCCCGGCCCTGTATCGTTGTTTGACATCGTCCAGCTTTCTTACCCCCGACGTGCCGCAGTTCCGCGCGCTTGATGGGAGCCTCATGCGCGCGGAACGGTGTGCTGCCCTGGCCGGGACCGGCGCAGGAGCCGATGCCGCGGCCGACCGCCGGGTAATTGCCGGTTCGGGCTAGATCTTATGGGCGTCCAGGGTCGAGGGATGGAACACCTCCTCAAGCGCTACCCGTCGCGACGAGAGCCCCTGCCTGTGGTGATGGTCGAGGAACGCCTCGATGGTAGGGCGGTTCGACGCGACGCCATAAGGCCAGAAATCCGGCCCCATCAGATCCCGCGCAGCCTTGAGCTGTTCCTCGACGAATGGCAGGGTGACTTTCGTCGCCGATGTGTCCGTCAGCTTCAGGATCGCGGCATTCTTGGAGCTCTCGAAGGCCTTGAGGCAGGCCGCCGGCAACCAGGGCTGGGCCTCGACCAGCTCGCGACGGACGCCGATGACGTGCATGATCGGGAAGATGCGCGTGTGCCTGAAATAGCTGATCGCCGCGGCCGTCGGATCGGCGAACAGGCGCGTGACCAAGGGGTTCCCCTGATCATATGACGACGGAGCGCGAGGGCCGATGAACGCGTCGATCTCGCCGCTGAGGAGGAGACTGTTGAGCGATCGTCCTTCGGGAGCGTTCTCGATACGGATCTGCGAGGGGAGATCGAGTCTGATCTTCTCCGGCCGCCCCGGCTCTTCGATGCCACCTCGCACCCAGACGACATCGGACGGTTTCACGCCGAAATCGTCCTCGAGGAACGCGCGGGCCCAGACGCAGGCAGTGAGCTGATACTCGGGGATGCCGATGCGGCGGCCGATCAGGTCGCGCGGTTCCCGGATGCCTCGGTCGGACCGGACGTAAATCGACGTGTGGCGAAAGGCGCGCGACACGAAGGCGGGCACGCCCACATACCGGCTGGTTCCCTGAGCCAGCTTGACCACGTGGCTGCTGAAGGACAGCTCGCAGATGTCGAACTCCGTATGACGGAAAGCGCGGAAGAAGATCTCCTCCGGATCGAGCGTCATGAAGACCGGGTCCACCCCGTCGATCTTGACCTCGCCATCGATCAACGGGCGGTTGCGATCATAGCCTCCGATCGCGACGGACAATCGTAGTTTACTCAAGACATGTCTCCCGGGAACGTCTTTGTGTCGTTTGGCAAGGTCGCGCCAACGGCGCGCTATCCATGCAGCTCGGCGACACCGTAAGCTTCGTCGATGAGCTTTACGGCCCGATAGCAGTCGTAGACGTCCACCTCGGGACGATCGCCGGATTTCCAACGGCGGAGTGCTTCGGCAATGACCTCGTAGCTCGGATTTGTCGTCGGAGTACTCGGGGCGGTCTCTTCATCGTCCGACGTGACGAGGCGCAGCGCGCCGTCTTTCGACATGAGCAGCGCATCCCGGCCCGAGACCTTCCATTCGCCATCCGCACCGTCCAGAAACTTGTCGCGGCTCGGCCCCTTGTACGGGCCGCCTTCCGCGGTGCGACGCGGATAGGCGTTGCCGACCTCCAATGTCCCGAGCACACCGCTTTTCGAGCGGATCAGCACAGAGGCGTAATCGTCGACTGAGGTTCCCAAGGCACGCCGGCTGATCTGGGCACCGGTGATCTCGGCGTCCTCCCCGGTCAGATGCAAGAAGGCATCGAAGCCATGGGCGCCCAGATTGCGCAGCGCGCCGCCGTTCGACTGGGACGGGTCGAGCATCCAGGCCGAATTCCACGCGACATAGCGAGCCGATGAGAAGCGGTTCATGCGCATGTAGATATGCGACAGCGGCCCGAACCTGCCCTCGTCGATCATCCCCCTTGCCTTGCGCACGAAGGCGGAATTGCGCTGCGGCATCGGCACGGCGGCAAAGCCGCCCTTCGCTCGTGTCTTCTCCGCCAGCGCAAGCACCTCCCGCGCATCGAAACCCATCGGCTTTTCCATGAGGAAAGGAAGCCCCTCGTCGAGCAGGTGATGCCCGACCTCCGCCATCGCGCTGTGGCGCCCGAGCGCGATCACGAAATCAGGCTTCACCGCGCGCAGCATCTCGCGATAGTCGGTGAAAACCGCCACTCCGCCGCCCAGTTGCGCCGCTGTCCATGCGGCGACGTTCGGATCGGGATCCTGCAAGCCGACGAGTTGGACGTCCGGCATCTGATGAATCTGCCGCAGATAGGCGGCATCATAAAGCGCATGCCAATGACTGACTTCAATGGCGGCGACACGGATTGTCATTGCTTTGCCCCCTCAGTGCTTCCGGGCGAGATTGATTGTAGCGCGCAAGCTGTCGGCCTTCCCGCGCATGACAAAGATGCCCTGCTGTGTGCCGGCCCCTCGCAGGCCGATGATCTGACATCGCCTCTGGGATTCGGCCTGCGCTCGCGAACGGTCGGCTTCCATTCGCTTCGCGGTCGGGCACCGATCGCGACTCTGTGACATTGGCGTGACCCCCAGCTTTTCTTTCGGCTCCAAGAACCGCTTGACAAATTAGTTGGTACGCCAATTATTGGTGATAGTCCATACTGAGGCAAGCCCGGCGACACAAAAAGCCGGATCGGAGGAAGAGCGATGAGCGAGCGACGTGGTTTGGCCGAGCGGCCCGATAGCGCGGACAGCAAGTCCGGTCTCCTGGAGGCGATGGAGGCTGTGAACGTTCAACCGCTTTGGGACCGCTACATGCGTCTCAACACGCGGGAGCCGCAGTACTACGAACCCATCATCTGGCCGTGGGCATCGATGTCGGAGCTGATCGAGAGGTCGGCCCGCGAGATCAGCATGCAGGAGGCTGAACGCCGGGTGCTGCTTCTCACCCATCCGGCCTTCCCCGGAACCGTATTCTCGACGCCGACGCTCTCGGGCGGCCTTCAGATTCTCGAGCCGGGCGAATCGGCGCACGCTCACCGCCATACCCTCGCCGCGCTGCGGCTTGCCATGATGGGAGACGGCGCGGTCACGGTCGTCGACGGCAAGCCCTGCCCGATGGAGCCGGGCGACCTCATTCTCACGCCTGCCTGGAGCTGGCACGAGCACCATCACTCGGGAAAGACCCGGGCCGTCTGGTTCGATGGACTCGACTACCCGCTCGCGCGCCAGCTCGGCACCGTCTTCTTCGAGGTGGGGCCTGGCCCGATCCCCGATCGCGGCCTTGCACAGATGGACGATGCAAGTCTGTGCGAAGGCGGCGTGCTGCCCGAGGGCGACGTCACCGTCCCCTACTCGCCACTCTACCGTTACTCGTGGAGCCGTGTGTCGGGAGCCCTGAAGGCGATGCCGCCCGCGGCGGACGGGTCACGTCGCTTGCGTTATATCAACCCGGTCGATGGCGGTCCGATCATGCCGACCCTCGATTGCTTCGCCCTCGGCCTGACGCCGGGTAGTGCGACGGTGCCGATGCGCACGACCGCGACGGCCATGGTCGTCGTCATCGAAGGTGAGGGTGTCAGCCAGATCGGCGATACCCGCTTCGAGTGGAAGCAGCATGACGTCTTCACGCTGCCGCGCTGGCAGTGGATCGAGCACAACGCCACCTCCGGCCCTGCGACACTCTTCCTGATGACGGATCGCGCGCTGACCGACCGTATTGGCCACCTGCGAGAAGAAACGCGTCGGTGAGCGCTGGTCATCACTGGCTGCTGTCGACCTGAAACGGGGGGAAGAATGGCTCAAAAACAGGATCTGGACGTCCTGATCATTGGAGCGGGCATTGGTGGGTTGACACTCGCCTTGGCGCTGCAAAGGGTGGGGATCAGGTGTCGGCTCTATGAGGGCGCACCTGAGTTCAAGCCCTTGGGCGTAGGGTTGAATTTGCTCCCGCATGCCATCCGGGAGCTGGGTGAGCTCGGGATCGTCGAGCGCCTCGTCGAAAAAGGGATTCCGACGCGGGAGTATTGTTTCTACACGAGCCATGGCCAGCATGTTTACTCGGAACCCCGCGGTCAATTCGCGGGCTATGAATGGCCGCAGGTCTCGATCCATCGTGCGGACCTTCATACCGTTCTCGTCGAGGCGGTCCTGAACCGTCTCGGACGCGACGCGATCACCTTCGGCCACCGTTGCGTCGCGGTCGATCAGGCTGGCGACGAGGCCATCGTGCATTTCGGGGATGCAGCCGGCGTCGTCATCAAGACAGTGCGGGCCAGCATCGTCATCGCCTGCGACGGCGTCCATTCCGCCGCGCGCAAGCAATTCCATCCCGAAGAGGCGAAGCCACGCTATCAGGGCACCACGCAGTACCGCGGCGCGACCCGATGGAAGCCGTTCCTGAGCGGCGCCAGCATGGTCTATATGGGGACCTATGAGACGGGTAAGCTCATTACCTATCCCATTCGCAACGACATCGACGGCGAAGGCAGGCAGCTCATCAATTGGGTGATCGAACTGTCACGCCCGAATGAGCAGACGCGCGACTGGAACCGGGGGAGCAGCGTCGAGGAATTCATAGGCCATTTCGAACATGCGCGGTTCGATTGGCTGGATATTCCCGCGATGCTCCGTGCCGCCGACGTGATCCTGGAATATCCGATGGTGGATCAGGATCCTCTGCGGTTCTGGACTGCCGGGCGCATTACCCTTCTCGGCGATGCCGCTCACCCCATGATGCCACGCGGCTCCAATGGCGCTGCCCAGGCGATCATCGACGCCAACACTATCGCCGTTCTCCTGTCCGGCGGGGACGATCCGCTCGCCGCCCTCAAGGAGTACGAGTCGAAGCGCCTGAAGGCCACCGGCGACGTCGTCATCGCCAATCGCAGCCAGGCGCCGGACGCCATCCTCCGTGTCGTCGAGGAACGGACAGGCGGAAAGCGCTTCGACCACATCAACGACGTCATATCGCAGACAGAACTCGTGGCCTGGCAGGATCGCTATCGCAAATTGGCGGGCTTCTCTGCGGAAGACCTGCAGTCGCCCCGCAAATCCGCGTGAAATCATCGCGAAAAACAATCAGGAAGCACGACACCTCAGTTCATCTCGGTTCGATCCACTGAACGTGGCGCAAAGGATTCGAAGGCCCCGCCGGCATCGGATCGAAACAAAAAAGGCGGACTTATTCCAGTTGGGAGAGAAACGACATCATGTCAAAGCATCGGGGACTAGCGCTCCTTACCACCCTTGTACTCGCCGCAGGCATCGCCTCCGCAGCGGCACAGGATTTCCCGTCAAAGCCGATCACGATCGTCGTGCCGTTTCCTCCGGGAGGCGTCGCTGACCAAGCAACGCGGCTTGTCGCGGCCAAAGTATCCGACAGCATTGGCCAGCCGGTGGTGATCGACAACCGGCCGGGCGGCGGCGGTCAGGTCGGCGCGATGGTGGTCAAGCAGGCCAAGCCGGATGGCTATACTCTGTTCTTGGCAAATATCGGCAGCCACGCCATCAACCAATCCCTCTATGCCAAGCTCTCTTACGACCCGGTGAAGGATTTCTCGCCGGTCACTGAAATCTTCAGCATGTCGCATGTGCTGGCTGTGCCGAAAAACAGCCCGGCCAAGACACCGGCTGATCTTGTCGCGTTGTCCAAAGCGAAGCCCCTCTCCTTCGCTTCGCAAGGCATCGGCAGCGGCGGCCATTTGCTCGGAGAGATGTTCAAGTCCGGGACGGGAAGCAGTGTCGTCCATGTGCCGTACAAGGGCACGGCACAGATCCTTCCCGACCTGCTGGCCGGCCGGCTCGATCTCATCTTCGACGGTATTCCCGGCTCTGGTCCGCTGGTCCGCGACGGCAATCTCAAGGGGCTGGCCGTCACCGACAGCAAGCGCTCGGCGATGCTGCCGGACGTGCCGACCATGGCCGAGGCGGGATTTCCTGGCTATGAGCTCAGCGCCTGGTTCGGCATCGCGGCGCCGGCGAATACGCCCGCGCCGGTGATCAACAAGCTCAATGCCGAATTCATCAAAGCACTGAAGCATCCCGATGTCGTCGCTCGCATGACGGAATTCGGAGTGAACATCATCGGCAACTCGCCCGAAGAGTTTGCCGCCGTCATGGCGTCTGAAACCACGCGTCTTGGCCAGGTCGTCAAGGCCTCTGGCGCGCGCGCCGAGTAACGTCTCGGCGCAGCCTGCTGCGCCGTTCTCCCAAACCTCAGCTCGATGAGATGGAGCATGTCATGCCTTTGCTGGGCAAGGGTGCGCTCGTCATGTGGTGCGACATCGCGCCGGAACACCATGCTGCGCATGACGAGTGGCATTCGAACGAACACTTCCTGGAACGCCTTGGTATTCCGGGCTTCCTGCGCGCCAGACGGGGCGTCTCGATAAGTGGCAACGCCCCGCGATACTTCGTTCTCTACGAAGTCGACCAACTCGCGACAATCGCCTCACCCGCCTATCTGGCCCGCCTGAACAATCCCTCCGTATGGACTCGTTCCATCATGGCGTTGGTCCAACGCCTGAGCCGCACCCCGAGCCAGGTGACCGCGAGCCACGGCTCGGGAATCGGCGCCTATATCCAGGCCGTTCGCCTGACCCCGCGCGACGATGGCGCGGGCTCAAGCGAACTTCGCCGGTGGCTCGTCGAAACCGCACTGCCGTCGCTCATGTCGCAACCAGGCGTCGTAGGCGCGCATCTCCTCGAGCATGCGCCCGCTTGGGCGCCGCAAGCTACGCATGAGCAGGCGCTGCGCGGTCGCGCCGACGACACCGCCGATTGGATCCTTGTCGTCGAAGGCTATAGCGCCGCAAACCTGGAAAGCGCGACCGCCAGATTGCTTCCGCCGGACGAGGTGATCCGGCGCGGCGCCGCCGGTTCACCCGTCTCCGGTTTCTATCAGATCGCCCATATGGTGACGCCTGCGGATCTGCCCCCTTCGGAATCCACCGTGGGGAACGCAGACGAAGGCGAGGTCCGGAATCACCGGCGGTCCCAACAATTCGCAGCCATCGCGGAAGGAGCATGAGCATGCGGCTTCATCTGAATCAGGAAGTCCTCGCCGGCCTCATCTTCGCCTCATTGGGGGGTCTCGGCCTCTGGCTTGGAAGCAACTACCCGGTCGGCTCCGCGCTGCGAATGGGGCCGGGATATTTGCCAACGCTGTTGTGCTGGCTCCTCGTCGGATTGGGGGCGACCATCGCGATCCGCGGCGTGGCGATCGGCGGCGAACCGATTACCTATTTCAACATTCGCTCTTTGATCCTGATCGTCGCGGGCGTCCTCGCCTTCGCGGCCCTGGTCGACCGTCTCGGCCTGGCCATCGGCACAATCGCCGTGATCATGATCGGCGCCCTCGCCGGCCACGAATTCAAGTTCCGGGAGATGGCCGCCCTCTCCATCGGCCTCGCAATCGCAGCCTCGGTTCTGTTCGTCTTTGTTCTCGGACTGCCGATCAAAATCCTTGCGGGTTGGAGGTAGAACCCATGGAAATCTTCGACAACCTGGCCCTCGGCCTCTCCGTCGCCTTCACCCCCATGAATCTTCTCTTCTGCTTTGTTGGCGTTCTGATCGGAACGCTCATCGGTGTCCTGCCGGGGATCGGCCCGGTGGCGACGATGGCGATGTTGCTGCCGATTACGTTCTATCTGACACCGACGGCAGCGCTCATCATGCTGGCGGGGATTTACTATGGTGCCCAGTACGGCGGTTCCACCACGGCGATTCTGATCAATACGCCCGGTGAGTCCACCTCAGTCGTCACCTGTCTCGACGGGCACGCCATGGCACGTCGCGGTCGCGCTGGCGCTGCGCTTGCGGTCGCCGCCATCGGCTCCTTCTTCGCCGGCACCGTCTCGACGCTGCTCATAGCGCTGGCCAGCCCGCCTCTGACCCGGGTCGCGCTGCAGTTCGGCCCGGCAGAGTACTTTTCCTTGATGGTGCTAGGCCTCGTCGGAGCCGTCGTGCTCGCGCAGGGCTCGCTCCTGAAAGCCCTCGCCATGACTTGTCTCGGCCTGCTCCTGGGACTTGTCGGAACCGACCTCAATACGGGCGACCTTCGTTACACCTTCGACATTCCCGAATTAATCGACGGCATCGGCTTCATGCCGATTGCGATGGGGCTTTTCGGCATGTTCGAGATCATCAGCAATCTCGAGCATCGGCATGACCGGTCCGCGAGCAGGGTCATCGGCTCGCTGATGCCGTCGCGCGATGAAATGCGCGCGTCGATCATGCCCATCCTGCGTGGCACGGGCATTGGCGCGATCCTCGGCGTTCTGCCTGGTGGCGGCGCCTTGCTGAGTTCCTTTGCGGCCTACGCCATCGAAAAGAAGATCGCCAAGGATCCGTCCCGTTTTGGACATGGCGCGATCGAGGGCGTCGCGAGCCCTGAATCAGCCAACAATGCCGGTGCGCAGACCTCGTTCATCCCGATGCTGACGCTCGGCATCCCTTCGAACCCCGTCATGGCGATGATGCTGGGCGCGCTGATGATCCAGGGCGTGGCACCGGGCCCGAGCGTCATGACCCAGCAGCCCAGCCTGTTCTGGGGCGTCATCGCCAGCATGTGGGTCGGAAACCTGATGCTCGTGGTGATCAATCTGCCACTCGTCGGCATCTGGGTCCGGTTGCTGACAGTTCCCTATCGCTTCCTGTTTCCCTGCATTCTCTTCTTCTGCGTCATCGGCGTCTATACCGTGAACAACTCCGCGTTCGAGGTCGTACTCGCCGCGATTTTCGCCACGCTCGGATACGTCTTCTTCAAGGTTGGCTGCGAGCCCGCGCCGATGCTGCTCGGGTTCATCCTCGGGCCGATGATGGAAGAGAATCTGCGCCGGGCGATGATCCTTTCCCACGGCGACCCGACCGTGTTCACGACCGAACCTATCAGCCTGGGCCTGTTGATCGTCTCGGCCGCGTTGCTCGCCGCCGTCGTGCTCCCCGCCCTGCGCCGGACACGAGAAGAAGCATTCAAGGAAGCCTGACGGCGCCAAGACGGAGATCGCTCACAATGACCACGCTCGTCCGCTATCGCCGGCCTTCGGCCGGAATTCACCCGCCTCACCTCTACCCGGACTACACATCCACCATAAAGCGGGCCCCCAAGCAGCCTCTCGTGCTGATCCCGCACCAGCTTTCGGAGATCACCGGCCCTGTCTTCGGTCATGGACGCATTCGCGCCGAAGACCACGATCTGACCCGCATGCATGCGGCCGAGCCTCTCGGAGAGCGGATCATCGTGACCGGCCGCGTGCTCGACGAGGATGGGCGCCCCGTCCCTCACACGCTCGTCGAATTGTGGCAGGCCAACGCCGCCGGCCGGTATCTCCACAAAAATGACCAGCATGCCGCACCGCTCGATCCCAATTTCAGCGGCGCCGGGCGTACGGTCACCGACGCGGCTGGGCAATACCGCTTCGTGACGATCAAGCCGGGCTCCTATCCCTGGAAGAACCACGCCAATGCCTGGCGCCCCCAACATCTGCACTTCTCCGTCTTCGGGCCGAGCTTTCTCACCCGCATTGTCACGCAGATGTATTTTCCCGGTGACCCGCTGATGGCTTATGACCCGATCTACAACAGCATCCATGACGAGAAGGCGCGTGAACGCCTGATCGCGCGATTTGACCTCGACGTGACCGAACCCGACTGGGCCCTGGGCTACCGCTTCGACATCGTTCTGCGCGGGCGCGACGCGACCCCCGAGCACCACTGAAGGAAGCCGCCCGTGACCATGACGCTGACAGCATCCCAAACCGTTGGGCCGTACTTCCACATCGGGTTCGAAGCCCTTTACACGACCGACCTGACACTTGCGGCGGCGCAGGGGCAGAGCATCACCGTGACCGGGACGATACTGGACGGAGACGGCCAGCCGATTCCCGATGCGGTTCTGGAGCTCTGGCAAGCGGATGCGACCGGACGCTACCATCATCCCGAAGACCGACGAAACGAAGAGCCGGATCAGTCCTTTTTCGGGTTCGGCCGGATTCCCATGCGTGACGATGGCTCCTTCAGCTTCAAGACGATCAAGCCCGGGCGCCCAGAAAGTACCGACGGTCGCCATCAAGCTCCGCACATCAACGTGACCCTGTTCATGAGAGGGCAGCTCACGCATCTCGTGACGCGCATCTACTTCGGCGACGAGCACGCGAACGAGCAGGACCATGTTCTGGGATTGGTCGATCCACAACGGCGCCACACGCTGGTCGCGCGCCCGTCGTCAACGACGCCAGACGAATACCGATGGGACGTTCACATGCAAGGTGCAGCAGAAACCGTCTTTTTCGATGTGTGATGGCGGCATGGCTTGACGGACAGGAGCGGGCTCGGAGCTGACCGGTCGATATCGGGCCCGAGCATAGTCCTGCCTGAGCCTAGTCCTCTGCGACGTTGAACGATAACATTCGCGATTCTTGGGTCGCCTTGAAGGCGACTTCCGCTGCAAAGATTGTCCGAATCTTGTTCAGGCACGTTCCGAAATGACGCTTGAAGTTTTCTACTCGCGAGCCGGCCACCTGATCCGCCGCATGAACCAGATTGCCGTCGCGATCTTTCTTGAGGAGACGAGCGAGCTCGGTCTGACAACCGTGCAATATGCAGCACTGCATATGATCGACGAGATCCCCAACGTCGATCAGGCCAGTCTGAGCAGCATGATCGCCTTCGACAAGACGACGATCGTCAAGGTCTTGGACCGCCTCGAGGAAAAAGGTCTCATCACGCGAGAGCGTTCCGAAACGGATCGACGCCGCCAGCTCCTGAACGCCACGAAGCGCGGCCAGGAGGTCGTCAGGCAGATCGAGCCCATGATCAATCGCTGCGAGGAGCGCATTCTCGCCCCTCTCAGCGCGCCGGATAAGCGCCGTTTCATGGAAATGTTGACCCAGATCGTTCGGGTCAACAACACGTTCAGCCGCGCGCCGCTCAATGACGAGCTGCTCGAAGATTTCGCGGCACGCAAGAACATCTCGCGGCCGAAAAAGCCGATCGACGTGAAGGTCGCCAAGCCGAGCAAAACCTCTCGAAAGCGCGACGCGTCGGGGGGCGCCTGACGCTCTGATCGGCGGGGGAGCGCGCCGCTCGTGCGGGGCGGCGCGCATAAGCCGCGCGTCATTTGACAGCATACCAACTATCGGTATGCTCATCTTTATCCGGTTCGCCATCGCATGCGCTGAGCACCATCCTGGGCAAGTTTCGACCCGGCATACGGCGGCACGCAAAGAAGAAGGATTGAATGATGAAGCTGTGCCGCTTTAATGACGACAATGTCGGCGTGGTATCGGACGGCAGGGTTTTCGACGTTACCGAACTGGCCGAGAGCTTGTCATCCAGAATTGCCGCTGATGATTTGGGCGATCCTTTCGTATGGAGCATACGAGACCTTCGCAAAGCATTGCCGGACAGTCTGACGAGCTTTCGTTCCTTTTCGCTGGACAAGGTCGATCTCCTGTCTCCGGTGAAGTTTCCCGGCAAGATTGTCGCCGCCCCGGTCAACTACATGGCCCATATCCTCGAGATGCAGGCGAGCAACATTTCACCCGGCCATAATATTCCCGAGATCGGAAAGGCGGGTCTGTTTCTGAAGGCAACGTCATCTCTTGTCGGCCCCTCCCAGGGGATCGCCCTTCGTTTTCCCGATCGACGCACGGATCATGAAATCGAACTCGTCGCCATCATCGGCAAGACGGCGAGCTGTGTTTCGCGCATGGACGCCCTTGACCATGTTGCCGGATATTGCCTCGGCCTGGATATCACCGTCCGCGGAACGGAGGACCGCAGCTTCAGGAAGTCGATTGACTCCTACTCTGTTCTTGGCCCCTGGCTGACCACGGCCGACGAAATTCCCAGCCCGAACGATCTTGAACTGACCTTGCGTCGGAATGGCGATATCAAGCAACGCACTTCGACGGCCGACATGATCTACGATGTCGCGCGCATCATCGAATTCGCATCCTCATTCTATACGCTCTATCCCGGCGACATCGTTTATACCGGGACACCCCAGGGAGTTGGACCTATCGAGCCGGGCGATCGCCTCCATGCGGAATGCCCGGCTTTGGGCGCCATGAGCGTGATGGTTCGCGCATATTCGGAGCAAAGACCCGCATAGGCTAAGATGGAGCCTCGGGCTAGCACGCTGCGCCCGACAATTGCGATGTGACGCTGCGGCCGGGCCTCTCCGACCTCATTTTGTCTGATACGCAGCTTCGCCGCTGCGCAGGCCGGTCATCGCGTAGCATTCGCTACCCCCAGGCATGCCCGGCAAGCCTCGGCCATATCCTCGGCGGCCACCACGCCGCCGGGAGAGCCCGGTGTCGGCCCATTCCGAGGACGAACCTCACCATTTGGGAGCGCTTGAGCGCCGGGATGGTTGCCCTATTCGGCAATCGTCAGCGTCATTCCATCGAATGCCACTGCGATATTGTCCGCCAAGCGGCTGGCGAGGCTCGCATAATCCAGATCGACATGGAGATTGGTCAAGATCGCGCGTCGCGGCTTCAGCGCGGCGATGGCATCGAGCGACTGAGCCAGATGGAAATGGCTCGGATGCGGCGTCTCGCGCAGGCAGTCGAGAATCAGGATATCGAGGCCGGCCATGGCTTCCATTGCTGCCGGCGGGATCAGGCTGACATCGGGCAGATAGGCCAGTGAGCCGAAACGGAAGCCGAGCGCTTCGTAATTCGGCCCGTGCTCGACCCGGAATGGCAGCGCTTCGATCGGTCCGCCCGCGCCGTCGATCGTCTGGCTGCGTCCGGCAGTGATCTGGTCGAGATCGAGGATCGGCGGGTAGTAACTGCCCGCCGGCGTCTCGAAGAGATAGCCGAAGCGTGTGCGCAGCGAGGCTTGTGTGGTTGTATCGGCATAGATGCGGATGCGCTGGCGCATATGCAGGACAAGCGCGCGTAGATCGTCGATGCCATGGCTATGGTCGGCATGGTCATGCGTCATCAGCACGCCGTCGAGCGCCTCCACCTCGGCGGACAAGAGCTGTTCACGCAGGTCCGGAGAAGTATCGACGAGAACCCGGGTCGTGCCGTCCGGTCCCGAACGCGTCAGCAGAATCGAGCAGCGACGCCGGCGATTCTTTGGATTGCTCGGGTCGCAGGCCCCCCAACCGGAGCCAGGCCTTGGCACGCCACCCGAGGAACCGCAGCCGAGGATCGTAGCCGTCAGCGTCATGGCGCGGGATCAGGCGACCCGCGCAACCGGCGCGGCGTGGTCCATCTTCCAGTAGCAGCGCCGGGCGTTCTCGGTGGTGATCCGAGCGGCTTCGTCGAAGGGCACGCCGATCGCATCCGCCAGAACCTTCGCCGTTTCAACGACATAGGCCGGTTCATTGCGTTTGCCTCTGAACGGGACGGGAGCCAGATAGGGCGCATCCGTCTCGACCAGCAGGCGCTCGCGCGGGACCATCCGCGCGATGCGGCGCAGGTTCTCCGAGGTCTTGAAGGTCAGGATGCCGGAGAAGGATACGTAGAAGCCGAGTTCGACGCCGGCCATGGCGAGCGCCTCTCCCGCCGTGAAGCAGTGCAGAATCGCCGGGAAAGCGCCCTTCCCGGTTTCCTCCCGCAGAATCGCGATCATGTCGTCATCCGCTTCGCGGGCGTGGATGACGAGCGGCAACTGCGTCATCCGGGCGGCGGCGATATGGGTGCGCAGCCCCTGCGCCTGCGCGTCGCGCGGGCTGGAATCGTAGTGGTAGTCGAGCCCGGCCTCCCCGATCGCGACACAGCGCGGATGGCCCGACAGTTCCGCCAACCGCTCGGCCGTGATGTCGAGCTCCTCATGCGCCTGATGCGGATGGGTGCCGACCGAGAACCAGACCGACGGGAAGCGCTCCGCGATCGCAGCATAATCCGCGAAGCGCGCGACGCGGGTCGAGATCGTGACCATCCGGCCGACGCCCGCGGCTTCGGCCCGCGCGATATAAGCCGGCAGCTCCGCCGCGAAGTCCGGAAAGTCGAGATGGCAGTGTGTGTCGATGACCATCACGCCGCCTGACCATCCTCGGGCTCGACATAGCGCGGGAACACCGCGCTCGGCGCCGGCAGAGGTGTCCCGCTGGCCAGACGTCCGATCTCACCAAGCGCAGCAAAGCTGCGCGCCTCAGTGGGCACGCCGAGGAGGTCGAGCAGTTTGCCCGCTGCCTGCGGCATCACCGGCTGCACCAGGATCGCGACTTGCCGGATCACCTCGATCGTGACGTAAAGCACGGTGTCGCGGCGCGCCGGATCGGTCTTGGTCAGGCGCCAGGGCTCGTTGGCGGCGAAATAGCGGTTCGCCTCCGCCACCACCGCCCAGATATCGGCCAGCAGGCTATGCAGGGCGAAATCCTTCATCATGTCGCGGGCCTTCGCGAGCGCGCCGTCGGCCATGGCGAGCATGGCCTTGTCCGCCTCGGTCAGCGTCCCGCAGGGTGGCACCCTGCCCTCGCAGTTCTTGGCGATCATCGACAGCGAGCGCTGCGCCAGATTGCCGAGGTCGTTGGCGAGGTCGGCATTGATCCGCCCGACAATGGCATCATGGCTGTAATTGCCGTCCTGGCCGAAGGAAACCTCGCGCAGGAAGAAATAGCGCAGCTGGTCGACGCCATAGGTCTCGGCGAGGTCGAAGGGATCGACCACGTTGCCGAGCGACTTCGACATCTTCGTGCCCTTGTTCAGCAGGAAGCCGTGGCCGAAGACGCGCTTCGGCAGCGGCAGCCCCGCCGACATCAGGAAGGCCGGCCAGTAAACCGCATGGAAGCGCACGATGTCCTTGCCGATGATGTGGACATCGGCCGGCCAATAATGCGCGCGGGAACTCGCGGGATCGGGGAAGCCCGTCCCGGTGAGGTAGTTGTTGAGCGCGTCGACCCAGACATACATGACGTGCTTCGGGGCGCCCGGCACCGGCAGGCCCCAGTCGAAGGTCGTGCGGCTGATCGAGAGATCCTCGAGTCCTCCCTTGACGAAGGAGACGACCTCGTTCCTGCGCGTCTCCGGCGAAATGAAGTCCGGGACCTCATCGTAGAGCTTCAGCAGGGCGTCCTGGTACTTGGCGAGGCGGAAGAAGTAACTCTCTTCCTCCACCCACTCGACCGGCGTCCCCTGCCCCCCCAGGCGCGTGCCGTCGGGCTGGAGAGTCGTCTCCTCCTCCCCGTAGAAGGCCTCGTCGCGCACCGAATACCAGCCGGAATACTTGGCGAGATAGATGTCGCCATTGGCCTCCATGCGCCGCCAAAGCTCGTCGGTCGAGACCTCGTGGTCGGGGTCGGTCGTGCGGATGAAGCGGTCGAAAGAGCAGCCGAGGCGCTGCTCCATCTCCTGGAACCGCGCCGCGATCTTGTCGACGAACTCCTTCGCCGACAGGCCGTTCTGGGCCGCCGTGCGCTGAACCTTCTGGCCGTGCTCGTCCGTGCCGGTCATGGCGAAGACGTCGTAGCCATCCAGCCGCTTGAACCGCGCGATCGCGTCGGCCGCCACCATCTCATAGGCGTGGCCGATATGCGGCGGCCCGTTGGTGTAATGGATCGCGGTCGTCAGGTAGAATTTCGGGGCGGTTGCCATCATCTGTCCGAGAGCTTCGCTTCACGCTGCGCGCGAGCGGGAAACCGCAGCCGACAGATCATGAAACATCGTCATCACCAGCGGTCGACGGTCGAGGTTGTACGTCTCGACCTCTCGCGCCTGCTGTCCAAGCTTTTCCCATACCTCCGCAAGTGGTGCAAGACGCGCCGGTTGCGCTGCAGCATGCGCGTGCAGGTGGTCGGAGATCCAGCCCTGCACCGTCTCGATCATCACCGCGAAATCGCGCTCTCCGGCCTTACCGGCGACATCCTCGGCCAGGGCCAGCAGCGCCGGGGTGTCGACATGCGGCAACGCGTCGAGGCGCGCCCTCACCGCTTCGACCAGGGCGAGCGTCTCGGGATCGACATAGGTCAGCGCCCGCCGCACCGAGCCTTCGGCAAGGCTCGCGGCTCGCCGCAATGCCGAGCCGTCGAGCGGCGCCTGCATCCGCTCCAGCGCCAGGCTTCCGGCCTCCATCACTCCGGCTTCGTCGAGCGGGGCGAAGGTCAGGAGGCGGCATCGCGAGCGGATCGTCGGCAGCATGCGGCCCGGCGCATGGGCGACGATCAGGAACAGCGCCCGCGGCGGCGGCTCCTCCAGCAGCTTCAGCAGCGCATTCGCGGCGGAGCGCTCCATATCCTCGGCGGAATCGACGATGCAGACGCGCCATCCGCCCTCGGCGGCGCTCGCGCCGAAGCGGTCGATGACCCGTCGCACCGCATCGACCGGGATGTTGCTGGTGTAGCTCTTGCCGTCCGGCTTGGGCACCCGCCGCAGCACATGCAGATCGGGATGCGACTGCGCCATGACGCGCCGCGAGGCGGGGTCGCTCCCGGGCATGGCGAGATCGCGCTTCTGCGCGGCGCGCATCCGCGGATCGCCGGCAGCGAGCATGAAGCGCGCCGCCCGATAGGCGAAGCTCGCCTTGCCGATGCCTTCCGGCCCGCCGAGCAGCCACGCGTGATGCATCCGGCCGGACGAGACCGCATCGAGAAAGGCGCGCTCCTGCGCCTCGTGGCCGATCAGGCTCAGCGTCTCGCGCGGGTGCGGCGCAATCGGCAGCCGGTCGGGTTCGTCGCTGGTCTCTCGCATCACGCTTCCGGTCTGGTTTGCAGGCGCTCGCCCACCGCCCTCCACGCCGCTTCCGCAAGCGCCTCGGGCGACAGCGTTGCATCGAGCAGGACGCAGCGCCGCGGCTCCCGGGCGGCAATGTCGCGATAGGCTTGGCGCAGATTGCGATGGAAGGCCAGCGTTTCGCCCTCGAATCGATCGACCGCCTCTCCGGGCCGGCGCCGTTTTGCGGCACGGGCGAGGCCGATCTCGGGATCGAGATCGAGGATCAGGGTGAGATCCGGCATCAGCCCGGCGACGGTCACGGATTCGAGCGCGGCCAGCAGAGCCGGGTCGATCTTGCCCAGCACGCCCTGATAGACCCGCGTCGAATCGATGAAGCGATCGCAGATCACCCATTCGCCGCCTTCGAGCGCAGGGCGGATCAGGCTGTCGATATGGTCGATCCGTGCTGCCGAGAACATCAGGGCCTCGGCGAAGGCGCCATAGTCCTTGGCCTGCCCCGCCAGGATCATCTCGCGAATAGCCTCGGCCTTGGGCGAGCCGCCAGGCTCGCGCGTCGTCCGGGTCGCAAAGCCGGCCTCGCCGAGCCGCCCCGCCAATGCGCGCGCCAGCGTCGATTTGCCGGCGCCCTCGCCGCCCTCGAGGGTGATGAATCGTCCCTTGTCCATGTCGATCCGCTCAGCTCCGGCCCAGCGCCTTGCGGACCCAGCCGGTCGTGGCCTCGAACAGCGCATCGAGCGCGCGGCTCTGCAGCGTGCCGGCCTGCACCGTTTCGGCTGCATAGAGGGGCACGTCCAGCGTTTTGATATCGCCGCGCGTCACGATGAGACGGGCCACTTCCGCCCCCTCCTGGACGGGAACGATAAGCGGGCCGCGATAGACGATACGCGCGGCGAGGCGCTCCGTGCTGCCCCGCGGCAGGAGGAGGCTGATGGCCCCTTTACTGCGCAGCGCGACGCGCCCCTTCTCGCCGCCATAGACGCTAGCCTCTCCCACGGTCTCGCCATTGGCGAAGAGTTGCCGCCGCTCGAAAGCGCGGAAGCCCCATTCCAGGAGCTTGCGGGCTTCAGCCGCCCGGTCCCGCGCTGTCTTGAGGCCATTGACGACGACGATGAGGCGCTGGCCGTTCTGGACAGCCGAGCCGACCAGGCCAAAGCCCGACTCGTCGATATTCCCCGTCTTCAGCCCGTCGGCGCCGATATCCATCGTCAACAGCGGGTTGCGGTTCTGCTGTCTGATCTTGTTCCAGGTGAACTCGCGCTGGCCGAAGATCTTGTAGAGTTCCGGATAGGTCTTGATGATGTGGTCCGCGAGCAGGGCGAGCTCGCGCGCCGTCACCCGTTGCTGCGGATCAGCCATGCCGGTTGCATTGCGGAAGACGGATTTGGTGAGCCCCAGCGCACGCACCCGCTCCGTCATGATCCGTCCAAAGGTCGCCTCATCGCCGGCGATCGCTTCGGCCAGGGCGATCGAAGCGTCGTTGCCGGACTGAACGATGATGCCCTGCAGGATATCGGACAGCTTGATGCGGCTGTTGACGATGGCGAACATCGCAGAGCCACCCGAAGGCGCCCCGCCCTTGCGCCAGGCGTTCTCGGAGATGCCGATCTCGCTGTCGAGCGACAGGCGGCCGGCGCTGATGTCCTGAAAGGCGACCAGCACCGTCGCGAGCTTCGCCATGCTCGCCGGGACCATCAATTCGTCGGCCGATTTCTCGTAGAGGACGGCGCCTGTATCCGAATCGAGCAAGACCGCAAAAGGCGCCTGCGACTGGAAGTTCTGGGCACGAACCGGAGCGGCAAGAATGAGAGCCCAGAGCAGGACAACCACGCCGGCGCCCAACCACCGAACCGGCGGCAGAGCCGCAGCAGACAGGTTCGCATCACGAAAGGCGCTCATGCCTCGATGTGAAGCAGAGCGCCCGGCATCAGGTCAAGAAAATTGGCTTCAGTTGCGCGTCGGCGGCAACACGGCCTGGAAAGCGAGCCGGTTGACCGGCTGGGTCCTGGCGAGCCCCTTCTCGGGCACGTTCAGCAGGCTTGCGGACGTGCCGCGCGGCGGCGGCAGCGTGGAGCGCAGCGCAGCGGGAACCGCAACCGGCTTTCCGGCGTTGGCGATGGTATCGAGATCGAAAGGCCGGCTCGGCGGCAGCGGGGCGGCGCGGACCGGCATGGCTGCGGAAGCCGCGGGACCGGCGGATGCAAGCGTGGCCATGACCGGCGACGACGGCGAGATCACACGCGTCGTTTGAGGAGCATAGGCCTGCGCGACGGGCTGGCTGACCTCGGGAACCGGAACGGGCTCCGGCTCCGCCACCAGGGCGGGAGCGTCGATATCGGCGCTGCGCGTGCGCGTCGTGGCTACCCCTTCTGTGCTGGCAACCATCGTCCGTGCGCTGGTGCCCGGGATCGGCGCCTGGCTGCCGTCGGTGCGGAGCGTTGCAAGCAGGAGATTGTCGTCAGAGCCGGCGAGCGAGGCCTGGCCGAGATATTCCATCTTGATGCGCGCCGTCCCGAGATGGCGGAAGGCAAGCGCATCGGCAGTCTTCTGCGAAACGTCCATCAGGCGATTGCCGTGATAGGGGCCGCGATCGTTGACGCGCACGATGATCGAGCGATTGTTCAGAAGGTTCGTGACACGCGCATAGGCCGGCAGCGGCATCGTTGGGTGCGCGGCGGAAATGCTGTTGCGGTCATAGACCTCGCCATTGGCCGTGCGGCGACCGTGGAAGGCCTCGCCATACCACGAGGCCAGGCCGACAGCGGCATAGCCGACAGGCTTTTCATAGGGCACGTAGCGTTTGCCGGCGACCGAATAGGCCTTGCCGACGAGTTGGCGACCGCCGCCCTTCGGCACCTCCTCGCCGTCCGCGACGACGCGCGGGCTGGCGGGGCCGTATTTCCACTGCGGGAAAGCGCCGATCTCCTTTGAGCGACGGCCGGCGGTCTGATTGCCGGCGCAGTTGGCGACGAACAGGCCAGCCAGCACGACGCAGCCGAGACGCGCAATGGACGAGACGGAAGAAGACGCTGGCGGCGATCCGGTCACGCTGGAGGAGAGCTCCTTGGCCGAAAAGCTAGCGTCCCGCATCGTTTTGCTCTTCCGCTTTCTGCGCCAAAAACCACGGCTTCGCCCAAGCCGCACGCGCGGCTTGACCGAGTTTTCGGTCAATTCCTTTAAGGGATCGTTAAACAGCGAAATACCTGCACCGAGGATTCGCCGAACAGGAGTCCCTGTCTTTGAGCGGGCACAAAGGTGTCCGAACAGTGGCGCATGTCAACCTGCGCGACAGACCTTCGCCATCTTTTCCACCGGGCGTGACCTTAACGCCACTATTGCCGCACGGAGCCAGGCGCATTGGCTTCGTCTGGGAACTATGGCTCGTTTCATCCGAAAACTGCGGTCTAAACCTGACAGCCCCCTTGCAAATCGGCGGCCCCGATTGCATTGAACCATGGCCGGAAGGGTGGCCGAGTGGTTTAAGGCAGCGGTCTTGAAAACCGCCGTGGGTGCAAGCCCACCGTGGGTTCGAATCCCACCCCTTCCGCCAGCATGCCTCCAGGTCTTTGGTCACATCCTAAGGCTATGGTGTCGCAAGGAAAAATCTCCCAGGCACGCCGATGGCAAAACGAGGTGCGTGAGCGCCTCCTGGAACATCGTCGACGGCCTCCCGCCCCTCTGCCGCGCATTCTGCGGGCATGCGCGCATCTGCCCGCACTGCACCTCCCCTGCATCCGCGCAAGAACCACCGGCCGGCTGGGCATGCGTCTAAGCCCATCGGCAGCAGCCAAAGCGATGCCGAGTTCAGATGCGGTCCCGCGCTATGAGCGGGACCTGGCGCTCGGCCCGAAAGCAGACCTCGGCACATCGCCACATCGGCGCTGCAGCCGGCGGCGCCGTTACGAAAGCAAGAGTATTCCAACGGTCATCGTGACGAGGGTCAGCGGCGCGCCGATTCTGAAATAGGTCCAGAAATCGATCGTGATACCGTCCTTGGCCGCGCGCTCGGCGACGATCAGGTTCGCCACGGATCCCAGCAGGGTGAAGTTGCCGGCAAGCGTCGAAGCCATTGCCACGACGATCCAGGCTCTCTGTGGCTCCTGCAACTGCTCGATGAAGGGTTTCAACACGAGCACGGCCGGAACGTTGCTGACGAGATTCGACAGCACGGCAGTGACGCCGGTCAATACCGCGACATTGCCGAGGTCGAAATGCGCCGCCTGGGCGACGACATCCTTCGTCAGCACTGCATGTTCCAGCCCGCGCACGACGACGAAGAGGCCGGCGAACATAAGCAGCAGCGGACCGTCGATTTCGGCATAAACCTTTCTCGGTGCGATCCGGCGGGTGAGGAGAAGCAGCGCGGCTGCGCAGATCGCCACCTTTGCGACGGGCTGGCCCAGGAAGAACAACACGATCATCCCGAGCGCGACGAGCGCCGATTTGGCGGCCAGCCAGTTATGATAATGCGCCGGCACCGATACGCTCGGCAGCGTCTGCCTGGTGACGTATTCGCTGGGGTTGAGAGCTACGACGAGCAAGATCGTCAGGAGGAGGCCGAGCGCGGCGACCGGCGCCAACGCTCCCGCAAAAGCGCCATAGGAGATCCCCGACAGGTTGCCGATGATCATATTTTGGGGGTTGCCAGTGATCGTCGCCGTCGATCCGACATTCGAGGCGAGCGCCACGGCCACGAGATAGGGCACGGAGTTGCGGCCGAGTGCGCGTGTCAGGGTTATCACGATCGGCGTCATCACCAGGCAGATGGCGTCGTTGACTAGGAAGGCGGAGAGGACGCCCGTCGTCACCACGACCGCCGCCAGCAGCAGCGCCGGGTAGTGGGCCCTTCCGACCGCCCAGCCCGTGGCCATGCGGAAGAAGCCGGAGAGTCGCAGATTGGCGACGACGATCATCATGCCGAGGAGCAGCGCGATGGTGTCGAGATCGACAGCGCGGTAGGCCTCCTCCAAAGGGAGCACTCCGCAAGCGACCATGAGAGCGGCGCCGATGAGCGCCGCACCCGCCCGGTCGACGCGCAGGCCTGGCATCCGGCCGATGGCGATCGCGACATAGGTGACGATAAAGATCGCTATCGCTGCGATCTGGGTCACGCCGAGGCCCCAGCCGGTCATCCGCTTACACTGCCCTTTCGCTGATCGCAGCCCCGGACGGAGCTGCGCCACGGTCGGTTGGAGGCTGATAGCTGCGTGTCTCGGGCATGGCCAGGAGATAGAGGACAAAGCCGCAACCGGCTATCGTGGCTAGCGTCAGGAAAGCTGCCGAATAGCTGGCCTCGACAATGATGACGCCCGCGAGCGAGGCCGAAAGCGAGGCGCCGACACCCTGGAACGTCGCGACCGCGCCCTGAGACACGTTGAAGCGGCCGGTACCGCGGGTGAGATCTGCCACGACGACCGGAAAGAGTGCGCCGAAGATGCCGGCTCCCACTCCATCGAGCGCCTGAACCGCGACCAGCCAGAACGGATCGTCGGAGACGACATAGAGCGCGCCGCGCAGGGCGAGAACACCGAAAGCGGCGAGGAAGATCGGCTTGCGGCCCCAGGCGTCGGCCTTGGCGCCGACCATCATCGCCATCGGCACCATGACGCATTGCGCGATGACGATGCAGATGGCGATCAGGGACGTCGCCTGCTCCTTGCCGACCACATGTGTCAGCAACTGGCCGACGGAGGTCAGCATCGCGGCATTGGACAGGTGGAAGATGGCACAGAGCAAGGCGAACAGCATCAGGTGGCGGTTCTGCAGAAGCGCCTTCAGCCCGGAGGGCTGCTCGTCGTCGACCGTCTCGTCAAAGCCACGCGCGACATCATCGTCGATCTCTTTCTGCGGTACCAGCAGCATGGCGCCAATACTGAAGACGGCGAGCACGGCCATCAGCCAAAACACCACGATCGGGCCGAAGACATAGGCCGTCGCCCCGGCGATCGCCGCCGACACGGCGTTGCCGAGATGGTTGAAAGCTTCGTTTCGGCCGATGCGCCTGGAAAACAGCTTCGGCCCGACGAGGCCCAGCGTGATCGCGGCCAATGCCGGCGGAAAGACCGCACCCGCCACCGCCGCGACCGATTGCGTGCCGATCACGAGATAGAAATTGCCGATGAACGGCAAGGCCAGGCAAGACAGCGTCACCGCTACGGCCGAGGCGATGATGATCGCCGGCTTGTTGCGGCTCCTGTCGATGAGCGCGCCAGCCGGCGTCTGAGCGATGAGCCCGACAATGCCGGCAATGGTCATGACGAGCCCGGTCGTAGCCTCGTTCCAGCCTTGCGCGGGGCCTCGCACGGCGATGAGATAGATCGCGAGATAAGGCCCCAGCCCGTCGCGCACGTCGGCGAGGAAGAAGTTTAGGGCGTCCAGGCCGAAGAGTGCCCGATGGGACGGCGAATGCTCAGCCGATTTTTCCGTATTGCCTGCCGGACTTCGCATGGGCACCGCTCGCTAGTGGAGAATCCAGGTGACAGGCGCCGGCGCGAGGCGGCGATGCAGCGCTCCCATCGGAAGGCGCCGCTTTAACATCGGGACCGCGCAATGGTTCCGACTGGCGCCGATATCGCTGAAAAAGCCGTCGCCGCGCCCGGTGCGAGGCCCTGATTCAGTCGTCTCGAGGCGGCGGACAGCGGACGCCGCCCCGAGGCCCCAAGGGCGGTGTGGGAGCCAGGATGCCGGGCATGCGGCGGTGTTGGACAAGGAGTGTGGTTGCGTTCTGCCAGGCGCGGAATTTGACGTGCACATGAAACTGAATGGATATGTCTTGGTATGGCGCCACCTGAAACGGCAGGGAGCGAATGGAGAAGCGGCAATATCTGGAACGGCTCGTTCTGAAGCTTGAAACGCATGTCCCCCTGCCTGCTGTCGAGAGGGAGAAGCTGCTGGATTTGCCGCTCACCCTGAAGCGCTTCGAAGCCAGCCAGGACATCGTCCGTGAAGGTGAGGTCACGAAGCAGTGCTGCCTCGTCGCCGAAGGCCTCGTTTGCCGCTACAAAATTGTCGGCGATGGTGCACGTCAGATCTTGTCGCTCCACCTCCCGGGCGACATTCCCGATATCCATTCGCTGCTCATCGAGCGCATGGATCACTGCCTGGGAGCGCTCACGCCGGCGATCGTCGGCTTGATCCCCCATGATGCCGTCCGAGCACTCACTCGGGCATCTTATCGAATTTCCGAAGCGTTCTGGCGCGAAACGCTGATCGAAGCCTCGATTTACCGCGAATGGATGGTCGGCATTGGGCGGCGCTCGGCACCCAGCCGCATCGCCCACCTGTTCTGCGAGTTCATCACCAAGATGACAGCCATCGGCTTGTCAGACGGCGTGACCTGCAATCTGCCTTTGACGCAGCCTGAAATCGCCGATGCACTCGGCCTTTCCACGGTTCACATGAACAAGAAGCTTCGAGAAATCCGGGAGGCCAGGCTTGTTCGCATCCGGGCAAATCGCCTGACGGTTCTGGACTGGAAGGGGCTCTGCCGCTTGGCGGATTTTGATCCGGACTATCTTCATCTCCAGCCGGGCGCCACCAAAATCGAGGGCGATTGAGGAACAGGTTGGCCTCGGCTGAATTAGGCAGGCATGCCCAGCTACTTCTTTCATACGCGCGACGGAGAGAAGCTCGAAATCGACGAGGAAGGCACCGATTTGCCCGATGACCAGTCCGCGCGAAATGCAGCCAAAGAGCTGCTCGCTGCCTTGAACCGCGAAAAGCTGCCAAATGGCGACCACATGTCGCTTTCGGTCACCGTCGAGGATGCGGAGGGGACGGAAATCTACATGGCCAGTTTGCGCCTGGAGGGTCTTCCCGCGGCCTCAGATCCCAAGAGACGAGGTTGAAGGGCAGGCTCTGTACGCGGCCGCGCTCCAAGCCGATGCTCTCTTGTTGCGATCGCCACATCCACCTCTGCGCGATGCACAAGGATGAAGGCGTGGCAATGTCATTTGATATTGCTCTTGGCACTTTGATTGGCGCAGAGAGGTGAACCTCTCCCGCTGGTCCTCTGCATGCCTATCTCCCAGGCGTTCTTCCAACGCTCGAACGCCCTGCTTCTGGCCATCGGCATCGCCGTACTGGTCGTCATCGTCGCAACGTCGCTTTGGCTGACGACGGCAAGCGAGCGCTATTTCGGCGAGGTGACCGCGGCGCGCGCGGTGAGGAGCGCCACCGCCGATCTGCTGTCTCTGGTGCAGGACGCGGAGACGGGTCAGCGCGGCTACCTGCTGACGCGCGACGAGAGCTATCTTGCTCCCTACAACACGGCGTTCTCCCGGCTTCCGGACCAGCGCGCCCGGCTTGAACGGGCTGCAGCCAGGCTGCCCGAGATCGGCCCGATCCTGCAGCGGGTCGACAACGAGCTCGACCAGAAGATGACGGAACTTGCCGCCACGGTCGACGCGACCCGCAAGGGCGACACCGAGACGGCGCTGAGCCTGGTCCGCAGCGGCACGGGCAAGCGTTTGATGGATGATTTGCGCTCCGATCTCGCCGCGATTCTGGAGGTTTCGGAAACGGAACTCAGGGAGGCGATCGACGCGCAGGTCACGGCCTCGACCCGGCTGCGCTGGACCACGATCGTCGGGGCGCTTCTCATCCTGGCGATGGCTGGCGCGGCGAGCTGGACGATCATCAGCTACACGCGCGAACTTGTCGCCGCGCGCCGGGAAGTCGAGCTTCTCAATGCCGGCCTAGAGGAGCGCGTGCGCGAACGTACCGATGCGCTCGTCAAGGCGAACGAGGAGGTCCAGCGCTTCGCCTATATCGTAACGCATGACCTTCGGGCGCCACTGGTGAACATCATGGGCTTTACCAGCGAGCTGGAAGCGATGTTCAAGCCGATCGATGCCTATGTCACGGCCGGAAACGCAGCCTCCCCGGAGCAGAAGGCCGCGGCGCAAGAGGCACTGAGCATCGATGTCGCCGAGGCGATCGGCTTCATCCGCTCATCGACGCGCAAGATGGACGGGCTCATCAACGCGATCCTCAAGATCTCGCGCGAGGGCGGGCGCGAATTGCGGGCCGAGAGCGTCGACCTCACCGCGCTCATCGAGACGGCGGCAGCCGCGGTCCACCATCAGGCCAGCGCGGAGGAAGGCGGCGGGATCGAGATTGATTCACAGGTTCCCCGCCTCGTCAGCGATCGCCTGTCACTCGATCAGATCATGGGCAACCTTCTGGACAATGCCATCAAATACCGGGCTCCGGATCGCCCGATCCGGATATCCGTGCGGAGCCGACGGGAGCGCCGCGGCTGGGTGAAGATCGAAATCGAGGATAATGGACGCGGCATCGCGGGGACAGATCACGAGCGCATCTTTGAGCTCTTTCGCCGCTCCGGCGCGCAGAATACGGCTGGCGAAGGCATCGGCCTCGCCCATGTCCGCACGATGGTGCGCAATCTCGGCGGCGACATTGCCGTGCGCTCAGAACTTGGAAAGGGCACGACCTTTACCGTGACCCTGCCCCCCGACCTTGCGGCCTACAGACGGAGTGCCAAAGCGTGACCAATGGAACGCCCGTCTCGATCATCATGATCGAGGACGATGAAGGCCATGCCCGCCTCATCGAGAAGAACATCCGCCGCGCCGGCGTCAGCAACGAGATCATCCCCTTCGCCAACGGGACGGATGCGCTGAACTACCTGTTCGGCGCCGACGGCTCCGGCGCCGTCAGCGCCGGCCGCCAGTTGCTCATCCTGCTCGATCTCAACCTGCCGGACATGGGCGGCGTCGACATCCTCGAGAAGGTGAAGGCGAATGCCCATACCAGGCGCTCGCCGGTCGTCGTGCTCACCACCACCGACGACAGCCGCGAGATCCAGCGCTGCTACGACCTTGGCGCCAACGTCTACATCACCAAGCCCGTCGACTATGACGGCTTCGCCCATGCGATCCGCCAGCTCGGGCTGTTCTTCTCCGTAATCCAGGTTCCGGAAACACCATGACCCGCTTGCGTGGCCGCCGCTGATGCCGAACCGGCCGATCAACGTTCTCTATATCGACGACGACGCGACGCTGGGGCGGCTCGTGCAGCGCATGCTCGCGCGCCACAACTATGTCGTCGAGCATGTTGAGACTGCCGAGGCAGGCCTCTCGCGCGCAGAAGCCGGCGGGATCGATGTCATCATCCTCGACCACGATCTCGGCACGGCTTCCGGCCTCGATGTCCTCGCAGCGCTTTCCACCGACGCCGCTTCTCCGGCGATCATCTACGTTACGGCATCGTCGGAGTTGTCGATCGCGGTGACCGCGCTCAAGGCCGGCGCCATGGACTATGTCGTCAAGACGGTCGGCGATGATTTCGAGGTGCTGCTGCGGGCAGCGCTGGAACATGCCGTCGTCAAGACGCGCCTGACTCGCGCCCGCGAACAGGCGGAGCAGGAAGTCCGGGCGGCGCGCGACCGGGCGGTGACGCTGCTGGCCGAGGTCAATCACCGCGTTGCCAACAGCCTGTCATTGGTCGGCTCGCTCGTGCGGATGCAGGCCAACTCGGTCGAGGACCTCGGCGCGAAGGCAGCGCTAGCCGAGACGCAGGCCCGGATCACTGCGATCGGCAACCTCCATCGCAGCCTCTACACCTCCGACGATGTCCGCGCCGTCGACCTGGCCGGCTATCTCCGCTCCCTGCTGGAGGAATTCGCGCAGTCGCTGGCAGGCTCGGGCCAGATGCCGACGATCCGCTTCGAGGCGGAACCCGTGCTGGCGAAAACCGACAAGGCGATCTCGATCGGGCTGATCGCGACCGAGCTGGTCACCAACGCACTGAAATACGCGTATCCGAGCGGCAACGGCGAGGTTCGGGTGAGCCTCTCCTGCGACGGCGACAAGGTCACGCTCGAGGTCGTCGACGACGGCGTCGGCTGGAGCGGCACGGGTCCGATCAGGGGAACCGGTCTCGGCAGCAAGATCGTCCGCGCGATGGCCAAGAGCCTCGCCACCGAGCTGCGCTACGAGGATACCGGCGGCCGTGGCACCCGCGCCGTCATGGACCTCTCGCTGGCCGAGCTGGCGCCTCCGCGTTCCGACGCGGCCTGAGCTGCGCCGAACACCCGCAAGCTAGACGCCTGCCGAAAGCTTGCGGAGCGCGGCCTCGAGCGAGGCCACATTGTAAGGCTTGCGCAGCGTCGCCGCTTCGGCGACCCCGAGGATCGCGAGATCGTCATAGCCTGTCGCGAAGAGGAAGCGCACGCCGAGCTCGCGCAGGCGATTGCCGATCGGCTCCGAGGTTTCGGAACCGAGATTGACGTCGAGAATCGCCAGATCCGGCACCGTCCGGGTCAGGAACGACAAGGCCTCGGAGACGTTCGCACAGACCTCGACCTGCCTGGCGCCCAGCCTCGCCAGCATGTCCTCGCAATCCATCGCGATGATGAACTGGTCCTCGACCAGCAGCACGCATTTGCCTTCGAGCGGCCGGCCGGGCTTGCCGCGGACAGGCGCAGGAGCATCGACCGGTACGGTCGTGTCCTCGGTCCAGCGGACGAATTTGGCGGGAATGCAGAACTTGGCCGTGATGCCCTCGGGCTCGAAGGTCAAATCGCTGCGACCGCCGAGGTCGAACGGAATGCTGCGATCGATCAGGATGCTGCCGAAGCCCTGACGCGACGGCGGCTTGACCGGCGGCCCACCGCGCTCCTTCCAGACGATCTCGCAATCGCCTCCGGCGCTGGCCGACCAATCGACGGTGAGCTCGCCGGTCTTGACGGAAAGCGCGCCATACTTCGCGGCGTTGGTGATCAATTCATGGATCACGAGAGCGACGACCGAGAAGGCGCGAGCGTCCAGGGAGACGGCCGGACCGCGAACCGCGATCGTGCCGCCGCTTGTCCGGTAGGGCGAGGCTTCCGCATTGACGAGATCGAGCAGCACCCCTCCCCCGCTCGCTCTCATAGCCTGGTCATGGGCGATGGCGAGCGCTTCAATGCGCCCCTTCAGCGAGGTCACATAGGCTTCGATCGTCGCCCCCTCAGCGAGCGGATGGGCGACGATCGACCTGATCAGGGCGAGGATATTCTTGACCCGGTGGTTGAGCTCCTGGTTGAGCATCTTCTGGCGGATCTCGGCCTTGTTCCGCTCGTCGGCGAGAAGCTCGCTCTGTCGCAATACGACTTCGATAAGGGTCCGGCGCGCCGATTCGGCCAGCTCGCGCTCGACCGGCGTCCAGACCTTGGAATGGCCGGCCACCGTCTCCTTCCAGACCGCGAAGCTCTGCCGCGGCGTCAGGCGGTCGCCATGGGGGCCGGTCGTGTAGGTTTTGTTGGGGTCGCCGCCCCATTCGATTGTATGGACCAGCTCCCGGCGAAAGAAGAAGAGATAGTCGCGCGGTATCTGGGAGAGCGGAATGGCGAGAATTCCGGCGAAACGATCGGCATGGACGCGCGCGGCGGGCAGCGCCTCGGCCAGCGCCGTCGTTGCCCAGATGCGCCCGTCGCAGACCTCGCCTGCGAAGGCTGCGAGTTCCTCCGCAAATTCGGCCGGTGGCGCGCTCCCTTCGGCACGCCACTCGCCCTGCACCCAGACACCGACGCCGTCGCTTTCCACCAGATTGCGGAATTCGGCGAGATGCTGGCCGAGGAAGCCCGAGGCATCGGTCACATGCGCAGCGGACGAGAGCAGGCCATTGAGGAAATCCCGCGCCCGTTCAGCTGCGAGCAGCATCTGCTTTTGTGTGAGCGCACCGAGCTGCAGCGCGAAGAACTCGCCGAAGATCTCCGCCGCTATCCGGCGGTTCATCGAGAGCGAGCGCGGGCGATAGTGGTGACAGGCGATCAGCCCCCAGAGCGCGCCGTCGACGATGATCGACACCGACATCGAGGCCGAGACGCCCATGTTCCGCAGGTACTCGCAATGGATAGGCGAGACGCTGCGCAGATGGGCATAGGAGAGGTCAAGCGGTTCCCCGGCCGCATCGAGCACCGGAGTGATCGGGAAGCGTTCGCCGCTCGAATCCGAAACGACGCGGATGGGATTGAGGATATAGAGCTGCCGGGCCTGCTGCGGGATGTCGCTCGCGGGGAAATGCTGGCCGAGGAAGCTCTCCAGGTCCGGTCGCTTCGCCTCGCTGACGACCTTGCCGGAACCATCGTGCGCGAACTGATAGATCATCACCCGGTCGTACTGGAGCACGGCCCTGAGCAGACGCGCCGCATTCTTGATGAGCTGGGCCGGGTTCGTGACATCGGAGAGCCGCCCGACCAATGTCCGCGCGAATTCGAGCGGCGAGCTCGGCCCAGCCGGGACGCTCGCCTCGAACTCGATGATGGCGTTGCCTTTGAAGGAATGGATCGAGATGTCCAGTTCGCGATCCAGCGCGGCCAGGCGATAGCGCGGCATCAGCCCAGCCCGCGACGGCACCCCGGAGCGGGCAAGCGCATTGCGCATCTCGTGCACGACCGGCCCACCGAGGATTTCTTCGAGCTTGCGCCCGACGAGCTCGAACTCCTTGAGGCCGAGGAAGGCGCTCGCATTGGTCGAATGGCGCCTGATCGTCACCACCTCGGCATCGCAAACGATCATGCAGCCATGAGGCTGCACGCTACCGGGAATATGGATCGGCTCGCGATCGCAGTTCGTCAGGTCAACGGTCGTCATGCGGGAGAGAGTACTTCCGATCTGAAGGCCTGGATGGCGTGCAGGAAGACGGCTCTCGCCGATTGCGCTGCAGCACCCCATCCCTGCCGGTCGAGCCCCTCGAGCGCCGCCAAAAGTTCGCGCCAGCTATCGAGCGAGGCGGCCTGGGCCGAGAGGTAGCGTGCGCCAAATTGAGGTCCGAACCCGAGGCCCTCCACTCCCTTCACGAGCACGCGAGCCCCTAGAGCCGAGCCTTCGAGAACATAGGCAGCCCCCAGGAACGCAGCCATGTCATTTGACAGATGGAAAGGTTCGGTCATCGGCAAGGGGATGGACAGGCCGGCGAGATCCGCCTTCAGCTCGGGCACGAGCTTGCGGGGCCACCGGGAGGAAGGCTGCGCGGCCCAGCCTAGCAATGCGGCCTCGACCGGCGCCCGATGGCAAAACGTGCCTTGCAGGAAGCGGGCATATTCGGCGCGGTTCGAGAATCCTCCGACAATGGCGTCGAGTTCACGATGAAGCTCGTTGGTCTCGTCGCGTAGGAAACGTCTGATCTCAATCATTCCGCGAGCATCCAGAATCGTACCGTATCGATACCGCCATAATGCAAAATCCGCGGATGCGGCGCTGCCTTCAATGCTGATTTGTTTGGCTGCCCCGATCCAGCGATACGATCATCCGCCAGGTTGGCTTGAATCCAGATTCGGGGCACGCTAAGAACATATAGGGAACGAAAGGAAAGACGATGGCGCAGCTTTCGGTTCTGGAAAAGCTCGAAATCCTCAGCGACGCCGCGAAATATGACGCTTCCTGCGCATCGAGCAGCACCACCAAACGGGATTCGCGTAACGGGAAGGGCCTGGGCTCGACCACGGGTTCCGGCATCTGCCACTCCTACGCGCCCGACGGCCGCTGCATCTCGCTGCTCAAGATCCTGCTGACGAATTTCTGCAGCTTCGACTGCGTCTTCTGCATCAACCGTTCGTCGAGCAATGTCCGCCGCGCCCGCTTTTCGGTCGAGGAAGTCGTCGCGCTGACCCTGAATTTCTACCCCGCAATTATATCGAAGGCCTCTTTCTGTCCTCGGGCATCATCCGCTCGGCCGATTACACGATGGCGGAACTGATCCGTGTTGCCGAAACGCTGCGCCGGCGCCATGCGTTCCGCGGCTATATCCATCTCAAGCTGATCCCCGGCGCGAGCCGCGATCTGATCGAGCGCGCCGGGCTTTTCGCCGACCGGGTGTCGATCAATGTCGAATTGCCGAGCGAGGCGGCTTTGACGCGCTTCGCCCCCGAAAAGCGGGCGGCCGAGATCAAGAGCGCGATGGGCGGCCTCAAGCTGAAGATCGACGAAGCCCGCGAGGAGCGCGACAAGGGTACGAAGGCCCCGGCCTTCTCGCCTGCCGGGCAAAGCACGCAGATGATCGTCGGCGCCGACGGCGCAAGCGACGCCGCCATCCTGAAGCGCAGCGCCTGGCTTTATGGCAGCTTCGGCCTGAAGCGCGTCTATTATTCGGCCTTCAGCCCGATCCCGGACGCCTCGCGCCAATTGCCGCTCCAGCCGCCGCCCCTGATGCGCGAGCACCGGCTCTATCAGGCCGATTGGCTGACGCGCTTCTATGGCTTCGAGACCGAAGAAATCCTCGGGCGCAGCGAGATGCTTGATCTCGATATCGACCCGAAGCTTGCCTGGGCGCTGCGCGAACGCGGCCGCTTCCCCGTCGATGTGAACCGGGCCGGCCGCGAAACCTTGCTGCGCGTGCCCGGGCTCGGCGCGCGCAGTGTCGATCGCATACTGGCCTCGCGCCGTTTCCGCCGGCTGCGGCTGGAGGATGTCGCGCGGCTGACGCGTTCGCTCGCGACGGTCCGGCATTTCATCCTGGCGGAGGGCTGGCAACCGAGCAGCGCGCTCGAAGCCCCCAATCTGCGCGCCCGGTTGATGCCGCCGCCGCGGCAGCTGACGCTGTTCCCGTGATCGCGGCCCGGCTGAACGGGCCTGCCGACTTTGCGGGATGGCGCCGCGAGGCGCGCCGGCTGGCGCTTGCTGGCATCCGGCCGGAGGCCGTCGCTTGGCTGACGGGTGAAGACGGTGCCGACTTGTTCGCGACGGAGCGCATCCCGCCGGCCGATGCCGAATCTGCCGCGCTTACCGTACCCCGCCGCTTCATTGAGCTTGCCGAGAATGTCATCTGCCATCGGGATGCCGGGCGTTTCGCCCTGCTTCACCGCCTGCTGTTACGCCTGCAGCGAGAGCCGCGGCTGCTGGAAGACAGTGTCGATCCCGATGTCGCGCGCGCCGACGCGATGGCCCGCTCGGTTCGTCGTGACCTGCACAAGATGACGGCCTTCGTGCGCTTCCGCGCCGTATCGGGTGCGGGCGAGAACGGACCCTTCATCGCCTGGTTCGAGCCGGAGCACTTCATCCTCGAACGGGCGGCGGCATTCTTCACGGCGCGCTTCGGCACGATGATCTGGTCGATCATGACGCCGCAGGGACCGCTGCATTGGGATGGCACGGTCCTGCAACTCGGCGCAGCCGCCTGCAAAGCCGACGCTCCGGACGGCGATGCCATGGAGACCTACTGGCTCACCTACTACGCCAATATCTTCAACCCGGCCCGCCTCAAGCCGCAAGCGATGAAAAGCGAGATGCCTGCAAAATACTGGCGGAACCTACCCGAGGCCGAACTGATTGTGCCTCTGATCGCAAGCGCAACCCGGCGAGCAGAGGATATGGTCATGCGCGCCCCGACGCAGCCACCCGAACGACATGTCAGGCAGCTTCGGCGCCGGCCCGAGCTTTCCCCCGATGAATCGGCCATCACGTCCTGGCAAGAAGCAGCCATGGCGGCGCAACGATGCAGGCGCTGCGATCTTCATTGCAACGCCACGCAGACGGTTTTCGGCGAAGGCCCGCTGGACGCGCCCGTCCTCTTCGTCGGAGAGCAGCCGGGTGACCAGGAGGACCTTGCGGGCCGTCCGTTCGTCGGGCCCGCAGGGCAGTTGTTCGATCGGGCGATGCGCGAGGCCGGCCTTGAGCGCAGCCGCGCCTACGTCACCAATGCGGTGAAGCACTTCAAATTCCAGCTGCGCGGCAAGCGCCGCATTCACGAGAAGCCCAATGTCGGGGAGATCAGCGCTTGCCGCTTCTGGCTCGATCTCGAATTGCAGTTCGTGAAGCCCCCGCTCGTCGTGGCGCTGGGCGCTACGGCTCTGCGCTCGCTGACGGGGCATGCCGGCTCGCTGGCGAGCGCCCGGGATCGCGAGATGGCGCTTCAAGACGGCACGCCGCTGCTGGCGACCGTTCATCCGTCCTTTCTTCTCCGCCTGCCGGATGAGGAAGCCCGATCTCGTGAGTATGCGCGCTTCGTTGCCGATCTGGAGCGTGTCGGGCAACGGATACTCCGGCACTAGACTATCTCGATCGGGCTGAGGCGCTTTGCCGGGGCTCGCAGATACCGTACGACCGATCAACCACTCTGCTTCCAGGAAAACGGCCTTGCCCGCCAGCGACGTCAATATCGCCTCGCTCCTCTCCGAGATGTTCGATCAGGCGCCGACCTTCATGGCGCTGCTGCAGGGACCGGACCATCGTTTTCAGCTGGCGAATCCGAGCTATCTGGAATTGGCGGGTGGTCGCGATCTTATCGGCAAGACCGTCGCCGAAGCGCTGCCCGAAGCGGACGCGCAAGGCTTCGTCCGGATCCTCGACGCGGTTTATCGATCGGGCAAGGCGTATACGGCGTCTGGCGCAAGATTCGTGATTCAGGCTCGGCCTGGCGGCCCGATTTCGGAGCGTTTCCTCGATTTCGTCTATCAGCCGCTCGTCGGTCCGCAGGGCAATGTGACCGGCATTTTCGTGCAGGGAAGCGACACGACGGAGCGAAGCCTGGCCGAGCGCATTCTGTCCGAGAGCACCGCCCTCTAAAAGGGCCTTTTCGACGCGATCGACGAAGGCTTCTGCATCATCGAGTTCTTCGATGGACCGCACGGGCCCGACAGCGACTACATTCATATCGAGGCTAATGCCGCCTATGCCCGGCATGCCGGGATTCCGAATGTCGTCGGTCAGAAGCTGCGCGAGATGGTCGGAGCTGAAGCCGACGCATGGGTGGAGCGCTATGGCGCCGTCCTCCGAACGGGCACGCCCATTCGCTTTCAGCAGGAGCTCGTCGCCACCGGGCGCTTCCTGGAGCTGGCAGCGATCCGGATCGAGCCGGCTAGCAAACGACAGGTCGCGGTGCTCTTTCAGGATATTACGGCGCGTCGCCAGGCCGAGCTGGCTTTGGCCAAGCTAAACGAGACGCTCGAACAGATCGTTTCGGAACGCACGCAGAAGCTGATCGCTGCGGAAGAGGCTTTGCGCCACAGCCAGAAAATGGAGGCGATCGGCCAGCTGACCGGCGGGGTGGCGCATGACTTCAACAATCTGCTGCAGGTGATTTCGGGCAACTTGCAGCTCCTGGCCAAGGATGTCGCCGGGGACGAAAAGGCCGAGCGCCGCATCGCCAATGCCATGACGGGCGTTGCCCGCGGTTCGAAGCTCGCTTCGCAATTGCTCGCTTTCGGCCGGCGGCAGCCGCTCGAACCCAAGGTCGTCAATCTCGGGCGTCTCGTTCGCGGCATGGACGACATGCTCAGCCGCACCCTCGGCGAGGGCATCGAGGTGGAGACGGTCGTGGGCGGAGGGCTGTGGAATTCCCTGATCGACCCGACGCAGGTCGAGAACGCGCTGCTCAACCTGGCGATCAACGCCCGCGATGCCATGAACGGTTCGGGGAAGCTGACGATCGACCTTGCCAATGCGCATCTCGATGACAGCTACGCCGCCAGGCACCGCGACGTGGCGGCAGGTCAGTATGTCATGCTCGCCGTGAGCGACACCGGCTCCGGCCTGTCGCCCGAGGTGTTGGCGAAAGCCTTCGACCCGTTTTTCTCGACGAAACCGGAGGGAAAAGGCACCGGGCTCGGCCTCTCGATGGTCTATGGCTTCGTCAAGCAGTCTGGCGGCCACGTCAAAATCTATTCGGAACTCGATCACGGAACCACGGTCAGGCTCTACCTGCCCCGATCGTTCCAGAAGGAGGCCGTCGAAACGGCCGTCGACAACAGCCCGATTGCCGGGGGCACCGAGACGGTTCTGGTGGTCGAGGATGACGAGCAGGTTCGCGGCACGGTGATCGAGCTGCTGACCGATCTCGGCTATCGCGTTTTGCGGGCCAGCGACGCGACAAGCGCGCTTCACGTCATCGAAAGCGGCGTCCCCATCGATCTGCTGTTCACCGATGTGGTGATGCCCGGACAATTGAAGAGCCCCGAGCTCGCGAGGCTCGCGCGCGAACGCCTTCCGCATCTCGCCGTGCTGTTCACGTCGGGCTACACGGAGAACTCCATCGTTCATGGCGGCCGTCTGGATGCGGGCGTGGAGCTCCTGTCCAAGCCGTATACGCGGGAAGCATTGGCGCGAAAGATCCGCCTGGTGCTGTCGAGCCAGAAGGCACGCACTCCCCAAAAGACGGATCAGGCGCCAGGTGAGGGCGGCGGAGCAGAACCTGCCGCACCGAAACCTGCGAGCGTCCTGATCGTCGAGGACGACGCGCTGATCCGCATGAACACCTCCGACATCCTTGAGGATGCTGGCTTCTCGATTCTGGAGGCGAGCAGTGCCGAAGAGGCCCTGTCCATTCTGCAGGATCGTCCGGTCGATGTGCTCGTCACCGATGTGAAGCTGCCCGGCGCGTCGGGCGTCGAACTCGCTCGAGAAGCGAGAGAGCAGATCAGCTCGCTCTGCGTGGTGTTTGCGACAGGCGACATCTCGGAGGTGGGCGCCAATGGCGAAGTGGTCGTGTCCAAGCCCTACAGTCCATCAGCAATCATCAATGCGATCGCACGGGCGCGGGGCACATAGATCTGCGCCGTGATCGGCGCAGCGATCAAATCTAATATGTAAATTCTTGGGCCTGAAGGTCGAGAGGTGGCGAGTCTCGGGCAAGGGCCCTGGCGTCGATGGCGAAACATCGCGATGCGCCATGGCTCGCCGACCACCGGGCAATCCTTCCAAAGCGCGTTCTTCCGGAACCTATCCCCAGCGCCAACCGTTTCGCCCTCACTTTCGCTCGCCTGCAGGAGGGGTTCATGGATGGCATTATTTATCTCGTCGGTCTCGTGGTGGTCATCATGGCCATCCTGTCGTTCCTCGGTCTTCGATAGGAATTCGCCATGTCCATGTCTGGAACGGACGTCGTCGTCGCCCCCGTGACCGTCAACAAGGAGAACCGCTCCTATGTGCAGTGGGGGCCGATCATCGGCGGCGCGGTGATCGCGACTGCCATCTCGACCATCATGACGGTCTTCGGCTCGGCGATCGGCCTTTCGATGGTCTCCGCCGATTTCGAGAAGAGCTCCAGTGCCACCGCTCTGGCGGTCGCAGCAGCACTCTGGGCACTCTGGGTCATGGCTTCGGCGACAATGGCCGGTGGCTATCTCGCCGGCCGCATGCGCCAGCCGAGCTTCGACGCCAACGGCGACGAGCGCAAGGTGCGCGACGCCGCCCATGGCCTGCTCGTCTGGGCGACGGGCGCGCTCCTGATCACCTTCGTCGCGACCTCCTCGCTGTTCGGAGCCGCCAAGACGGCCGCCAGTGGCATCGCCAGCGCAAGCTCGGGCGTGGGATCGCTGGTGTCCCAGAATGTCGATCCGCTCGCGATGGCGCTCGACAACGTCATGCGCGCCAACGGTCAGCAGCAACCGACGGCCCAGGAGCGCGACGAGGCCTCCCGGATATTTGTCAACGCGCTGAAGAACGGCAAGATCGAGCCGAGCGACCGGGACTATCTGGCATCGCGGCTGGCCGCGCGGTCGGGCATCAGCGAGCAGGATGCGCAAAAGCGCATCGACGATGCTTATACCCGGCTCTCGCAGGCCAAGGAAACGGCCAAGCAGGTGGCGGAGCACGCGCGAAAGATCGCGGTTCTGACCGCGTTCCTGACTGCGGCTGCTCTGTTGGTGGGAGCGGCCGCCGCGGCCTGGGCGGCGACGCTCGGCGGCGAACACCGGGACCAGAACCTGCGTGTCGAACCGACGCTCTGATTGATCGCAGCACGGCCCGGCTCCACTTCGGTGGGCCGGGCACTTTTTCGTGTCACCGAGACGATTGGATCGCGCGGCGGCGCTGGTCCAGCGGCACCCAGCGATATGCGACGATCGAGCCTCCAACCGAGATCCAAATCGCACGCGTCACGGCGGGTGAGTACCGACCCTGGCGTCAGCCTGTCCCGCTCACCACCTGAACACGCCCTCCGGACCCCGAGCGAAACAGAGCCTCGTGCGCGTCCCATCAGGATCGTGGCAACAATCCTGGACCAGGCGCACATCATAAGTCGGCATAGCATCTGACCGCGATCCCGCCGACCGCAGCAGAAACGCTCTTGCAGTCGAGCCTCGAACCCGTTAAACGTTTTACTGTAAAACGTTTAACGAGGCGCGGATGCAAGGCGGGCGCGTAACGATCCGGGAGGTGGCAGCTCGCGCTGGCGTGTCCATTGCGACCGTCTCGAACGTCTTCAGCGGCAACAAGCCGGTGAATGCCGATCTGCGCGAGCGCGTGCTGAAGGCCGCGGAAGAACTCGCCTATCAGGTCGACCGGGCGGCCTCGCAGCTGCGCTCGGGCCAGGCCCGCGTGGTCGGCGTGCTCGTGCCCGATCTCGACGACGTCTTCTTCACTTCGCTGGTCTCGCAGCTTGAAGTTCTCGCGCAGCAAGACGGCTACGACATTCTTGTCGCGAGCTCCCGTGACGATCTCGGGCTGGAGCAATCGCGGCTGCGCACCCTGTTGGCCTGGCGCCCCTCGGGGCTGATCGCAGTCCCCTGCTCCGATGCGGTTCCGGAAGCGCTACGCAATGAGGTCGGCCGCCTTCCGATCGTTTTCGCCGACCGCGTACAGCCAGAGGGATCGGTCGTCGATACCGTGGCGATCAACAACCGCGAGGCGGGCGAGATCGCGGCGCGGCATCTCCTCGCAAAGGGACATCGCGATATTCTCGTCGCCGCCTCCAGCCTCGGCATCTCGCCGATCCGCGAGCGTGTCCGCGGCGCCTGCGACCTGATCGGGAGCGTGCTTGGCCGAGAGCCGACGGTCGTCGAACTCGGCTCGAACGCCGACCGCGGCGCCACGGCTTTCCTGCAATGGCTCGAACGGCATGCGCAGCCGAGCGCCATCATCGCACTCACCAACGTCACCACGCTGAGCACGCTGTCGGCGCTGGCGCGGCTGCGGATCGACATCCCCGACCCCGTCTCGGTCGTCGGCTTCGACGACTATCCCTGGATGAGCGCTCGCAAGACCGGCCTCACCGCGATCCGCCAGCCGATTGACGAGATCGCCGCAGCCGCCTGGCGGCGCCTGCGTGCACGCATGTCCGGAGACCAGGCTGCCCCCGGGCATTCGGTGTTGCAAGCCAGCCTGCAAATCCGCGACTCCGTGCGCGATCTCACCGCCATCGCGGCGGCTGGCGGCCACGCCGGCGCACCCGATCCACTTCCGGACACGGAGAGACCGACCGCCTCGCCCAAGCCGGTGCACTGACCGACATCCACTGCGGACGCCCCCGTCCGAGCCACCGGGCCGACAGAGCCCGGAGCGAAAGAAGTTTTGGAGGAAATGCGTGCAACTACAGAGAACGGCACGGATATTGCCGCTGCTGGCGCCGGTGCATCTGCTCATCCTGAGCGTGATCGTGCTGCCGTCGCTCTATGTCGTCTGGTTGAGCCTGAACACCTCGAGCTTCGGCCAGGCGCCGAGCTTCGTCGGCTTGCAGAACTACTGGCGCGTCCTCACCGATCCCGCCTTCCGCAGCGCGTTGTTCAATACGGTCGTTCTCGTCGTCGTGGCCGTACATCTGGAGCTTGCCGTCGGGCTGGGTATGGCCCTGCTCTTCGCCAGCGGCCTGCCCTTCCGCCGCTTCCTGCTCGTCGCCGTGCTCGCGCCCTATGCGGTCAGCGAGGTCACGGCGGTGGTAATGTGGCGCTTCCTGTTCGACCCCGATGCCGGGCCGATCACGCTGGCGCTGCGGGCGCTCAGCTTGCCGACGCTCGATTGGTCCTTCGAGCCGTCGCACGCGATGATCCTGATCGGCCTGCTGACGATCTGGCTGCACCTGCCCTTCACCTTCGTCATCGTCTATGCGGCCCGCCTCGCCATCCCCGCCGAGCTCTACGAAGCCGCCCGGATCGACGGCGCGACGCGTTGGCAAGCCTTTCGCCGCGTGACGCTGCCGCTGCTCGGCCCTGCCATGCTGATCGCCCTGCTTTTCCGCTACATCTTCGCCTTCCGCCTGTTCTCGGAGGCCTGGCTGCTGACCAAGGGCGGCCCGGCGCGCTCGACCGAGGTGGTCGCGATCTACCTCTATCAGGAGGCCTTCAGCTTCAACGCCTTCGGCTCGGCCGCGGCGACCGCCTGGATTATGGTCGTGATCTCGCTCCTGCTCGCCGGCGCCTACGTCTTCCTGCTCAAGCGCGGAGGCGTGGCTCATGCGCACTGAGCGTCTCCTCATCGGTGGCGGCAAGGCGCTCGCCGTCGCCGCGATCCTGTTCTGGTCGCTGTTCCCGATCCTGTTCATCGCCCTGTCGTCGCTGAAGCCGGGGCAGGACATCTTCGCCGTGCCGCCGAAATGGCTGTTCACGCCGACCTTCAAGCACTACGTCGAGCTCTGGCGTTCGTGGGGCGTGTTCTTCGAGGGGCTGCTCAACAGCCTGCTGATCACTGTCGGCGCGACGCTGCTCGCCATCGTCGCCAGCGCCTGCGCCGGCTATGTTTATTCGCGGAATTCCGGCCGCTGGCTCAACGCCAGCATGGGCAGCCTGATCATCGTCAGACTGATCCCGCCGATCGTAGTGACGCTGCCGCTGTTCCCGATCGTGAACTGGCTCGGACTCAGCGACACTCATCTCGTGTTGATCCTGCTCTACGCGACCTTCTTCGTCTCGCTGGGCACGGTGCTGATGCGCACATTCATGGACCAGATCCCGCGCGAGCTGGACGAGGCGGCTTCCATCGATGGCGCCAGCCGCATGACCATCCTGCGCCAGATCATCATGCCGCTGGCGATGCCGGGCGTGCTCGCGGTCGCGGTCTTCGTCATCGTGTTCTCGTGGAACGAATTCCTCTTCGCCTTCATCTTCACGGCGACGAAGGCCAAGACCGCCCCGCTCGTGATCTCAGAGATGATCGGCTCCATCGATGGGGTCGACTGGGGGATCCTCTTCGCGGCCGCGACGGTGCAGCTCGTGCCCGTCCTCATCTTCGTCGTCTTCATGAACCGCTACCTCGTGGCCGGACTCACAGCCGGTTCGACGAAGGGATAGCCAACCAAAAAGAGGGAGGAAAAAATGTCGAACAAGCCTGAAACCAAGCTCACCCGCCGTGCCTTCGTCGCCAGCACAGCAGGTGCCGCCGCTGCGCTCGCAATCGCCCCGGCATTCGCCGTCGGCAAGACGCTGAACGTGCTCAGCCACAAGGTCCACCAGACCGTGCTCGGCAGCGGCGACGGCGACCTGATGGCGGGCTGGCGCAAGGCCAATGACGCCGAGACCGCCTTCACGACCTTCGACTCCAATCCTTTGCAGGACCGGCTCTTCCGCGAGGCCAGCCTGAAGGAGACCGAGTACGGTGTCGGCTATCTCATCGACAACCGGCCGACCTCGCAGATCGCCGCGCTGTTCGAGCCTCTGGGCCAGTATCAGGACAAGGAGGGAATCGAGGATTTCGGCGACATCGCGCCCGGCCTAGTGCAAGGCATGACAGTCGACGGCAAGCTGATCGGCATACCCATCCGCCATGCGACGCAAGGACTGTTCTACAACGAGGCGCTGCTGGAGGAGGCCGGCATCTCCGGCCCGCCAACGACTTTGGAAGAGCTGATCGAGCAGGCGAAGAAGACGAGTTTCACCTCCAAGGCCGGCACGCCTGTCACCGGCATGGTGCTGGCGAGCGACCTCGCCGTCTTCCCGGTGATGTTCGCTCGCGCCTATGGAGGCGACTTCATCAGCCCCGACCTCAAGCTGGTGCCGAACCGCGAGGCGCTGGAGCAGGGATTGGCGGCACTGCGTGGCATGTTCGAAGCCGGCAGCCTGCCGCGCAGCTATGCCACGACCAAGAACGACGATCAGGTCACATGGCTCCAGCAGGGCCGCGCCGCCTTCACCGTGCTGCCCTTCGCCCGTGGCGCGCAGCTCAACAATGCCGAGCAGAGCAAATTCCCCGGCAAGATCAAGGCCGTCCCCTTCCCCGGTTCCAAGGCGATCCAGGGCAAGATGCCGATGGCTTCGGTCGTCGAGGCCTGGGCGATGTCGATCCCGAAGAACGCCAGGGACAAGGCGCTGGCCTGGAGCTTCATCAGGGAAGTCTCCAGCAAGCGTGTGACGCTCGGCATGGCCATGAACGGCAACGGTCCGGTGCGGGTCTCGACCTATGCGGACGAGAAGCTGAAGGCCGGCAACGCGCTCGCTGCGGTCGAGGCTAAGGTGCTGGCGACGGCGCGCGGCGCCTTCCCACCCTTCCCGGAAGCGGCCCGCGCGCAGGCGATCTTCCTCGAGGAGGTCCAGCTCGCCGTGCTCGGCCGCAAGCCGGTCAAGGACGCGGTCTCCGCCATCATCGAACGCGTCAAGCCGATGATGCCGGGCTGATCGATCTTCCAACCTGCGGGGCAAGACGCCCCGCAGGCGCATCGCATATCGTCTAACTCTGAAGGACATATCGTCATGTCGACCGCATCGCCCCGCTCCATCGAGGAGCCGGCCCGCTCCATTCCCGTCTCGGCCGAGTACGACGTGCTCGTCGTCGGCGGCGGCCCATCCGGAATCACCGCTGCACTGGCGGCGGCCGAGGACGGCCTGCGCGTCGGGCTGATCGAAAGCCGCAGCTTCGTCGGCGGCAACATGACGATCGGCCTGCCGGTGCTCGGTTTCCTCGGCCAGAAGGGCAACCAGATCATCGATGGGCTGCCGCAGAAATTCATCGAGCGCCTGCGCCGGGAGCGCCAGGGCGCCAGCGAGCACCGGCCCTGCCCGCTCCATATGGGCATCACGCTGGTCGAGCCCGAGGCGGTGAAGACCGTCGCGCTGGAAATGCTGACCGAGGCCGGCGTGGACGTGCTGTTCTACACCTTCTTTGCCGGCGCACTGGTCGAGAACGACACGATCCGCGGCGTCATCACCGAGAGCAAGAGCGGCCGCACCGCGATCCTCGCCAAGGTCGTGATCGACTGCAGCGGCGACGCCGACGTCGCCTACAGCGCCGGGGTGCCGACCGAGAAGGGCAACGCCGAGGGCGGCATGCAGCCGCCGACATTGATGTTCTGCCTCGCCGGTGTCGACACCGATGCGCTGAGGCTTTCGATCGCCAACGCGCCGCCGGCTGCGCGCACCTATCTCACCGACTTCATCCCGGCCGAGTATTTCGGCCAGAACCACCAGTTCATCGTCGTCGGGATGCGCGAGTTGATGGCCAAGGCCAAGGCCGAGCGCGGCCTGAAGATCCCGAACGAGCGCACGATCATCATCACCGGGCTGAAGAAGGGCGAGGTCTGGATCAACATGACCCGCGTCAAGGGCACTGATGGCACCGACGCCCGCAGCTTGACCAAGGGCGAGATCGAGGGCCGCGCCCAGATCGACGACATCGTCACCTATCTCGTGAACTACGTACCGGGCTTCGAGAAGGCCTATTTCACCAAGACGGCGCCCTTCCTCGGCATTCGCGAAACGCGCCGCATCCTCGGCCAATACGTGATGACGCAGGAGGATGTGCTCGCCTGCACGCATTTCGACGACGCCATCGCGGTCGCCAGCTACCCGATCGACATCCACCGCCCATCCGATGACGGCTGCACGCTGATCTGGTGCGGCGACTGCTACGACATTCCCTATCGCTCGCTGGTGCCGCAGAAGATCGGCAATCTGCTGGTGGCCGGCCGCAGCATCTCGGCGACCCATGAGGCGATGGGCGCGATCCGCGTCATGGCGACCTGCATGGCGATGGGCGAGGCCGCCGGCCGCGCCGCCAAGATCTCGGTGCGCGGCAACCGCCCGCCGGCCGATATCGATGTCGGAGAACTGCGCCGCCAGCAGCTCGAACGCGGCGTCTACCTGCGCAATCCCGACGGCACCCGCGCCGGGCCGCCGAACCGTGCCGCGGCCTGACATGACCGGGCATTTCATCGGCATCGACGTTGGCACCGGCAGTGCCCGGGCCGGCATCTTCGACCGGGACGGGCGCATGGTCGCGACGGCCAAGCGCGACATTGCGCTCTACCGGGACGGGCCTGATATCGCCGAGCAATCGAGCGCGGATATCTGGCAGGCCGTCTGCGCCAGTGTGCGCGAGGCTATGGGGCAAACCGGGCTTAGTCCCAACGCGATCGCCGGCATCGGCTTCGATGCGACCTGCTCGCTGGTCGTGCTGGGGCCGGGCGGCACGCCCCTCCCCGTCGGGCCGCATGGCAAGCCCAGCCGCGACATCATCGTCTGGATGGATCACCGCGCCATCGAGCAGGCCGAGCGCATCAACGCCACGCGCCACCCCGTTCTCGCCTATGTCGGCGGCACGATCTCGCCCGAGATGGAAACGCCGAAGCTGCTGTGGCTCAAGGAGAAGCTGCCCGCGACCTATGATGCGGCCTGGCAGTTCTTCGACCTCGCCGATTTCTTGAGCTGGCGCGCGACCGGCTCGCTCGCGCGCTCGACCTGCACGGTGACCTGCAAATGGACCTATCTCGCCCATGAGGAGCGATGGGATGCCGGCTATTTCCGCCAGATCGGCCTCGGTGACCTCCCGGATGATGAATTCAAGCGGATCGGCACCGAGATCGTTCCGGGCGGCACGGCACTCGGCAACGGGCTCACCGAACATGCCGCCGCCGAACTCGGCCTGAACGCCGGCACTGCCGTTGCGGCCGGGTTGATCGACGCCCATGCCGGTGGTGTCGGTTCGGTCGGTGTGCGCTCGCCGCATGGTACGGCGCTGACGCGCATGGCCTATGTCTTCGGCACTTCTGCCTGCACCATGGCCAGCAGCCGCGAGCCGATCTTCATCCCCGGCATCTGGGGGCCGTATTTCTCGGCGATGGCGCCGGGCCTTTGGCTGAGCGAGGGTGGCCAATCCGGCGCAGGCGCCGCCATCGAGCAGCTCATCGGCTTCCATCCCGCGACGCCCGAGGCACGGCACTGGGCCGAGACGCAAGGCATCGCCCTCCCCGGTTGGCTCGCCGCCCGTGTCGCGCAGCATGTCGCCAGCCCCTCGGACGCGGTGCATCTCGCCGAGGGGCTCGTCGTCGTGCCGGATTTCCTCGGCAACCGCTCGCCCCATGCCGATCCGCATGCGCGCGCGCTGATCGCCGGGCTCGGCATGGAGCACGACCTCGATCATCTCGCCGCCCTCTATATCGCCGGGCTCACCGGCATCGGCTACGGCCTGCGCCAGATCGTCGAGGCCAGCCGGGCGAAGGGCGCCGTCGTCGAGGCCATCGTGCTCAGCGGCGGCGCCGGCCGCCAACCCCTGATCCGGCAGCTCCTGGCTGATTGCGCCGGGCTGCCGGTGCTGGTGCCTGATGATGTCGACCCCGTCCTGCTCGGCTCGGCCATGCTTGCCGCAACCGCTGCCGGGGCGTTCCCCGACCTCGCGCAAGCCATGACCGACATGGCGCAGGGTGCAGCCGTCTTCACCCCCGCCGGCGCTGAGATCGCACGGATTCACGATCGACGCTTTACCGCATTCGAAACACTGCAAGGGGCCGCGCGCCAGGCGCGCGAGGTCATCTCGCCCGCCCGGACTCAAGCCTTATCGGAGACCCCGTCGTGACCCAGGAACTGACCGGACAAGTCGCGGCAATCACCGGCGCAGCCTCGGGAATCGGCCTTGCCTGCGCGAAACGGCTGCTCGCCGCCGGTGCCCGCGTCGTCCTCGTCGATCGCGACAGCAAGGCTCTCGCGCAGGTTTGCGAGCCCCTCGGCTCGGCGGCGATCCCGCTCGTCGTCGACCTCAGCGATCCCGCCTCGGTCGCCGGCATGCTGCCTGGTATCCTCGACAAGGCCGGCCCGCTCGACATCTTCCATGCCAATGCCGGCGCCTATGTCGGCGGCCCCGTCAGCGAGGGCGACCCCGATGCCTGGGACCGCATGCTGAACCTCAACGTCAATGCGGTCTTTCGCAGTATCCATGCCGTGCTGCCGCACATGATCGCGCGCAAGACCGGCGACATCCTCGTCACCAGCTCGGTGGCAGGGGTCGTGCCGGTGGTGTGGGAGCCGGTCTATACGGCCTCGAAACATGCGGTGCAGGCCTTCGTCCATGCCCTGCGCCGCCAGGTCATCCCGCACGGCCTGCGCGTCGGCGCGGTCCTGCCTGGCCCGGTGGTGACGGCGCTGATCGCTGACTGGCCACAGGAAAAGCTCGATGCGGAGCGCGCTCGCGGTGGCTTGATCGAAGCTGAGGAGGTGGCGGAGGCCGTGCATTTCATGCTGACGCGGCCGCGCAACGTCACGATCCGCGACCTCGTCATTCTTCCCCAGAGCACTGACCTGTAAGGGAATGCCAAGATCTGCGCGCTCCACCGCCTCGGGGCCGCGCAGCGGGAGCTGACAGGAAAACGCGCGCGGGTAGCAGGGCTGGCAGGTGACAGCGGCCGCCAGAGCGCTGGTTCCGCCACGATGCATGGCACGGGCTCGCTCCGATGCCCGATGGACGACCTCAGGCCGCAGCAGCGTTCGCCGCCGGTGGCCAGCTATGGGTTTCGCCCTTCCGGCGGGATGCCCAGGCATAAAGCGCGTCGTAGATGATGAAGCCGCTCCTCAGGACCTCATGATCATCCGGCGACAAATCGCGCAGCCCCATCGAGATCGCCAGCAGCCCGGCCGATTGCGGCGTGAGATCGTGCCTGTCGGTATCGGCTCCGCGGACGATGGCTGCCACCGTGGCGATGGCCGCATCCTTGGCGAGATCGTGCTTCTCGACGAAAGTGTCGAAGCTGCATCCCTCTCCGACATGCGTGTACTCGACGCCGGGCACATCATAGGGAATGGCACCGGTTTCCTCGGCCACCTTCCGGACCTGGTCCGGCGGCACGAACAGGAACTCGGGTTCCTTGTC